>NZ_JBEWYP010000018.1:0-574 GCF_040566555.1 Sediminicola luteus | reverse complement strand
GTACGGACGACCAGACATTGACATTGGTTGGTAACAACTTGAGCATTGAAGATGGGAACACAGTGGTGTTGCCAACGGCAGATGGTACCGAGACCAAAGTAAATGCTGGGACAAATGTTACCGTTGCCGGTGATGGTTCCATTGCCACTCCTTATGTGGTTAGTGTTGCTACTTTGGACGATGCTGATGCAGACCCTACAAACGAATTGATCACGAGTGCCAATTTAACCGGCACGAATCTTAATATTATTGATGCCGGTGGGACTACGACCGTGGATCTTTCTTCATTGGACAATAGTGGTACCGATGACCAGATTGCCTCTGAGGTCAATATAACCGATACGGCGGGGAATTTCACCGCTACAGAGGTAGAAGGTGCCTTGGCTGAATTGGCCGCTGCTAGTTCAGATGACCAGGCCTTGAGCTTGGCTGGAAACACCCTGACTCTGGAAGATGGTGGCACAGTAGATCTTGCGCCATATTTGGACAACACGGATACCCAAGATCTTTCGATTGATGGGACAGGAAAAATCATCTCTTTAGTGGATGGTGGTTCTGTAACGATCAATGCGGA
>NZ_JBEWYP010000016.1:0-2145 GCF_040566555.1 Sediminicola luteus | reverse complement strand
CGAAAAGTTTTGAATTGTAGTAAATATGCTAAACAATGGATTATAGGCCTTGTTAGCGCCCGTGGTGTTACCCAGGCCAAGGTGAAGGCCAACAAGATCCTAATTATGTTTTTAGCCTTTTATAAATTGCCTTTTTAAGGTCGAACTAGCGTAGTGGTTGCGTTCTGCTTACGAACAGATTGGTAAGGCAATTTAAAAAGGATCAGCTTTGCCCGATCCTTAGTCTAAACTTTCATTCAACGTAACCCTCCGTACTGCTTAATATTTTTTATGCACCATTGGCGCTAACGCTTCAGCTATGAGTAGTGCGGAGGCAAGGAAACCTTTTAGTTTCCGTCTTCGCACGTAGCAAAAGCTTTTTGTTTTGATTTATATTTTTTCGCCAGAGCAAAATCGAAAAGATTTTGCGGACATAGTAAATATACGCTTACTTTGAATTAAACACCAAACTCCGCATTACTTATAGGTAGTGTTAGCAAATGTTATTTTTTAAGCTCGGATAAACGAGGTTTATATTCAATTTGGGTATCCTTAAACCAACTCGTCTCTATTTTAGCCCAAACTCGTTCTTTCCGATTGTTTTTTGTTTTTAATTCTACAATCCGATAATAGGTATTTTCATATTGTATGGCGCCATTATTAATTGTTGGCTTACCTATGGTGATTTCAAATTTCTTAAATGGACCAACTTTGAAAAGTCCTGGGTATTTTGAACTAATATAATTCAATCCATGTTTATTGCAGTCCATTTCGATTTCGCTTTCAAAGTCTTTCGATGTGTCCGTAATCCATTTTAGAAATAATCCAACTGGGATTACAAGGAGTATTAATACAAATTGGTAATTACTCATTTAGTGACTAATATTTGCTAACGGTTAGGCTATGATTCCGTTGTTGAGATTTGATGTTAATCAAATCGAGCTTGGGATCTTGCCGGTCTAAAGTATGAAAAGTTTTGAATTGTAGTAAATAAGCTAAACAATGGATTATAGCCCCTGTTGTACGCTGGCATTTTTTAAATTGAGTATACTCCTGATAATTAGTTTCTTTTTAGCTTTTCAGCCACCTTATCATAATATTCTTGAGTAACTACTTCAGTCCAAGTAGTTGGTTGTCCACCACCGTATAAAGCCAAATAAGTTACATCGCTATACTTGGTGGATGAATGCCAATGTTCGATATCTTTCTCACATTTAATTATATCTCCTTCTTTCAAAATTACAGGCTCATTTCCTCTCTCCTGATAATAGGCTTCTCCATCTACAATTATTAAGACTTGCGCAGAACCATGTTTATGCCAATCCAAGGTGGAGTTGGCTTTAAAAGTTGCTTTTGTAATATTATAACCCAATTCCTCGTCATCGTGATAAATGGCATTCAACCAAGCTTCTCCTATATAATGGGTATTTGGTGCTTTTGTTCCTTCGGTCAGATAAGAGGATACACCGTAATCAGAGTCCTGCGAAAATACGGATGCAGATGCTAAAATAAACAGGAGTAAAATTGAATTTTTCATTTTCTTGAAATTTAAATATTTCTTGCAAGCTAAGAGTTTCATGCTTGCGTACAACGTTTAGGCTATGATTTCGGTCTGGGAAATCCGCTAGGATTTTTCAGTAAGGAAATCGTGCCGGATTAAAAGTAGTGAATTTTCTCTTTTGAAGAATGCAAGACTGAATTATAGCCCTTGTTAGCGGTTGCTTGCAGCCCGAACCATACTCTAACGGGCAGACCATTGGGACAATCCCCGTGGTATTTGCCGCATATTCAGTCCAGCCCTGACCACTGCAAGCACAAATAAAATCTATAGTTCTATCAAACCTGAAAAAGAAGGGGCCAGCCTAAAGTCGACCTGCGTACTGCTTGCGTAACCCTTGCGTACTGGCGGCAAAAGGATAAGGCCTTAAGTTGCTCAATTATAAATCCCGAAACCCTATGAAAGCTTGATCTAGAGAATTGCAAACCGTAGTTTTTTGCTGCCCTGATAAACATTCCGCTTGCGTATTGATTGGTCCAACTATAGGGTAGGCAGCAAAAAAGGAGTAGGAATGGAGCTGCTCTTAATTTTTGGGGCAAGTTACCGCTAACGGTTAGGCTAAGAATCCGTTGTTGAGATTTGATGTTAATCAAATCGAGCTGGGATTC
>NZ_JBEWYP010000015.1:2500-3530 GCF_040566555.1 Sediminicola luteus | reverse complement strand
GAGTCTCATAGCTCAGCTGGTTAGAGCGCTACACTGATAATGTAGAGGTCGGCAGTTCGAGTCTGCCTGAGACTACAACAGGACTCCCCTAGGGGAAGAATGTAAAAAGTTCATTGATTGACAGATTGAAGGAAATTCTAGGAGCAGAGGGTTCTACTCATTAAATGATTCAGGGTGCTACATCCGGGATTTCGAAATGGGGGATTAGCTCAGCTGGCTAGAGCGCCTGCCTTGCACGCAGGAGGTCATCGGTTCGACTCCGATATTCTCCACAACGGCACAAGACGGTATTAGGGATGTTATCAAATTCATCACTTAGTATCCTCGCCGAAACGTTCATTGACATATTGGGACAAAGTGCGTACAATTATACCACCAGGGATAGTTGTACGTCATGGAAATTAATACGAATAATATTACGAGGGCGCATGCCTAGCCTTATGGCGAAGCAGGTGCGACAAGTTAAATAAGGGCGTATGGGGGATGCCTAGGCTCTCAGAGGCGAAGAAGGACGCGATAAGCTGCGAAAAGCTGCGGGGATCGGCACACACGATATGATCCGCAGGTATCCGAATGGGGCAACCCACTAGTTTGAAGAACTAGTACATCGCAAGATGGGCAAACCCGGGGAACTGAAACATCTAAGTACCCGGAGGAGGAGAAAACAATAGTGATTCCGTTAGTAGTGGCGAGCGAAAGCGGATTAGCCCAAACCGATATTGTTTCGGCAATATCGGGGTTGTAGGACCACGACATTCGGTGCGTAATGAACTGGAACAAGTTGGAAAGCTTGGCCGTAGAGGGTGATAGCCCCTTACAGGTAAAGACCGTTACCGATAGTGGTATCCTGAGTAGCGCGGGGCACGTGAAACCTTGCGTGAATCTGGCGGGACCATCCGCCAAGGCTAAATACTCCTGAGAGACCGATAGTGAACCAGTACCGTGAGGGAAAGGTGAAAAGAACCGTGAATAACGGAGTGAAATAGATCCTGAAACCATACGCCTACAAGCGGTCGGAGCACGTTTACGT
>NZ_JBEWYP010000014.1:0-4512 GCF_040566555.1 Sediminicola luteus | reverse complement strand
ACACGGTGACCACTTTGGTGGACAACGGTGATGGGAGTTTTACCTACACTTCCGAGAATGGAACGATTACCACCTTTACGGAGACATTATCCATTTTGGTGGACAATGCCAACGGTACTTTTACCTATACCAATGAGGATGGGGTGGCTACTACGTTTGATGCCAAACGTTCTACAGCTTTGGATAATGGCGATGGTACATACACAATAACTGATGATTCAGGAAATGCAGTAACCATTGATTCTAATCAATTGGCAGGATCTTTAGTTAATAATGGAGATGGAACTATAACCTATACCGATGGTACAGGACCAGCCCAAACTATTGATTTGATAAGTAATGATGCTAATAATGATATTGTAGTTGGTACAGACGGAGGTTTATATTTAAATGTAGCTTCAGTAACGATTTCGGAAACAATTACCAATATTTCTGATACTGGTGACGGTACAATTACTTACGTAAATGAAAGCGGGACAACACAAAAAGTGAACAAGGCCAATATCACCGATAATTTGGATGGTACTTACACTTTTACCAATAATGACGGGAGTGATGTGATCATCAATACCAATGGTGTGACCATATCAAATGTTATTGCTGGAAATAGAATTGCAACAGTAACTGATGCTGCCGGTACGGTAACAGACATAGATGAGACAATAACAACCCTTGCTGACAATGGCGACGGTACCTTCACACATACTAGTGAAAATGGCACTGTTACATTATTTGATGCCAAGAGGGCCACAGTTGTTGATAATACCAATGGAACATACACCATTACGGATGATTCTGGTACGGCGGTACTAATTAATACAAACCAAACGACAAGTAGCCTGGTTGATAATGGAAATGGTACATACACCTATACAGATGAAACTGGTACACCTCAAGTTATAGATACTAGGGCAAATTCTAATCCTTATACCCCAACTTCCGGATTGACATCAACAGATGTACAGGGTGCATTGGATGAATTGGCGGCAAGTAATGCAGCTGATAATGATACTGATGCTACCAATGAGCTACAAACCTTGACCTCTACGGATGGTTCGGTTACTTTGACACCTAGTGGAAATGACTACGATCTTTCTGTTGCTGCAGCTGACGGTTCAGAAACGAAAGTGACCGGAGCAGGTATTAATACAGTTTCCGGAACTGGAACAATTGCTGATCCTTATATAGTGACAGGCACGGAAGTGGACGGTAGCATTACCAACGAGGTAAACACTGCCTTTGCAGTAAACGGTGCCAATCTGGAAATTACAGATAGTAACAGTACACTTTCAGTTCCTTTGGCAAGTTTGGGTACAGATGACCAGACCGCTTCTGAGGTTAATATTACCGATGCGGCAGGCAATTTCACTGCTACCGAAGTTGAAGGTGCCTTGGCTGAATTGGCAGCGGGGAGTTCAGATGACCAGACGGTAACCGTCTTCAGTATGGATGCCGCTAAAATATTGACCATCACCTTGGAAGATGGAAACACGCAAACTGTAGACCTCTCCACTTTGAATGACAATGGTACAGACGATCAGGCTTTAAGCTTGGTAGGTAACATTTTGACTTTGGAAGATGGCGGAACGGTAGACCTTACCCCATATTTGGATAATATTGACAATCAACAAATAAGTTTTGCAGGAAATATATTGACCTTAGGCAATGGAACTGGAGCGGATACCACAGTGGATCTTTCCGGGTACATTTCTACAGATGACCAGGCTTTGAGCTTGGTAGGAAATACGTTGACCTTGGAAGATGGTGGCACGGTAGACCTTACCCCATACATGGACAATTCTGATGATCAGGCAATCACGACATTCAGTTTGGACGATATCACCAAGATATTGACACTAACCTTGGAAGATGGTGGAACACAAACTGTAGATTTTACTGCTGTTTTGGCTGCCGCGGATACCAATACAACAAACACAAGAATGGAAATTAATGGATCCGATCTGGAACTGGAAGATTCAGATGGAGCTGTTTTGTCTGTTTCCCTTGCGGCTTTGGCTGCGGCAACGGATACTGATGACCAGACCTTGAGCATAATAGGAAACGACTTAACCATTCAAGATGGTAATACTGTAACCCTGCCATCAGCAGACGGTACGGAAACAAAAGTTAACGCTGGCACCAATGTAACGGTAGCCGGTGATGGCTCCATTGCTACCCCATATGTGGTTAGTGTGGCTACTTTGGATGATGCGGATGCAGATCCAACAAACGAAATTCAAACCTTGACCTCTACGGATGGATCGGTTACATTGACACCTAGTGGAAATGATTATGATCTTTCTGTTGCTGCAGCTGACGGTTCTGAAACGAAGGTGACCGGAGCGGGCATTAATACAGTTTCCGGAACTGGAACAATTGCTGATCCTTATATAGTGACAGGCACGGAAGTGGACGGTAGCATTACCAACGAGGTAAACACTGCCTTTGCAGTAAACGGTGCCAATCTGGAAATTACAGATAGTAACAGTACACTTTCAGTTCCTTTGGCAAGTTTGGGTACAGATGACCAGACCGCTTCTGAGGTTAATATTACCGATGCGGCAGGCAATTTCACTGCTACCGAAGTTGAAGGTGCCTTGGCTGAATTGGCAGCGGGGAGTTCAGATGACCAGACGGTAACCGTCTTCAGTATGGATGCCGCTAAAATATTGACCATCACCTTGGAAGATGGAAACACGCAAACTGTAGACCTCTCCACTTTGAATGACAATGGTACAGACGATCAGGCTTTAAGCTTGGTAGGTAACATTTTGACTTTGGAAGATGGCGGAACGGTAGACCTTACCCCATATTTGGATAATATTGACAATCAACAAATAAGTTTTGCAGGAAATATATTGACCTTAGGCAATGGAACTGGAGCGGATACCACAGTGGATCTTTCCGGGTACATTTCTACAGATGACCAGGCTTTGAGCTTGGTAGGAAATACCTTGACCTTGGAAGATGGAGGTACTGTTGATCTTGCCCCATATTTGGACAATACGGATACACAAGATCTATCCATAGATGCAACCGGAAAGATCATCTCTTTGGTAGATGGTGGGTCTGTAACGATTAATGCTGACGATGCGGATTCCGATCCTACAAACGAATTAACGGATTTGAATTTGGCTGCCAATATCTTGACACTGACCAATCCTGCTACCGGAGGTAATCAGGTAGATTTATCATCTTATGTAAACACAGATACACAAGATCTTTCGATTGATGCAACAGGAAAGATCATCTCTCTAGTGGATGGTGGTTCGGTAACTATTGATGCGGATGATGCGGATGCGGATCCAACCAATGAAATTCAAAACCTAAACCAAGTATTGGCAACTGGTAATGATGCCGGTGCCCAGGGAATAACAAACCTATTGGATCCTGTGAACCCACAGGATGCAGCCACTAAAAATTATGTGGATAGTGTTGCCGATGACGATATTACAGGAGTTAGCTTTAATTCAGGAACCAATACCTTAACGGTTGACGAAGGAACTACAAGTTTCTCTACAGACCTTACAACATTAAGTGAGACCGTTGTAGGGGCCAATGATATAACTGTTACGGATGATGGTAATGGTAATTATACTGTCGATTACTTGGACGGAGATAAGGATGCGACCAATGAGTTCAATACCGCATTGGGTATGAACGCCGGTAGCCTTGAAATTACAGACGGTGGAGGTACGCTTTCCACAGGAATGATCAGTACAGATGCCAATAACGATATTGCCTTTGGTGCTGATGGTAAATTGTATTTGAATGTTGCCTCGGTAACTATTTCAGAAACGATTACCAATTTATCTGATACTGGAGACGGTACAGTGACCTATGTAAATGAAAATGGGATCACTCAAAAAGTGAATAAGGCCAATATCACTGATAATTTAAATGGCACCTATACTTTTACCAATAATGATGGTTCGGATGTGATCTTGGATACTAGGGCTAATTCAAACCCTTATAACAATGTGCCATCTGGCTTAACAGCTACAACTGTTCAGGCGGCTATTGACGAATTGGCAATTGGCAGTACGGATGACCAGGCCTTGAGCTTGGCAGGAAATACCTTGACCTTGGAAGATGGCGGTACTGTTGATCTTGCTCCTTATTTGGACAATACGGATACCCAAGATCTCTCTATCGATGCGACAGGAAAAATCATCTCCTTAGTTGACGGTGGTTCTGTTACCATCAATGCGGACGATGCGGATTCCGATCCAACGAACGAAATTCAGACATTGAGTTCTACAGACGGGTCAGTTACCTTGGTGAAGACAGGTGATGATTATGATCTATCAGTAGCCGTTGCAGATGGTACTGAGACCAAGGTAAACGCTGGGACAAATGTTACCGTTGCCGGTAATGGTACCATTGCCACTCCTTATGTGGTGAGTGTTGCCACTTTGGACGATGCCGATGCGGATCCAACAAACGAATTGATCACGAGTGCCAACTTGACTGGCACGGACCTGAATATCATTGATGCCGGAGGGACAACGA
>NZ_JBEWYP010000013.1:0-22030 GCF_040566555.1 Sediminicola luteus | reverse complement strand
CAACAGTCACCGCTACTCCAAAGTCGTCCGTAATCGTATATGTTCCATCTGCGTTATCGACCACACTGGCGATCTTAGCATCGAACGTAGTTACAGTACCATTTTCAGATGTATAAGTAAAAGTTCCATTAAGGTTATCCGTTAGTGTTGTAACCGATTCATTAATATCTGAACTGGCACCAGCTGCATTGGTAATAGTTGCAATTCTATTTCCAGCAATAAGATTGGAAATGGCAACACCATTAGTGTTTATTGTTACGTCACTACCGTCATTATTGGTAAAAGTATAGGTACCATCAGCATTATCCGTGATATCAGCCTTACTTACCGTTTGAGGTGTACCGTCTTCATTGGTATAGGTTATTGTACCGTCGAGGTTATCCACAAGATTGGTAACAGTCTCAGCTACGGTTACGGAAGCCACATTTAAAAATAAGCCACCATCAGAACCAACTATTATATCATTATTAACATCGGTACTTAGCAATACTATAGTCTGATTTGCACCAAGTTCATCGGTATAAGTGATGGTTCCATCACCATTGTTAAGAATTGTAGTTAATGTTTCTAAGTTTTTTACGTCAATGATAGTAGAAATACCCGCTTCATCCGTGTATGTAAAAGTACTTCCTGGATTGGCAACCATTGTGGTCACAGTTTCCAGATTATCTACTAATGCAGATAGATCAATTTGAGTTAGTACACCATCTTCATCCGTATAATCTATGTTCACATTATCGGCGTTCAGTGCGATACTGGTCAAGGTCTCCAGGTTGGTGATATCGATGATGGTATCCACACCGTCCTCATCACTATATGTAAAAGTACCGTTGGCGTTGGCCACTATGGTGGTCACCGTTTCAAGGTTGTCCACGATAGCGGATAGGTTCAATTGTGTCACCACTCCGTCCTCATCCGTATAATCAATGTTCGTGTTATCGGCATTAAGCGCGATACTGGTCAAGGTCTCCAGGTTGGTGATATCAATAATAGTATCAACCCCGTCCTCATCACTATATGTAAAAGTACCGTTGGCGTTGGCCACAATGGTGGTCACCGTCTCAAGGTTGTCCACGATAGCGGAAAGGTTCAGCTGGGTAACGACCCCGTCCTCGTCCGTATAATCTATGTTCGTGTTATCGGCGTTCAGCGCGATAGTGGTCAAGGTCTCCAGGTTGGTGATATCTATAATGGTATCAACTCCGTCCTCATCACTATATGTAAAAGTACCGTTGGCATTGGCCACAATGGTGGTCACCGTCTCCAGGTTATCCACAATGGCGGAAAGGTTCAGCTGGGTAACGACCCCGTCCTCGTCCGTATAATCTATGTTGGTGTTATCGGCGTTCAGCGCGATACTGGTCAAGGTCTCCAAATTGGTGATATCGATGATGGTATCCACCCCGTCCTCGTCCGTGTAGGTAAAGGTCCCGTTGGCGTTGGCCACAATGGTGGTCACCGTCTCCAGGTTGTCAACGATGGCGGATAGGTTCAACTGTGTCACCACTCCGTCCTCGTCCGTATAATCTATGTTCGTGTTATCGGCGTTAAGCGCGATAGTGGTCAAGGTCTCTAGATTGGTGATATCGATGATCGTATCCACCCCGTCCTCGTCCGTGTAGGTAAAGGTCCCGTTGGCATTGGCCACTATGGTGGTCACCGTTTCAAGGTTGTCCACAATGGCGGATAGGTTCAACTGGGTAACAACCCCGTCCTCGTCCGTATAATCGATGTTCGTATTATCGGCGTTCAGCGCGATTGTGGTCAAGGTCTCCAGGTTGGCGATATCGATGATCGTATCCACCCCGTCCTCGTCCGTGTAGGTAAAGCTCCCGTTGGCGTTGGCCACAATGGTGGTCACCGTTTCAAGGTTGTCAACGATAGCGGAAAGGTTCAGCTGGGTAACAACCCCGTCCTCGTCCGTATAGTCGATGTTAGTGTTATCGGCGTTCAGCGCGATAGTGGTCAAGGTCTCCAAGTTGGTGATATCAATAATGGTATCAACTCCGTCCTCATCACTATATGTAAAAGTACCGTTGGCATTGGCCACAATGGTGGTCACCGTTTCCAAGTTGTCAACGATAGCGGATAGGTTCAACTGGGTAACAACCCCGTCCTCGTCCGTGTAATCTATGTTCGTGTTATCGGCGTTCAGTGCGATACTGGTCAAGGTCTCCAGGTTGGTGATATCGATGATCGTATCAACCCCGTCCTCATCACTATATGTAAAGGTACCGTTGGCATTGGCCACAATAGTGGTCACCGTTTCCAGGTTGTCAACGATGGCCGATAGGTTCAACTGGGTAACGACCCCGTCCTCGTCCGTATAATCTATGTTGGTATCATCAGCGTTCAGCGCGATACTGGTCAAGGTCTCCAAATTGGTGATATCGATGATCGTATCAACCCCGTCCTCATCACTATATGTAAAGGTCCCGTTGGCATTGGCCACAATGGTGGTCACCGTTTCCAGGTTGTCAACGATAGCGGATAGGTTCAACTGTGTAACAACTCCGTCCTCGTCCGTATAATCTATGTTCGTGTTATCGGCGTTCAGCGCGATACTGGTCAAGGTCTCCAGGTTGGTGATATCTATAATGGTATCAACTCCGTCCTCATCACTATATGTAAAAGTACCGTTGGCATTGGCCACAATGGTGGTCACCGTTTCCAAGTTGTCAACGATAGCGGATAGGTTCAACTGGGTAACAACCCCGTCCTCGTCCGTGTAATCTATGTTCGTGTTATCGGCGTTCAGTGCGATACTGGTCAAGGTCTCCAGGTTGGTGATATCGATGATCGTATCAACCCCGTCCTCATCACTATATGTAAAGGTACCGTTGGCATTGGCCACAATAGTGGTCACCGTTTCCAGGTTGTCAACGATGGCCGATAGGTTCAACTGGGTAACGACCCCGTCCTCGTCCGTATAATCAATGTTCGTGTTATCGGCGTTCAGCGCGATACTGGTCAAGGTCTCCAGGTTGGTGATATCTATAATGGTATCAACTCCGTCCTCATCACTATATGTAAAAGTACCGTTGGCATTGGCCACAATGGTGGTCACCGTCTCCAGGTTGTCAACGATGGCAGAAAGGTTCAACTGTGTCACCACTCCGTCCTCGTCCGTATAATCTATGTTCGTATTATCGGCGTTAAGCGCGATAGCCGTTAACGTTTCAAAATCTCTTATATCTATTAAAGTAGTACTTCCATCTTCTGAAGTATAGGTAAACGTACTGTCTCCATTATTAATTAAGGTAGAAACAGATGTATCTGATATAGTTACTGTAGTACCATCTGCTTTTGTAAAGGTATAGGTACCGTCCGTGTTGTCAATTAAATTTACAGTATTGGCCGCATTGCTGATTTCGTCTATGGCCAATTGCACCGTTCCAGCCGACAAGCCCGATGTTGAATTATCATAGATTACTTCAGACGCTGTCTGATCATCCGTTCCAATATTATTTAAACTGCTTAAATCCACACTTAAGCTACCACCGTTCTCCAAAACCAGAGTTAACTGATTTGATCCCGCGTTGAAGCTAAAATTCTGTAGTTGCTGATTATCCGAAGAAGTCAGTTCCCAAGAATTACCATCCCAAAAATAAATGGTTCCTGTATTGGTGTTCACATAGATATCTCCAATATCCGCACCTGTTGGAGCAGCAGCCCCTGGAGCGGTAACTGCGGTACCACTTAGTACCTCGCAATTACATTGATCTTGAAGAGTCACCGTAGTTTGCGAAAATGCAACTCCGGATATCAAGAAAATGAATAATAAAATCTTTTTACTCATGGTTGTCGGTTTACTGTAAATATTTTTATGCTTTCGGTCTTTTGAATACCTCATCATAAAGTTGGTTTTTCAAATATCATCTGACAGGGAAAGAATTCTTAAAAAAATCTTCAATGCCAAAGTGATATTATTACACGCTACAAAATTAGCAGGAAGCTAGGGCCAGGAAAATAAATGTTGTGTAAGTACCAATTAGTAATGTATACCATCGATAAAGTGTAGTTTCAAAACTTTATTTTTAATATTTTTCTGATGTCTTTAGTCGATTACGACAGTAATATCAAGACTTTACGAACGACATATCATCGTGATAACCTATCCTTTTATCCAAAGGAAATGTTGCCAAATCGACATCTTTTTAACCCAAAATCAGATCCTAATTTGGCGTTTTTTGGCACTCTTTTTTAGCCTTAAAATTGACTGGATTTTAAAAAATATTTGAGGAGTCAAAAATTATATTATTTGATCATTTACAATTTATACCAATACTGGAAAATCGAATTAAATGATCCTGTTATGAGAATAAAAAGTTTGATTTTGTATTTGAAAATTGAATTCGTGATGAAATCAAAGAAATAATTGTAGTGTATTTGTACTATAAGAATAGTGGCTATTAGTTCTTCTCTACCCTGTAAGTAATGCGTCTATTACTTATGACAGAACCTACTCTTATAGTCAAGATCATATCACTGGACGTAAGGGTGCTGCAGATATACATGCTATTGGATAAGATTACCCTATACTGGTTGCCGTCATCTGCATTGGTTGGATTGGTAATGGTGAGTTCATCGGTATTGGATCCACTATGAATCCCAGAATCTACAACATCTACCCAAGTAGCACCATTATATTGTTGCCATTGAAATGTATCTGCATCAGAAGCTGTCACTAAAATTGATGTAGTACAACCTGGACAAACCTCAGTATCAGAAGGTTGAATTGATATTGCAGACGCACTATCTGCCTCCCTGAAATCATAAATACTATTGCCATCAATATCTGTAGGTACTGGATATGCTGCCCCGGTCACTCTTCCGTTGGTATCCGTTGCTGGAGGGTTACCAGAACCAAAATATTCGTTATCCCCTCCATCTGCATTTGGATCATTATAAGCTTCGTTGGCATCACTACAACCATCGTCATCACTATCGGTATCCAAATAATCAGGGGGACTTGAGCCCTCTACATCACTAATAGTATAATTGATAGTACCACTTTCAGGAGTAGTTTCAATTAGATCTGCCAACCCATTCAAGCCATATGTACCATTGACAACACCGTTGGTATGGGCCCGATTATGGCCTGCTTCCACTGCATCAAAAATACCGTCATTATCACTATCTAGATCCATATGATTGGCAATCCCATCCGAATCGTTGTCTGTACCATAAGTAACAGGGCTCACGAAATTAGTAATACAGTTAAATTCAATACTATGCTGTCTCCCAGTTGCTGAGGCCCCAGCAACACG
The DNA here is from genome assembly GCF_040566555.1 of Sediminicola luteus. Classification (GTDB taxonomy): domain Bacteria; phylum Bacteroidota; class Bacteroidia; order Flavobacteriales; family Flavobacteriaceae; genus Sediminicola. The sequence goes on along the minus strand of NZ_JBEWYP010000013.1, from coordinate 16,760 downwards.
TGCAACGGCACCAACCCTTAAAGACATCTCGGATTTGGAATTGTAATTAACGGAAAGATTTACTTCTGGGTCTATATTACTGGAACCGGGATGATCTATATTTCCCGCCGTAGCAATCACCCAAGATCCTTCATGTGTAATGGTCAGTTCGGTAGGATTGTCCACAGTATATGTTGAAGGATTATCCACCCAGTTTTCTTCTCCGTAACTGGCGCCACCATCAATATCATTAAAATTCATAAAGAATTTAGGGATTACAACAGGCGTTGCCCCCCCAGAAGTAACAAATTGAATTTTATACTCAACATAAGCCCTATCCCCTATATTTGGAAGATTAAATCCAGTTTGTGGTTTAAAATTTGGAGCATCCGACCCATTGTTATCCACATTAAACACTGTTGCATTAAAAACTTGAGTGATCGTCACCAAGGCATCCGTGCCAGTTGTCACATTTGCAATCCTGTAGACAGCTCCCTGCTGTTTATCTACGCCCGACTCCAAGGATGCTGCCGAGCTGAAATCCATAGTAGTTTCTCCCCCGCATGCCGGTTGATTGTAATTTGCTATGGTATCCAGTTCATCAGTATCTGGAATACCATCATTGTCATCATCCAAATCTGTATTATCGGGAATCGAATCATTGTCTGAATCGGCGTAAATAGTAATATAAATGGTTGCCGTACTTTCCTCGGCTGTAAAAGTACAATTTGCATTATCGCGTATGGTATAATTAAACTGGTCCCCGCCCGCAAAACCCGGATTGGGCGTGTAGGTCACCGTACCATCACCATTAAGAATAGCTGTTCCATTAGTAGCTCCCGTAAGGGAAATCACTTCCAAAGGTTCCCCCTCTGGATCCGAATCTGCACCACCACCATTATCAACTAGTGGATTAAACGTAACAGGGCTATCTTGGGTAGTTGTTATATAATCATTTAAGGCTATTGGCGGAAGATTGGCAGAATCTGGAAAAACATCCACCAGATTTATACTACCATTATAATAATCGATGGGTCTTAATTGTTTCCTTACAACTACCCTACCCGCAGCGGTTCTTGGAAACGCAACCTCAACAACAATTGGAACCAGTGGACCACTTGGCAAGCCAAAATGGATGAGACCTGGTTGTTGTGTTCCATGGCCATAACCTCCATTTACCTCTCTAGTTCCAGAAATTACATTGCCATCGCAATCCAAAATCTTTGAAGTTGCACCTACACCAAAACGTTTTTCTGTATTGATAAGTCCAAATTCATCCCGGTCTTCTATAATATTGATATATAAATGGTTGGGCCGGTCTAAAATTCCTAAATTATTTATATAAAGCACATTAGCTCTATCATCCCTATTCATATAGAGGTCCAAATCCCCATCTTGGTCTATGTCAATGAAGGTACAACCCTCTCCTCTATTGCTAAAAGTAAGTCCGGAATCTATAAAATTCATGGCACCACCACCATCATTGATTTGATTGAGATAAAGCGTACTAAGATCTCCACCCCCGCCTTTACCATTGGCTAGAAAAATATCTATATCTCCGTCATTATCTACATCCCCACAGGCCAATCCTTCAATTTCTCCATTGAGCGGAGTTGTCGGAATACCTGTACTAGCCCCTAAAGGCGTCCAAGTACCATCACCATTGTTTCTATGTATCTGATTGCTACCATTTTCTGTCCAGAAGAGATCAAAATCCCCATCGTTATCAAAGTCATAAAAAGCTACCGATCCTTTATTACCATTATCGGCTTGATCGATATCGACTCCATCTTGGAAGGTACCCCCAAGGTTTGTAAATAAATCTACCTGGTCTCTTTTTCTAACAACTATATCTACCCACCCATCATCATTAAAATCCGTTGCTGAACCATAATCTCCATCTGTAGCATCTTGAACAAGACCTAGGGGCCATGTATTGGGATCCGCCACATTATATGGAGGATTTGGGCTATCTGTTTTTTTGGTTACATGGGTAAAAAATCCATTGCCGTCATTTTGAAGGATATCAATTCCGAAATTATGATTGTCTAAAAAAAGATCCAGGTCCCCATCACCATCGTAATCCAAAGCCCCGGCACCTTCCGTATTCATTCCATCGGTCATGGAGGTAAATTGTTGATTAGGGGCCGTCCCTCCCAAACCATTACCAAATTTATTCGTTAATGGATCTTGCAAGTAAATGCGAACATCATTATGCTTGTTCCTAAATATATCTGGGTAACCATCATTATTAAAATCTACAAAGAGGGCTGTCCTCTCAAGACTCCCCGCCATAAAGTCGGGAGCCAAAGTTGCAGTCTGGTCGGAAAAGCTCCCACCATCATTTCGCATTAGATAGCCACGGCCATTGGTATTGATCACCAAGTCGAAGTCCCCATCCAGATCATAATCTGCCCAAGCATGTCCCCCGTCCTTCTTACCTCCAATATTTAATCCGTATAATGCTGCACTTTCTGTGAAAGTAGTTTGGGCAGAAGTTCCAAACACTGATAGAAGAAATACTGCCAACAATATTTTGGAGGCATTATTAGAGATTATCAAGAAGCTATTGTTCCTCATAATATGCTGATGATAAATCAATTGCAAAATCCAACAATACAATCGATTTATTTTCACATTATAAAAATAGCCCCATGGTCATTCGATTTCTAATAAATGTTGTGTATGCCCCTTCAGGTAGTGTTTATTCCTATATTCCTGAGGTTTAGAATTATGAAAAATAGTGTATTACAACGATTTTTTGAAAGTAATCTATTGTAATTCAATGTTTTAATTAACCAAAATAATCACTTATTTTTATAGATGAAGACCAAATAAACTACAATATAACACCGTCATAATGCGCTACAATTAAACTGAATTTTAATATTACGCACCTAGTTTTTCTAAAGATTTAATTTCTAAAGAGTAATAATGGATAATCAACTCTTATTCACCCTATAGGTTATTCTTCTATTGGTGATGATGGTACTCACCTTAATTGTTGACAAAGGTGAAAATTCTGAGGTGCTATTGGCAATTGTAGAAGTAGCGGTAATCTTTTGTCCCACCATAGCCCCAAAAGGGAGTGGTATTGAAAATTTAAAATTATTGGTGTTGTCAATATTTCCATCGACATCAGAATAGTTGGACACTCCGGTGTCCAGATCCCCAGCAGACCCTTCAATTATAGTGGCTAAATAAGTTTGCCCTTCCCCATAATCGGAACTATACCCTAACTGATTTGCTCCTGGAAGCGCAGTTCCCAGAGAAACGTCTGATATGAACAGTTCTATTATAGCTCCTGGGCGGGCCCACCCCTGAACAATAAGATTGGCTCCATTAGTGGATATCGTTTTAAAAATAGGAAAGTTGTTCAGGTTATTTGGACCACTGTCCCCATCACCATTATCATTTAAGGTAACACCATCCCCTGTTTTTTTGGATTTATCCAAATCTATACCCAAGGAAGGAGCCCTTAGACCATTGTTGTACATTGAATTTTGTGTAATCCAGATACCGGTCACATTTTCCGCAACCACAACGCCCTCTCCTCTATTTCCATGTATAATGTTCTTGGAGACCTCTGCGGTAGCCGCCTTTAAACGAATACCCGCATCATCAAAAATTCCTCCACCACAGGCTACGGGACTGATTCCGTTCCCGGTTATTGTATTATCAGTAATAACTAGGCCACCAGAATAATTAGCTCCTTCAATACCAATTCCAGCCGCATCATTGATGAGGTTATTTCTAATAATTATACCAGATCCATTATCGATCAAAATATTATCCATACAGGTAGTCCCAGCACCATTTTGAAAGATATGGTTGTACTCTAGAATGGAATTGGAACCCCCATTGATACGAACCCCAGCTACATCAGAGCCATGGAAAAAGTTTCGGGCAATTCTTGCCGTACCACCACGTACTTCGGTACCGTATTGGATCGCCCCTGATTTTATGCCGAGGGCATTGACTCCTATAATGTTTTCAAAAATATAGGTAAGACCGGCATTCACCCGAATACCAGCTTTATCATTGGAATAAACGGCAATATTTCTTATCGAAACGTTGTTGCCTTGGGTAGTAAAAACGTCCCCTCCATTTCGATGGACTTGTATTTCGGGACGGTTAAAATTAAAGAGTGATGTTCCAGTTACCCCCACAGGTGTTCCCCCAGCTCCCAAAGTGCTTGGATTGGTATTTCCTGAATAGGCAGTTTGGGTCCTCCCATCTATTATAGTATTCGCCGCGGTCATTGTAGCCAATTGTTGGGCATCGGTAATAAAAATATCAAAATAACCACTAGAATATGTGGTACTCGCCGTCCTTCCCAAGGCATCTCCTGTTGGCGGTATCATAAATATAGAAGTGTCCTCTCCCGCTGCTGGATCAAAAATACTATTAGCCGCAATGTCCAACCCTGTCTCATCCAAATTGTTGGCATTTACAATAAACTGATTCAGCGAACCCTGCCCGACTTGATTTGTATTAACAATAGTATTGAAATTATATCCAAAATCGATGCCCACTATGCCGTTGGACAAAACTAGGACCGAAGAGACGCTCTGGGCCCCAGCTAAGGTGTTGTTCCCAGGATCCTGTCCGGCGGGGTTTGCACCCCCAACTTCATTAGGTACATTGACAAATCCTCCTGCATTATAAAACCTTCTAAAGGTCTGAATAGGGAGACATGTGGAACAAGCAGCTCCACCACCCCGTGTAGATTTAACGGATGAGTTCACTACCCTTGCCCTATATGTGCCATTGGCCATACCCCCTACCACATATTTCCCATCGGTTCCCGTGGTTGTCGTACGATATAAACTTCCAGAAGAATCAAAAAGTTCCACTCGAGCCCCAACTACAGGTTTTCCCGAGGATACTACTGCATTTCTACCTGCACCGCCAGGGTAATTTACATCTTCGTACACTAAACCGGTAATCAAATTGGAAGGCACTTTTAACAAAACTGAATTAACGATTACAAAATCTTGGCCCGACTGTACTGTAGTGGTAACAGAGGATTCCCCTGGCTGAACTACAGAGGATATGTCATACGTATCCAAATCCAGCCCATGGGAGGTGGTTATATTGATATTAGGGGTAACCGTATTATCAAAAATGGTTGAGTTAAATGGGTTATTTACGGTAATCCCATTATTATCCCCGTCTCCAGATAGCGTAATCCCCAGTCCTAAACCTGAAGCAACCGATAGGCGTTCATTGTTGGCCAAAGTCTGATCCCCTTCCCAAGAAACAACTGTAGTTTTGGAACCACTGGCACCGATGGCGAAAAATCCTGAAAGGGTGTAACTGGAAGAGGAATTACTCTCCCCACTAAATCCTTGGTAGAGGTTAATGGTTACCGCTGGCAATGTTGGTAACTCATAAAACACCATTAATGTCCAACCTCCCATAACAGTTTGTGAAGAACAAAACGTGCTAGAGGTGTCTATTGTCAGATCTGTGAAGTCAAAGACATTTGAAGAAATATTAGGAATACCTTTCACAATGTTTGTTACATCACTCAGATAACCGTAAAACTGCCTGTTGGTCAACGTGGAGCCATAAATCACATCAGCCATAACGGTTTGCCCTTCAAAGGTGACCATATCATCAATGACAAAACTTGAATGAGCCCAAGATAAATAAGCCCTCTCTATTGTTGCTCCGGCATTTACCGGGGATAGCAATGTATTTGAAGAAGTAGTGGTAATAGAACAGGCATTGACCCCGTTCGTTTGAGTTCTTAAAGATCCACCGGTGGTTGTATAATCATAGTAACCACTAAATTCTTTATATAATGCCAATGGCACATTATTGGTCACTGGAGGGTCGGTATCTGTTATATTTCCCTCCCCTACGGCATCTAAAAGAACGACACCATTGGTTGGATTGGAAAGCAGGATAAAAAAGTTTTCAGTATTCTCTCCATAAGAATTGTCTCTAATAGGCACGGTAATAGTCCTTGTTTCCCCACTTACTCCTGAAAAATTCAGCGTACCATTAACAGGGGTATAATCAGATCCTGCCACAGCAATCCCATCCGAACTTGTATAATTAACATTAAATCCTCCAGCCACATTTTGCTGTAAGGTTACTGTAAAAATGGCATTCCCTGCTTCCTCGGCCACCGTAACATCATTTATGGTTAAGTATGGTCCATAAGCCGCAGTGAACAAAAGATTATCTAAATTAATGATATCTCCGGCATCCCAGTTTCCACTGCCAGTAATAAACTGAATGGCAGAGTTTACTGAAATTAGTGCTGCCGGTAATGTATACGTAAAAGTTCCGGTCCTATCCGTATTTATGCTTCCAACCGTGACAAATGTAGAGGTTGTATTGTTCCATAACTGTACCAAAAGGTCTTCGCCCCCTCTAGAAGTTGCATCATAATCAAAGGATAGGATGACGCCCGTGGCCCCCGTTAAATTTAAATTTCTTCTAATTGTACGAGTATCTATTCTATTAAAACGCAATTGATTTGATGTAATAAGCAAGCGGCCCGTTGCCGGATTTCCATCATCTCCTGTTTCGATCCAGTTGGATGAAAAACTGGAAGTTCCGTTATTGTTGGAATAAGAAACGGTATTGAAATTATCTAAAAAGGTCTGCTGTCCAAAAGATTGGAAAAAGCTGAAGAACACTATAAAAAGAATAGGCATTCTTTTTTGAAGGAACATCCCTGTTTTCATTATGTAGTAGTGATCCTAGGAGATCAACGTACCAAATGTAAACATAGATTTGACACGTGATTTAAGAATGTTGTATGCTGAATCAAAATAGAGGTATAATACCAATTATTCGAAGTGACTTTAATTCGACCGACCTATTTAAGTGATTTTTGAATCAATTATAAGACAATTGTAAATTATTTAAAAGCCCTTGATTTAGTTCTTTTTCACCCTATGCGTAATCCTCCTATTTGAAATAACCCCATTTACTTGCACTGTAAGAGTGGCATGGGAAGAAGTTTCAGAGCTGGGGCAGGCTGGAGAGGTATTGGATGCAATGACCCTGTATTGAAAACCAGAGAAATCAATATCCATGTTGGAAACGGTCAACGATGAAGTGGTGACCCCCGAATAATTCACGCCATTTGTCAAATCAGTAAATGTTACCCCATTATCATCACTTACCTGCCATTGATAGGCATTGGCACTGGATGCTGAAACAGTTAAAATAGCCGAATCCCCGGCAAAAACATTAGTATCTATAGGTTGAGAATCAATGGAAACAAAGCCACCTACACTTAACACTGCCGAATCTGATAAAACAGGCGGACACGTATTTATTGAGGTTGAAGATTTCAGCCTATATAAATACCCATCTAGAGTTGTGTTTGTAGGATTCACCGTAAGGGTTGAAGTCGTTGATCCAGAGTACAATCCCCCATTGGCAAGATCATTAAATGTTGTACCATTATCCGTACTCATCTGCCACTGAAATGTGTCTGCATTTGCCGTGCCTACATTGAATTGTGCCAAATCCCCATCACAAACCACCTGATCAGTGGGTTGAAATGTTATCGATACCGCCAAATCTTCTTGTGCCGTAATTGTTGTTGCATTGGAAGGATCGGGCGTACATCCTGGCAAAGGTGCGATGTTTAATGTATAATCCCCTGGCGTATCAATATCCACAGAGGTTAGATATACTCCGGATTTTGAAGTCGTACCATCGGGAAATGTTACTCCCGGGGTATCCGAAGTCCAATAATATTCAGCGCTTACGGAATCGAAATTTGCCTCAAGGGTCAATGTTTCATTTGGGATACATCCACTAAATGTTCCAGGATCCTTTATACTGGTATCCAGTTGTCCATCCGATGCTCCGCCCAAAAAGTCATAAGGCCCGGCAAAATCGGACAAGGAGGAAGTAAATGATGCAGAAGACCTGGTTTTGACCAAAACAGAACTAAATGGGGAGTCACATGCAGCGCCCGGGCCAAACAAGCTTCTTGGATCAAAGCCTATTCCTGTAAAGTTCACCCCTATTTCCGCAAAGGCTTCGGGTTCGTAATTTACTGCCGGGGTAAGCCCCGTAGCATACGTACCCCAAGGGGGTCCGGTTGTAGCTGTGGTATTTACCTTACTAAAGGTATTTCCCGCAAAATTAATACTGGCATAACCATAGACCGAACCATTGGTGGCCCCATCTATGGACGTATAATTAAAACCTCTATTAAACGTATAGTCAACTTTAGAAACCCAAACGCGAACTTCAATACCGGAAACACCAGACCCTGAAAAGGCGAAACCAATAACTACATCACCTACCTGAGTAACGTTCCCAAAAGCATCAAACTGCCAAGCCGTGTGTCCTTCATTTGGTCCTACATTAGTAAAACTGTTTCCGGTCAAAAACAATTCCTGAACGTATAATTCAAAATCTATGAAACGTGCCCCATTCGCCTTTAGAGTAGAAACTCCAAGATTCACCCAAAGGTCATCCCCAGTATCCACCCCATCTCTACGCATATGCACATAACTATCAATAATATCCACATTTGAGGTCAAGGAGGACTCTCCAACATTCCACTGGGTATTAGGGTTTTGTGCATTTTTAGAACCGTTTCCAAAAGTAGTCTTATCCTTATTGCCGTTTCCTTGACTGAGATAATCGTGGCCAAATCTCGCTGCGTACCAAATATAGCCATTGGGGGAGGAGAAATTATCTACACTCATTCTAGTATCGAAGGGTAAATTTTGGGATGAATTTATAATACCTTGAAAGGTTCCCAATTGAGATTCATCTATTACACCAAAACCAGAGCTTCCAAGGAACCAGTCATCTGTATTGGCATTTGTAGTCCCAGAAATAATATCGGCCTCCAGCCCAAAATTTGCGCCAACTCCAGGATTTTGCTGGGCATTGACAAAGGAGCCCAAAACTAAGAGGACCAGTAACAGTATGTTTTGGTTAAAAAACTTGATATGTGATTGCTTTAAGGTCATCTATTTGTTTACCCTTCAAAAGTAAGGGTATCGGACGTACATGCCCAATAAATGTTGTGTAGGGTGGTTTCATCAGGCTTAACAAGGTGTTTTTTGAGGTTGATGGACAATAATATATCTTATTTTAACAGTTACACCTTCTTAAAACCTTTGTAATAAACAATTTACATCTCGCGATCTTTATATTTTCCATTATATCGGAATTACGAGAATTACGGATCTGAAAAAAATGCGCACTATTATTAAAGAAAATTATTTTTACCAGAATAATTCTATTAGCTCATACCTAAATTAGATTGGAGGAAATTTTAAAGAAGTTAAATAAATGGAATGTTAATAGGTGGTTTAGCAATTAAACATCACATTTCAAGTTGATTCGGTATAATGTTGAACCCACTCCATCCAGTTGACTGTATGGCAGAAAAATGTAGTTTGTTTAACTCTTTTTTACCCTATGTGTAATTCTCCTAGTAGTTATAACTGTTTTCACCTTAATAGTCAATAAGGCTGAAGCGGAAATTGTAGGTGGGCAACTCGACCCTGCTTTCGAAGCCAAGACTCGATACCTATAACCGTTTTTATTTACTTCTGCCGTCTTAACAGTAAGAGCCGTAGACTGTGTTCCTGCATATTCCGCCCCATTTACAATGTTATTAAAAACCGTTCCCCCATCTGTACTCACCTGCCATTGATAGGTATCGGCATTCGTGGTTGTGACTGTAAATATTGCATTACCACCAGTGAAAATCGATTGGTTTGGCCCAATAGATGCAGTAGACGGAGAATTCTGGGTGACGGTAATAGCCGTCCTTGCGCCACTAAGGCAGTTGGTTGTGGTATTCCTTGCTTCTGCATAATAAGTTCCTGGACCAGCAGGGGTGTAAGTTGTATTGCCCATTAATAATAATGTTCCTCCACTAGCTGAATTATACCAGTCCACCGTTTCACCCAATCCTACTGTTGCTGTAATGCTCGGTACCGGATCTCCTGCACAAAAAGACCTATTACCTCCGCTAGTAGGGGCGTTTACCACAGGACAGGAGCAATTTGGTGCGGTAACAGGAAGTTGATTGGTACAGCCATTGGCATCGGTAACCGTAACGACTATGTTAGTGCCATCTGGGATATTAGAAATTGCCCATCTATTACCAGAAGGGTTTGTGACGGTCCCTGCAGTACTCGTAACACTACCAGTACTGACTGTTACCTCCATTCTGTAAGTCGTAGGTGCAAATAAAGCAAAAACACATGTAGGTGCACTGCTCACCGATATTGTAGGCTTGGGAAGAATAGTTAGGGTGACAGCAGTCCTAAATAAGCTTCTCCGATTGGAATCTGTATTGTCTACACTTTCTCCGTAATACGTAACATTTCCAACCGTATTAAGTGTTGGAGAAACTGGAGTACCACCACTAGAAGCTGTAAACCATTCTACATACGCTCCAGAAGGAGGTGTTGCAGAAGCTGTCAGGGTTTGAATAGGGTCATTTTCGCAATCGGTAATATCACCATTGCTTGTAGGAGGAGGAAGTGCCGATTCAATATCATCAAAAGAATAATCGACTCCCCCATTTCCATTACAGTTTGAAAATTTTTCAGATCCTATAAAAATGTTTTGGGAGGCATTACAATTTTTATCTGTTCTAATCTGCCCACCATTATTGTATATTTGAGAACCTTCAGGTAAATACAAATCCGCATTTTTAATCCATGATAGAATACCATCGGTCTCCACCGATACTTGCATTATGTTAACTTGAAAACTCCCATTATCTGGTAATGAAAGATTATCGTTTGCACCAGATCGATCTCCAATAATTAGCTTATTTATGGTATAAGAAGTAATATTTACATTCAAGGTTACTGTATTACCACTACCAATAGTTACAGTGCCTACATTACTGTTTTGGCCGGGATAAGTAGTGGCATTCACCCATGTGGTTCCATTATATATTTGCCAGGTACTAGAGTTACTCCAAAGTCCTGTGGCTTTGGATTTATAATCACCGGTTACCTGACCCAATAAAGGAAGACCAAATAGGATAAGGAAAACTATTAAAACAAACTGTTTTAATTTATGGGTTAAAGACATATTTAAAAATATACTAAATAAATAATCTTGATAATAATCAAACCTATTTTGAATCTATTATCAAGAGGTGAATATATTTATTTAACCAAGCATAAAAAATATAATGTTGTAAATCTATCTGTAACCGTTGTTAATTGCCACTTCAACCTAGTTTAAAAAAAGTGAGCAACCTAAAGTGGCACTTACACTGCCTACCCTTATCCCTAAAAAAAAATCGATCCCATTCCAATACATATTTTTAAGGGAGTACATTTGAAATTGAGCTAAAAAAAATGCAGTTGTTTTCACAACTGCATTTCAATTTAAAATAGTATTAAAAAGATGTGTTATTCCAATATGATAAATTCTGATCTACGGTTTAACTGGTGTTCTTCAGAAGAACATTTTACCCCATTGCCACAACTGTTTACCAATCTGGTTTCCCCATAGCCTTCACCGTTCAACCTATCCTTGGAGATACCTTGGGAAACCATATAGTTAACCGTGGCTTCTGCCCTTCTTTGTGATAGCCATAGGTTGTAGGCATCCGGTCCTCTACTATCCGTATGTGAATTCACCTGGATCTTTAAACTTGGATACTTTTCCATTGCGGCAACTACTTTTTGAATCTCAATCTCCGCATCCTTACGGATATTGTACTTATTCAAGTCAAAATAAATCGTACTCAATTGTAATAACTTAGCCAAATCGTCCCCAAAACCAGCGGTTATAGTTTCACGCTCTAGATAAAAATCAATAATCTTAGGCTTTCCATCTGAAATACCCAAATATTCTTCAGCAGGGGTATATCCTTCCGTCGAGGCCCTAACAAAATTGCCTTGGTTACAATCCACTGTCAGGCTATAGTCCCCATTGGAATTGGTAATCGTATTGGATATTTCTACATTATCCTCATTGATCACCATTACTGTGGCACCAACCAATACCTCATTGGATATTTTGTCCCTTACCGTTCCAGTGATCTGTTGTATACATTCCAGCACCAAAGGTTCAATTTCCTTAAAGGCATATATATCATCTTCGCCCATCCCACCTTCGCGGTTGGATGCAAAATAACCTTCTCTGGTCTCTTCGTTAAAAATGTACGTAAAATCATCGAGATTGCTATTCACGGGTTCCCCAACGTTGGCAATTTTTCCAGAAAGATCGCCAAAAGCTATTTTCGTTGCAAAAATGTCCAATCCCCCTAATCCTGGATGTCCATCTGAGGAGAAGTACAAAATCTCTTTATCGCTCACAAAAGGAAAAGTTTCCCTAGCTTCCGTATTTATGGTATTCCCTAAATTTTCAGGGGAGCTAAACGTACCATCTTGATTGATGGTCACCTTGAATAGATCGGATTCCCCTAGGGTTCCGGGCATATCGGAAGCAAAATACAATGTCCTATCATCTGGACTTAACGCCGGATGTGCCACAGAATAGGAATCACTGTTAAACGGCAGCTCCTCTACCTCTGTCCAAATACCATTGGCTAATTTAGCCCTATATATTTTTAATCTTATGATTCCCTTCTTCCCCTTCTCACTTTTAGTGTCCAAGAGGTTATTTCTAGTGAAATAGATTACCTCTCCGTTTTTGGTTGTAGCTGAGGTGGACTCATGAAGTCTAGTATTGATGTTTTCACCCAATTTAACCACCAAATTATTGGAAACACTATCCACATTTACCTTGTAAAGATCCAAAAAGTCCTTGGAGGTCCATGTGTGTCTGTATCTGGCCAAATTACCAGTGTCCCTGTCGGAGGAAAAAATTAATCCCTGCTTGTAATAAGAAGGTGCAAAATCACCATAAGGGGAATTATAGGCAAAAGTCTTCAATTCGTATCTGCCGGAATTGGCTTTAATCTCTTCCAGATAATTTCGCTCACTTCTATAGGCCATCGCCCTTTCATCACCAGATGTCATTTGTGTAAATTTTGACATTACAGCGTCCGATTCTGAGTAATTGCCCAAGGACTTTAGTACTTGTGCATAACGGAAATAATATTCAGGAGCCAGATCTGTCGGATACTCGTCCACTAACCTTTTGTAAACTTTTGCAGCTTCTGCATAATCTGCCTTAAAATAATAGGCATTCCCTAATTTCTTAAGCATGTCCGAGGTTACAAATCCCTTTTCCAAAACTTTTTTATAGATATCTATAGCCGGACTAAAAGAGTATTCTTCATACTTTTGGTTCGCCTTCTCTATTAGTCGCTCCTGCGCAACCAATGTCCCTGACCCTATAAAAGTTAAGACAATTACTAAAAGTATTCTTTTTATCATTTTATAATTTTTAGAAGAAACGAGGAGAAACCAAGCGTCTGTAGGATTTTACCAATTCGAATCTTAAAAACACCTCAAAAGATCCATCATTAAATTGGGTTCCTCCCAGATCGGTTGTCTCCCGATCATAGGCCAGACCAACCATAAACTGATCCGTTATTTGAAATCCTGCCAGAGCACTAACTGCCGCATCCCAACGATAGGCCGCTCCAAAAGTAAATTTCTCATTGAACATAAAGTTGGCAGAGAGGTCTACTTGTAAGGGAGCACCGCTAACAACTTTGGTCAATAAAGCCGGTTTAAATTTTAGTACAGGGTTTACATCAAATACATAACCCGTGATCAAATAAAAATTGATTCTTTCTTTGGAGAGGAAGTTGGTGCTATTGGCGTCGTTATTGGAATTGTCAAAATGCTTTGTTTCCAAAACATTGGGTGCTGAAAGTCCAAGATAAAACACGTTCGTATGATAGTATGCTCCAAATCCAAAGTTGGGTGAAAACTTATTATCAATATTATTCCCGTCTGTTGCTTCGGCATCGAAATTACGCAACCCATTGAAATCCAGGTTTAGCAAGTTACCTCCGGCTTTTAATCCGAATGATAACTTCGCATCACGTGCAACTTCTATGGTATATGATACCACGGCATCAAAGTATGTTTCTTGAACAACGCCATCTCCAATCTCATCATTGACTATGGAGAAGCCATAACCCACCCTACTGTTTTGGATAGGCGAATGTATGTTCAGGGTTTGTGTGGTGGGTGAACCTTCCAAACCTACCCATTGCGACCTATAAAGTCCCGCAATACTCAATTGCCCTCGTGAGCCGGCATAGGCAGGGTTTACACTGAGGGTGTTGAACATATATTGGGTGTATTGGGCATCTTGCTGCCCATGTACGATCTCAACAATGGCAAATAATAGCACTAATGGTATAAAATACTTTTTGCTCTTGATCATAACCTATTAGGTATATTATTGACTGATATATATGTAACCACTTTCTGAAATATTTTCTTGTTCAAAGGTATATTCAAATATATAAAAATATACTCCAGCTGGTAGGTAATCCCCAGCACCAATGGTTGACCTTACTTTAGATTTGCCATCGAACACATTATTCTGGTTGTTATAACCTCTTCCTTCGTAAACGGCTTTACCCCATCTATTGAATATTTTAATAGAGTTATTAAGAGCCAGATCCACATTTCTGATGAATAAAAAGTCGTTTTTACCATCACTATTTGGAGTCACCAATTGGTTTACTTCAATAGGTCCTCTCGATAAGATGCCTATGGATACCGTTACAATTGCGGTGTCACAATTATCAGGATTAGCCTTTTCACAAATGGTATATTCAATGGTATACGTACCTGAAGACACTTTATCATCAATTACACTTACGGTCCCGTTTTCATTTACCCTTAATACATTCGTAGGTGTAGATGTAATTGTCACATCATCCAAATCGACTGGTTCTCCATCAAGAGTATCATTTAACAATACATTACTACCCTCTATTAACCCTCCTTCTCTACCGATAACAAAATCAATAGAATAATTATCATCTACTGCATCTATGGTCATTACACCAGCTTCAATAACAATTGTTACCGTTGCTGAGGCACAAACATCTGGATCAGGATCAGTATTACAAACTTCATAAATGACTGTTACACTCATATCTGTTTCAGAACCATCAGGAATATAGGATAATTCCCCTGTTTCTGCATTAAAGGATACAGTTCCTGTGGCATCGCCTCCAATTCTAGTAATGGAAGTTGTCCCGAGGTTGTTCGAGTCATTATTTGGCAGATAATCATCGTTCTCCAAAATATTTATGATCACTTCTGTTTCTGGCATAGTCGTTCCTGAATCATCTACAGCAGTTGCCACAAGAGGATTTGGATCTGTGCCATTTGGATTTCCATCACTATCACAATCCAGATTATTCCATTCGCTCGTAGGGTCCAAAGTTTGACTACTTAATAGTAGGTCACAAGGATCTAATGGATCGGTTGCATCTATAACTTCATCACTATTGGTAACTCCATCGCCATCACAGTCGAGATTTTCCCACTCTTCAGATGTCAACACAGTCTGACTAGCTAAAACAAAATCACAGGAATCCAGTGGATCCGTGCCATCTGTTAATTCATCACCATTAGTCACTCCATCTCCATCACAGTCCAAAAGTAGGTAATCCCCACCTTGGGCAAGAGTAATGCTTTCTGTATTGTAATCACAACCATCCAGAGGATCAGTACCATCGGTTACTTCATCACCGTTGGTTACCCCATCGCCGTCACAATCAAGAGCAATCCATTCATCTGAAGGGGTTACTGTTTGACTGGCCAATATAAAATCACAAGGATCTGTTGGATCTGTCCCATCTGTATTTTCATCTGTATCTGTTACTCCATCACCATCCGTATCCAAGGGGGTATTGGGATCAAGGTAATCTGGGGTTCCGTCACCGTCCGTATCGTCATTGGTGGGATCGCCATCATTATTGGCATCCTCGTCCGGGGTATCAATATTATCACCATCATCGTCCAGGTCCCTGTAGTTTACGTCACCATCTGTGCTGGCATCGCCGTCCGTATCGGGAAGGTCGTTCGCCGGATCATCGATCTCGTCGTTCACATCGAAGCCGTCGTTCACGTCACTGCCCTCATAACCATCGTCAAGACCGTCACCGTCCGTATCAATACCCGTAAAGGTCTGGTCTGGGATACCGTCAAAATTGAAGTCGTTCCCCTCATTGTTGTCAGGAACAAGGTCATTGTCACTGTCCAGGTCAAGGTGGTCAGGGGTGCCGTCGCCGTCCGTATCCACGGGCGTCAAGCCTTCGTTTCCTGCCCCTTCATAAGCGTTGTCCAGGCCATCGTTATCGTCATCCAAGCCGGTCGGGGCCACATAACCGGAAGTGGTCTGTGCCTCAACGTTGTCCGGGATACCGTCGTTGTCACTGTCTATATCTATCCTATCAGGAATACCATCATTGTCGCTGTCCCTATCTACGGGATTTTGATCGAGATCGTCAGATTCATCAATATCCAGGATACCATCGTTATCATCATCTATATCTGTAGAATCTGGAACACCGTCACCATCTGTATCCAAGGGGGTATTGGGATCAAGGTAATCTGGGGTACCGTCACTGTCCGTATCGTCATTGGTGGGATCGCCATCATTATTGGCATCCTCGTCCGGGGTATCAATATTATCACCATCATCGTCCAGGTCCCTGTAGTTTACGTCACCATCTGTGCTGGCATCGCCGTCCGTATCGGGAAGGTCGTTCGCCGGATCATCGATCTCGTCGTTCACATCGAAGCCGTCGTTCACGTCACTGCCCTCATAACCATCGTCAAGACCGTCACCGTCCGTATCAATACCCGTAAAGGTCTGGTCTGGGATCCCGTCAAAATTGAAGTCGTTCCCCTCGTTGT
>NZ_JBEWYP010000012.1:0-54842 GCF_040566555.1 Sediminicola luteus | reverse complement strand
GCGGGATAACATCAACTCAAATTTTTGACGGCACCATCGCTACGGCGGACATCGCAGACAATAACGTGACACCTGCAAAAATAGCGGTGGGAGCTGACGGACAGGTCCTGACAACCAGTGGAACTAATGTAGTTTGGGCAGCACCAACGGCTGGCCAAAATCTTTTTGATGCTAATTTTACTTTGGTATCAAACCGAACACATAATCTTGGAGGAAATGATTTCATTTTAGGCGGCTCAGGAAATGTTGCAATAGGTACGCTACCTGGCGCACCAACTAGTAAATTAGATGTTGACGGAACAATTAGCGCTAGAAATGGATTTGCTGCAAATATTGGCTCTGTAGGTAATCCAGGTTATGGATTCTATACAGAAACTAATATGGGAATGTATAGAGCCGGTGCTTCTCAATTAGCATTCTCGACAGGTGGGACAGAAGCCTTGCGAATAGATGCCTCTCAAAATGTAGGAATTGGAGAGACCAATCCGACAAGAAAACTTCATGTAGGAGGTGATTTACAAGTGGATACAGAAGTTTGGGTAGGAGCCACACTAGTGCACCCAGATTATGTCTTCGAGAAATACTTTTTAGGCAACTCTAGTCTTAAAAAAGATTATGAATTCTCTACACTAGAGAAGGTAGCGCAATTTGTAGAAAAACACCACCATCTGCCTGGAATTAAATCCGCAGAAGAAGTCAAAAAAGATGGCTTTTGGAATTTAAGTGAGTCCAACTTACAAAACCTCGAAAAAATCGAGGAACTGTTCCTGCATACCATAGAGCAAGAAAAGAAAATACAGAATCTTAAATATGAAAATGAAGTATTGTCCCAAGAATTAAAATCCCTAAGGAAGGACTTGGAAGGAATTAAAGCGTTGATAAAAAAAGAATAGAACCTGCAATCGCTAAAAAAAATGTATCAAGGCTGCTTTTTTCATCATTTGGAGATCCTTGATTTGTCCGATAATTTTAATCCCCAAAAATAAAATGTCGTAAGAATGAAGCAAGAGGCTAATTTTCAACCAGTAGTATTAACAACCATTCAACGAAAAGGTTTTCGTATTATCCCTTAAAAATTAGTTTAATATCCGTAAAATATTATTTTTGTTGCTTACAACTTTTTCAGGATAACCCCCATATCTTATGAATTACAAACATTTTTTTGTTTTTTCTTTTCTTCTATTAAGCTCAATAACCTATAGTCAAATTAAAATTGGAGATAATCCACAAAATATAAGTGCTTCCTCCGTTTTGGAACTGGAAAGTACGTCTAGGGCATTTGTACTCACAAGGGTTAACAACACCCAAATGAATGCCATAACCCCTTTACAAGGTGCATTAATTTACAACACAGACTCCAAATGCGTCCATTATTACGATGGCACCCAGTGGTTGAATCTCTGTGATGCCTTGACCAATTCCGGGAATATAAGCCTAGTGGACAACGGGGATGGCACGTACACTTTTAGTGATGCCAATAGTAACATCACCGAAATCAACAACCTTAACGAAAGTTTAGTGGTAGAAGATGGTAATCTAACCCTAACAGATTCAGCCGGTAACACCGTCAGTGTTGAACTGCAAGATTTAAATTCCCAAACTTTTACTACAGATCCCATCATCAATACGTTCCCAACCATCTTTATCACCCAGGATGCCAGTGGCACCAATTTTAATTTTGAGGTCGGCATCATCGATGGGGAAAATATACAGGACGGCTCCATTAAGCAGGCAGATTTGGCAGGATCTTCAGTAGGATCTGCACAATTGAGGGATAATTCCGTTCGTAACGTGGCCATGGCAGATAATGCTATAGGATCACCAGAAATCATCAATGGCTCTATCCAACCTATTGATATAGGGCCAGGTACAACTAATCAGATCCTTACGACCAATGGTGCCGGCGCTGTGCAATGGATAGATAAAACAGGTCTTGTTGCTGCTGATGACGTGAGTTACGACAATGCCAGCTCCAGTTTATCGGCCACGAATGTCCAAGATGCCTTGGACGAGGTCAATGCTGCCAACGGAACAATCAATTTGGTTGACAATTTAGATGGCACCTATACCTTCACCAAATCTGATGGGACTACAATCACTATTACCGACACGTCCATTTCCACCCTTACTGATAATGGTGATGGCACGTATACCTATACAGATGAAACAGGAGCAGTACAGACCATAGATACCAATGGAATTACCATAACCAATCTTATTTCAGGAAACCGAATTGGAACGATTAGTAAAGCCGACGGTACTTCTTCCGACATTAATGAAACCATAACAACGGTCACAGGAACCGCAGCAACCGGAAAAGCGATAGCTACCTATAGCAATGAGAGCGGAACAGCAGTCATTATCAATGAGACTATAACCAATTTGACCGACACCAATGATGGTTTCATCACCTTTACCAATGAGAATGGAACGGTACAAAAGGTCAGCAAGTCGAACATAATTGATAATGGCAACGGCACATACACCTTTACCAATAATGATGGTAGTGATGTGACCATTGATACCAATGGGGTTACTATCACCGATGTAATTGCAGGGAATTTGATCGCAACGGTAACGGATGCAGCGGGAACTGTAACTGAAATAGATGAAACCATAACCACGGTAACGGGAACAGCAGCAACCGGTAAAGCAATAGCCACTTATAGCAATGAGAACGGAACCGCTGTCATAATCAACGAAACGGTGACCAATTTGACCGACACCAATGATGGATTCATCACCTATACCAATGAGAACGGAACGGTACAAAAGGTCAACAAGTCAGACATAATTGATAATGGCAACGGCACCTACACCTTTACCAATAATGATGGCAGTGATGTGACCATTGATACCAATGGGATTGCTATCACCAATGTAATTGCCGGGAATTTGATCGCAACGGTAACGGATGCAGCGGGAACTGCAACCGAAATAGACGAAACCATAACTACGGTAACTGGAACTGCTGCAACCGGAAAGGCGATAGCCACCTATAGCAATGAGAGTGGCACTTCAGTCATTATCAATGAGACAGTGACCAATTTGACCGATACCAATGATGGATTCATCACCTTTAGCAATGAGAACGGAACGGTACAAAAGGTCAACAAGTCAGACATAATTGATAATGGCAACGGCACCTACACCTTTACCAATAATGATGGCAGCGATGTGACGATTGACACCAATGGGGTTGCTATCACCGATGTAATTGCAGGGAATTTAATCGCAACGGTAACGGATGCAGCGGGAACCGTAACCGAAATAGACGAAACTATAACCACTGTAACGGGAACAGCAGCAACTGGTAAAGCAATAGCCACCTATAGCAATGAGAATGGCACTTCAGTTATCATCAATGAGACAGTGACTAATCTGACCGACACCAATGATGGGTTCATCACCTTTACCAACGAGAACGGAACAGTACAAAAGGTCAACAAGTCGGACTTAATTGATAATGGCAACGGCACATATAACTTTACCAATAATGATGGTAGTGATGTGACCATTGATACAAGGGCTGTTTCTAATCCATTTACATCTTCTTCGGGACTCACCTCTTTAAATGTTCAAGGGGCCATTGACGAGATTAATACGAACCTAAATACCCTGTCCATTGGTAATGTTCTAACCCAGGGCAATGATGCCCAAGCGCAATTAATTAGAAATGTTTTGGATCCGTCTGCCCCCCAGGATGTGGCCACTATGAATTATGTGGACACTAAGGTAGGTGAATTGAGCACCTTGGATGATGGAAAAATATACGTAGGCGACGGCTCCAATAATGCCCAGGATGTATTTATTACTGGAGATGTTTTAATGAATAATAGCGGCTTGGTAACAATTCAACCAAACGTAATTAACTCTAATAAGATTCTAAATGAAACAATCCTATCCGAGGACATTGCAAATGGAACAATAGCAACAGTTGATATTGCAAATGACGCCATTGATAATTCTAAACTTGCTGATGATGCTGTTCAGATTGAGAATATATTGAATGGCGCAGCGAATCAAATATTGAGAACCAACTCAGCTGGGAACGCGGTGGAATGGGGTGCTCAAATAAGTACTGATGCTGGGAACGTCATTACAGCTGGAACCGATGGAGGGGCCTTTTACGATGATTCAACTATACAGTCGAACATTGCCACCAATACAACCAACATCACTTCAAACGATACAGACATTGCGAACAACACCACGGCCATAGCGACCAAAGAGGATGCGGCCAACAAATCTAGCGACGATACCTTCGCCACTGCGGACAATGTCAACTTCCCGACACAGCTTGCCGTGAAAACTTATGTAGACACCCAAGTGGCCACCGTCAACACGGATGACGATATTACTGCTGTCAATTTTGACGGAACCAGCCTGACAGTCGAAGAGGGCACCACTTCTTTCAGTGCAGACCTATCTGCACTTGAAGAGTCGGCGGACATCGCGGCCGTGCAGGCGGATGTGGATGCCAACGAAACAGCGGCCAACAATGCCATTGCGATCGTTCAGGCAGATGTTGACCAGAACGAGGCCGATGCCGACACGGCGATAGCCTTGAAAGAGGATGCGGCCAACAAATCTAGCGACGATACCTTCGTCACTGCGGACAATGTCAACTTCCCGACACAGCTTGCCGTAAAGACTTATGTAGACACCCAAGTGGCCACCGTCAACACGGATGACGATATTACTGCTGTCAATTTTGACGGAACCAGCCTGACAGTCGAAGAGGGCACCACTTCTTTCAGTGCAGACCTATCTGCACTTGAAGAGTCGGCGGACATCGCGGCCGTGCAGGCGGATGTGGATGCCAACGAAACAGCGGCCAACAATGCCATTGCGATCGTGCAGGCAGATGTGGACCAGAACGAGGCCGATGCGGACGCGGCGATAGCCTTGAAAGAGGACGCGGCCAACAAATCAAGTGACGACACCTTCGCCGCTGCCGATAATATCAACTTCCCGACACAGCTTGCCGTAAAGACCTATGTGGACAACCAAGTGGCCACCATCACCACGGATGACGATATCACAGCTGTCTCCTTTGACGGAACCAGCCTGACAGTCGAAGAGGGCACCACTACGTTCAGTGCAGACCTATCGGCACTTGAAGAGTCGGCGGACATCGCGGCCGTGCAGGCAGATGTGGACCAGAACGAGGCCGATGCCGACACGGCAATTGCATTGAAAGAGGACGCGGCCAACAAATCAAGTGACGACACCTTCGCCACTGCGGACAATGTCAACTTCCCGACACAGCTTGCCGTAAAGACCTATGTGGACAATGAAATCACCGCCTCCAACCAGACCATTGTCAGCGGGGATGCGGGCAACGACATCTCCGCAAGCATCACCGATGGAGGGGCATTCTACGATGATAGCGATGCCGATCCTCTCAACGAAATTCAAAATATTAATGAAGTGCTAGCTGATGGTAATAATGCAGGCGGATTACTCATCAAAAACATTGGAACTCCGGTAGATGGCACCGATGCTGTCAATAAGGATTATGTAGACAATGCAATAACAGCATCTAATCCAGTAAAAGCCTATGGTTATATTAATTTCACCATAGCTACTCCAGAAGCATACGGGGCTGGTTATACCCAAGTATTACGGACAGCTTTGGGTAGATACACTATTACTTTTGGAGCTGGAAATGAAAAAAACTCAACGAAATATATTATACAACTAACTCATTTCGGATCTGGATTTGAGAACGTAGATATTTTTGTGAGTAATCAGACAACAACGACTTTCGATATAAATATCACCCAATCTGGTGGTTATGTAGATAGAATTTTCTATTTTACTGTATTAGATTTTTAGTCTATGAAAAATATTTTTTTCATATCGTTTCTATTTATATGCCTGGTTGCCCAAGCCCAAACCGCCTTGTACAATAGCGGGAATATCCGGATCCATGAAGAGGGACAGATTGGCTTTCATACTAACCTCATCAATGATGCCTCCTTTGATCAAAATGTTGGGTTGGCGGGGTTTTATGGCAATTTGCCCATCAGCGTTTCCGGGGCCTTTATGCCCATTTTTTACGACATAGAATTCTTTAACGACAATGGGGTATTTCTGAATACCTCTATGGCCCTCACCAATGATGCCAACTTTGTGAGCGGGGATGTAATCACTCCACGAAACTTAGAGGATATCTACCTTAATTTCATTCAAAATGGGGACTACTTTAGCGTTTCTGACGTCACCAAAGTAGATGGATATGCTGCCATTACCGACAAACAGTTTTTCAGTTTTCCAGTAGGTAGTTCAGAGCAACTCAGGCCTCTGATCCTCAATTCGAACGCCGTGAATTCGCTGGCTAAATGTGCGTATTTTATGGAGGACCCCAATAATCCCAGTGCCTTTGCCACAAGTTTTAATACTTCCCGAAAAACCAGGGATGTGGACGTGGTTAGCACCACTGAATTTTGGCATTTAACTGGAAATGTTCCTTCTACGATCACCATCAGTTGGAACCAGGACAGCAATATCTCTGGCCTTTCCGATGCAGCCTATAAAGTTGGTATTGCAGGATGGTCCAAAGTAGGAAACCAATGGGTAGATCTGGGGAGTGTGGCTCAAGGCGGTGATCTTACCAATGGTTTTGTTTCCTCCAACGAATTTGTCCCGGATGACTATGCCGCCATTACCTTTGCCAGTTTGGCAATTGCAACAGAAGTGGTCAACTTGGACAACTATTACCTTACCCCCAATAATGACGGACTCAACGATGCCCTTGTCATTCCTGAATTGGAACAATCGCCCAACAACCATCTACAGATTTACGACCGCTTTGGGCTAAAAGTGTTCGACAAGGTGAATTACACCAATGAATTCAGAGGATTTTCCAACGTTGGCAATGTAGTGGTCGGTGAGAAAAATGGGTTACCTGCCGGAGTCTACTTCTATCTGGTTACCTTGAATGATTTGGGAACGGAATATCAGGGTTTTCTGTACCTACGTCGGTAAATTTTCAATTCCGTATTACCGTTGAACAGTCAATTTATCGGTTGATTTTCAATTGGATTTGTTTTCACAACATGTTCCATCAGGTACACAACATTTACTTACTAATCCATAGGACTTGCTTTAATTTTATGTGCAATAATTGCGCGCGTCTAAATTTTAGCCCAAAATGGATTTTAAAAAAATATTTTTCCTTCTCTTCATTCTAGGAATTCACTTTACCTCTGCCCAAGTTAAAATTGGAGCAAATCCAAATAGCATTGACGCTGCTTCCATTTTGGAAATGGAGAGCACCACCAAAGCCTTTGTACTTACCAGGGTTACTACCCCACAAATGCAAAACATTGCACCGCTTAGAGGGGCATTGGTCTATAATACAGACACGGAATGCGTGTATTACTACGATGGAAAAAAATGGAGCAATCTATGTTCTTCCTCTGGAAAATCCGATTCTGTGGGTATTGTTTCTACAGTTGACAACCAAAACGGCACATTTACCTTCAATTATTCAGATGGCACAAAATTTACCACTTCCAACTTAACAGGACCAAAGGGTGAAACTGGGGCTCAAGGACCAAAAGGAGACCAAGGAGCCGTTGGGGAGAAAGGAGTAATGGGCGATAAGGGCGCTACTGGAGACAAGGGAGTAACCGGGGACAAAGGTATTCAGGGTGACAAAGGTGCAACAGGTGATAAAGGCTCACAAGGCGACCAAGGAATTCAAGGTGTTCAGGGTGATAAAGGATTAACCGGTGAACAAGGTCCTGAAGGTGACAAAGGCGCAACCGGAGATAAAGGAGCACAAGGCGACAAGGGGGCACAAGGTGATCAAGGAGACAAAGGTCCTGATGGCAACAAAGGAGTTGTTGGTGATAAAGGTATTGACGGAGATAAAGGTCTTGAAGGAGATAAAGGCCCAATAGGCGACCAAGGAATTCAAGGTGAAAAAGGACTTGCCGGAGACCAAGGAGCAACTGGAGATAAAGGTGCCACAGGTGACCAAGGGTTAAAAGGTGAAACAGGTGACAAAGGATTAACTGGAGACAAAGGTGCAATCGGAGATCAAGGTCCTGATGGAAACAAAGGAATTGACGGTGACAAAGGTCCTGAAGGAGACAAAGGAGCATCTGGTGACAAAGGAGCACAAGGCGACCAAGGATTAAAAGGTCTTGATGGTGATAAAGGATTAACTGGCGATCAAGGACCTCAGGGTGACAAAGGTGCCACGGGCGACCAAGGTCCTGACGGCGATAAAGGCCCACAAGGCGACCAAGGAATTCAAGGTGTTCAGGGTGACAAAGGATTAACTGGTGACCAAGGAGCAACTGGAGATAAAGGTGCCACAGGGGACCAAGGGTTAAAAGGTGAAACCGGTGACAAAGGATTAACTGGAGACAAAGGTGCAATCGGAGATCAAGGTCCTGATGGCAACAAAGGAGTTGTTGGTGATAAAGGTATTGACGGAGATAAAGGTGCCACAGGTGACCAAGGGTTAAAAGGTGAAACAGGTGACAAAGGAGCAACCGGAGATCAAGGTCCACAGGGTGATAAAGGTCAAGCTGGTGATAAAGGAGTTGACGGAGATAAAGGACCTGAAGGAGACAAAGGTGCAACCGGTGATCAGGGAATTCAAGGTGTTCAGGGAGATAAAGGTCTTGAAGGAGATAAAGGTGCCACAGGTGACCAAGGGTTAAAAGGTGAAACAGGTGACAAAGGAGCAACCGGTGACCAAGGATTAAAAGGTGAAACCGGTGGCAAAGGATTAACCGGTGATCAGGGTCCTGACGGGAACAAAGGTCCAACAGGTGATCAAGGTTTAAAAGGTCTTGACGGTGACAAAGGTGCACAAGGTGAACAAGGAGATAAAGGAGCAACAGGAGATCAAGGTCCTGATGGAAACAAAGGAATTGACGGAGATAAAGGAGTCAAGGGAGATAAGGGTGAAATCGGTTACAAGGGACCAGATGGAGAAAAAGGTGTTGACGGTGACAAAGGAGCATCAGGTGATAAAGGCCCAACAGGTGACCAAGGATTAAAAGGTGAAACCGGTGGCAAAGGATTAACTGGTGTTCAAGGTCCTCAGGGAGATAAAGGTCAAGCTGGTGACAAAGGTCCTGACGGAAACAAAGGAATTGATGGTGATAAAGGTGCAACAGGAGACAAAGGTGCACAAGGTGACCAAGGTTTAAAAGGTGATACCGGTGACAAAGGTCCTGATGGCAACAAAGGGGCAACAGGAGATAAAGGCCCAACTGGAGACCAGGGAATTCAAGGTGAAAAAGGACTTACCGGAGACCAAGGA
This sequence comes from Sediminicola luteus, assembly GCF_040566555.1. Taxonomy (GTDB): domain Bacteria; phylum Bacteroidota; class Bacteroidia; order Flavobacteriales; family Flavobacteriaceae; genus Sediminicola. The sequence goes on along the minus strand of NZ_JBEWYP010000012.1, from coordinate 45,550 downwards.
GCAACTGGAGATAAGGGTGCCGCAGGTGTCCAAGGGTTAAAAGGTGAAACCGGTGACAAAGGATTAACTGGTGATCAAGGTCCACAGGGTGATAAAGGTATTGAAGGAGATAAAGGCCCACAAGGTGACCAAGGAATACAAGGTGTTCAGGGAGACAAAGGACTTACTGGAGATCAAGGTCCACAGGGTGACAAAGGTCAAGCTGGTGATAAAGGATTAACTGGTGAAAAAGGTCCTCAGGGCGATAAAGGCATTGACGGCAATAAAGGTGCTACAGGCGACCAAGGGTTAAAAGGTGAAACTGGTGACAAAGGTCTAGCTGGAGATAAAGGTCCTCAGGGTGATAAAGGTATTGACGGCAACAAAGGAGTTGATGGTGACAAAGGTCTAACAGGAGATCAGGGATTGCAAGGTCCAGACGGAAACAAAGGTGCAACCGGAGATAAAGGGCCACTAGGCGACCCAGGAATACAAGGTCCTGATGGGAACAAAGGAATAACAGGCGACAAAGGCCCTACTGGTGACCAAGGATTAAAAGGCGAAACCGGTGACAAAGGATTAACTGGTGATAAAGGTCCTCAGGGTGATAAAGGGCCAATTGGAGACCAGGGAATTCAAGGTCCTGATGGTAACCCAGGTAACGCTGGAATCAATTGTTGGGATACCAATGGCAATCGAATAAATGATCCTAGCGAGGATATAAACGGTGATGGTAATTTTGACAGCTTAGATTGTAAAGGAGCCAAAGGAGATCAGGGCGCACAAGGACTAGCAGGAACAAATGGAAATAACGGAGCTGATGGGGCTAAAGGTGACACAGGAGCTACAGGACCAATAGGTGCAACCGGAGCAGCAGGACCCCAAGGCCCCAAAGGAGATAAGGGAGATACTGGCGCCACAGGTGCAACAGGACCGACTGGACCACAAGGAGCCAAAGGTGATACAGGCGCTACAGGACCTGCAGGTCCACAAGGTGCTACCGGTGCTACTGGAGCAACCGGACCTCAAGGCGCTAAAGGGGATATTGGTGCCACTGGACCAATTGGTGCAACCGGAGCAGCAGGACCCCAAGGTCCCAAAGGAGATAAGGGAGATACTGGCGCCACAGGTGCAACAGGACCGCAAGGACCGGTAGGTCCACAAGGTCCAGATAAGGTTACCAACCTTAGTCAGAGTGTAACTACTGGGGTAATTTCCTATGTCAACGAAAGCAGTACCACCCAAACAGCAAGAGTTGTTTCCGCCAATACCAATAATGCAATTAAGGTAGGTACTGACGGGGGAGCTTATTTAAATTTCTATGAAAAAATAGTCATCTGGGCGGAACTGGATGGTACTGTCGATTTAAAAAACGAAGAGAAATGGTCCTTTGGTGCGGGAAGTAGTGGTCAAATAGGAATAACACTACCAGAAGCTTGGGAAGCATATGCTGTGAGTTTAAATGCTGAGGAGAGCTCTATTATATCAGTAGTGGAAATAGCGGTAAAAAATGCCAACACAGGTACCAATCTGTTTTCTATAATCGCACCCTCTGGTGGTAAAACCAGTAATATGGCATACTCTTCTGTGCTACCATTGCCCGTTGCTATTCCTGCCGGTGCCACTATCGGTTTTAAAACAATTCAAGAAGGAGATAAAAAAATTAAAAATGCCAGGATTGCCATCTTTTTAAGACGTAGACCCTAATAAAACAGTGTTCCCATAGAATATGAAGATTCTAAAATACATATTGGTTTGTTCTATGCTCCTTTCCTGCACCTTTGGTATTGGACAGGACGCTGTGCACAACTATGGCAACATCCAAGTCCATGGCGATGCCATGTTAGGCTTCCATATGGATGTGATCAATGATGGGACCTTCGACCAAAATAAGGGCTTGGTCGGTTTTTATAATGAAACTGCTCCGATTAAGGTTTCAGGAGCCTTCCCTCCTATTTTTTACGATACCGAAATTGCGGTCGACAATGGGCTATATATAGAAACCCCAATAGCGGTGACCAATAACAGTAATTTTATTTCTGGCGATCTCTTTACACCCAGGGATCAAACCGATGTGTATTTGAAGTATATGGAAGATGCCTTTTACACAGGGGAAAGTGCCGCATCAAAAATAGATGGATATAGTACCATAGAAAAAAAGCAATCCTTTACCTTTCCTATCGGGGACGACAACAGATTGCGGCCCTTGACCATCACCTCCATTTCCGTGAACACCTTGGCCAAATGCGCCTACTTTTATGAAGATCCCAATTCCCCATCAACCTTTAACAATAGCTTTAATACGGACATCATGGGCAACGGAATTCTCAGTGTGAGTTATGAAGAATTTTGGAGATTGGAAGGCTCGGTGCCTTCCAAAGTGACCCTTACCTGGGACGAGCGCAGTAATGTGGGACTATTAGGGGAACTGTTACGCGACCTAAAAGTTGTTGGATGGAGCAAAGAGGAACAACAATGGGTTAATTTGGGAAATTCCAATGTCCGAGGAGAAATGATACGAGGAGAAATCACTTCCAATAATTTTGTACCCAACGACTATGAGATCTTGACCATAGGTGGAAATACAGATATTTATGAGACGTATAGTGTCCGAGAATTGGACAATTATTACCTAACTCCAAATGGGGATGGAAAAAATGACTATTTGGTTATTGATGGCATGGATGCTTCCCCTAACAATACCTTGGAGATTTTTGATAGAAATGGCATATTGGTCTATTACAAAGCCAACTATACCAATGAGTTTAATGGGATCGCCAATACAAAAAGAGTCATTAAGCTTAACAACGGTTTGCCTACTGGAATTTACTTTTACTTGGCAACCCTCAATGACAAGCAGCAAAAACATCAGGGATATCTCTATATCAACAATTAAAAGTCCATTACCACCTTACCTATTTTCCTTCCAATCCAATAGCAGTTAAATCTTACAATTTGTTATCTCCGTATTTTAAATGGTAGTGAATAGTTTCAAAATACTTCTTAACTTTGAAACAAACGGGGTGCATTCAAATTATTGGCACTTCTATATTGGAGCAAATAATATTTGGCAGCCTTTTTGATATAAGGCACAAAGGAACCAGAAGGTTTCGGACGTTTAATTAGACCCACAGTATGCAAAGAAGATCATTTATAAAAAAAAGTAGTGCTTCAGGTTTGGCTTTGGCCGTAATGCCCACCCTAATGATTACACAGGAAGTAGAGTATTCTATCCTTGAACTTATGGGCAAAGTGGAAATCCCTCTTTATGGGAAAGGCATCAACCTGAGAAAAGAGGCACATGATGCTTTTTTGGAAATGAAAAAAGCTGCATATAGTGAAGGGGTAGATATCAAAGTAGTATCCAGCTACCGTAGTTTTGACAGGCAAACAGCTATTTGGGAACGTAAGTTTCTTCAATATACGGAAGAAGATGGTCTAAAACCCTTGAACGCTATTGATAAGATCATTGAATACTCTACTATTCCGGGAACCAGCAGGCATCATTGGGGAACGGATATTGATATTGTTGATGGGCAACCAAAGGTAGAAGGGGATGTTCTTGTCCCTGAAAAATTTGGAGTTGGTGGTCCGTACGAAAATTTCAAAGCTTGGATGGATGCCAATGCCAACAAATTTGGCTTTTATCTGGTATATACGGACAACCCAAAAAGGAAGGGCTTTAAATATGAGCCTTGGCACTATAGCTATGCCCCTATTTCCATTCCCATGTTAGAAACTTTTAGGCGAAAAAATATCATGCAATTATTGCAAAGAGAAGATTTTTTAGGAGCCGAACATTTTACTTCAGGTTTTGTACGCACGTATATTTTGGATAATATTTTGGACATCAATCCAGAGCTATTGTAAAAAAATCCTACTAGGGTTCTTCAAAATTAATCTAGACTCAAACCTCTAGTTTATGAAAAGGGTGAGTTGGAAAGTGACGGCCTTGTGGGTTTGTTCATGATCCAAGCTGACTATAATCCCATGGAAATGATCAAGGTAATGGAACTATTAAAAGCGGCCGGAGGAACAAACAGGGTTCCAGAATTCCAGAGCATCCATCCAGATCCAGAAAATAGGATTGAAAAGATAAAAGAGACCATTGCTAAACACAAAGGCCAGAAATAGTGTTAATTCCTGAAAAATATAGCTCGTTATAATTCCATTTTATTATATTTGAGTCCTCATCAAATCTTTTTGACGCCTCAGATTTAACCCTTATAGCTTTGATTTATAATCATTTAAACGAGACTATATGGGAACACTATTACATTTTAAAAGTATTTACTTAGAAGCATTCGAGAATTGTAAACCAGAGTTTGTAGTAATTCTCTTAAAGGTTTATTCAGTTTTTTGTGTAATCATGCTTTTTATGGCGCTATATGCATTTACGTATAGAGCCTTTACAGGATTTAAATTTTAAGAAAACTATAGTTTAGTTGCCCTTTTACCTGAACACTATATGGAGCAGATAAACTAAAACAAACAACCCCATGGAAAATTATCCATGGGGTTGTTTAGTATTTAATATGTCACTTTTTAAAATCTAAATTATATCTGTGCGCTATTAACTTGGCAAACTGTAAATTAATAGAAGGTGTCAGATCAAAGATTATTGAAATAAATTTATCATAAACTTAATCTGCATACAAAAGCCACTTTCCCCCCAGATACATGGCCCAGTATAATTAAAATGACACCTTCTTATCAATTACTATTTAATTTTTAAATTTTTCTTCTTTAAACTTAATAATGTAGGTGTCTGTTTCAAATCCGGAACCCTATTGGCTTCCATTTTGAAGTTTGGTAAGAAATGGTGGGATACTTAAATAGACTCGGTAAAGCCGAAATTGTTTCATCAATTTCCATTAAATAACATAATTTTAACAGTTTCGCCCTTAAAAGGTTGCAACCACAACAAGCATCGCCAGGAATGTGAAATTTTTGAAAAAGCTCCCCTATTGCTAGTTATCCATTTGAAATCAGCTTATTTTTGGAATAAGAATAAATAAAAAGCCAATGAACAAGAAAGTAATTTTAATGATTTTAGATGGTTGGGGAAAATCCCCGGACCCTAAGATCTCCGCCATAGAAAATGCAAATACCCCTTTTATAGACTCCCTATATAAAAATTACCCAAATGCCAATCTCCTTACCGATGGTATGAATGTTGGCCTTCCAGAAGGACAAATGGGAAACAGTGAGGTTGGACATATGAACCTGGGAGCTGGAAGAATCGTATATCAAGATCTGGCTAAAATCAATCTTGCCGTAAAGGAAAATACATTAAAGGATGAAAAGGTTTTAAAGGATGCCTTTTTACATGCAAAGGAACACAACAAACCCGTACATTTCCTAGGACTTTTGAGCGATGGAGGGGTACATTCCCACATTACCCACTTAAAGGGACTAATACAAGCTGGAGAAGATCTTGGTGTCAACAATATGTTTGTACATGCATTTACGGATGGCAGGGATGTTGATCCAAAAAGTGGAAAAGGATTTTTAGAGGACCTTTATCGGTTTTGTGAAGGGAAGCACGCTAAAATAGCTTCCGTAATTGGTAGGTATTACGCCATGGATCGAGACAAGCGCTGGGAAAGGGTTAAATTGGCCTATGACCTTTTGGTGCATAACGTAGGTAAAAAATCAGATAATATCCTTAGCGATATGCAGGATAGCTATTATGACGGGATCACGGATGAATTCATCAATCCAATAGTGGCCACCAATGCAGAAGGCACGGCAGTAGCAAAAATAAATGACGGGGATGTTGTCATCTTCTTCAACTTCAGGACAGACCGTGGGAGGGAACTTACACAAATGCTGACCCAGGAGGATTTCCATGAGCAGAATACCCATAAGTTAGACCTGTATTATGTCACCATGACCAATTATGATGATTCCTTTTCAGGGATGAAAGTGGTATATGACAAGGATAATTTAGAGCAGACCTTGGGAGAGACCCTGTCCAAGGCCCATAAAAAACAGATTCGGATCGCAGAAACAGAGAAATATCCGCATGTTACCTTCTTCTTTAATGGAGGTAGGGAAGTGCCTTTTGATGGGGAACAGCGTCTTCTCTGTCCGTCACCAAAAGTGGCCACTTACGATCTGCAACCGGAAATGAGCGCCTTTGATATTAGGGATGCCATTATCCCGGAATTGCAGAAAGGAGAGGTAGATTTTGTATGCCTTAATTTTGCCAACCCAGATATGGTTGGTCATACCGGAGATATGAATGCTGCGATCAAGGCATGCGAAGTGGTGGACTCATGTGCCAATTCCGTAATTACGGCCGGACTCGAGAATGGGTATACCACCATAGTCATAGCTGACCATGGAAATTGCGAGACCATGATCAATCCCGATGGCAGTCCAAACACGGCGCATACCACAAATCCTGTTCCATTGATTTTGGTGGACAAGGATGTAAAAACTATACAAGATGGCGTATTAGGGGATATAGCACCTACCATCTTAAAATTAATGGGTGTTCCACAACCGGCTTTAATGACTCAAAAACCATTGGTTTAAGATCCCTAAGAACAATAAATACCTAGACCTCCATTTATGGGGGTCTTTTTTTGCGTTGGCCTAAATAGCTTTACTGCACCCAATTACCCACTTTTAAGGCCCAATAACACAAATTATAAAGTAAAGTTTTACCTTTGCATCCTATGATAAAGATTAAAACAGCAGAAGAAATAGAATTAATGCGCGAAAGTGCATTGATAGTTTCCAAAACGTTAGGGGTATTGGCAGGAGAAGTTAAACCTGGTGTTACCACATTACATTTAGATAAAATTGCCGAAGAATGCATTAGGGACCACGGAGCAATTCCTGGATTCCTTGGTTTATACGATTTCCCAAACACACTTTGCATGAGTCCCAATGCCCAGGTGGTACATGGGATTCCCAATGATACTCCTTTGCAGGAGGGCGATATCATTTCCATAGATTGCGGGGCACTTAAAAATGATTTTTACGGTGACCATGCCTATACTTTTGAAGTTGGGGAGGTTTCACCTGAGATCAAAAAATTATTAGAGGTTACCAAAGAATCCCTTTATGTAGGTATCCGAGAATTCAAATTGGGCAACCGTGTAGGTGACGTAGGTTATGCCATCCAGAAATTCACAGAAGACCATGGTTATGGTGTTGTACGTGAACTGGTAGGTCACGGCCTTGGACGTAAAATGCACGAGGACCCGGAAATGCCCAACTATGGTAAAAGAGGTAGGGGCAAAAAATTTGTAAACGGGATGGTTGTTGCCATAGAGCCTATGACCAATATGGGAACCCACAAAATAAAACAACTAAAGGATGGTTGGACCATTCTTACCGGCGACGGGCTACCAAGTGCACACTTTGAGCACGACGTTGCCCTAATTAATGGAAAACCGGAATTATTGTCCACCTTCAAATACGTTAATGAGGCCTTAGGCATCATTACCAATGAAGAGGATGAGTTTAGGCAGAAAAAACTTCAATTGTAGTTCTTAGTTATCAAGCCTGGGAGTTACAAGCCGATGAAAAATATCTTTAAATATATTCTGAACACCGTTCCCAGACCTCTTTTGATTCAATTGAGTTATTTGGCGAGGCCTTTATTGGCCCTAACCTTAAGGGGAAATAAGTACCAAGACCCTATTGACGGCAAGAGTTTCAGAAAATTTCTTCCTTATGGATATGAGAATCCCAGGGAAAATGTGCTCTCCCCCTCTACCCTTTCTTTGGAAAGGCATAGGTTGTTGTGGCTGTATTTAAAAAATGAGACCAACTTCTTTACAAGTAGGCACAAAGTCCTACATTTTGCGCCAGAACAGGCATTCTACAAGCGTTTTCGTCAATTAGACAACTTAGACTATACAACAACGGATCTTAATTCGCCCTTGGCCGATATAAAGGCGGATATTTGCAGCCTTCCCTTTACGGACAATTCGTTTGATATTATTTTATGTAATCACGTACTTGAGCATATTCCCGATGATACCAAGGCCATGGAGGAATTGTTCAGGATATTAAAACCTGGAGGGTGGGGCGTTCTTCAAATACCCCAAGATTTAAATAGGGAAACCACTTTTGAGGATAACTCCATTACCGACAAACAGGAGCGCGCCAAAATATTTGGTCAGTACGACCATGTACGTATCTATGGCAAGGATTTTTTTGCCAAGCTACGGCACATAGGTTTTGAGGTGGAAGAGGTTGATTACACGTCTTCCCTAGAACCAGAAGCTGTGGAAACCTACAGATTGGCACAAGGGGAAATTATACCTTTGGTCCGCAAAACTATTCCAAAAGCCTAGCTTTAAATCCTTTGGTCACATAACTTTGGGTCTTGCCCTGATTGTCCAGAAAGATGATATAAGCCTCTAAATTAGGATCATTTTCCAGTACTTTTTTTGAAGCTTCAAGATCCATTGCCATAAGCCCAGTGGCATAACCATCAGCTTTTGCGCATGAATTGGCAATAACACTTGCTGCCAGGATATTGGAATTTTTGGTATACCCGGTTTTGGGATCTATAGTGTGTACAAATTTGTTTCCCGTAATGGAATCTATCCTAAATTTTCTATAATTACCCGAAGAAGCCAAAGCTGTATTTTTTAAATTGATCAGGATTTTTGGTTGGTCATCCCCTGCTGGATTATCAATTCCGACCACCCATTCCTTTTCCTTTACTTTATTAACTCCCTTCGCCACAATCTCTCCCCCAACTTCAACCAAATAATCGGTGATATCATGTTTTTCTAGCATTAGCGCCAATCTGTCAATGGCATAACCCTTTGCTATGGCATTAAAATCAAAATAGATATTCGCATCAGCCTTATTGATCCGGTTATTGACAGTAATCCCCACTTTATCGAAACCTACATATTGCAATATGCTGTCCACTTTTAGGGAGTCGAGCTGCACTTGCTTGCCTGGACCAAAACCCCATGCATTTACCAAGGAACCTACCGTAGGATCAAAATACCCGTTGGTCCTAGCATGAATTTCTTTTGAGAGTTCAAATACGTCCCTGAACATATGATCTACCACTACGGTAGTATCCCCCATGTTGATTTTAGAGATGTCCGAAGTTGGCATGTAGGTGGACATGGATTTATTGATGACCTCAAAAACGGAATCGATCTCCCTTTGGAAATCCAGTTTCTCCTTGCTTATATAAGTAATATGATAGGATGTGCCCAAAGCCGAACCGCTATTGAAATTTTTTACCCATTCAGATTTTGGGGCACAACTGCTGAGCACCACTACAACCGCAAGTATTGAAAGTAAATTTTTCATTATTCTATTGCTATTAAACCATCGTAATCCACGATGTAATCTTCATTTAAAAATACAGGAAGTTTATATTCCTTTGCATTGACCAAACCTACCCCTGCGTAGAAAACCTGGGCATTGGATTTTTCTGCATGCGCTTTTATTTTCCCCAACAATACTGTATCGTACTCTTTGGGATCTTCCGGGTATGGAATACTGCGAACCACCACAAAGGAAAGTTGTTTTTCCTTGGTACATACAAATTGGGGATTTTTTCCCATAGTGCTGTTGATGGCCACAAACTCAAAACCGTTTTCCTCGAGGTGCTTTCCAACAATATTCATGGCCAAATTATGTAATTCCTGTCTCGTCAGCTCTTTCATAATTCTTTAGGTATAAAAAAACCGATATCAGAAATATCGGTTTTTAAAATTTTAATCATTAGTACTCTGAAGATTTTATCCTCCGAAATCATCAAACCTGATATGCTCATCCGGAATTCCGAAATCCTCACCCATTTTTTGAACTGCTTTGTTCATCAATGGAGGTCCACAGAAATACAATTCGATGTCCTCAGGAGTTTCGTGATGGGCTAAATAGTTATCAATAACACAATTGTGTATAAATCCTACAAAACCGTCTCCAGGAGCATCTATATTCTCTTTAACCTTCCAATTATCTTCTGGTAATGGCTCAGAAAGTGCCAAATAGAATTTAAAGTTTGGAAACTCTTTTTCCAATCTATAGAAGTGATCCAAGTAGAACAATTCCCTCTTGGAACGTCCACCGTACCAATACGTAACTTTACGGTTGGTCTTTAAGGTTTTGAACAAATGGTACAAATGCGAACGCATTGGCGCCATTCCTGCTCCACCACCTACATACAACATCTCAGAATCTGATTCATTGATGAAGAATTCCCCGTAAGGACCAGAAATTACAACCTTATCCCCAGGTTTCTGAGCAAAGATATACGAAGAAGCAATCCCTGGATTGACATCCATCCATCCGTTCTTAGACCTGTCCCATGGTGGGGTGGCGATACGGACGTTCAACATGATCTCTCTTCCTTCAGCAGGATAGGAAGCCATAGAATAGGCTCTTTCCACTGTTTCGTTATTTTTCATGGTCAACGGCCAAAGATTAAACTTATCCCATTCTGCCTGAAACTTATCTGGAGTTTCATGCTCTTCTGGGTGAGCTGTAATATCTATGTCCGCGTATTTTATTTCACATTCTGGAATTTCAATTTGGATATACCCTCCAGCTTTGTAAGGCATGTCCTCAGGAATTTCCACAACGAATTCTTTAATGAAAGAGGCCACATTGTAGTTTCTTACCACAGTAGCATCCCATTTCTTAATCCCGAAAACTTCTTCAGGAATGGTAATATCCATATCCTGTTTTACTTTCACCTGGCAAGCCAAACGTGCTCCTGCATTCAATTCCCTTTTAGAGAAGTGTGGAGTTTCTGTAGGCAAAGCCTCTCCACCACCGGATAGCACATGACATTCGCACTGAATACAGGTACCCCCACCTCCACAGGCGGAAGGAAGGAAGATCTTTTGGTTCCCCAAAGTAGACAACAAGGAGTTACCTGATCCTACCTCTATTTTCTTTTCACCGTTGATGGTAATGGTCACAGGTCCTGAAGGAGACAATTTCTCCTTTGTGAACAACAAAAGTGCAACCAACAATAACAATAGTACCATAAAGGCCACCACGGTTATTAAAATTGTCCCAACTGTACTTGTAGCTAAAATCATTCTTATTTGTTTATAGCATTGTTGTAAGAAACCGTATTTTCTTTGGCTTCCTTTTCTATTTTAATTTCTTCCACTTTTTGGGCAGTGGTCTCCGCTGCCTCTTTTGGCGCATCTCCTCCCCCGGTAAGCATACCACCAAAGCTCATAAAACCAATTGCCATAAGACCAGTGATAATAAAGGTTATTCCAAGACCTCTTAACGGTGCAGGAACATTGGAGTATCTAATTTTTTCACGGATTGCAGCAATGGCCAAAATTGCCAAGAACCAACCAATCCCAGAAGCAACTCCGTAATTGAATGCAAGACCCAAGGTTTGAATATCCCTAGACTGCATAAATAGAGAACCTCCCAAGATAGCACAGTTTACTGCGATCAATGGTAGAAATATACCAAGCGAGTTGTAAAGTGCCGGTGAAAACTTTTCTACCACTATCTCTACCAATTGCACCATTGTTGCTATCGTGGCAATAAAAAGAATAAATGATAAAAAGCTCAGGTTATAGTCCGCATATTCCGGTCCCAACCAAGCCAGGGCACCATCCCTCAATAAATATTGGTCCAACAACCAGTTCATTGGAACTGTTACCGCCAATACAAAGATTACAGCAGCTCCAAGACCCACAGCAGTAGTCACTTTTTTGGACACCGCTAGGTAGGAACACATCCCAAGGAATGTGGCAAATACCATATTATCTATAAATATGGATTTAAAGAATAATTCTACATGTTCTAACATAACATTGTTCTTTTTAAGTAACTACTAGTTTTCTTCGATTAAGGCTTTGTTCCTGGAACGTTGTACCCATATGATAATACCAACAACGATCAAGGCCATTGGTGACAATAGCATAAATCCATTGTTTTCATACCCTATGGCATAAATTCCTGTTTTTGAGATTGGATCCCCAAGAACCTTAAATCCTAGAAGTGTACCAGAACCCAACAATTCTCTGAAGAAACCAACAATTACAAGTATCAAACCATATCCAGCGGCATTACCAATACCATCTAAAAACGATTTCCATGGTCCGTTCCCCAAAGCAAATGCTTCAAAACGACCCATAATAATACAGTTGGTAATAATCAATCCGACGAAAACTGATAATGTCTTACTCAATTCATAGGCGAAAGCTTTTAGCACTTGGTCCACAATAATAACCAAGGCGGCAACGACCACCAATTGCACGATAATTCTAATTTTTGAAGGAATAATGTTCCTCATTAGGGAAATAACAACATTCCCCAACCCAAGTACGAACAATACAGAAATGGCCATCACTATGGACGCTTTAAGTTCTGCCGTAATTGCCAAAGCAGAACAAATACCCAATACCTGTATGGTAATAGGGTTGTTATCCGCTAATGGATCCAATATAAGACCCGTATCTTTTTTTGAAAGTAGTGCCATAGTTTAATTTTTAGCTCTTATGGTTTCCAAATAACTTTTGTAAAGATTTACGCTTTCCTTGATCATGGCACTTACCCCGTTACCGGTAATAGTGGCACCAGCAAGAGCATCAACCTCGTTATCATCTTTAGTATTGTTCAAAGGGTCATTATTACCCTTGGCGACCTCGATACCTGCGTATTCGGTGCCTGCTAGAATAGATTCCCCTTCGAAATCATCCATGAAATAACGCTGCTTGATATTGGCACCCAAACCAGGAGTTTCTGCTTTATGATCAAAATAAACCCCTTGTACCACCAAATTCTCATCCAGGGAAACAAATCCCCAAATGGCATCCCACAATCCTTTTCCGTACATAGGAATGATGTAGAATTTCTTACCGTCCTTCTCCCCAATAAATAAAGGAAGTTTTCTTGTATTTCCCTTTTTGGCAGCAGTTTCCTGTTGCTTTAAATTGATCAAATAAGCTTCATCATTCTCAGTGATTTTATCACCTTCAATTACAAGTTGCTGTTTGATATACTTTGAAAACTCATCTGCTACTTTATCCGTAGGAACAAAGTTCACGCTACCTTCATCCTCATTTTCGTTAATGCCCATGGCGTACAAAATGTTCTGTTGCTTTTCCAACTTCTCATTCTGTTTGATTTTTTCACTAAGGGCAGAGGCCAAAAATGCCAACACCGACCCAACGACAATCACCATAATAGCGGCAAAGGCAACGGTATAAACGTTTTTATCTGTATTAATTGCCATAATTATACTGTTTCAACTTTTAGTTTCTTTTCTTCACCATGTGCATCCTTTGGAAGAATGTTGGCGTTCTTTAATCTCTTAAGACGTTTGTTGATGTTTCCTCGTACCACATAATGATCAATGGTAGGAGCAAATACGTTCATTAACAAAATAGCCAAGAAAACTCCTTCTGGATATGCTGGGTTGAATACCCTGATCATTACCGAAATAAATCCGATGAAAAATCCGTAGTACCATTTCCCTTTATCAGTTTGCGAACCAGTTACCGGATCCGTCGCCATGTATACAATACCAAAAGCCAAACCTCCTACAATAAGGTGTTGCCAGAAATCGAAGCTCATCAACCCGTAAAACTTACTGGTTTCAGTAATCCATCCTGCTTCCACGACACCGTTAAAGATTAGTCCCATTGCCAAGGCTCCAATTACGGCACTTACCATAATCCTCCAGCTTGCTATTTTTGTGAAGATCAAGAAAAGACCTCCCAATAAAATCAAGATTGTAGATGTTTCCCCTACAGATCCCGGAATAAAACCAAGGAACATATCGGAGACACTGTAAGTGATCTCACTGCCCTTGCCCTGAGCCAAATAGCCCAAAACAGTTTCTCCAGAAATAGCATCTGCGGTTCCTGCCCTTTCTACAGCTTCATGAACCCATACTTTATCACCACTCATCCAAGTAGGATAGGCAAAGAACAAGAAAGCTCTAATGGTCAATGCTGGATTCAAGATGTTCATCCCTGTTCCACCAAATACTTCTTTTCCAATTACAACTCCGAAGACAACGGCAACAGCCAACATCCACAACGGAGTATCTATAGGTACGATCAAAGGAACGAGCATCCCCGTAACCAGGTATCCTTCTTCTACTTCATGACCTTTGATTACTGCAAAGACAAACTCCACAGCCAATCCAACCACATAAGAAACTATCACCAACGGCAATACCGTCCAAGCTCCCATGATAAAGTTGTCCCAAGTCAAGAAGTTCCCAAGCAGTGATGCTTGACGAATTACCCCATTGGCAGCATCTACCGCCGCATAATGTTGGTATCCTGCATTAAAAATTCCGAAAATCAACACTGGAACCAAAGCCATGATCACCGTATTCATGGTCCTTTTTAAATCATCCGCTGAGCGAACATGGGAACCAGAATGTGTTGTTTCATTTGGAGTGTACAAGAAGGTGTGCAATGCGTTGAACGCAGGAGCCATTTTCTTGCCCTTGTACTTCTCCTTTAATTTGTGCAAATTATTTTTTAAACTCATCTCTTATCCTATTTCTTTATACAATAAGTCCAATCCTTCCCTGATGATCTGCTGGTGGGGTTGTTTGGATATACAAATAAACTCTGTCAATGAAAAATCTTCCGGAGCTACCTCATATAATCCCAATTGTTCCATTTCGTCCAAATCTCCTATCATACAAGCCTTAAGCAATTGTAAAGGATAGATATCCAAAGGAAAAACCTCCTCATATTTACCGGTCACAACAAAAGCACGGTGTTCACCATTGGTATTTGTTGTAAGGTCGTATTTTTTATTTGGAAACATCCAAGAGAATGTCAAGGCCCTAGTAGAAGAAATTTTATCAAAAACAGGCTTGTTCCAACCAAAAAGTTCGTAATCGTCACCTTCTGGAATAACACTCACTGTATTGTTGTAGTACCCTAAATAACCATCTGGTTTGGTCTTGGAACCCGTAAGCACGTCTCCGTTGATCACTCTAATGTTTTCGTTATTTACACCACTGGCGTAAAGGAAGGTAGAGATTTCAGCTCCAATTTTGGTAGCGTAGTACTTAGGTGCTTTTACTGATGACCCTGCCAAAGCAACAACGCGCTCGGCATTGAATTTTCCGGTCAACAACAACTCGCCCATGATCACCAAATCCTGGGGAGCAATAGTCCAAACTACTTCTCCTTTGTTGATAGGATCTACCCTATTGATCAATGTACCGACCAAACCTGCTGGGTGCGGTCCGGACATTTTATGTATCTCAACACCCTTTAATCCGGCCAATGGAGAGTTGGAAGACTGTCCAACCGACACATGCACCTTTCCGGGAGTCAATTTGCCCAAGGCAGTGATAGCCGCCTGTAATTCTTTTTCTTTTCCTTGCAGCACATAATCCAAATCAGCGGCCAAAGGAGCCGTAACATAACCTGAAATGAATATACCTTTTGGAGTTGATTCTGCATCGGCAATAACATCATAAGGTCTTTGTTTCACGAATGGCCAAAAACCACCGTCCAACAAAAACGTTTTAATATCCTGCGGAGATGCCCCTTCCAAATTCAAAGGTTTGTGTGCCACATGTTCCTGCGTTTTATCGGCAAGAATTTTAAGCGTTAGGATTTTCCTACGCTCACCTCTAATAACCTCCACCAATTCTCCGCTTACTGGAGAAACAAATTTTACCGCTTCTTGATTCTTATCAAAGAAAAGTGGTTCGCCAGCTTTTACCTCAGCGCCTTGTTTAACTAATAGTTTTGGAGTAACCCCGTGAAAATCATGAAGATTGATTGCATAAACATTACTTAAAACGGCTTTAGAAGTTGCGAGTTCCGCTGCACCGACAAGATTAATGTTTAAGCCTTTTTTAATTCGAATGTCTTTAGACATATATTGTAGACCTTAGGTTAACAAAATTTGGTTGCAAATTTAGTATTTAAAAGAAAGTTTTCATAATTATTGCCCATAAATTTAGGGATTGTCCCATTGTTAATTTTTTAGGCATCCTTTTTGTTTACTTTTACCTAAAAAATACAATAGAAATGCGCCTTAATCTTAAACAGATCATTCTTCTTTTGGCAACCCCTATGCTCTTCGGACAGGCTTTGGAAGAGGTAAATCCGCCAGAAAATATAAAAACGATCATTTTCAAAGGAAATACAGACGATCAATTCCCCGTTGTAAAATTGGGTGAGCCCATCTTCTTGGAATTTGACGACCTTACTGCCCGTGAAGCTGATTATTACTATAAAATAACCCTTTGCAATTATGACTGGACCCCCTCTACCCTATTAAAATCACAATATTTAAGCGGCGTGGACAACCAACGGATCATCAATTACGAGAACAGCTACAACACCCTTCAGGCCTACTCCAACTACAAGCTCACCATTCCCAATCAGAATGTAAGACCAACCGTTAGCGGCAATTACATGCTGGAGATCTACAACAACTCCTATGAGCTGGTCTTTTCAAGAAAATTTGTCATTTACCAGGACCTGGTCACAGTGGCGGCTACTGTAAAACGCTCCAGAGACTTTAATTATATCAACGAAAAGCAAGTTGTACAATTCAACATTAAAGCCTCCGGCATACAATTGGTCAACCCAAAACAGGAAGTAAAAGTGGCCATCCTGCAAAACAATTATTGGCCAACGGCGCTTTATAACATACCCCCTCAGTTTACCATCGGCAATGAACTGGTCTATAAATACGATACCGAAACCAGTTTTTATGGCAGCAATGAATATTTAAATTTTGACACCAAAGACCTCAGGGCGCCAAGCGCAGTGATCTCCCATATTGAAATGGACGGACTTTATAACCATTACCTCTTCCCAGATATCTTTAGGGACGAGCGCCCTTATACCTATTACCCTGATATTAATGGGGATTTTGCAATCAGAACCCTTCAAGGTGACGATTCTTCCAGAGAAGCGGAATATACCAATGTCCACTTCTTCTTGCCCTATACTCCCGAAATTGGTCTGGACGATGTTTATGTCTTCGGCAAATTCAACAATTACGAATTGTCAAACGAGAACAAAATGACCTACAATGACGAAAGTGGGTATATGGAGGGCGTCATTAAAATGAAACAAGGCTTCCACAATTACAAATATGTAATCAAAAGAGCAGACGGCACCGTTGACCTCAATACCGTTTCCGGAAATTTTCATTTTACCGAAAACAATTATCTGATATTGGTATACTACAGAAATTTTGGAGATTTATACGATAGCATTATTGGCATCGGCTCTGCCAATTCGAGAAATATCAGCAACTAAAATTTGATTGCAATCAACCAAAAGGCAGAATGGAACAGTTACCAACCAAACCCTCTAAAGGCAAATACCCATTAAAATTTAGGGGAACGGAATGTCTTAATTGTGGCCATGCCCTGGACATAAGCGATAAATACTGCCCCAATTGTTCCCAAATCAATAGTACCAAAAAACCTTCCCTGAAGGATTTTATTAGTGAGTTTTTTGGGAGCATCATCTCTTACGACTCCAGATTGCTGAAGACGCTAACCGCAATGCTGCTGCATCCCGGTAGGATCACCAAAGAGTACCTAAAGGGAAAGAGGGTATCCTACACGAATCCCTTTCGCTTTTTATTGAGTTTGGCCATCATTTATTTTTTGGCGATCAGCTATACCCAAGATTTTTCCTCTATAGATGATATGGATAGCTACAGCGAGTTCGAGGCACTGCAGAATAAAAACATAGTTACCGACCAAGATCAGGTAGAAGCATCGAAAGAAGCGGACTCCCTAAAAAAAGCCTTGGCACGGACATGGCTCTACGAATCCAAGGATTCAATTATCCTCAACAATCCGGAGAAGTATTTTGATTCCCTAAGCAGGCACTCCTATTTTGAACGCTTCTATCTCAAGACCGATTTCTTTATGACCCTTATAAAGAACGAGCGCTTAAAAAGATTCAATACCGCAAAGGAAGAGTTTAACATCCCAGATAATTACCAGAACAGAAAATCCTTTGATCTTGCGCGGAACCTACTTAAGGCGATTGATAGACCGGGGACCTTTTTAAATTTCCTCATTTCGAAAATTCCTTTTCTCATATTTTTCTTTTTACCTGTATTCGCATTGTTCATTTGGCTGATGTATGTCAGAAAAAAGCATAATTACATCGAACATCTCATCTTTAGCTTTCACATTCAGTCATTGTTGTTTATCTTGCTCCTCATTAGTTTCACCATAGACGCTATTTTTGAGACAGATACAGGTTGGATTTTCCTTCTTATTTTTTCTGTCTACTTATATAAGGCTATGCGAAACTTTTACGGGCAGGGAAGAATTAAAACTTTTGTTAAATATCTGATACTTAACACAGTTTTCTTTATTTTAGCTGCGTTTTCGGTATTAATCCTGTTTACGGGAACCATTTATACATATTAAAAGATTATGATCACCCAGGTAACAAAAGGCATTAAGATTTCAGTATCCACTAGTTTTGAGGGGACCTTCTTCAAAAACTATAAGATGCATTTTGCCTTTGGTTATACCATAACCATTGAAAACCAAAGTAAGGATTCAGTTCAATTGACTTCTCGCCATTGGAGAATTTACGACGCTCTTAACGAGTTGGAAATTCTTGACGGGGAAGGGGTTATTGGCAAAAAGCCGGTCATTAAACCCGGAGAGTCCCACACCTACAGTTCTGGATGTCTTTTGGCCTCCCCAATAGGCGCTATGAAAGGGCATTACAACATGGTAAATTTTACTTCTACAGAAAAATTCAGGGTATACGTACCCACTTTTAAATTCAGCGCTCCTTTTGCCTTGAATTAAATTCCTGATTTACTCCATTTTAGTTTTTAGTAGATTTTTCATTTAGTATCTTTGATGCGATTTTTAACTTAAAATAAAAGCACCATGGGTAAAGGATTTTTTCAAGTCCCCACAGCAATTAACGAGCCGATAAAAAGTTATGCTCCAGGAACCCCAGAGAGGGAAGCCGTTCTAAAACAATACAAGACCTATTTCGACGGAAATGTGGACGTACCACTATATATTGGTAGTGAGGAAATAAAAACTGGCAATACCAGACCGATGTCCCCACCACACGATCACAAGCATGTTGTTGGCCAATACCATTTGGCAGAAAAAAAGCATGTTTCCAAAGCCATTGAAAATGCGTTGGAAGCTAGAGA
Source organism: Sediminicola luteus (assembly GCF_040566555.1). Taxonomy (GTDB): domain Bacteria; phylum Bacteroidota; class Bacteroidia; order Flavobacteriales; family Flavobacteriaceae; genus Sediminicola. The sequence goes on along the minus strand of NZ_JBEWYP010000012.1, from coordinate 26,446 downwards.
GGCTTGGGCCAATCTTACTTGGGAACAACGTTCTGCCATCTTTTTGAAGGCCGCTGACCTTATTGCTGGACCTTACCGTGCAAAAATGAATGCTGCTACCATGATAGCGCAATCCAAGAATATCTTTCAAGCTGAAATTGACGCTGCCTGTGAACTAATAGATTTTCTTCGTTTTAACGTGGAGTACATGACGCAGATTTACGAAGAGCAGCCAGATTCTGCCGAAGGCATCTGGAACCGGGTAGAATACAGACCCTTGGAAGGATTCGTATACGCCATTACCCCTTTTAACTTTACCGCTATTGCCGGTAACTTACCTGCCAGTGCAGCCATGATGGGGAATGTGGTTTTATGGAAACCTAGTGACAGTCAAATTTTTTCTGCTAAGGTAATCGTTGATATTTTCAAGGAAGCAGGTCTTCCTGACGGAGTGATCAACGTTGTTTACGGAGATCCCGTAATGATTACAGAAACTGCCTTGGCAAGTTCTGATTTTGCAGGGTTGCACTTTACAGGTTCTACCCATGTCTTTAAAGAAATTTGGAAACAGATTGGAAATAATATTCACACCTATAAGACCTACCCAAGAATTGTAGGTGAAACTGGAGGTAAGGATTTTATCCTAGCACATCCTACTGCCAAACCAAAACAAGTGGCCACAGCAATCGTGAGAGGTGCCTTTGAATTCCAAGGACAGAAATGTAGTGCCGCATCCAGGGTGTATCTACCTAAATCTACTTCCAAAGAAATATTGGATTTTGTGAAGGAAGATTTGGCATCTATGAAAAAGCCGGGAACTCCAGAGGATATGAGTAATTTTATCACCGCTGTTATCCATGAAGGATCTTTTGACAAATTGGCCAAATATATCGACCAGGCGAAAGCAGATAAAAATGCTGAAATAATAGCTGGTGGAGGTTATGACAAATCCAAAGGATATTTTATAGAGCCAACGGTTATCTTGACCACTGATCCTAAATACACGACCATGGAAACGGAATTGTTCGGCCCTGTGGTTACTATTTATGTTTATGAGGACAAAGATTGGTCCGAAACGTTAAAACTAGTGGATTCTACCTCTGAATATGCCCTTACAGGGGCCGTATTGTCCAGAGATCGTTACGCCATTGATGAGGCTACCAAAGCATTACAAAATTGTGCCGGGAACTTCTATATCAATGACAAACCAACAGGTGCAGTTGTAGGACAGCAGCCATTTGGTGGAGCAAGAGCATCGGGAACCAATGACAAAGCAGGTTCACCACAGAACCTTCTAAGATGGGTTTCCCCAAGATTGATCAAAGAGACTTTTGTAACTCCAGAAGATTATAGATACCCATTCTTGGGAGAATAAATAATCTGATATTTTAATATATAGATCCGCTAGGTGTTTTTTCTCCTAGCGGATTTTTTTTATATCCAGTCTTCACTTCACCGAACATCAACAGACCTTAACCCCAATGGCATTTCGCGAAAAAACGCTCCAATTAGGACAATTTTCTGAAGTATTTTACGTTACTTAAGTAACCTAAAACCACCAAAACCCTAAAAATCATGGAAGAAATGCGCAGAGTAAGTATCGTACACAAGATCATCAATTTCTTTAGTCAAATTGGTGACTTTATTAGAACATATGCCAAAAATTGTAGGGAATCCTATTACAATTTACTAAGCCTGTAAGTCTTAGCCCTTAAATTTCATAGGTAGATATACCACTTTCTTGGTATCGAAAAATTCCTCTTCGTAGAAGTCGGGCAAATCTATTATTTCTACTGTTTTGTAGTCCATTAATTCCTCCGTTAAATCCCCGCCTTTTAGATAAAGAATACCGTTTCTGCGTTCGTGGACAGAGTTCTTTTTGACCTTTCCTTTTACCCAATGCACAAAAGTGGGCATGGCAGCAACAGCTCTACTTACGATAAAATCGAACTGCTCCTTTAATTCCTCCACCCTCATATTTTTAGCGGTGACATTGGTGATTCCCAAGCCTTCTACCACTTCCTCTACCACCTTAATTTTTTTGCCGATGGCATCTACCAGCGTAAAATGCGTTTCCGGAAAGAGAATGGCCAGGGGAATACCCGGAAATCCGCCTCCCGTGCCCACATCCAATACGGTAGTTCCCGGATTAAATTGCTGCACCTTGGCAATGGCCAAAGAATGAAGCACATGGCGTAGGTACAACTCATCAATATCCTTTCTGGACACCACATTTATCTTTTGATTCCAATCCTGATACAACTCCTGTAGTTTGGCAAACTGTTCTTTCTGTTCGTCGGTAAGGGTGGGGAAATATTTATAAATGAGATCAACAGCCATAATTTCGGGTTAAATTTTTGGTAAAAATAGCATAATACATGGGTTGTAAAATACCATTTTGTCAATTTTAGTTCGTATTTATGTTATCTTTACAAAAATTTATACTTCATGGATAAAGAAACCATTCGCTTTTCAAGGAAGGATTCTACCCAATTTTTCAGAACCTTGAATAAGCGTGTAAACGACTACTTCAAAGAGAACAATATCAAAAAAACCGGAAATTGGCGGTTACATATTAAGACAGCGGTAATGTTTGCCATGTTTCTTGCACCTTACTTTCTAATTTTAACCTTGGGCTTGCCGAATTGGGCAAATCTATTGCTGACCATCATCATGGGTGTTGGAATGGCAGGGGTTGGAATGAACGTAATGCATGATGGAAACCACGGATCATATTCCACCAAAAAGTGGGTGAACAAGATCATGGGGAGCAGCATCTATATCTTGGCAGGCAACGTTTATAACTGGCAGGTACAGCATAATGTTTTGCACCATACCTACACCAATATCCATGAACACGATGAGGATTTGGAAGCAGGACGCATCCTTAGATTTTCCAAACACGCCGAATGGCGCAAATACCATAGGTTCCAACATTTCTATTCTGTATTGCTTTATGGTCTTCTTACTTTCAATTGGGCCATCACTACAGATTTCCAACAAATGTACCGCTACATGAAGCGCAAATTATCCTATGGCAAATTACCAAGTCCGGCAACCAATTGGAGCACCTTAGTGATCACAAAGATTATTTATGCAACCATCTGGATCGTTTTACCGATGTTGGTATTGGATATTGCCTGGTGGAAAATTTTATTGGGATTCTTTGTTATGCACTATGTGGCAGGGGTTGTTTTGAGCGTAGTATTCCAGTTGGCACATATTGTCAATGATGCACAGACGCCGTTACCAGACAAGAGTGGTACCATGAAAAATACGTGGGCCATCCACCAATTGTTCACTACCGTGAATTTCGGGACTAAAAACCGACTTGTCAACTGGTTTACAGGGGGCTTGAACCATCAGGTTGAGCACCATATTTTTCCAAACATCAGCCACGTACATTACACAAAAATCTCCAAAATTGTTAAACAGACAGCAAAAGAGTTTAATTTACCGTACAACGAATATAAAACTACAAGAAAAGCTATAATTTCGCACTTCAAACATTTAAAAGAATTGGGTAAAAAACCTAATCTACAGTACCAGTAAATTTAATCTACGAATGACGAATCATTTATCCGAAAGGATTACAAACATGGCTACATCGGCCACCCTGGCGATGGCTGCCAAAACAAGGGAACTTAGAAGTGAAGGCAAGGACATCATTGGACTAAGTTTAGGAGAACCAGATTTCAATATACCTGATTTTATCAAGGAAGCTGCCAAACAGGCGATAGATGACAATTACAGCAGCTATTCCCCTGTAGATGGATACGCAGATCTTAAACAGGCAATTGCCAATAAGTTCAAAAGGGACAATGGTTTAGATTACAACCTCAACCAGATTGTGGTTTCCACGGGAGCCAAGCAGTCCCTGGCCAATGTTGCCATGGTGATGTTGAACCAAGGAGACGAGGTGTTGCTACCTGCCCCGTATTGGGTAAGCTATAGCGATATTGTAAAGATTGCCGAAGGTGTGCCCGTAGAAGTTCCTACGACCATTGAAAGTGATTTTAAAATGACTCCGGCGCAGCTGGAAGCAGCTATTACCCCAAAGACCAAAATGATTTGGTTCAGCTCTCCTTGTAACCCAAGTGGATCTGTATATAGCAAGGAAGAATTGGAGGGACTTGCGGTAGTTTTGAGAAAACACCCGAACATTTTTATCGTTTCCGATGAAATTTACGAACATATCAACTTTATAGGTGGTCACGCCAGTATTGCCTCCATAGATGGTATGTACGAAAGAACAATAACCGTTAACGGGGTATCCAAAGCTTTTGCGATGACCGGATGGCGTATTGGTTATATTGGTGCAGCAGATTGGATTGCCAAGGCATGTACCAAATTCCAAGGACAGATTACCAGTGGTGCCAATGCTATTGCACAACGCGCAACCATTGCTGCCCTAGAAGCTCCTGTGAGCAAGATACAATACATGATTGATGAGTTCCACAAAAGGCGCGATTTGGTTTTGGAACTTTTGGGTGAAATTGAAGGGTTTAAGTTAAATGTCCCTGAAGGTGCATTTTATGTGTTCCCTAATATTTCCAGCTTCTTTGGAAAGACCTTAAAAGGCACTACCATTAACAATGCTTCGGATTTTGCACTATACCTGTTGGAACATGCCAACGTGGCCACAGTGACAGGAGAGGCCTTCGGGAACCCAGACTGTATCCGTATTTCTTATGCGGCATCAGAGAAGGAACTTAAAGATGCCATGGCCAGAATAAAAGCTGTGGTTTAATAAGATAAAATACATTAATACTAAAAAAGCCTGCTGTTGCAGGCTTTTTTTATGTTATATCTTTTTCCAAAAATAGGGGGTAAACAGAATGAGAACTGTAAAGAGTTCCAACCTCCCCAACAACATCAAAAATGAGCACCACCATTTACCAATTGCTGGCAAAGAATTAAAGTTGCTCAGTGGGTTTAGGCTCCCCAACGCTGGCCCTACATTCCCCAAGGAAGATGCAGCACCCCCAATGGCCGACTCAAAATCGAGTCCCATGAACCCCAAGCCCAAAGCCCCAATAATAAAGGAGAGCATGTACAGCACAAAAAAGGCGATGATGTTGTAAACGATATGTTCCTTTACGGTTTTGTTATTGTAACGCACCGGAATAATGGCATTGACATGTAGGGTCCTCTTAAATTCGAGGAGTCCGTTCTTGATGATCAATAAATGTCGCATCACTTTAATACCACCGGCTGTTGAGCCTGCCGATCCTCCCAAGAAAAATAAACCAAAAAAGAAGATGGTCAAAAAGGGTGTCCAACTCGTAAAATCGGCGGAAACAAATCCCGTGGTCGTGATAACGGTGACCACTGCAAAAAGAGCCTGCCTAAAAGCTGCCTCAGCATGTCCAAAGACCATTGGTTCGTAATCCGATTCAGGCACATTAGCCCTATAATAAATAACCAAGGCAGATACGATGGTAAAACTTATGACAAAGATGGTGTAGTACTTAAATTCTTCATCCTTCAATACTTTTTGCACCTTTCCTTTAAAGGCATAATAACTGAGTACAAAATTGCTCCCTGCCAAAAACATGAACAGGATTACAATATATTGTATAAGAGGTTGATCGTTCCAATACGCCAAACTGGCATTTTTTGTGGAGAACCCTCCAGTGGACAAGGTGGCCAAAGAATGGTTGATGGCATCAAAAAAAGACATCCCTGCCAGCTTCAATAGAATAGTTTCAGCAACGGTATAGCCAAAATAGATGAGCCACAATCTTTTGGCCGTATCGGTAATCCGCGGATGGAGCTTATCTGCACTTGGCCCTGGCGCTTCAGCAGCAAATAGCTGCATTCCCCCAATCCCCAACAAAGGTAAGATAGCTATGGCAAGGACAATGATCCCCATCCCTCCTATCCAATGGGTAAGACTACGCCAGAACAAGATCCCCTCGGGCATAATCTCTATGTCGTCCATAATGGATGCTCCCGTAGTAGTGTAGCCAGACATGGTTTCAAAGAAGGCATTGGTAACGTCTGGTATTGCCCCGGAAAACATATAGGGCAACATGCCGGAGACGGACATCACCAACCAGCCAAAGGTTACAATGATATACCCCTCCTTGCGCTTTACTTCCTTTTTATGGGCCCTGGTAAAAAACATGGACACGACCCCTACCAACATGGTCACTATGGCCGCCAAGGTAATATCCAAGGTCACCCCATCCTCATAAATACCACTAACCAAAGCGGCCATGAGCATAAAGAAGCCATTGCAGAGCAACAGCAGTCCCATAAGGTGGATGATTATTTTGGAATTTAAAGCCATCCTATAAAAATAGCTTTTCTATTTTGGGAATAGCGCTTGGCAAACAACATACCACTACCCTGTCCCCATGCACTATTTTAAAATCTCCCAACGCGATAACTCCCTTTCCTTCCCTGATAACCCCACCAATGGTGGCTTCTCTAGGGAAATCGAGATCCTTAATATTCTTACCATTAACCTGGGATGTTGGTTTTACAATAAATTCCAGAATCTCTGCATTGAGGTTATTAAGTCTGGTAAGCGCCACGACCTCACCTTTTCGTATGTGTCTGAATATATTGTTTGCCGCTAGCAGCTTTTTATTTAAAAGGGTGTCTATCCCAATGGAATGTGACAACTGGAAGTAATCCATATTTTCCACCAAGGCGATGGTTTTTTTGACATTCTTGGATTTGGCCACCAAACAGGACATGATATTGGTTTCCGAATTCCCCGTTACCGCTACAAAGGCATCCATGGCTTCCAGATTCTCCTCTTCCAACAATTCCACGTTCCTTCCATCCCCATTAATAATTAGGGCATTTGGCAGGTCATCGGCAAGATCGAAAGCTTTTTCCTTATCCTTTTCTATCAATTTTACGTTGAACTTATTGATGCATAGGTCCCTAGCGGTCTTATAGCCCACCTTGCTCCCACCTAGAATCATTACGTTCTTAATTTCGGTCTTTGTCTTACCAGTCAACTTGTACAGCTCATCTACCCCTTCCCTAGAAGTAATAAAATACACCTGATCTTCCGATTTAAATTCGGTATCCCCCCTGGGAATCAGAGTGTATTGAGTACCCGTACGCTGAATGGCAATGGGCATAAAATGCAGCTCTGGGAATATATTTGCCGCATCCTTTACCATTTTACCAATAAAAGGAGCCTGTTTGGGCAAGGAGACCCCCACCATTATTAAAGCACCATTCTCAAATTCATAGGTATTGTTAAAAGCAGATTGGTTCAACAACAGTTGTATTTCCGTCGCCGCCAGGGCTTCAGGGGAAATTAGTTCATCAATCCCCAGCTCGGAGAATTTTATTTCATCTTTATTGTGAATAAATTCCGCATTGGAAATTCTTGCGATGGTCCTTTTACAACCCAGCTGCTTTGCCAATAGGCACAAGGTTAGGTTTGTGGTTTCAGATGCCGTTACCCCAATGACAAGGTCAGAACGATCTACTTGTGCATCCTTTAGAACCGAAATGGAAGTGGCATCGCCTTTAAGAACACGAATATCCAAATGGCTATCCGCATAGGCCAAGCTTTCCTTGTTAGTATCTATCAGGGTGATGTCTTGAGATTCGTATGAGAGCAACTTTGCCAAATGAAAACCTACTTCACCTGCTCCCGCAATTATAATTTTCATTCGCTAAATAACTTGTTTTTTCATAAATCTGGGTAAACGCCGACGATAAACCCGAACAAAAGATAATTTTCCAAGAGCGACACATTCGCTGTCAATCGGCTTTTTTGATGAAAAATTTTTACATATTCTGCACTGCAAAATTACATAAATTTATACTCATCCTATTTAATTAACAAAGTAATTAGCAACAGGATATCGGTTTATTGGATAAACTAAACGATCTACCCCCAAGATTGCGTCTTTATAGTATCTTTGCCAAAAATTGTTGTTATGAGTAAAAAGGTAACCCCATACAAGGATTCTTCCCTCGGGAAAAAAGAACAGGTTACAAAAATGTTTGATACGATTTCTACGAATTATGACGGCCTTAATAGGGTCATCTCCTTCGGGATCGACATAAAATGGAGAAAACGCGTCGTTGCCATTTTAAAGAAAAAACAACCTCAGAGCATTTTGGATATTGCCACTGGTACAGGAGACCTGGCCATCAACCTAGTGGAGACCGGCGCTAAAAAAATAGTAGGCCTGGACATTTCTGCGGGCATGTTGGAAGTTGGCAAAAAGAAGATCAATGAAAAGAAGTTGGCCAGCACCATTGAAATGGTGGTTGGGGACAGTGAAGACTTACCTTTTAAGGAAAATTCCTTTGATGCCGTTACCGTAGCCTTTGGGGTAAGAAATTTTGACAATCTGGAAAAGGGATTGGCAGAGATCTACCGTGTTTTAAAACCCGGAGGCACTTTTGTGGTCTTGGAGACATCCGTACCCACAAAAACTCCTTTTAAACAGGGATATCACTTTTACACAAAAAACATCCTTCCCAAAATAGGACGATTGTTCTCCAAGGACGACTCTGCCTATGCTTATTTATCCGAATCGGCCGCTGTTTTTCCACATGGTCAAGAGTTCAACAATATTTTACAAAAAATTGGGTTTATAGGAGTAGCGAACAAACCCCAAACCTTTGGGGTCGCATCCATATATGTTGCTACAAAATAGGCGTATGAAGATTAAATTTTTTCTCTTGCTCGGAGTAATGCTATGCAGCTTTGCCTCTAGGGCACAGTTCAACGAGAAACCAGTAATGAACCTGGAAAACGAGGATAAACACCCGTTAAATTGGGGATACTATCTTGGTTTTAACCAATATGATTTTAAGTTTGACTATAAGAACGACCTTGGGGATGTCTTGGTACAAAAATCCATGGGCTTTAATGTTGGGCTCATCGGAGAGTTGCGGTTCAACGAGTTCTTAGACCTGAGATTCGAACCAGGGCTTACCTATACGTCGCGCACCCTAGGATTTCCAGGATTCACCAGTGAAAACGAAGCAATCAGGGAGGTAAAATCTACCTATGTGAATTTTCCGCTCCTATTAAAGGTCAGTACCCGAAGATTGGGGAACTGGAAACCATTTTTAATTGGCGGGCTTTCTACCTCCTTAAATTTAGGGAGCAATGAAGAAAGTCTGGATGACAACAGCAGTGGAACTTTCAGGATGAAGAAAAATACCTATGCCTATGAAATGGGTTTTGGAATCGATTTTTATACGGAGTACTTTAAATTCACACCATCCATTAGAGGCGTATTTGGCCTCACAGATGAACTTATTAGGGACAATGACCCCAATAGCGCTTGGACAGGCAATATAGAATCCATGAAAACAAGAGGGCTTTTTGTGAATTTCACCTTTGAATAAGAGGAAGTCTACCCCCTTCTTATTTCATTTAAAAGTATTGCCGTAGCCGTAGCAACATTTAAACTTTCCGTATTACTTTTCCCGAACTGAGGAATGGCAATTTTTTTAGCGATCAAGGCTTCCACCTCAGCACTTACGCCATTGGCTTCATTCCCCATGACCAGTACCCCATTTTTAGGGAATTCTTCTTTATAAACAGTATTTCCGTCCATGAAAGCTCCATAAACGGGCATTTCCGTTCTTTTAAGAAAACGGACCACATCGGTATAAATAATATTCACCCTGCTTACAGAACCCATGGTGGCCTGAAGTGTTTTTGGATTAAAACAATCTACCGTATTCAGGGAACAGACCAACTGATCAATTCCAAACCAATCGCACAAACGAATGATGGTCCCCAAATTACCGGGATCCCTAACATCATCAAGCACCACGACCCAATCCGTAACCTTAAGCTCCCTTTCGGTTGGAAAATGAAAAACTGCTAAAATCTTATTGGGTGACTTAAGGCCGCTCATTTTCTGAAGTTCGGATTCCGAAATGTGCTCCACACCCTCCGTATCCTGCAACAAACCAAGATCTGTTGTGTAAATTCCATAGACCTCAAAATCTGAAGCCAACAGTTCCCGGACCAACTTTATACCCTCTGCAACAAACAACTTATGTTCATTTCGGTACTTTTTTTGCTGTAGGTTTTTTATAAATTTTATTTGGCTTTTAACAACCATACAAATAATGTATTTTTGATCTCTATGAGGACCCCTTTTAGTTTAAAAAATCACACTGCAAAAATAGGTTTATTATTGCTAGGTATCGCAATCACCTCTTGCAATGCGCTTAAAAGGGTGGAAGATGATGAGCTTTTACTTACCAAAAACACCATTTATGCCGATGGGGAAAAAGTTACCAGTGAGGACGCCCAGAGTCTTATCTTTCAAAAACCGAACAGCGCACTCTTGGGATATCCCTTGCGATTGCACCTTTACAATCTAGCAAAAAAGGATCCAGATTCCTCCTATCAGGCTTGGCTCCACAAAAATGACAAAAGAGAAGAGCGCCTCAACAACCTTTTATCCAAAAAACAAGTGGCCAGACTTGGGGAATCCTTTATGGTGAAAGGGTATAGTGAGTGGTTAAAACAAATTGGGGAGGCCCCGGTGATCATTGACACCTCCAGAACAAGAAAATCCTTGGAGCGCCTTAAGGCCTTTTATGGGGGCAAAGGTTATTTTAACGCCAATGCAACCTATGAATTGGACAGCAGCAAAAGAAAGCAGCGCGCGGCCATTGACTACCAGTTAACTTTGGGCGATCCCTTTATTATTGACAGTTTTTCTAAAAAAATATCATCTCCGGCCGTTGATTCCATCTACCAACTAAATGCCAAGAACTCCTTGGTAAAAAGAGGCCGACAGTTCAATATTGCAGATTTCAACAATGAGCGGGAGCGACTTACCAATATTTTCAGAAATACCGGGATTTATGGTTTTCAGGAAAGCTCCATTTCCTATGAGATACTCAGGGACACCACAAAGGCCAGCGATGACCAGAAATTAGATGTGGAAATGAGTATTCAAGATCTTAGAAAACGTGATGAGAACACGGTGACCACTTCCAAATATTACGTGCACCGGTTCAAGAAGGTAAATATATATGCGGATTACCTTTTTGATACAAATGAGGACTCCCTACAATCCATTGATTACAACAATTACACTATCTATTACAAAGGAAAGTTGCGCTACAAACCAAAAGCGCTCACAGACGCCATATTTATCAAAAAAGACAGTATTTACAGGGAGCTGGACAGAATACGCACCTATAGGCAAATTGCCAACCTGAATACATTTAAATACCCGAATATTGATTTTATTGTGGACAGCACCCAGAGTAAGATAGATGCCAATATCTATCTCTCTGCAAGGCCCAAATACTCCCTGCAATTGGATACGGATGTCACCCATTCCAACATACAATATGCCGGGCTCGCATTTAGCTCTTCCTTGGTGACCAGAAACGTTTTTGGAGGTGCGGAAACCTTGAGTTTGTCAGCAAGGGGATCCGTGGGACTCTTAAGTGATGCTTCCCTCTCCGATGAAAAGTACGTTACCGAAATAGGTGGGGACATCAATCTAAATTTCCCCAGGTTGTGGCTCCCTTTTATTAGCACCAACAAGATCATCCCCTATTATATGTTGCCCCAGACCAAAATATCTATAGGAACAAGCTTTCAAAAAAATATAGGCTTGGATAAAAATGCCCTGAACACTATTTATGGGTATAACTGGTCCCCTACAGAAACCAAAAGACACAACATTGAACTGATCAATATCCAGTATGTTCGAAACTTAAACCAGGATCGGTTTTACAATGTTTACAACAACAGCTTTGACCGTCTCAACAATATAGCCCTTGATGCCTTTGAATCTGACCCTACCGTCTCCGAATTTTTTGAAGAAGACAATCTTCAATTGAGCATCCCGGATGGGACCAAAGGATTCACCGAAGCGGTTCTGGAGGAGGGACGTTTTAATTTATCGCCTGACAATTTTAGTGACGTTCGCAGCCTGGAAGAGCGTAGGGTGAGGCTTACAGAAAACAACCTGATCTTTGCCGGTAACTACACCTTCACCAAAAACAACAAACAGGGCATCACCGATAACGAATTTTATCAATTTAGAATGAAAATTGAGAGTGCCGGTGCGCTCTTGTCAGCCCTGAAAAATGTGATCCCGTTCAGTCAGAATGACAATGGCAAAAATCTGGTGTTCGGGGTACCCTACTCCGAATATTTCAAAACAGAATTCGATTATATCAAACACTGGGACCTCGCCCGATCCAATGTAATTGCCTTTAGAAGCTTTTTTGGATTGGCCGTCCCATATGGCAATTCTGACAACGTGCCCTTTGTCCGCAGTTATTTTGCCGGTGGCTCCAATGATAACCGGGCTTGGAACGCATATTCCCTTGGCCCTGGTACGACAGAAAATTTAAATGACTTTAACGAGGCCAACCTTAAACTTGCCTTTAACCTAGAATACAGATTCCCTATTGCAGGGGACATTAAGGGGGCCCTTTTCGCGGATGCCGGCAACATATGGAACGTTTTTGATGATGTGGAAAACCCCGAGGCCACATTTAACAATTTAAGTTCTTTTGGTGATATTGCCCTTGGTACCGGTTTTGGCCTGCGTTATGACTTCACTTACTTCGTTTTTCGCTTAGACACTGGTTTTAAAACGTATAATCCGGCAGAAGAACCCGCCAAAAGATGGTTCAGGGACTACAATTTTGGCAACGCCGTGTTTAACATAGGTATAAATTATCCTTTTTAGACCTAATAATTTTATTACTTTTGTGCATTCCAATCATAGAAACAAATACATAAAAAAATTATGGCGCATAATATTAAACCAGGAGTTGCTACAGGTGATGAAGTCCAAGCAATCTTTAACTACGCAAAAGAAAAAGGGTTTGCATTACCCGCAGTTAACGTAATTGGTTCTGACACTATCAATGGTGTTCTAGAAACTGCTGCCAGTTTAAATGCCCCAGTTATCATACAATTCTCTAACGGAGGAGCCCAGTTCAACGCTGGTAAAGGTTTGTCCAATGACGGACAACAAGCAGCCATATTAGGTGCTGTTGCCGGAGCCAAGCACGTACATGAATTGGCAGCAGCTTATGGCGCTACCGTAATATTGCATACAGACCACTGTGCCAAGAAATTATTACCTTGGATAGACGGTCTTTTGGATGCCAGTGAAAAACATTTCGCTGAAACAGGCAAGCCATTGTACAGCTCACATATGATAGATCTTTCCGAAGAGCCTCTTGAAGAGAATATTGAAATCTGTAAAAAATATCTTGCGAGAATGAGCAAGATGGGAATGACCTTGGAAATAGAATTGGGAATCACCGGTGGTGAGGAAGATGGTGTTGACAACACGGATGTGGATGATTCTAAATTGTACACCCAACCAGAAGAGGTGGCCTACGCTTATGAGGAGCTTTCCAAAATTAGCCCAAGATTTACTATTGCAGCTGCTTTTGGTAACGTGCATGGTGTTTACAAGCCAGGTAACGTAAAACTGACCCCAAAAATATTAAAGAACTCTCAGGAGTATATCTCTAAAAAATACAACGTGGAGCACAATCACATCGATTTTGTATTCCATGGTGGTTCCGGATCTTCGGTTGAAGAAATTCGTGAAGGTATCAGCTACGGTGTTATCAAAATGAACATTGATACAGATCTACAATACGCTTTCCTTACAGGGATCAGAGATTACATCCAAGGGAAAAAAGACTATTTACAATCACAGATCGGAAATCCAAACGGAGCGGACGAGCCCAACAAAAAGTATTACGATCCTAGAGTATGGTTACGCGAAGGTGAAAAAACATTTGTTGAAAGATTGAAAAAAGCTTTTGAAGATTTAAATAACGTTAATACATTATAAGATCCGGTAACGGTCTAAATTAAATATTCAGCCTATGTCGTCTTGGTTTAAAAGAAAGGAAAAAGGAATACAGACTGCCACTGATCAGAAAAAGGACACCCCAAAAGGATTATGGTACAAATCTCCTACAGGTAAAATTGTAGAGGCAGATGAACTGGCCAAAAACTTTTATGTAAGTCCCGAAGATGATTATCACGTAAGGATTGGGAGCAAGGAATATTTTCAAATCTTGTTTGATGACAATAAGTTCAAGGAATTGGACGCAAAATTGACATCCAAGGATCCATTACAATTTGAGGATACCAAAAAATATGTTGAAAGATTGAAAGCTGCACAAGCCAAAACAGGTTTACAGGATGCCGTAAGAACGGCGGTAGGTAAATCTATGGGCAAGGATGTTGTGATCTGCTGTATGGATTTTGCCTTTATTGGTGGTTCCATGGGGAGTGTTGTGGGAGAGAAAATAGCAAGGGGAATTGATTATTCAATCAAAAAGAAATTACCTTTTGTCATGATTTCCAAGTCTGGTGGTGCCCGTATGATGGAAGCCGCCCTGTCTTTGATGCAATTGGCCAAAACATCGGCTAAACTGGCTCAATTGGCAGAAGCCGGACTACCTTATATTTCCTTATGTACAGATCCTACCACAGGAGGTACTACTGCGTCCTATGCGATGTTGGGTGATATCAACATTTCAGAACCAGGTGCCTTGATTGGTTTTGCTGGCCCTAGAGTAGTAAAGGAAGCTACTGGAAAAGAATTGCCAGAAGATTTCCAAACTGCAGAATTCCTGAAGGAACACGGATTTTTAGATTTCATTGTACATAGAAGGGATCTTAAAAGAAAGATCAATCAATATATAGATTTGATACAAAACAATCCCATTAGAAAACAAGCATAATAGAAAAGCCCTGATGAAACCATCAGGGCTTTTTTTATACACTTTACTTGTTGAACCTTCTTAGAAAGATTTCCTCTTCATCCCCATTGGGATAGGTAAGCAGACCTTTGGCATCACAACTACCATCACCAAAATCCAGACTGGCGGTAGCATCATTCTTAGAAAACTGCAATACCCCACTCACAATAAATCTACAGGACAGTTCTCGTCTCAAAGGGGCTACAGTTTCCTTGGAGAACACGTTCCCCATTTTTCCGGTAAATGTACCCTGGCCAGAAATAAGGAACACATTATCTCCCCAAAAACCAGAACCATAACCTTCTATCCATTCCCTGGTCCTATTTCCCGTAAAGCTGGCGGTGCTGCCATCGGGCCATTCCCCGCTGTAATTTGCCACGGCATCGGACTGTGGATTACCGTTATCATTAGAGCGCATCCTTACAAGACTGGAGCTTCCTTCCACAGCAACCCCGTTAAAGGTGAAGTTTTCAAGGGAGAGTGCAATGGTCTTGGTGGCCATGTCCATATCCTTCGCATAGCTCATAAAGATAATGCCACTTAGCAGATTTCCATTGGGCAGTTCACAGCCCTCCCCAAAATCGATAGTGGTTTCCTTGGAGTTACTGGTCACCACAGTGGTAATGGTAACACAATCTGGTAGGTAATTGGAGGCATAATCGGCCTTAGAGGTTGCCTTAATTTCCTCGGTCGCATAAACATCTTCCCCGATATTGGATATTTCTTCCGAAATCAATTCCGCTTCATCGCTGGTCTTAAGTTCGGCCACATCAAAGGTTGCTTCTTCTGAAAAGACCGGAGATTCATCTTTGGCACAGGAGGCCAATACCAATAATGCCATAAGCACTACACCTGTTAAATTCGAGATTTTGAGACTATTTTTCATTTTATTATATTTAATTGATTTACGTATGTCAAGTGCAATTCGCGATTCCTCTGCTAGCTAACGGGTACGATCGTTTATCGCTCCTTCCACTATAACATTTTCTTAACGTTTGGTATTAGGACGCCAGTTTTTTGAAAAAGTTTAATCTGTGCCCTAAAAAATATATTGGATGCGGACAGATTCTAAAAAAAAGTCTATCTTTGCGCCCTGGTTGAAAATCAATCACATACATAAAAATCATTAAATAATATTGGAATGTATTTAACTAAGGAAGTAAAGGCAGAGATCTTTAAAAAACACGGCGAATCTGAGAAGAACACAGGTTCAGCAGAAGGACAAATCGCTTTGTTCACACACAGAATCAACCACTTAACTGAGCACTTAAAAAGAAACCGTAAGGATTTCAACACTGAGCGTTCCCTAGTTATGTTGGTAGGTAAAAGAAGAAGCCTATTAGATTATTTGATCAAAAAGGATATCACAAGATATCGTGCTATTATCAAAGAATTGAACATCAGAAAATAATTTTAAAAGGGGAAGCTAAGCTTCCCTTTTTTTTATAGGTTGACTTCAATACTGAAGAAAGCCCAATACAATATCCTCAAAATCAACAATTTGAGGCGAAACAAAAAGCTTGCAAATAGTTTTTCATTGGTCCAACACACAACAACAACACAACAACACAGTCCGTCTAGGTAAGACGAAAAGACCATTGTTTAACTAATCTGTAATTCGCAGGTTCTAATTAAAATTTATGATTCCAAAAGTTTTTAAAGAGGTCATTGACCTTGGGGACGGTAGGGAAATTTCTATCGAAACCGGAAAATTGGCAAAACAGGCCCATGGTTCTGTTGTTGTCCAGTCAGGAAAATGTATGTTATTATGTACAGTTGTTTCCAACTACAAACAAAGCGATGTTGACTTTCTACCTTTAACCGTAGATTATCGTGAAAAATTCGCAGCTTCTGGTCGTTATCCAGGAGGTTTCTTCAAAAGAGAAGCAAGACCAAGTGATGGAGAGGTATTGACCATGAGATTGGTTGACCGTGTTCTTCGTCCTTTGTTCCCAAAAGATTACCACGCTGAAACCCAGGTGATGATCCAATTAATGTCTCATGATGATGACGTTATGCCAGAAGCAATGGCCGGTTTGGCAGCTTCAGCGGCAATACAACTTTCAGATTTTCCTTTTGAATGTGCTATCTCTGAAGCAAGAGTTGGTCGTATCAATGGAGAATTCGTCATCAACCCTACAAGAGCACAGTTAAAAGAATCTGATATCGATATGATGATCGGAGCTTCTGCTGACTCTGTAATGATGGTAGAAGGTGAGATGAAAGAAATTAGTGAAGAAGAAATGGTGGAAGCCATTAAATTCGCTCATGACCACATCAAAATACAATGTGCTGCCCAATTGAGACTTGCCGAAGCATTTGGCAAGAAAGAAGTACGTGAGTACGAAACTGAAAGGGAAGACGAAGAATTGGCTAAGAAAATTCATGATATGGCCTATGATAAGGTGTATGCAGTAGCAAAAGCCGGATCTGCCAAGCATGAACGTAGCGCTTCTTTTCAAGAGATCAAGGAAGAAATAAAAGCCACTTTTTCTGAAGAGGAAATGGCCGATTTTGGAGCTTTGGTTTCTAAATATTATTCAAAAGCAGAGAAAGCCGCCATCCGTGACCTTACCTTAAATGAAGGTCTTCGTTTGGACGGAAGAAAGACTGACGAGATCAGACCAATCTGGTGTGAGGTAGATTACCTACCTTCTACCCATGGTTCTGCCATCTTTACAAGAGGTGAGACCCAGGCTTTGGCCACGGTAACTTTAGGTACTTCTAGAGAAGCCAACAAAATAGATATGCCATCTTACGAAGGTGAGGAGACATTCTACCTACATTATAACTTCCCTCCTTTCTGTACAGGTGAGGCAAGACCTTTACGTGGTACTTCAAGAAGAGAAGTAGGACATGGTAACTTGGCCCAACGCGCTTTAAAAGGAATGATCCCTGCGGATTGTCCTTATACTGTACGTGTTGTTTCCGAGGTATTGGAATCTAACGGTTCTTCTTCCATGGCAACGGTTTGTGCCGGAACAATGGCGTTAATGGATGCCGGGGTACAATTGACAAAACCAGTATCTGGTATTGCCATGGGATTGATTTCTGGTGGTGACACAGGTAAATATGCTGTTCTATCCGATATCTTGGGTGATGAAGATCACTTGGGGGATATGGACTTTAAAGTAACCGGAACTGCAGACGGGATCACCGCTTGCCAGATGGATATTAAAGTAAAAGGATTGTCTTACGAAATTCTTGTAAATGCATTAAAGCAGGCACAAGCAGGTCGTATCCATATCCTTGGAAAGCTTACGGAAACTATTGCTGCACCAAACGAAGATGTGAAACCACATTCTCCAAAAATGGTAACGCGTACTATTCCTAATGAATTCATTGGTGCCTTGATCGGACCTGGTGGAAAAGTGATCCAAGAACTTCAAAAAGAAACAGGTTGTACCATTGTTATCAATGAAGATCCTGTTACCGAAGAAGGTATTGTTGAAATTTTGGGAACAAATCAGGATGGTAT
The DNA here is from genome assembly GCF_040566555.1 of Sediminicola luteus. Lineage (GTDB taxonomy): Bacteria > Bacteroidota > Bacteroidia > Flavobacteriales > Flavobacteriaceae > Sediminicola. Next base: position 8,262 of record NZ_JBEWYP010000012.1, on the reverse strand, counting down.
TGATGCTGTATTGGCAAAAATAGATTCCTTGATGTTCAAGCCAGCTGTAGGTAGCGTTTACGAAGTGAAGGTTATTAAGATGCTCGACTTTGGTGCTGTTGTAGAATATATGGATGCCCCAGGGAATGAAGTATTGTTGCACGTATCAGAATTGGCTTGGGAACGCACAGAAAATGTATCCGATGTAGTAAACATGGGTGACGTTTTTGATGTGAAATATTTTGGAGTGGATCCTAGGACCAGAAAAGATAAGGTTTCCCGTAAGGCGTTATTGCCAAAACCAGAAGGTTTCAAAGAAAGACCACCACGTGAAGATCGTGGAAATGATAGAAGAGGAAGTGACCGACGTGGTAGCGATAGAGATCGCAAGCCAAGAAGGGACTAAGACTCAATCTATTGCTATAAATATAAAGCCCCAACGGAATCCGTTGGGGCTTTTTACTGTTAAAAGGGGGTATTTTGACCGAAATTTGAAATTAATATCAATTAATTGTAACATTTCTAGTTTTTCAACGTATAACCTTATGCAGTCTTTGTATTGCGCATCTAATTTTTAGAAAGGAAAAACCTAAATGAGACAGCTTAAGATTACAAAACAGGTTACCAACAGGGAAACCGCCTCCTTGGACAAATACTTGCAAGAAATTGGCAAAGTAGACCTTATTACAGCAGATGAAGAAGTAGAATTGGCACAACGTATCAAGGCCGGCGACCAAGCCGCACTTGAGAAATTGACCAAGGCAAACCTTCGTTTTGTCGTTTCTGTTGCCAAGCAATATCAAAACCAAGGACTTACCCTACCCGATTTGATCAATGAAGGTAATTTGGGATTGATCAAGGCTGCACAGCGTTTTGACGAAACAAGGGGTTTTAAATTTATCTCTTATGCCGTATGGTGGATTCGTCAGTCCATATTACAGGCATTGGCAGAACAGTCGCGTATAGTGCGTTTGCCATTGAACAAAATTGGTTCCATCAACAAGATCAACAAAACCTTTGCTTTCTTGGAGCAGGCTCACGAAAGACAGCCTTCTGCAGAAGAGATCGCAAAAGAATTGGATATGACCGTTGAGGACGTAAAACAATCTTTAAAGAATTCTGGGCGTCACGTATCCATGGATGCTCCTTTGATTGATGGGGAAGATTCTAACCTTTACGATGTATTGCGTAGTGGGGAGTCTCCAAATCCTGACAGGGAATTGTTGCATGAATCGTTACGTACGGAAATAGAGCGTGCTTTGGAAACCTTAACACCAAGGGAAGCGGATGTGATCCGTTTGTACTTTGGTCTTGCGGGACAGCATTCTATGACCTTGGAAGAAATTGGAGAAACTTTTGACCTTACAAGGGAACGAGTTCGCCAAATTAAGGAAAAGGCGATTAGAAGGTTAAAACACACTTCTAGAAGTAAGATATTAAAAACATATTTGGGCTAGCCCAAGGCAACGTTACAATCTTGCCCTGCCCTATTGGTGTCTTGGTAATTTAGTTGTAATTTGCATACCATAACAACAGTTATCATGACTGTTCGTTTTTTGATTGATGAATAAACTCCGGCTGATTACCGGAGTTTTTTTTTGTTTAGGACTTTCTATTAGGCCATGATTTACTCAGTTAATCGGCCTTTTTACCGATAATTTATCAACTGATACATACTTCTTGAATTTTCAGGGAGTTGCTTTGGTTTTAGGGGGTTTCATATATTCCTGCCAAAGCACCAGCACATATTTATCGCTTCCCCTCTCGTTTCTTTTTAGAAATCCGTATTCGTACACAAACAAATACACATCCCCCTTTTGATTTTTCCAGTAATGGGTGAAAAAATTGGGATCGAACCCTTCCTTCAACAACACTTCGGATCGTACTTTGGCCATACCAGATTTGTTGTAGCCTTTTAGTATGGCCCTGTTCTTTTTCAATTGGCTATCGATCTGCCTGAACAACGTACCCCCTGTAGTTTTGGTCACTTGGTATTGGTGGGCACTTTTGCAATAAACATCACAATAGCGCTTATCCTTCCTTCCGGTCAATTCCTTTTGGCAACTTTTGCACCGCCTGACATTTTCCATTAAAAGTATATTATTCGAATAATATACGCATAATATACCGTAACAACCTCTCAATCAGCTACTTTTTCATAAAAGATCATTAATGGACCGATTAAAAAACATCACCCTAAAACATCTTGTCATTGCCGAACAGCGCCGGATTGGACTTCAGTTCTACTCGGACAAGGTATTGAATGCCATGGCCCAGAGCTTACCGGACATTTCTTTCAGCAATGAATATCAACTGTTCCATATCCCCCATACCAAGGACCACCTCGGCCAGATCTTTAAAACCTTCAGAGGGGTGGCCTGGTTGAATTGCGCCCATTTTTTCGAGAAATTACCTACGGGGAAACAGGAACAAAAAGCGACATCCCACCAAATAGACAGAATAAGGGTACATACTATTTGTCCGCCTGAATATTTACAGAAACTGGAACTAAAAATGTACGCGGAAAACACCATATGCACCTATATCTCCTGTTTTGAACAGTTCCTCAAGGCCCATGCAGGAACGGATCCCCAACTATTGCACGAAGGGGACATACGCTCCTACCTTCACACCCTGGTCAGGGATGGCAAATCCCATTCCTATGTCAACCAGGCCATCAACAGCATTAAATTCTACTACGAAATTGTCCTGGGGCTGCCCAATAGATTCTACAGTATTGAGCGGCCACGCAAAAAACGGAAACTGCCTTCGGTCCTATCAAAACAAGAGGTGGCGGACATGATAAAAGCTACCAAAAACATGAAACACAGGGCCATTTTGGGCCTTTTATACGCCTCTGGTCTGAGAAGGGGCGAAGTCCTGAACCTTAAGATAAAGGATATAGACAGTGACCGCATGATGATAAAGGTGACCCAGGGCAAAGGGAACAAGGATAGATATACGGTATTGAGCAAAAGTGTGCTCGGGGACCTGAGATCCTATTATTCCTACACCAAGCCGCTGCATTATCTGTTTGAAGGTCCTAATGGCAGACCCTATAGCGGTTCCAGTATTTTACAAATAGTGTACCAGGCTGCGTCCAGAGCAGGGATCCAAAGAAAAGTAACCCCACATATGCTAAGGCATAGTTTTGCCACCCACCTCTTGGAAAATGGCACTGACCTGCGTTATATTCAGTTGTTATTGGGACACGGCTCTACCAAGACAACAGAAATTTACACCTATGTAGCCACAAATTCTTTCAAAGATATCGAGGATTTACTACCTTAGGGCAAAATAGACATAAAGTGAATAGACTCACTTTACCCAAACGTTAGCGCCAATGGTGCAATTAAAAACAAAGCATTACGGAGGGGCACTTTGAATAAAATAGTAGACAGTGGCTCGGGCAAAGCTGAACCTTTTTAAATTGCCTTGCCAATCTGTTCGTAAGCAGTACGCAATGCTCCGCTTGTCTGACCTTAAAAAGGCAATTTATAAAAGGCTACAAGCATAATTAGAATCTAGTTGGCCTTCACCTTGGCCTGGGCGTCACCACAGGCGCTAACATGGCCTATAATCCATTGTTTAGTGTATTTACTACAATTCAAAACTTTTCGTACTTTAGACCGGCATGATCCCAAGCTCGATTTGATTAACATCAAATCTCAACAACGGAATCATAGCCTAAACGTTGTGCTCAATTTCTAAAATGTCCAAAACAGACAAGCTTTTAAAACGAATAATTCCACCTCCAACCAGAGAAGAAAGGGAAGGATTCTCTAATCAAAAATTACTTGCCGAATTGAGTCCACAGGAATTGGAAAATGTTGAAAAAGGACTAATTGAAATGCTTGCCGACCAAGATGATTTTTTAATTGGGGAAACTTTGGTCTTCTTGAACTCTGAGTGGTCAATTCCTGGGCTGAGAGACAGACTTAAAAAGGCTTCGTCGACATTTGAAAAAATCAAATGGGTAAGCTTAGTAAATGACCTAAGGAATGGCAATTCAGAGATGGAAAAAATTGCATATGAGGAATTTCAGAAATTGGAATTCTTATATGAGATTGACGGAATCGTATTTATGGATTTAATAAAATTTGATAGTGAAAGGATCAATAAAAAAATTGAACAATTTGTAGACCATAAATATTTTTTGGTTGCCCATCATGCCAAGATGGTATTGAATTATAAGGGCTATGCAGATAACTACGATAAAGAAACCGTAACTAAAAAGTGGTGGGAAGTTTGGAAATAAAAACTGAGCACAACAAGGCCTATAATCCATTGTTTAGCATATTTATTACAATTCAAAAGTTTTCGTACTTTAGTCCGGCATGATCCCAAGCTCGATTTAATTAACATCAAATCTCAACAACGGAATCATAGCCTAACCGTTAGGCACAATTTGAGCAACCAATGAAAACGAGATTAATATTTATCAATTTGACTTTATTAGTTGTACTGAATTCTTGCTGTTTCGGAACAAAAGAAAATCACCTTGGAAACAACATTTATCTATCGGAATTTGATAATGTGGACAGACGAATTCTATATAAAAAAGAAAAATGCGCGAATACAGGTTCGGAAATAGTTCCGATGACTGTTTTGGAAATATCTCATAATACATACTGGATTATAGCCAAATCAGGAAATAAAAGAGCGAAATCGGATTTTAAATATTGGGTAATTAAGAACAATTATGACCAAATACCTAATCCTGAAATTATAATAAAAAATACGACTGAATTTAATGACTTTGATTTATTTAAATCGTTTTTGACTGAAAATAAGATAAACTTGGAATTGAAAAAAGTCGACTGAAAATAAAAAACTGTGCCTAACAATGGCTATAATTAATACGGGTTTTAGTGCTTAACACAAAGGTTAGTGTTTAAACCCAAGTCCGCCAAATCTTTTGATTTGGCTTTAGGACAAAAAAGATAAAACAAAATAAAAAGTTTTGGCTAAGTGCTTATTCGGAAAATAATTACTTTTAATTCCCGTACTAACCATAGCCGAGACGTTACCTGCAATATTGAATAAAATATTTGTCATATTAATACTTGTTCTTGGCTCTTGTAAGGCAACCCATGAGAATATCATGTTCGATCAAAAGTTGGACATGTGCTACAATGCAAAGCTTGAGCAAAGAGTAAAATTGTTGTCTGTGCCCAAAGACCAGCAATTTGAATATAAAAACGCCCTAATGGGATTTGAAAACGGCTTACTCCAAATTGGACTGTTAGAAAATGTAGACAAAGCTTCTTATCTCAAATTGACACACACTTTAATATCTAAAAACCAGATAAAGAATAACGAACTTAAATTTGTTAAAGGAGATCGACTTGAAAGAGAATTTGTGGACAGCATATATCAAGACCTAGGATGTTATTCCGCTCTTGTGGAATTATACAAATTGGTTGACAAAAATGACTTTCGATATAAAATTTATAATATAGGAGGCCATCTACAAAGTGACCCTAACAATACCGATTTACTCATTAGCCTTATTGAATTAATTCCGGAAAGTGAGTTTCAGAAAATTGAATATCGGAGAATTGTCTTAAGGTCTATATATGTTCTTATAAATAAATAAAATACTGCAGGTAACAAGGCCTATAATCCATTGTTTAGCATATTTACTACAATTCAAAACTTTTCGTACTTTAGTCCGGCATGAACCCTAGCTCGATTTGATTAACATCAAATCTCAACAACGGAATCATAGCCTAAACGTTGGGCACAATATGAAAATGACCGATAAGACAAGTAACATTTTATATTACAGCGGACTGATTTTACTCGCAATCGGAGCTTTCGGATTGACATTCGCTGCGTTCTTTGCAATAATCGGACTACCAGTTTTTGTAATAGGAGTTATTTTGGTTTTAATTTCTTTAAAAAAGACTTGGAAACAAAGATTAATCCCAATCGGAATTTTTATTGTTTCTATTATCGCCTTTTGGCCAATTTGGAGAGGAATAAATACTGTTGGACCAGAAGTCTTTTTAATCCCAGAAAATTATCGTGGTCGTGTAAATATTATTCACAAAGAAAGTTCAGGAATAAAACTTGAGAAAACCAAAGAAGGACTAGTTTACGAAATACCCAATGACGGAATATTGATACTTGATAAAGAGCAGAAATATGGTTTTATCGACCACAAATATTACCTAGTTAATCAAAGTGGCGAACGGACTGAATTACCAAAATTGGATGTTCGAGATTTTAATGAAGAATGGACTTTGGAGAAAAATCCTAACGAACCACCAAGAGACAAACTTGGCGTTTTCCATTGGGGAAGAACAGGAAGTATGGGCAAAATGATAGACGAAAACGGAGAAGTGTCTAATGAAGATGACCTTTATACTTACAGCGAATTTTACGTTTCGACCTACAACGATTTAACAGAAAAGTTCAACTTTAAGTACGAGCGAAAATTTGACTCAATAAGGGATAATAAAATAGAAAAAAGTAAAATAAATACTGTGCCCAACAGGGTGTATAGCCAATAGGGCATTTGGTGATAATTTGAAAGTCCTGTTCTTTGAGCAGTCAACGCCAAAACAAAGTTTTGACGTTTAACAAAAAAGAAAATTAAAAGTAAAAACGTTTGTTTTGGCTTAGTGGTAAACCGAAAGTGAAGTACTTCGAATCTGCCCTACTGTCCATACACAGAACGTTGTGCATAATATGAAAAAAACGACATTATTACTTTTTACAGCATTATTAATCGGACTTAACATAAGTGCTCAGGAATTGACTTGTACAGATTTTAAAATCGGAAAATTTTATATTCCAAAGATTAAAGAAGCAGCAAAATATAAAGTTGTTTCAAATGACAGTATATCGGAATTTGCAGCTGAAAGAGATTCGACAATAAAAAAATATATTGTTATTCGAGAAAAGGGCACTCAAACCGAATGGAAAAATGGAATTGAGAATGGGAATCCTGAATATGAAATAATTGAATGGATTGATGATTGTACATATCGACTCACTTTTGACTCATCAAAAATGGTGTTGGATGAAACAAAAAAGTGGGTAAATGAAAATAACGGAATTATTGTTTCGAAAACTAAACTTGAAGGTAAATGCCTATTTTACAACTCAACAATGACAACGAATGACGGACAAAAAATCTCAGGAAACGGTGTGATTTGTAAAGAATAAATACTATGCACAACAACGGCTATAATTCATTGCGGCGGAATTTTTCAATGAAAATTCCTACCTTTCAATCATCGCTTGGTTCTCTCGGAATAGTCCTCGCGGACGATTCCGCAACGAAACCATAGCCCAACCGTTAGCAAATATTTAAATAAAAAAATTGGCAGGAGGAGGAAGTATTCAGGGAATGATAATAAGTCTGAGAAATAATAAAAAACTTCTCAGACCAAAACGTTCTTTCCTAAACCAAAGAAAAGAATTTCTGAAAGCGGCAAAGGGCGAGCTTAACCTGAGAAAAGCTTCCAAGGAAGAACTTGAGTTATTTAGAAATAAAATATATCAGGAACGCAAAAGACATCGGAAAATAGACATTACTATTTGGTCAGGAATTGGGACAATACTTTTATTTGCTTGTATTTTTTTAGCCAAAACTTTAACTGACCAGGTAACTGTTTCAGAAAAGAACAATTTTAATACTAAAGCAGATTCCTATTTAGAACTAATAGAGGATGGAGACCAATGGTTAACGAAAAGAAAATGGCACAATGCTATCTTTCAATATGAAAAAGCTTTAGAAATTTTTCCAAAAGAATATGATATAAATTATAGATTAACGTATGCACTTTGTCTGCGTTGTGAAGCGGATTTCACAAATTGTAAAGAGGCTAAGAGTAAATTAGACAAACTACTTTTACAATACCCAAATAAAAGTGAACTAATGGAATTACGGAAAATGCTGGAGTATGAGTACGAATAAAAACATTTGCTAACAAAACCTAAACGTAATGCGGACTTTAGGGCGAAACCGAAAGGTCTGTGTATATTTATAATGTCGCTAAATCTTATGGATTTAGCTTTGGACAAGAAAAAAATAAAACTAAACAATAAGCTTTAGCTTCGTGCACAGACGGAAACGAAATGTTTCCTTGCCTCCGCACTACGCTTAGCTGAAGCGTTATGTATTATTTAAAAAAATGATTATTCAAATTATTTTATGATTACCACAAAATATTAAAAAGGATTGAGCAGGAATATTAAAATAGTTGGACTTTATTTTATTGGCATTCTCTGCATCCTTTTTTTCTTTTACATGGACGACTCAAATTCCTT
>NZ_JBEWYP010000011.1:0-104618 GCF_040566555.1 Sediminicola luteus | reverse complement strand
CCGGGGTTCCGTCACTGTCCGTATCGTCATTGGTGGGATCGCCATCATTATTGGCATCCTCGTCCGGGGTATCAATATTGTCACCGTCATCGTCCAGGTCCCTGTAGTTTACGTCACCATCGGTGCTGGCATCGCCGTCCGTGTCGGGAAGGTCGTTCGCCGGATCATCGATCTCGTCGTTCACGTCGAAGCCGTCGTTCACGTCACTGCCCTCATAGCCATCGTCAAGACCGTCACCGTCCGTGTCAATGCCCGTAAAGGTCTGGTCTGGGATCCCGTCAAAATTGAAGTCGTTCCCCTCGTTGTTGTCAGGCACCAGGTCGTTGTCACTGTCCAGGTCAAGGTAGTCAGGTGTATTGTCGCTATCCGTATCCACCGGGGTCAGACCTTGGTCACCATTGCCCTCATAGGCGTTGTCCAAACCGTCGTTGTCATCATCCAAACCGCTAGGGGCCAAATAACCGGAAGTGGTCTGTGCTTCCACGTTATCAGGGATACCGTCATTATCGCTATCAATATCTAGACGATCTGGTGTTCCATCTCCATCTGTATCAACATCGGTATTAAAGCTTATAGTTTGTGGGTTCACAAAATTATCAAGACAAGAAAATTGAATCCCTGATTGACGTACTATTGTTTGAAAATTATCGGTAACCTGAGTTTGCACACCAAATCGAAAAACAAAAGATGAAATGTTTACAAATTCTACAGCTACATTAACTGTGGGATTGACGTTGGAAATACCGGAATATTCTTGCATACCTCCATTAATCAACAATCCACCAGAAGCGTTATTCACAGATACTTCTGTATTCTCCTCGAAGGTATATGATGCGGGAGTATCGAAGCGATTGTATTCTTGGTATTTTTCATTTCCGTCAACATCCAAGAAATTACCAATTAGCTCATTTAATACTACAGGAGTGGTAGTACCCTTGTTAACTATACTTATTCTTAAATCTACAAATGGCCTTCTCTGGTTGGAAGTAAAATCAAATTGAATTTCTGGTTTAAAAAACTGTGGATCAATGGCATTCTGGTCCAATACATCTATTCGGCCGTTCTGTATATCTTCAATTGTGATTAGGGCATCAAGCTCATTTGTAATGCCTGGAATACGATAAACCGCACCTACCATAAGTGGACTTCCCTCCAATAGAATTGGTGCAGCACTAAAATTTAGATTGGGAATAGTTTCACAATTAAAATCGGTGCTCAGAGTACTGGATTCATTGGAATCTTTAATTCCGTCATTATCAGAATCTATGTCCAAATAATCAGGAACACTATCCTTATCTGTATCAATTGGAATTATTCCTGCAGTATTTCCTTCATAAGCATCGTCTAGGCCATTACCATTGTTATCATTTCCACTGGGAGCTATGTAATTTTTGAAATTTTGAGCTTCAACATTATCCAGGATTCCATCATTATCGGAATCGAGATCCAAATAATTAGGAATACCATCATTGTCAGTATCTGTTGGGTTAGTGGCAGGATTATTATCCATATCCAAATTGGCATCCTCATTGGTATCTATTATACCATCGCCATCATCATCGATATCATATTCATTGGAAACACCGTCTTTATCAGTGTCCAATGTCATGGCTATTGAAGAAATATTATAAAACGAAGAAACAGAAAAGAATAACAAAAAAAGCGCTAAGAATCTTAGCGAATTTGTTCTTTTCCTCTTTATATTTAAAAAAGTAAAGTCATCCATACGTGTCAGTAATTTTAATTTACTAAGCACCATGGCGGGAAGGTTGGCTATTGTAAGAAGTTAGGGCATTCTTATAATATAGTGCAAGATAAATCTAAATTTTCCAGGAACAAATTGTTTCTTTCAGAATCACCACGAATTATCCATCTACGACAATAATACTCGTTGAAGCGTAAATTTCCTCTATCTCGACACCACATACATACGATCTTTTTAATTCATTGGACGTCTTAAAATACAGTTGATCGAAAATAATCTGCCTTTCTCAAAAAATAAAATTACGTCTGAAAAATTCTAAATGCTAATAATCAAGTATATACCCCAAATTATAAATTCCTTTTCGTTCTTCGGCAGAAGCGATTTATTTGACTTATTTTTGCAAAAATTTTACGAATGAGTTTTGACAAGGAAATATTGAGGAGAAGGACTTTTGGGATCATCTCCCACCCCGATGCCGGAAAAACAACCTTAACCGAGAAATTACTGCTTTTCGGGGGTGCTATCCAGGAGGCCGGGGCCGTAAAAAACAATAAAATAAAAAAAACAGCCACCAGTGATTTCATGGAAATTGAAAAGCAGCGTGGTATTTCTGTTGCTACCTCGGTTTTAGCGTTTATCTATAGAGACAAGAAAATAAATATCCTCGATACTCCCGGACACAAGGATTTTGCTGAGGACACTTTTAGAACCCTAACAGCTGTAGACAGCGTTATTGTTGTGATAGATGTCGCCAAAGGTGTTGAAGAGCAAACCGAAAAACTAGTGGAAGTTTGTAGGATGCGAAATATTCCTATGCTCGTTTTCATTAACAAGATGGACAGAGAGGGAAAGGATGCCTTTGATCTTTTGGATGAAGTGGAACAAAAACTAGGCCTAAAAGTCTCACCATTGAGCTTTCCAATTGGGATGGGTTATGACTTTAAGGGAATATATAACATTTACGAGAAGAACATTAACCTGTTCAGTGGTGAAAGCAAAAAAAATATTGAGGAAACCATTGCCTTTGATGATCTGAACAGCCCAGAGCTGGAAAAAATAATTGGCTCCAAAGCAGCCACCGAGTTAAGGGAGAACCTGGAATTGGTGCATGGGGTCTATCCTCCATTTAATAAGGAAGAATATCTTAAAGGAACCCAACAGCCCGTGTTTTTTGGCTCTGCATTAAACAATTTTGGGGTTCGAGAACTCTTGGACTGTTTTATTGATATCGCGCCAACACCGAGGCCTAAAATGGCTGAGGAACGTTTGGTTAAAGCCAACGAAAAGGATTTTACCGGTTTTGTGTTTAAAATCCATGCCAACATGGATCCAAAGCATAGGGACCGTCTTGCATTTATAAAAATTGTTTCTGGAACTTTTGAAAGAAACAAACCGTACCTACACGTAAGACATGGCAAAAACCTTAAATTTTCCAGTCCCAATGCCTTCTTTGCCGAAAAGAAGGAAATAGTGGATATTTCTTATCCAGGGGATATTGTGGGACTTCACGATACGGGCAACTTTAAAATTGGAGATACCTTAACCGAAGGAGAAGAGCTACACTACAAAGGGATACCTAGTTTTTCCCCAGAACACTTCAGATACATCAATAATGCAGATCCAATGAAAGCAAAACAGCTGAACAAAGGGATTGATCAATTGATGGACGAAGGGGTAGCACAGTTATTTACTCTAGAAATAAACAACAGAAAGGTGATAGGAACCGTTGGCGCGCTTCAATTTGAAGTGATCCAATACCGTTTAGAACATGAATATGGTGCCAAATGTACCTATGAAAATTTCCCGGTTTATAAAGCTTGCTGGGTAGAGCCAGCAGACAAGAACAATGAGGAGTTCAAGGAATTTAAAAGGGTAAAACAAAAATTTCTGGCCAAGGACAAACGAAATCAATTGGTCTTTTTGGCAGATTCCCAATTTTCACTCCAAATGACTCAACAGAAATACCCTTCAGTGAAGCTGCATTTCACTTCGGAATTTGATTAATTAATTCCTTAAAATACAACTATAAAAAAACCCCATGATTTTCATCATGGGGTTTTTATTTATGCTTCTCCTGTTGGACCGAAGTTCATCGGTATAGGTGGCTGTTCATAATCCTTAATTGTACCATGGGCCTTTTCAAAACGCTGAACATTATCATTCAATGCTTTCAGAAACTTTTTGGCGTGCTGTGGAGTAAGTACAATCCTACTCTTCACTTTGGCCTTAGGTGCTCCAGGCATTAAGCTGATAAAATCAACAACAAATTCTGATACGGAGTGGTTGATGATGGCCAAGTTGGAGTAAACCCCCTCGGCCGTTTTTTCATCTAACTCTATATTGATCTGCTTTTGGTTTTGATTGTTATCGTCCATAATCAATTAAAACTTGAACTCTTCCTTACGAGCCATGATCTCATCGAATTCTTCTTTAGAACCCACGATGATGTTATCATAATCCCTCATACCTGTACCTGCTGGAATCTTATGTCCTACAATTACATTTTCTTTCAAGCCTTCCAAAGTATCAACTTTACCTGCAACAGCCGCTTCGTTCAATACCTTAGTTGTTTCCTGGAAGGAAGCAGCCGATATGAATGATTTTGTCTGTAACGAGGCTCTTGTAATACCCTGTAAGATTGGTGTAGCCGTAGCCGCAACCGCATCTCTGGCCGTTACTAAGTTCTTATCCCCTCTTCTAAGAAGTGAGTTTTCATCCCTTAGCTCACGCGCAGTAATGATCTGACCTGGTTTTAAGTTTTCAGAATCTCCATCTTCCAGAACTACCTTCTTACCGAAGATCTCATCATTTTCTAAAATGAAATCGTCTTTATGAGCCAATTGGTTCTCTAAGAATATGGTATCACCTGGATCCTGAATACGTACTTTACGCATCATCTGACGAACAACAACCTCAAAATGTTTGTCGTTGATCTTCACCCCTTGAAGACGATATACTTCTTGCACCTCATTAACCAAGTACTGCTGTACTGCAGATGGTCCTTTAATGGCCAAGATATCCTCTGGAGTAATAGAACCGTCTGATAACGGCATTCCTGCGCGTACATAATCGTTCTCTTGTACCAGAATCTGGTTGGAAAGTTTTACCAAGTATTTCTTGATCTCTCCCAATTTTGATTCTATGATAATCTCACGGTTACCTCTTTTAATTTTTCCAAAAGAAACAACACCATCAATTTCAGAAACTACCGCTGGGTTAGATGGGTTACGTGCTTCGAACAATTCGGTTACCCTTGGAAGACCACCAGTAATATCCCCTGACTTAGCAGATTTACGTGGAATTTTCACCAAGATTTTACCCTCACTGATCTTATCACCGTTGTCCACCATAATGTGTGATCCAACCGGTAGGTTGTAAGAACGCAATACTTCGTCATTATTGTTTTTAATCAATAATGTTGGTATCAATTTCTTGTTTCTTGATTCAGAGATTACTTTTTCCTGGAATCCAGTTTGCTCATCTATTTCTACTTGGTAAGTAATACCTTGTTCGATATTTTCATAAGCAATCTTACCTGGGAATTCAGAAACAATTACACCGTTATATGGATCCCACTGACAAATAAGCTCTCCTTTTTCAACCTTAGCACCGTTCTTGATGAACAATTGCGATCCGTAAGGAATGTTATTTGTACTTAGTGTAATTCCTGTTTTGGCATCTACAACTTTTATCTCAGATGTTCTGGATATTACAGTTTCCACTGCTTTTCCTTCACCATCTGTTCCTGTTACAGTTCTTAGATCTTCGATCTCGGCTATACCACCGAATCTTGCTTCTAATTTACTGTCTTCAGAAATGTTACCTGCAATACCTCCCACGTGGAATGTACGCAAAGTCAACTGTGTTCCAGGCTCTCCAATGGACTGGGCAGCAACAACACCTACAGCTTCACCTCTTTGTACCATTTTATTGGTTGAGAGGTTTCTACCGTAACATTTACCACAGATACCTTTTTGGGCCTCACAGGTCAATGCCGATCTCACTTCTACCTTATCTATAGGAGAAGCTTCGATTCTTCTCACGTCTGCCTCCAATATCTCTTGTCCTGCTCTTAACAAAATTTCTTCTGTCAAAGGATTGATCACATCGTGTAAGGCAACCCTACCTAAGATTCTTTCTCCAAGACTTTCAACGATTTCTTCGTTTTTCTTCAAGGCCTCAACCTCAATTCCACGTAACGTTCCACAATCTTCAGTGTTGATGATCACATCTTGCGATACATCCACCAAACGACGGGTTAGGTACCCTGCATCCGCAGTTTTCAAAGCGGTATCCGCAAGACCTTTACGTGCACCGTGGGTAGAAATAAAGTACTCCAAGATGGAAAGACCTTCCTTAAAGTTGGAAAGGATCGGGTTTTCAATAATTTCACCACCACCAGCAGTAGATTTTTTAGGCTTGGCCATCAATCCACGCATACCGGTCAACTGACGAATCTGTTCCTTGGAACCCCTTGCTCCAGAATCCAACATCATGTACACAGAGTTAAATCCTTGTTTGTCTTCACGGATACGCTTCATTGCCAATTCGGTCAACATCGCATTCGTAGAAGTCCAAACATCAATCACCTGATTGTAACGTTCGTTGTTGGTAATAAGACCCATGTTATAGTTTGCCATAATACCATCAACTTGTTCGTTGGCATCGGCAATCATTTCATGCTTCTCTGGTGGGATAATAATATCACCAAGACTAAAGGACAATCCACCTTTGAAAGCGAATTCATACCCCATGGTCTTAATTTTATCCAAGAAATCAGCTGTGGTAGGTACATCGGTCACACTTAATATGTTACCAATAATATCACGTAATGATTTTTTGTTCAATACTTCGTTCACATAACCTGCCTGTTCTGGCACTACCATGTTGAACAATACCCTACCTACAGTTGTTGGTATAATTTGGTAAACAAGTTCTCCCGCTTCATTAAAATCTTTCGTTCTTACCTTGATACCTGCATTAAGTTCTACCCTACCTTCGTTGAAAGCGATAACCACTTCCTCATCCGAATAGAACGTAATTCCCTCACCTTTAACGATAACATCGCCCATGGTTTTTTTCTCTTTGGTCATATAGTAAAGACCCAAGACCATATCCTGTGATGGTACTGTAATAGGTGAACCGTTTGCTGGGTTCAATATGTTGTGGGAAGCCAACATTAATAATTGTGCTTCCAAAATAGCTTCTGGTCCCAAAGGCAAATGTACTGCCATTTGATCCCCATCGAAATCCGCGTTAAATGCCGTACATACCAATGGGTGTAAACGGATAGCCTTTCCTTCAATAAGTTTTGGCTGGAACGCTTGTATACCTAAACGGTGTAATGTAGGGGCCCTGTTCAATAGTACAGGATGACCTTTTAATACGTTTTCAAGAATGTCCCAAACTACTGGTTCCTTCTTATCTATAATTTTCTTCGCTGATTTAACAGTTTTTACAATACCTCTTTCGATCAACTTACGAATAACGAACGGCTTGTAAAGTTCTGCGGCCATATCTTTTGGTAGACCACATTCGAACAATTTCATTTCAGGTCCAACAACGATTACCGAACGAGCGGAATAATCCACACGTTTACCCAAAAGGTTTTGACGGAAACGACCTTGCTTACCTTTCAATGAATCAGAAAGAGATTTCAATGGTCTGTTCGATTCCGTTTTAACGGCTGATGCCTTACGGGTGTTATCGAACAAGGAATCCACTGATTCTTGAAGCATACGCTTCTCGTTCCTTAAGATTACTTCAGGAGCTTTGATCTCAACCAATCTTTTCAAACGGTTGTTTCTGATGATTACCCTTCTGTAAAGGTCATTCAAGTCGGACGTCGCAAAACGACCACCATCCAATGGAACCAATGGTCTAAGTTCTGGTGGAATTACAGGGATTACTTTCATAATCATCCACTCAGGTCTATTCTGCCTGTTCTTCTGCGAATCACGCAAAGACTCAACTACCTGCAAACGTTTAAGAGCTTCTGTCTTACGTTGCTTGGAAGTTTCTGTATTTGCCTTATGCCTAAGTTCATAGGAAAGTTGGTCCAAATCGATTCTAGATAAGATATCGATCAAACATTCAGCTCCCATTTTAGCAATAAACTTGTTTGGATCTGTATCTTCCAAGTATTGGTTCTCCACCGGAATGGATTCCAAGATGTTCAGATACTCCTCTTCAGTCAAGAAATCCATTTTCTGAATCTCTTCCCCATCAGGACCCTTTGCAATACCTGGTTGGATAACCACATAACGCTCATAATAGATGATCATGTCCAATTTCTTGGAAGGTAATCCCAGAAGGTATCCTATTTTATTCGGCAAAGAACGGAAGTACCAGATGTGAGCTACGGGAACCACCAAGTTGATGTGCCCTACTCTGTCCCTACGTACTTTCTTTTCTGTAACCTCTACCCCACAACGGTCACAAACAATACCACGGTAACGAATTCTCTTATATTTTCCACAAGCACATTCGTAATCCTTTACAGGACCAAAAATACGCTCACAAAAAAGACCGTCACGCTCAGGTTTGTGCGTTCTATAGTTAATAGTTTCAGGCTTTAAAACTTCCCCTCTTGACTCCGCCAAAATAGATTCTGGAGATGCCAATCCGATTGAAATTTTATCGAACCTTTTTATTGTGTTATTATCTTTTAGTCTAGCCATAACAATATGGTGATAGTAAATTAAATATGTATATTACAAATAGTGTTCAAGACCTATTATCTTATTCCTCCAATCTAATGTCCAAACCTAATCCCTTAAGTTCGTGCATCAATACATTGAAAGATTCTGGTAAACCAGGTTCTGGCATTGTTTCTCCTTTTACAATGGCCTCGTAAGTCTTGGCCCTTCCGATAACATCATCAGATTTTACTGTCAATATTTCTCTTAGGGTTGCAGACGCACCATATGCTTCCAGTGCCCAAACTTCCATCTCTCCAAAACGCTGACCACCAAATTGTGCTTTACCACCTAATGGTTGTTGCGTGATCAAGGAGTATGGTCCTATAGATCTGGCATGCATTTTATCATCTACCATGTGTCCTAGTTTCAACATATAGATCACCCCAACAGTTGCTGGTTGATCAAAACGCTGTCCAGTTCCACCATCATAAAGGTAAGTATGTCCAAATCTCGGAATTCCGGCCTCATCTGTAAATTCATTGATCTGGTCTATGGTAGCCCCATCAAAAATTGGCGTAGCATATTTCTTGCCCAATTTAAGACCTGCCCATCCAAGAACCGTTTCATAGATCTGTCCGATGTTCATACGAGAAGGTACCCCAAGTGGATTCAATACGATATCCACAGGTGTTCCATCCTCCAGGAACGGCATATCCTCATGACGAACGATACGGGCAACAATACCTTTGTTACCGTGACGACCCGCCATTTTATCACCAACCTTTAGCTTACGTTTTTTAGCAATATAAACTTTGGCCAATTTCATGATACCTGCAGGCAATTCATCACCTACAGAGATCGTAAACTTGTCCCTCCTCAAGTTACCCTGAAGATCGTTTAATTTAATCTTATAGTTGTGCAAAAGATCAGCAACCAATGTGTTGGTATCCTTATCGGTTGTCCAGCTTCCTCCCACCAAGTGAGCGAAATCATCAACAGAGTTCAACATCTTCATGGTATATTTCTTACCTTTTGGAAGTACTTCTTCCCCAAGATCGTTCAATACCCCTTGTGACGTCTTACCATTGATCAACACGAACAATTTCTCTACCAATACATCCTTAAGTTGTTCGAATTTCACTTCGTATTCCAACTCCAATTTAGAAATGGCCTCTTTATCTTCAGAACGCTTGCGCTTATCTTTGATAGAACGAGAGAACAATTTCTTATCGATAACCACACCTCTTAATGATGGTGAAGCTTTTAAGGAAGCATCTTTTACATCGCCAGCCTTATCTCCAAAGATGGCGCGCAATAGTTTTTCTTCAGGTGTAGGATCAGATTCCCCTTTAGGAGTAATCTTACCAATTAAGATGTCACCAGGCTTAACTTCTGCACCAATACGGATCATACCGTGCTCATCCAGATCCTTAGTGGCCTCTTCTGAAACGTTTGGAATATCATTGGTCAACTCTTCAGCTCCCAATTTGGTATCCCTTACTTCCAATGAATACTCATCTATATGGATAGAGGTAAAGATATCTTCACGTACTACCTTTTCAGAAATTACGATCGCATCCTCAAAGTTGTACCCTTTCCATGGCATAAAGGCCACTTTAAGGTTTCTACCTAAAGCAAGCTCTCCACTTTCTGTTGCATAGCCCTCACAAAGAACCTGTCCTTTCTTAACCCTATCGCCTTTTATTACGATTGGTTTAAGGTTGATACTTGTTCCTTGGTTGGTCTTTCTAAACTTCACCAATTCATACGTCTTGGAATCCTCTTCAAAACTTACTGAACGTTCTGCGTCTGTCCTATCGTACTTAATGGTTATTTTCTTGGCATCAACATATTCTATAACACCATCTCCTTCCGCATTGATCAATACCCTAGAGTCTGAAGCTACTTGACGCTCCAATCCTGTTCCAACAATCGGAGATTCTGGTTTCAATAATGGTACGGCCTGACGCATCATGTTTGATCCCATCAGGGCACGGTTTGCATCATCATGTTCCAAGAATGGAATCAATGAAGCTGATATTGACGCAATTTGGTTAGGCGCTACATCCGTGTAATTAACTTCACCCGGATCAACAACTGGGAAATCCCCTTCTTCCCTAACAATTACTTTTTCTATATCTATAGTACCATCTTCTTTCAAAGGAATGTTAGCCTGGGCTATTTTCATTCCTTCTTCTTCTTCAGCACTTAAATAACCGAATTCCTTTGTATTTACCTTTCCATTTTCAACTTTACGGTAAGGAGTTTCCAAGAATCCCATAGGGTTTACCTTAGAGAATACCGCCAAGGATGAAATCAAACCAATGTTTGGTCCCTCTGGAGTTTCAATTGGACAAAGTCTTCCGTAATGCGTATAGTGAACATCTCGAACCTCAAAACCAGCTCTTTCTCTCGAAAGTCCACCTGGTCCTAGTGCCGATAATCTTCTCTTGTGCGTGATCTCTGCCAATGGATTTGTTTGGTCCATGAACTGAGACAACTGATTTGTTCCAAAGAATGAGTTGATCACAGAAGACAACGTCTTTGCGTTGATCAAATCAATAGGTGTAAACACCTCATTGTCACGAACGTTCATACGCTCACGGATTGTTCTTGCCATACGGGAAAGACCAACACCGAATTGTTGCGATAATTGTTCTCCAACAGTTCTTACACGTCTGTTTGAAAGGTGATCAATATCATCAATCTCTGCTTTAGAGTTGATCAATTCGATCAAATATTTAATTATGGTAATGATATCTTCTTTGGTCAAGACCTGCTTGTCCATTCCAATATCCAACCCTAATTTTTTATTCATTCTGTAACGTCCTACTTCACCTAAGTTGTAACGTTGATCTGAAAAGAATAATTTGTCGATAATACCACGTGCAGTTTCTTCATCGGGCGGTTCTGCATTACGCAGTTGACGATAAATATGTTCTACAGCCTCTTTTTCAGAGTTTGTAGGATCCTTCTGCAAGGTATTATGAATGATAGCGTAGTCTGACTGTGCGTTATTCTCTTTGTGCAAAAGAATAGTTTTCACGTCGGCCTCTATAATTTCGTTGATATGATCTTTTTCAAGAATAGTATCACGATCTAATATAATTTCGTTTCTTTCGATAGATACTACTTCACCAGTATCCTCATCCACGAAATCTTCATGCCATGTGTTCAAAACTCTGGCCGCTAACTTACGACCCAATACTTTCTTAAGTCCGGTATTGGAAACCTTTACTTCTTCCGAAAGGTCGAATATTTCCAAAATATCCTTATCCCTTTCAAAACCAATGGCTCTGAAAAGAGTAGTTACCGGTAATTTTTTCTTTCTATCAATGTAAGCGTACATAACGCCATTGATATCTGTAGCGAATTCTATCCAAGATCCCTTGAATGGAATTACCCTAGCAGAATATAATTTTGTACCATTTGCGTGGAAAGACTGTCCAAAGAACACTCCAGGAGAACGGTGTAATTGAGATACTACAACACGCTCGGCCCCGTTGATAACGAAGGTACCACTAGGTGTCATGTATGGAATTGTACCCAAATAAACATCCTGTACGATTGTTTCAAAATCCTCGTGTTCTGGATCGGTACAGTATAACTTCAACCTTGCTTTAAGAGGTACGCTATAGGTTAACCCACGCTCAATACATTCCTGAATGGAATATCTTGGTGGATCAATAAAATAGTCGAGAAACTCTAAAACAAATTGGTTTCTTGTGTCAGTGATTGGAAAGTTTTCCATGAAGGTGTTGTACAAGCCTTCGTTGCCCCTTTCATCAGATTTAGTTTCAAGTTGAAAGAAATCTTGAAAGGATTTAATCTGAATGTCCAAGAAATCCGGGTAGTCCGGTATGTTCTTAGCGGATGCGAAACTTATTCTTTCAGTTTGTTTTGTAAACAT
The DNA here is from genome assembly GCF_040566555.1 of Sediminicola luteus. GTDB lineage: Bacteria > Bacteroidota > Bacteroidia > Flavobacteriales > Flavobacteriaceae > Sediminicola. The sequence goes on along the minus strand of NZ_JBEWYP010000011.1, from coordinate 92,362 downwards.
CAATGGACAAAATTTTGATTGTGAATACTAAAATGGGTAGTATATGTCCTTATATACAACATATATAAAAGGGTTTAGGTCTAGCCACCTAAAGGGTGGAAAGACCTAAACCAAAATAGTATGGTTGTCGCTATTATTTAAGCTCAACTTCTGCTCCTGCTTCTTCCAATGATTTTAGAATTCCTTCAGCCTCATCTTTAGAGATACCTTCTTTGATAGCTTTTGGTGCGCTATCAACGATATCTTTAGCTTCTTTCAAACCTAAACCAGTTAATTCCTTAACCAATTTAACTACTGCCAATTTAGAAGCACCAGCTGCTTTCAATATTACATCGAATTCAGTTTTCTCTTCTGCAGCTTCACCACCTTCAGCGGCTCCACCAGCGGCAACAGCTACTGCAGCAGCAGCAGGCTCAATACCATATTCATCTTTCAATATTGCAGCTAACTCATTTACTTCCTTTACAGTCAAGTTAACCAATTGTTCTGCGAAATCTTTTAAATCTGCCATTTTTCTATCGTTTAATAAAATTTTAAAATATAATTGTTTTTAGTGCGTACGTATTATTTCTCGGATAATGTTTTAAGGATACCGGCCAATTTACCACCACCAGACTTAAGTCCAGAGATAACATTTTTAGCAGGTGACTGAAGCAATCCGATGATTTCTCCAACCATTTCTTCCTTAGACTTGATATTGATCAAGGTCTCTAGGTTCTCATCACCAACATAAACGGCCTCTTCAATATAAGCGCCTTTCAATAATGGTTTTGTAGTTTTCTTCCTGAAGTTCTTGATTAACTTTGCTGGAGCATTACCAGTGTCAGAGTACATAATGGAAGTGTTACCTACCAATACTTCTGAAAGCTCACCAAAATCTTTATCCGATGCATCCATTGCCTTTGCAAGCAAGGTATTTTTTACGACCGCAAGTTTAATATTGGCTTTAAAGCAAGCCCTTCTTAAATCTGATGTGGCCGAAGCATTCATACCAGAGATATCTGCCAAGTAAATGATGGAATTACTTCCCAACTGTGCAGTTAAATCTTGTATAACGTTCAATTTTTCTTCTCTTGTCATAATAAAAACTTTAAACTAACAGTTATACTCCTTTAGGATCTAGTTGCATACTAGGGCTCATTGTACTAGACAAATAAATGCTCTTCATGTATACCCCTTTCGCAGCAGCAGGTTTTAATTTGTTCAAAGTATCCAAAAGTTCTTTGGCGTTTTCCGCTAGCTTATCTTCTGAGAAAGAAACCTTCCCGATCGCAGCATGTACAATACCAGTTTTGTCTACTCTAAAATCAATCTTACCAGCCTTTACTTCTGCAACCGCTTTAGCGACATCCATAGTAACTGTTCCTGTCTTTGGATTGGGCATTAAACCTCTTGGTCCCAATACTCTACCCAAAGGACCTAATTTACCCATAACACTTGGCATGGTGATGATCACATCAACATCGGTCCAACCGTTTTTGATTTTTTCCAAATACTCATCCAACCCTACATAATCAGCACCAGCTTCTGTAGCTTCTGCTTCTTTATCCGGGGTTACCAACGCTAAAACCTTAACGTCCTTACCTGTTCCGTGAGGAAGGGTAACAACACCACGTACCATTTGATTCGCTTTTCTTGGATCTACACCCAATCTTACAGCGATATCAACAGACGCGTCGAATTTTACGTTTGTTATCTCTTTTACTAAAGCTGAAGCTTCCATCAAGGAATATAGTTTGTTTCTATCTACCTTAGAAAGCGCTTCTTTCTGCTTTTTCGTTAATTTTGCCATTCTAAATTGCTTTTAAGATTTTAAAAAGGTTTGGTCCCTGAAACTTTTAAACCCATAGATCTAGCCGTACCCGCAACCATTGTCATAGCTGCTTCTGAGGTAAAGGCATTCAAATCTACCATTTTGTCATCGGCTATAGCTCTTATCTGTTCCCAGGTAACGCTTGCCACTTTGTTTCTGTTAGGTTCGCCAGATCCTTTTTTAATCTTAGCTGCTTCCATAAGTTGAATTGCCGCTGGCGGTGTCTTAACAACGAAGTCAAATGACTTGTCCTTAAATACCGTGATAACAACTGGCAATACTTTGCCTGGTTTATCCTGTGTACGAGCATTAAACTGCTTACAGAATTCCATGATGTTAACGCCGGCAGCACCTAAAGCGGGTCCAACCGGTGGCGACGGATTCGCTGCACCTCCCCTAACTTGTAGTTTAACTACTTTACTTACTTCTTTTGCCATTGTTTAAAATTAAATTGAAAGCGTGTCTTTTTGGAAGCGACACTACTTTATATATGTAACAATTCTTACTTATACTTTTTCTACTTGCATATAGCTAAGTTCCAATGGAGTTTTTCTTCCGAAAATCTTCACCATCACTTCTAGCTTACGCTTTTCTTCATTTATCTTTTCAACGGTACCATTGAAACCATTGAAAGGTCCGTCTATAACCTTTATAGTTTCACCCAAAACAAAAGGAATAGCTACGCTGTCCGTTGTAACGGCCAACTCATCTACTTTTCCTAACATTCTGTTCACCTCAGATTTTCTAAGTGGCACAGGATCTCCTCCTTTTGTTTCACCCAAAAATCCTATTACATTGGTAATAGAACGTATAATATGTATCATCTCTCCACCTAAATTGGCTTTGATCATGATGTAACCAGGAAAATAAACCCTCTCCTTGTTGATTTTCTTACCATTTCTTATTTGAACTACCTTTTCAGTAGGCACAAGAACCTCTTCCAGGTAATCCTCAAAACCAAGTCTCGCAACTTCAGTTTCGATATACCCTTTTATCTTGTTCTCCTGACCACTAACAGCCCTAACTACATACCATTTTTTATCTAATACTTCCGACATAGGTATGACTTAGTTGATTATTTTAGTAAAATACAATTGGATCAATTCTCCAAAAAGACTGTCAACACCCCATGTAGCCAATGCAAAAATAATTGAAAACACTGCTACTATTACCATCAAATTTGATGACTCAGCCCTTGGAGGCAGGGTAACATTGTTTCTAAGCTCTTCAACGGATTCCTTAATATAAGTCAACATGCTGTGAAAGGTTTTCTATAGTTTTAAAAAGAATGGCTGTTTATCAACTTCATTCTTTATGATTCGGGACAAAAATCGGACTTAATAAATGACCTATTTTTTAGCCCCTATCCCACTCGTTTAATTTTCCAAATTGGGACCGACATAAAAGACTTTCCCTTTTAACATTAGCACGGGAGGAGAGACTCGAACTCCCGACACCTGGTTTTGGAGACCAGTGCTCTACCAACTGAGCTACACCCGTTTATATTTACACTGAAAGGTATCCCACATAGCAGGACACCCTCAGTGCAATATTTATAATGTGATTAATCTAAAATCTCAGTAACCTGACCAGCACCTACTGTTCTACCACCTTCACGGATTGCGAAACGTAGACCAACACTCAATGCGATCGGAGACAATAAATCAACAGTAATAGTTAAGTTATCACCTGGCATTACCATTTCAACACCATCAGGAAGATTGATAGTTCCTGTTACGTCAGTGGTTCTTACGTAGAACTGTGGACGGTAGTTGTTATGGAATGGTGTGTGACGACCACCTTCTTCTTTTTTAAGAACGTAAACCTCTGCTTTGAATTTAGCATGTGGCTTTACAGAACCTGGCTTACAGATAACCATTCCTCTTTTGATCTGTGATTTTTCAATACCTCTTAACAAGATACCTACGTTATCACCAGCTTCACCTCTATCCAAAATCTTACGGAACATCTCTACTCCAGTAACAGTTGAATTCAATTTTTCAGCTCCCATTCCGATGATCTCTACTGGATCTCCAGTGTTTGCAACTCCTGTTTCGATACGACCTGTAGCAACAGTTCCACGACCAGTAATTGTAAATACATCTTCAACAGGCATCAAGAAAGGCTTATCAACATCTCTTTCTGGCAATTCGATCCAGTTATCAACAGCTTCCATCAAAGACATTACTGTATCAACCCATTTTTGCTCACCGTTAAGTGCACCTAATGCAGAACCAGCGATTACAGGTCCATTGTCACCATCATAGTCATAGAAAGAAAGCAATTCACGTACTTCCATCTCAACAAGTTCCAATAATTCCTCATCATCAACCATATCCACTTTGTTCATGAATACAACAATTCTTGGAATACCTACCTGGCGACCCAAAAGGATGTGCTCACGAGTTTGTGGCATTGGACCATCTGTAGCGGCAACAACCAATATAGCACCGTCCATTTGGGCAGCACCAGTAACCATGTTCTTTACGTAATCCGCGTGACCAGGACAGTCAACGTGAGCGTAATGACGGTTTGCAGTTGAATATTCTACGTGTGATGTGTTGATAGTAATACCTCTTTCTTTTTCTTCAGGAGCGTTATCGATAGAATCGAAACTTCTCATTTCAGAAAGACCTGCATTTGCCAAAACAGTTGTAATAGCAGCAGTTAATGTAGTTTTACCGTGATCTACGTGTCCAATAGTACCTATATTTAAGTGCGGTTTGGAACGATCAAAAGTTTCCTTTGCCATGTTTAATGAATTTTAATCTTAGTTTATATTAGTGTACAAATTATGCCTTGAATGAGCCAATGATGAGATTTGAACTCATGACCTCTTCCTTACCAAGGAAACGCTCTACCCCTGAGCTACACCGGCGTCTTTAAGTTTTATAGCCAGTTATAACTAAAACTTAAAACTATAACCATAAACTCAAAGTAAAGCGTTGACGGGTTTTATCCCGACTTCGCTCTGAACAAAATATTCAATATTTCGTCCATTTAATCCCAATTGCCTAAAGCCCCAGTAAAGGAGCTATTTGCAATTAAAATTTAGAGCGGGAGACCGGGTTCGAACCGGCGACATTCAGCTTGGAAGGCTGACGCTCTACCAACTGAGCTACTCCCGCATTTTAATTTTTAGGCAAACCTAAAAATTTATTTCATAATTTCAAAAACAAACGTTCTGTATTTTCATACAAAGACCCTTTAAGCCTTTTTTGTGGGGAGAGCAGGATTCGAACCTGCGAAGACGTAGTCAGCAGATTTACAGTCTGCCCTCGTTGGCCGCTTGAGTATCTCCCCAAACCAATATTTTAAGAACTTAAGAGCCGATAGAGGGACTCGAACCCACGACCTGCTGATTACAAATCAGCTGCTCTAGCCAGCTGAGCTACATCGGCCTTTTTACTTCCTTTTTCTTTCACAAAAAAGCCCGCTATTTCTAACGGACTGCAAATGTATACGTTTTTTTAATTATTCAAAACATTTTTTAAATAATTTTAATCAAACTTGTGCTTTTAATTTTTCCTTGCGTTTCACCAATTTTCTTTCCAGCGAACTAGATGCCACATCCACAGCCTCTTCGAAGGATTTACACTGCTTTTTTATTATAAATTGATCTTTGGGAACATGTACCTTAATCTCAACAATTTTATTTTCTTTGGAACTTGTATTCTCCACCTTAAGGTAGACATCAGAACTGATGATCTTGTCGTAAAATTGATCTAACTTGTTCAATCTGGACTGAACAAAGTCGATTAGCTTTCCTTCCGCATTGAAATTAACGGATTGAACATTTACTTTCATAGGCTGAAATTTTTAAAAATTAAACATTAAAAAAAAAAGAATCGAGTACTATTCCTTGTTCCTTGGATGGGAAGCAGAATGTACTTTTTTTAATTCGGCAATGCTATTATGGGTGTAAACTTGCGTAGAGGCTAAGCTTGAATGACCCAACAATTCTTTGACCGAATTTAAATCCGCGCCCTTGTTGAGCAAGTGAGTCGCAAATGTGTGTCTTAATATATGCGGGCTCTTCTTTACCTTAGAGGACACTTCACTAAAATACCGATTTATAATTCTATAAACAAGCGTTTCATATATTTTATTGCCGGCCTTTGACAAAAAGACAAAATCCCCATCTTCAATAGTTTCCAAGGCATCCCGATACTCAAAATACTGCTCGAACAACTCCCTTGTAGAAGACAACAAAGGGAGGATACGCTCTTTGTTTCGCTTGCCCAAAACTTTAAGGGTCATGCTGGAAAAATCCACATTGCCCATCTTTAAATTGATCATTTCCGCCCTACGCATCCCTGTGGTATACAAGAGGGCCACGATCAAATTATCCCTTGCCCCTTCAAAATCATCAGCATACGTTATTTGCTGCAGCACAGCTTCCATTTCCAATTCAGAAAATGGTATCTCCACCTTCTTTGTCGTTTTCAAAGCGGTATGCTTCGCCAACGGATTGGCAGCTATTTGTCCGATACGCAGCAAAAATTTATAATAAGCCTTTAGAGAGGCTATTTTTCTATTGATCGTTCTGTTGGATATCTTGGAGTCCACCAACCGGACAATCCAACTTCTAATGAGGCTGTAATTAGCGCTATCGATGTCTTTTAATGAAAACTCTTCAGCGCAAAACAACGCCCACTCCTCCAAATCGGCTTTATATGCAGTAACTGTATGGGGAGAGTATTTCCGCTCCAAGGAAAGGTAGGACAAAAAAGACGGAATCGACATAGGCCAGCTTTAATAGCTAAGTTACTATTTTAATGACAGGATTGGGCATAAAAAAAGAGAATCCCGCCATAGGCAGGATTCTCTTATATCTGGTTCCAAGGAACTATATCTCCTCTTGATCTCTAAGACCTTGGATATATTGTGCTTTTTGAACTTGAGCTCTACGCTCTACAGAAGGCTTACTGAACGCCTGACGCTTTCGCAATTGACGCATAGTACCAGTCTTATCAAACTTTCGCTTGAAACGCTTTAGCGGCCTATCTATATTCTCTCCTTCTTTAATTGGTATAATTAACATAAGCTTTAACCTCCTCTCTTTTGTGATTTTTAAGACTGCAAATATAGTAACTAAATTCAAATGGACAACCTAATTCCAAATAAAAATAACCATTAAACAGTAGCAGGCTTATATTCCTTTTTATCTATAACCATTTTAGCGATAATTTCCCTGAGTATCTCGGACGTACCACCCCCAATTGGGCCTAACCTACTATCCCTAAAATTACGGGCCATTGGATAATCTTCTATATACCCATAACCTCCTAGAAATTGTAAACATTCAGTGGCGACCTCATCGGCCACCTTGGTAGATTTCAATTTAGAAATCGTAGCTTCCTTGACAACATATTGCCCTTTATCCAGACGATAGGCGACAGAATAATTATATTCCTTGCACATGTCTATATCTCCATATAGGTCTGCTATTCTATGTCTTAATGCCTGGAATTTGTTTATCGACTTACCGAAAGCTTCTCTCTCTGACATATAATTTAACGTATATTCCAACGCGTGTTCCGATCTTGCATGGGCATTGATACCCATGATTAAACGCTCCAATGAGAAATGTTCCATGATGTAAGAAAACCCCATACCTTCTTCACCCATGAGGTTCTCAGCTGGTATTTTTACATTATCAAAAGCTATTTCTGCCGTATCCGAAGCTCGCCAACCTAATTTATTTAATTTGCTGGCCGTCACCCCTTCGCTCTGCCTATCCACAACAAAAATGCTAATTCCTTTATTCCCAAGAGAAGAGTTTGTTTTTGCTGCAACTATCATGTAGTCCGCATAAACTCCATTAGTAATGAACGTCTTGGAGCCATTTAAGATATAATGGTCACCTTCCTTTACAGCCGTTGAACGCATCGCTGCAACATCACTTCCGCCAAAAGGCTCTGTTATGCACAAGCAGCCAATTTTATCCCCATCAACACTTGGTCTCAAATACTTTTCCTTGATATTGGCATCTGCTTCCTTGTTCAAGTGGGTCATGGCCAAATAAGCATGTGCCCAAATAGCTGCTGCAAACCCTCCTGAATTTACCTTTTGCAATTCTTCCAATAAAATTACAGTATAAAACAGGTCCAACCCTAATCCCCCATCGTTTTCTGGGGTGGCGAGACCAAAGTAGCCCATATCGCCAAATTTCTTCCAAATAAACCTTTCAATGGTTCCGCTTTCTTCCCATTTATCTATGTGGGGGACAACTTCTTTTTGTAAAAAATCTTTTAGGCTCTGCCTAAATAGTTGATGTTCTTCAGTGAAGTACATACTTTGCATATCTTTTTTTTTATAATGACAAATATAATTTAATTATATCAATCTTATCCTCAGGAAAACCTTGTATTTCTGTTAATTCCTCAAAACTCGTGATACCTCCATTTTCTTCCCGATATGCCACTATGGCCCTGGATAACTCATAAGGAATATAAATCAATTGGGCCATCTCATCACTAGTGGCAGTATTGATATTAATTTTTGAGATATTCGGTTTACTCAATAGCTTAAACCTGGCCAATACCCGATCTGCCACTTCCCGTTCAAGACCATAGACATGATACACTTGATCTTCCTCCAAAAAGCCGCCTAGACGGTCCCTGAATTTTATGATACGTGCGGAGAGCTTTTCCCCTATTCCACGAACCAGTCTTAATTCATCGGCCGAAGCTGTATTGAGATCACTTACCGTGATAGCCCCCTTGGAGTTTGAGCCGACTTCCCGGCTCTTATTGACAGACGGCAGAGTGGATGCTGTTTTCCTCGTCCATTCCGGAAACTTAAAGTAGGGAGAAATCTTGGCCAACAACGAATCACCAATTTGTGTTACTTGTTGAAAATCGGAAATAGAATTGACAAACTTTCCCTCTGCCCTATATGCATGAAGCCTATCAATTTCATTAACGCTCAGACCAAGAACATAGCCCTTATGATCATTGATGAAGTTTGGATTAAAGGGATAGATACGCAAGGTATCCCGATTAGACTTCAAGGCCTCGATTTTTTCTTGAAAATCCTTATCAATTATAAGAGAGCTTACATGAGAGGCAGGATATAGTTTGAGATAGAAGTAACCTACTTGCAACACTATGATTATGGCAAGTAAAAAGAACATCCCATTCCGTTCCTTTTTATTGAACCTAAAATGGGATGTCCTATCTTTTTTTCTCAAATCGTATACCTTATTCTTCTTGTCTGATCACCACATCGTCATTATCGGAATATGAATCCGGCTCTGGCTTTGGCGGAGTTGTCAATACCCTGTAAAAAAAATATCCAGCAAAGAATATTACAATTCCTTGGGCTAAAAACATAACAATTAAAGCTGACGTGTTCATAATGTGGCCCTCCCCTCTCTTCTGCGTTTGTTATAAGCTAAATATACTAAAAATGCTATAAATGCAAACATGGCAAGCAACATGCACCTACCAATGTTCTTATAAAATACTTTATTGATGAACGAGCCCTTGGCAATCACATCCCCAGGCTTTATGACATCTCCTACTTTTACAATGACGCTCTGATCATCTTTGAAGGAATATGTTCTATAATCGATAAATTTCTCCTCAAAAGAGACCTCCTTCACTTTGTCAAACCGTTTTCTGGTATTTTCAAAGGAAAATTTAACCTGCTGAGACGCCACTTCATCAACAGTTCCCAAAGAAGTGCCATCACCATTGAAATTTTCTGCATAATACTCGTCAGCAAACGAAGAGTTGTTATACGTATCCTTGTGAAGAATGTTATCTACCATGTTGGGAATACTGGCCAAAAAGACCCACCCCAACAGTACAGGAGTTATAAATTTGATAATAAACTTATACACCAAAGGGATCTTTATATCGGACCCTATGTTTATTTCCTTCCACCCTTTTTCCATACCAAAGATCCAGGCAAAAAGAATTACTTCAAAAAAGGCAAATACCACCAAACTGACAGTGCCGCCCCAATAGTCATAATCGTCAAATACACCCTCTTGAAAAAAGAAGACGGTAGGCAACCCCATCAATAGGGCCAAAGCCCCAAAAGACCAAGCGCCTTTTTTCTGACCCCAACCAAACTCGTCCCTCATAAAACCGATCCAGGGTGTTCCCATAGCCAAGGAACTGGTAATACCAGCAAAAAACAATAAGCCAAACCACATTACCCCAGCTACAGCTGCCAAAATTGGTCCCCACTGCTGAAAGAGATAGGGCATGGTCTGAAATGCCATCCCGAACCCTGCATTATTGATCACCCAATCCAATCCAAGATATCCGGCAGCAATTGGAATTACTATAGCGCTACCTAGTACCACTTCCACAAAACCGTTCATAAAGCCGGCAGAGACGGCATTTAATGCGATATCGTCCTTACTTTTCACATAGGATGCATAACAGTGAATGGTTCCCATTCCAACTGATAGGGTAAAGAAAATTTGTCCGGCTGCCGCCAACCAAACCTTAGGATTCAACAAGGTATCGTATTGTGGAGTCCAAAGGAAATTTAACCCGTCCCAGGCATTGGCATCGGGAAAAAGATCAGATGCTCCACTCGTACCAAGGGTATAACCGCGGATAGCAAGAAACACACCAAACAAAATTAAAAGGGGCATCCCTATCTTGGCCACCTTTTCCACCCCACCCAATCCCTTGGAAAGGATGAAGGTATTCAAGGCCAAACAGAGCACATAAAATACGATGGCTTCAAACGGAATTCCCGTTGTACTTACACCTACATCAACATAGGAGTTGAAGAATCCGGCGACTTCCCCTTGAGACATCCCACCAAATGTACCTGCGATGGAATGGTATACATAGGACAGGGTCCAGGATTCTATATAGGCATAATAAGCCACAATGGCCAAGTTGGTAAAAATACCAAAAACCCCAATATATTTTAAGATCCTCCCCTTGACCATGGAGTCGAAAATATAGGGCGTGCTATGGTTACCAAACTTACCTCCATAACGGCCAGAGGACCACTCTATGAACAATAAAGGTATCCCCATTAATAAGAAACAAACCAAATATGGAATGATGAATGCACCCCCTCCATTTTGTACGGCTTGAACCGGAAAGCGAAGGAAGTTACCCAATCCTACAGCATTACCTGCCATTGCCAAAATTAGCCCCATCCTGGAGCCCCAAGAATCTGATGTTTTTGCCATGATGTAATGGTTGAATTTAAGACCTATTCAACCGGCACGAAATATCGTAAAAAAAAGAACATCTCAAAGCAAATAATTTAAACAGAAAATCCCGTTTAAATTGCTCTTAAAAACAACTTAAACGGGACCTTCAAAAAGTATTATATTTTACTTAACCTCTTGTTTTTTGAACAACTTATTTGCCTTCAAATCGGACCAATATTTGTTCAGATCGGTTTTCACTTCTCCGGACATGATATACAATCCTATAATATTAGGAAAGGACATTGCCAAGATCATCATATCGGAAAAATCCAATACTGCTCCCAAACTCACTGAAGCACCAATGACCACAAATACTAAGAATAACATTTTGTAGGCATACTCAGTTTTTTTGCTCTTACCAAATAAATAGGTCCAAGCTCTCATTCCGTAATACGACCATGAGATCATGGTGGAAAAAGCAAATAGGAATACAGCCAAGGCCAATACGTAAGGGAACCATGAAATTTGACTTCCAAAGGCATCAGATGTCAATTGGGCTCCAGCCATACCTTCTACTTCATGCATCCCAGTAAAGATAAGCACCAACGCAGTTAGGGTACACACCACTACGGTATCTATAAAAGGTTCTAAAAGAGCAACAAACCCTTCGGAAGGCGGATGGTTTGTCTTGGCCGTACTATGGGCAATAGCTGCCGAACCTACCCCTGCTTCGTTGGAGAAGGCCGCTCGTTGGAATCCTACGATCAAAACACCTACAACCCCTCCCTTAAGAGCACTTGGACTGAAAGCTCCATCTACAATTGCAGAAAACGCAGGCCCTATATTTTCTATGTTCATTATGATTACCGCCAAGGCTGCAACAATGTAAACCGAGGCCATGATTGGCACTACCCTACCTGTTACTTGGGCAATACTATTGATCCCCCCAATAATTACAACACCAACAAGAACAGCTGTTATCACCCCAAACCAAAATCCATTCCCTACAAGTGCCGGGAATTGACCAGATAACTGTTCAAATGACTGGTTGGCTTGGAACATATTACCTCCACCAAAGGAAGCACCTACGGCCAAGACCGCAAATAATCCCGCCAAAACTTTTCCAAAACCTTTCATGTTTCTTTTCTCTAGACCATATCTCAAATAGTTCATTGGTCCACCGAAAACACGTCCGTCAGGAAGTATGTTTCTATATTTTACCCCTAAGGTACACTCTACAAATTTTGAGGACATCCCCAATAATCCACAAACGATCATCCAAAAGGTAGCTCCTGCTCCCCCTAAAGAGACTGCAACACCTACCCCGGCAATATTACCCAATCCAACTGTACCGGATACGGCCGTGGCCAAAGCCTGAAAATGGGTTACTTGTCCAGGAGCGTCAGGATCGTCGTATTTCCCTTTCGCCAAATCCAAAGAATGTCCAAAGCCCTTGATGTTGATAAAGCCCATTCTTATGGTAAAGAACAATGCACCCAATACCAACCATATTACTATAAAAGGAATTCCTTTTTCTTGTGGATCTCCATTAGGATGTCTTATAATTTCCGGGCTGTCATATTTTATGGAAGCCAAAAAATGTGCTCCTTGTTCTATTACATCCTGCTGATTATTGGAATCGTAAATTACCCCACCTTCTTTTACCAAATATTTCAGGCTTCCATCTACAGGGGAATTTACCGTTTCTGTAACTCCTCCATTTCTGGAGACAATAGCAATGGCATCACCCTCTTTTACTTTTGCCCCTTCAGGCTTTAACCATTTCTGAAGCACATATTTATCATCCGCTTCTGGAGACCAGCCTGGTGCTCCTATACGTTTTACATCGGCATAAATCACTGGGTCATAAATTCCAATAGCTGCAAAAGGATCCCAGAAAAGTACAGATCCCAATGCACTTACTGCAGGGGTCATTGCACCATTGAATACTTCTGTGATTTCTTCTGTTGGAACTTTATATGATTTCGAAACAGACTTCCCATTGGAATCCGTTATGGTCACATCATACCCCAGTCCTTCTACCAAGTCACTTGCTCTATTAGAAGACAAGGGGGTAGCTTGATTGCTCCATTTGTAGGTATATGGGGCGGTTCCTCCCTCTACCTCTAGTTCGATAACACCATCATTGATCCTTTTTGATGGGTTAATAAGTTTTTCAGTTACTGTTAATTCTTGGGAAAAAACTGCTAAGGACAGCAGCATAAAAATGGAAGATATATATTTCTTCATAAGAAATTTATGTTGGTATGATTTGATTAACGCTCGGCAATATCTTAAAAAAAATCTTCGGAATCAAGTATTATATTGAAATATCATCAGTCAATGTGGAACATTTCGTTCAATTTCCTAATTTGCTCGGGTCGCCCCAATACAATCACCTTGCTTTTGGGCTGCATCTGCAAATCTGCTTCGGGGTTGATGATATAATTTCCATCGGGTTCAATATACCCTATTATGGTACATCCCGTTTTCCTTCGCAAGTCCAGATCCCTTAGGGAACTACAATTTATGTCATTTGTAAAATCCTCAATGGCGATCTCCTCCAAGTTGGTTGTATGCTCCCCTTCCATGGACAATTTATCCATAAAAGTGATCAAATCTGGCATCACCACTAAAGAGGCCATATGATCCCCACCAATCTTGTCGGGCATGATCACCTTATCCGCACCTGCCAATTGCAACTTCTTTTGAGAAGTGGCCAAGGAAGCCCGACTAATGATGAATAATTTTTTGTTCAGTTGTCTTGCTGAAAGTACCACGAATAAGTTTGCGGCATCATCGGGCATTGCAGCAATTAAATATTGTGCCTTCTCAACGCCAGCTTCTTTCAATACTTCATCATCAATGGCATCACCCTCTACAAATAAAATATCTTTTTCGTATTTCTTTATTACCTCCTTGTCCTTCTCTACCACCACAAATGGTCGTTTAAAAACACTAAGTCGCTCTGTGGCCTGCATCCCATTCCTACCAAAACCACAAACAATGACATGCTTGGACAAACTATTGATTTTTTGTTTCACTTTTTTCTTTTTTAAAAGTTGAAGGGAATTTCTCCCTAAAATATATTCTGTAATAACGGAAATGGCAAATGCAAATATGAAAACACTGGCAATGATCAAAAAGACGGTAAATATCTTGGCTACCGTATCCAAAGGCTTCACTTCTGAAAAACCCACGGTGGTTACGGTGATGACAGTCATATAAAAGGCATCCAACCAACTGTAATCAGATAAATACCTATACCCCATTATTCCTATGGCCAATACACCTAGCACCATTACCAAGGCCAAATATATTTTAGAACGAAAAAGTTTTATCATAGTTAAAGATCAAATACAGAGGTGCGCTTGGTGTATAGCAAGTCCTTTATTTTTAGCCAAAAAGCGAGAAATAGATAAACCGCAAATCCAAAACCTAAGGTGACAAAGGTTAGATATATAAATGTAGTCCTAACTACACGAGCCCTTATTCCCAAGCGTTCCGCAATGCGCCGACATACTTCAAATCCTCTTTTTTGAAGATAGTACAATAAACGATAGAAAGAATCCATGGTCTAAAATTAATTATTTCTGCCCAATATACTAATACCTACGGGACATTGAAGACATTTATTTTTGGTGCAAAAGAAATTGTACAACTGCAATAGGCCCTGCCCCTCCATACCACTATCACAGGATACCCCAAGATCTTGAAAGTTAGAAATAACCGAATTCTCTTCCGGTCTCATTGCTGTAGCAAGATCCATGATGTTAGTGGAATCTAGCTTTCCTTTTGAGCGATCATAACAAAATTTCAAGGGCAGAAGTGCATTGACAATGATTAAATCTACAAAGGAATTGGATAATTTTTTCACTTGCTTTTTGGATTCCTTGCCAAAAGTAAAATGGGTTGTCCAATACGGACTAGCAGCAACCTTGAACACATTATAAATTTCATTAATGGTTTTAGCCTCCATCAGTTTGCTAAAAAGATGTTCCTGGCTACCATATAGAGCGGCAATTTGGGATAACCTGATAGTGGGAAAATTATGTGGGCGTAACTTGAAAAAATCTGGTTTTAGAAGTGTACTTCCCGCTAATGAGTGTTTGACGGTAAGATAGTTGTACTCCTTTTTAAGGGTAAGATAATGATCATCCAAAATGGAGTCGTCTTCCAAGAATCCGGCAATCCCCATCAATACACTTTCTAATACTACGGCATCATTGTTCAATTTTCTGATAATTGGAAAAGGGATCGCTTTTCCAATTTCAAAAAAAGCTTCTCCATTAATTTTTGTGCCGAAACTCCTCATGAGCAATAAAAAAAGGACCTGCTCCCAATCATGATTATGTTCCTTGAGCAACTGTTCAATTAAAACAGACCTAGTTTCCAAACGTTCAAAATAGAGGCGCTCCAACCAGTTTTTAAATTTAAAATCATCAAATTCCTTTATGTTGCCTCCGCAATTAAGAAATGACGTTCTTTTTTTTGAAAACAATTCTGAGTAGGAATCCAGCAGCGATTGTGGGATATAATCCTTTAATTGGAGGGTAGGAACCTTGGTATTATCGGTTCTAAATATACGGGCATCGTCTTCCCAGACAACATGAAGTATTACCGTATTGTACTTTTCATCTGTTTCATGATGGTGCGCATACCAATCCGAAGACCGCAGATGCATTTCTACATTTCCCGCCCACAATTGCCCTGCAATTTTAATCTGGGCATTGAAGAAATCAGGACCCGCCAATTGGTTGTGCCTTCCAAAATCTTTTATTATTATGGATTCTCCGTCAACGGTTATTAAATCTTGGCCTAGCAGTTTTTTGTACTTCCAGATAAAATGCAACAAATCTTCACGCATCTTCCCAAGATAAAAAAATCCCGCCAAATACAGAAAAATATCTATACTTGGCGGGATATTCAAAATTAAAATATCATTAATCTACTACAGCGCCTTCCCACTTCATAAATCCACCTTCTAGATTATAGGTGTTTTTAAAACCTGCATTATTCATTATGGCACATGCTTGTCCGCTCCTATTTCCAGACCTGCAATACACATAATAATTTTTTGTTTTGTCCAATTTCTCCAATTCCTCCAGAAATTCTTGCCCTAAATAGATGTCTATATTGCTAGAACCCGGGATATATCCTTCTTCTACCTCTTCGGAGGTCCGAACATCCAAAATAAATGCGTTATCGTCTTGTTCTAACTGAGAACTCCACTCTTCTTGTGATAAATTTGCCATTTTTTCAATTTTATGGACCAAAAATAAGTCTTTTTCGGTAATAATTGGCAATTCCCCACTTATCAAATCCCCTTTAAGTTTAACAAAATATTATAGTGGCCCCTATTGTAGAATTGAAAAATCAGTTTACATTTGTATATACAATTGTTGTATTAACATGAATGTAGAAGAGATCATAAAAACGGAGAAGACTATTCCATTGGAAAGCAGGACCCTTATTCATTTGAGCTTGGTAGAGCACAAAATAAATGAGGTGATTTCCAATGCCCTCAAACCGTATGAGGTATCACTTCAACAATTTAATGTATTGAGAATCCTTAGGGGCCAGAAAGGGAAACCTGCCAATCTATCTACCTTAAATGAAAGAATGGTTACCAAAATGAGCAACACCACAAGATTGGTGGACAAGTTAATAGCCAAAGGATACGTAGACCGAGTCACATGTGAGAGCAATAGACGTAAGGTAGAGATCAATATAACCGCTGAAGGTAAAGAGGCATTGTTGGAAATGGATAAGGCCATGAAAAAATCCGAATTGTCTGTGGTAAAAAATTTCACGGAAGAGGATCTAAAATTATTGAATAAACTATTAGATAAATTTTAATTTAAAACCAGTAATAATAATGAGTACCTATATAGACAGTTTAAATTGGCGATATGCCACCAAAAAATTTGATGCAACCAAAAAGGTGTCGCAAGAAGACTTGGATGCCTTATTGGAAGCAACCACATTGAGCGCTTCTTCTTTTGGCTTACAACCTTACCAAATACTTGTTGTGGAGAACGCCGAAATCAGGTCTAAATTAAGACCTGCTGCCTGGGACCAGTCACAAATCACGGACGCTTCCCATCTAATTGTTCTGGCCAACCAAAATTCATTTGGGGCTGAGCTGGTAGAGGAATATGTGGACAACGTAAGTGAAACACGAGGAATCCCTGCGGAAGGATTAAAAGGATATGCAGATTTTATGAAATCTAAATTGGTACCTCTTTCTGAAGATGCCAAAGCAGTTTGGACTGCGAAACAAACCTACATCGCCCTAGGTAACCTGTTATCGGCAGCAGCAATCAACAAAATTGATGCCTGTCCCATGGAAGGTTTTGATGCCGAGCAATTCAACGACATCTTAGGCTTAACTGAAAAAGGGTTAAATACATCCGTATTGGTAGCTGTAGGATACCGTTCTGAGGAAGACGAAACACAGCATTACAAGAAAGTACGTAAATCCAAAGAGAATTTAATTACACATATATAATCAAAACAACAAGCATTAACTTTAAAATTAAAACAATGAAAAAAAGCGTATTTAGTTTAGTATTGGCAGTAGTTGTAGGATCTGCAGCATTTGCATCCACTCCGGTTGAAGTAGTAAAGAAAGAAGTGAAAACAGCTGAAAGCACCGTAACCTGGAAAGGGTACAAGGTTACAGGATCCCATTACGGAACCATCAACTTAAAAGAAGGCGCATTGATGTTTGATGGAGATAAATTAACAGGAGGTGAGTTTGTAGTGGATATGACCACTTTGATCTCTACTGATTTAGCAGGTGAGTCTAAAGGAAAATTGGAAGGGCATTTAAAATCAGATGATTTTTTCGGTGTAGAGAGCAATCCAACGTCCAAATTGGTATTTACCAATGTTAAGGCTACTGGGAAAAATTCATACGAGGTAACGGGAGACCTTACTATCAAAGGAAAAACCAATCCGGTAACATTTGACGTTTCTGTTTACGGAAACAAAGCTACGGCTACAATGAAGGTAGACCGTTCCAAATACGATGTTAAATACGGTTCAGGAAGTTTCTTCGATAACTTAGGAGACAAAACTATCTATGACGAATTTGATTTGGTGGTAGATTTAGCTTTCTAAATCCATAAATTTAAAATGTTTTAAACCTCACTTTTGTGGGGTTTTTTATTTTTTCCATAACAGCTGTTTGTCAATCTAAATTTCCTCCCTATATTTGAGGCTCAATGAAAAACAGAATTGCAAATACTTGGTGGTGGAAAAACTTACGAACAACGTCGTGAGCAGAGCATCATTGTAGTTATACTATATAAAAGGCTTGTCATCACGACAAGCCTTTTTTCATTTTTGCTAAAATTCTATTAGAGACATTAAAATTGAGTACATCCATGAAATACGAGTTAATTACCCATTATAAAAAAATCCTTGCGGATACCATTACCCCGGTAAGTGTCTACCTTAAGATAAGGGATAGGTTTCCAAACAGCATTCTATTGGAGAGTAGTGACTATCATGCGAATGACAATAGCTTTTCCTATATCTGTTGTAATCCCATTGCTTCAATCAAGGTAGAGAATGAATTGGTGTCACAACATTTTCCGGATGGCTCCAAAAAGGAGATTTCCATTAACGGCAATACGGACATTCCATCCATCCTGGATGATTTCAGCAAGAAATTCCACGCCCAAAACAATGACTTTAAATTCATCAACAATGGTTTGTTTGGGTATATGGCCTATGACGCTGTACGTTATTTCGAAGATTTAAACCTCACCAAAAAGGATAATAGCATCCTTATTCCGGATATCTATTATGCCGTTTATCAAAACATTATTGCCATAAATCATTTTAAGAATGAGGCCTATATTTTTGCTCATTGCCATAAAACTGAAAACAACATATCAGAAATAGAACAGATCTTAAGTGCCAAAAACTTCGCCTCCTTTAACTTTTCCAAAACTGGTGATCCCATCTCCAATTTAAAAGATGAGGATTATAAGGAGCAAGTTGCATTGGCAAAAAAACACTGTCAAAGAGGCGATGTGTTCCAATTGGTTTTGTCTAGAAGGTTTTCACAAGAATTTAAGGGGGACGAATTTAATGTGTACAGGGCTTTGCGCTCCGTTAACCCTTCCCCTTATCTATTTTATTTTGATTATGGAGATTTTAAAATATTTGGAAGCTCCCCGGAGGCCCAATTAATTGTAAAGGATGGCAAGGCCGAAATACACCCAATAGCGGGTACCTTTAAAAGAACAGGCAATGATGAGCAGGATGCAGTACTTGCCAAACAACTAAAGGTTGATGATAAGGAAAACAGCGAACACGTAATGTTGGTAGATTTGGCCAGAAACGACCTTAGCCGCCATGGTACCGACGTGGTGGTAGAGAATTATAGGGAGGTGCAATTTTTCTCCCATGTGATACACTTAGTATCAAAAGTAACTGGGCAAAAGAAAAAAGATACACCAACGATGAAAGTTGTGGCGGATACTTTTCCTGCAGGAACCTTAAGTGGCGCCCCAAAACACATGGCCATGCAATTGATAGATAAATATGAAAAGACCAGCCGTGGCTATTACGGGGGGGCCATCGGTTTTATGGATTTCCATGGCAACTTCAACCACGCCATTATGATTCGCACCTTTTTGAGCAAGAACCACGAATTACATTACCAAGCCGGAGCGGGTATCGTAGCGGCATCAAACTCAGATGACGAACTACAGGAAACCTACAATAAACTGGGAGCATTGACCAAAGCCCTTGAAATCGCGGAGACCATATAAAAACCCAACAATTAGTTCACCAATCCGTTTTTAATCGGGATAGAAAAAGAGGAAATGAAAAACATACTAGTAATAGATAACTACGACAGCTTCACCTATAATCTTGTACATTATTTGGAAGATTTAAATTGTAAAGTAACCGTAAAAAGAAATGATCAATTGAGCTTGGAGGAGGTAGCTCCTTTCGATAAAATAGTTCTTTCACCAGGACCAGGTATTCCTGATGAAGCAGGTCTTTTAAAGGAAATCATTGCCACTTATGCCCCCACAAAAAGTATTTTTGGGGTTTGTTTGGGGCAACAGGCCATTGCGGAAGTTTTTGGAGGTTCCTTGGATAATCTAGACCAGGTATACCATGGCATTGCAACAAAGATCACCATTGTAAAAGACGATATCCTTTTTGAGGGAATGCCAAAGGAAATTGAAGTAGGTCGCTACCACTCATGGGTAGTAAACACAAATCTTCCTTTGTCCCTGGAAGTCACATCAGTTGATGAAAATGGACAGATAATGTCCCTTCGACATAAGGAATATGATGTGTGTGCCGTGCAGTTTCATCCAGAATCGGTGCTAACTCCAGAAGGAAAGTTGATGCTAAAAAATTGGGTGGAAAATTAATACGCAAAGTCCCAAAAGGCCATGTGCATTACTGGCCAACATTTGTAAATATATAGCTGGGAATTCAGAGGATTGTTCACTGGAAACGTCTTTAAAACTCCCATAACAGATAAGAAAATGAAACAGATTTTAAATAGATTGATCAACCACGATGTGCTCTCTAAAGCGGATGCCAAACAAGTATTGGTGAATATCGCCAAAGGGGATTATAACACCAGCCAGATTGCAGCATTTCTTACCGTGTATATGATGAGAAGTGTCACTATTGAAGAGCTGGAAGGATTTAGGGATGCCCTTTTGGAACTTTGCCTGGCGGTAGACCTTTCTGCTTATAACCCAATTGACCTTTGTGGTACAGGTGGGGATGGCAAAGACACCTTTAACATTTCCACCTTGTCATCATTTGTAACAGCAGGGGCTGGGATCAAAGTAACTAAACATGGGAATTATGGGGTATCCTCCACCTGTGGCAGTAGTAATGTCATGGAGTTTTTGGGGATTAAATTCAGCAACGACCCTGGATTCCTCGAAAAGTCGATAGATGAAGCTGGTATATGTGTCTTACACGCCCCCTTGTTCCACCCGGCCATGAAAAATGTGGCTCCCATCAGAAGGGAATTAGGAGTAAAAACATTCTTCAATATGTTGGGGCCCATGGTCAACCCCGCCTTTCCGAAAAACCAAATGGTAGGGGTTTTTAATCTTGAGCTTGCCAGAATGTACGGTTACCTATATCAGAAAACCGATATTAACTTTACTGTTTTGCACGCTTTGGATGGTTATGACGAAATTTCCCTGACCGGGAATACCAAGACTATCTCGAACCATTCCGAAACCATATTAAAACCTTCAGATTTTGGAGTGGAGACCATTTTACAATCGGAGATTGCCGGAGGAGAGAGTATAGAGGATTCGGCTCAAATTTTCCTTAATGTCCTTCAGGGCAAGGGTACGGTCCCACAAAACAATGTGGTTTGTGCCAATGCAGGAGTGGCCATTGCCACGGTAAAAAATGTAAGTCCAAAAGAAGGCTTTGAATTAGCCAAGGAGTCGCTCCTATCCGGAAAAGGATTGGCAGCCCTCAAAAAGCTTCAGGCCCTTAGTGCACAATAAATTAACTATTAGAAACCCACGCTAAACAATAACGGTCTCTAGAACAAATGAATATATTAGATAAAATAGTCCTGGATAAGCGCAAGGAGGTCAATTTAAAAAAATTGATCATCCCTACCACACAATTGGAAACTTCGGCCCTATTTGAACGGCCAACAATTTCACTTGCTAAGGCTTTGCAACATAGCGATACCGGAATAATTGCGGAACACAAACGGAGATCCCCTTCAAAAGCGGTGATCAATCAAAAACTCAATGTGCAAGATGTAGCCACTGGTTATGAACAGGCAGGTGTTTGCGGCATGTCGGTGCTTACAGATGGAAAATATTTTGGTGGTTCCATGGACGATTTACTCCTTGCTCGGGCATCTGTAAATATGCCGCTACTACGCAAAGAATTTATTATAGATGAGTATCAAATCTTGGAGGCCAAGTCCTATGGGGCCGATGTCATTCTTTTGATCGCCGCTATTTTATCGAGAGATGAAATAAAGGCCTTTTCAGAATTTGCAAAAAATCTGCACCTCAACGTTTTATTGGAAGTGCACAACGAAGAGGAACTTCACAAATCCATTATGCCCAGCTTGGACATGTTGGGGGTGAACAACAGGAACCTAAAAACTTTTGAAGTCAGTTTGGAAACAAGCAAAAGTCTGTCTACCATTATTCCCGATGATTTTGTAAAAGTCTCTGAAAGTGGGATCAGTTCCATGGAAGCTATCCAAGAATTAAAGAACTACGGATATAAGGGGTTTTTAATAGGTGAAAATTTCATGAAAACGGATAATCCAGGGAATAGTGCCCAACAATTTATAAAGTCGTTAAAAGGGGCCTAATAAATTGAAAGGAACCTCTGAATAATGGAAAAGAAGACATTAATTAACAGCAATATGAAGAATTCTTTCAAAAACCAAGAAGTAAAGATCAAGGTCTGCGGGATGAAATATGCAGAGAACATGGAGGCGGTCGCTAATTTAGGGCCAGATTACCTAGGGTTCATTTTCTGGGAACCTTCCAAGCGAGTTTTTACAGGGGATTTGGGTAGGTTACCTTCTTCCATAAAAAGAGTAGGTGTTTTTGTAGATGCCTCCCTTGATGAAATTATTCAAAAAGTTTTAGAATTTGAGCTCCAGGCCGTACAATTACATGGTGCAGAATCCCCAAAATTCTGTAAGGACCTGAAGGAAAATCATACTATTCAGCAGCGGAGCACCTTGGAGATCATAAAGGTGTTCTCCATTAAAGACGATTTCGATTTTTCTATTTTGGCTGATTACGAAGCAGTATGTGATTATTACTTATTCGACACCAAAGGTAAATTGCCTGGCGGTAACGGATATACTTTTAGTTGGGAGGTCCTCACAAACTATCCCTCCACCAAACCATTTTTTTTAAGTGGCGGAATTGGACTGGAAGAGCTAGATAAGCTAGCCACTTTCCTACAAAGGCCAGAATCCCAATATTGCCACGCCATAGACGTAAATAGCAGGTTTGAGGTAGAACCAGGGAGAAAGCAAATTGAAAAACTTAAAACATTTATGCAATTTTTACGTAAATAATAATTTAAGATGATGACATTTAACGTAGACGAAAAAGGATATTATGGGGATTTCGGCGGGGCTTATATTCCGGAAATGCTCTATCCCAACGTAGAAAATCTGAGGGAGAACTATTTGAAGATTATGGCTGAACCTTCCTTTAAAGAAGAGTTTGACCAATTGTTGAAAGATTATGTGGGCAGGCCCTCTCCCCTGTATTTTGCCAAGCGTTTATCCGAAAAGTACAACACAAAGATCTACCTAAAAAGGGAAGACCTAAACCATACCGGGGCTCATAAAATCAATAATACGATAGGTCAGATCTTAATGGCCAAACGTTTAGGAAAATCTCGGATCATTGCGGAAACCGGAGCAGGGCAACATGGTGTTGCCACCGCCACGGTATGTGCCCTTATGGGGATGGAATGTATTGTTTATATGGGAGAGATAGATATAGCACGTCAAGCTCCCAATGTGGCCCGTATGAAAATGTTGGGGGCGCAGGTGCGTCCCGCACTTTCCGGTAGCAGGACTTTAAAGGACGCCACTAATGAGGCTATACGGGATTGGATCAACAATCCTGTGGATACCCATTATATTATTGGTTCCGCTATTGGCCCTCACCCCTATCCAGATATGGTTACCCGTTTTCAGGCGGTGATTTCAGAAGAGATCAAATGGCAGTTGAAAGAAAAGGAAGGGAAAGAAAACCCTGATTACGTCGTTGCCTGTATTGGAGGTGGAAGTAACGCTGCCGGGACGTATTATCATTTCCTTCATGAAGAAGAGGTAGGTATTATTGCCGTAGAGGCCGCAGGAAAAGGTGTGGATTCTGGCGAAAGTGCCGCTACTTCAGCTTTGGGCAAGGAAGGTATTATCCATGGATGTAAAACTTTGTTGATGCAGACTTTGGACGGACAAATTACCGAACCCTATTCCATTTCGGCAGGTTTGGATTACCCAGGAGTTGGACCGATGCATGCCCATCTTTATAAAACAGGAAGGGCAGAATTTATTTCGATCACCGACGATGACGCTATGCAGGCAGGCTTGGAGCTTTCCAAAATGGAAGGCATCATTCCTGCCATAGAAACGTCGCATGCCCTTGCCATTTTTGAACATAGAAAATTTAAACCGGATGATGTAGTGGTCATTAACCTATCTGGCCGGGGCGATAAGGACCTCAACACTTACATAGAATATTTTAATTTGGCTTAGTACCCACACGATGAACAGAATCAATCAGAAATTACAAGATAACAAGAAGTTACTTTCCATATATTTTACTGCCGGATACCCAGCTTTGAACGATACCGTAAAAATCATTCAGGACTTGGAGAAAAATGGGGTGGACATGATAGAGATTGGATTGCCCTTCAGCGATCCCTTGGCAGATGGTCCGACCATTCAGGCAAGCTCTACTCAAGCCCTTAAAAATGGCATGAACACTGCCCTACTTTTTGAACAATTAAAGGATATTAGAAAAACGGTCTCCATTCCCTTGATCGTGATGGGCTATTTTAACCCTATGCTACAATATGGTGTAGAGGCCTTCTGTAAAAAATGTCAGGAAATAGGGATAGATGGCATCATCATGCCCGATTTGCCATTGGATGTGTATCAAGACAAGTACGAGCATATTTTCAAAGCAAACGGACTTGCCAATATTTTCCTGATTACCCCTCAGACCAGCGATGCCCGTATCCAACAAATTGATGCAGCTTCCAACGCCTTTATCTATATGGTGAGTTCTGCAAGCGTAACAGGCTCCCAAGATGGGTTTGGCAACAGCCAGGAAGATTATTTCAACAGGATTGCCAATATGAACCTTAAAAATCCTCAAATTGTAGGATTTGGGATCAACAATTCAGAGACCTTTAAACAGGCTACTAAAAAAGCAAAAGGAGCCATAATTGGTTCGGCATTCATCAAGCATTTAACGTACAAGGGAGTAAATGACATTGCGGAATTTGTAAAATCCATTCGCTAAAAGATTCCCTTCCATATAAATTTAATTAAGGCACCTACAATGGATTTAATCAACAACTGGAAAATAGTCTTGCTGTTATGTCTGACCATAGGGCTGGCCCCCTTTGTTCCGGAACCTCATATTCTAGGGAAATTAAAATGGATAATGGGCGGTGCAGCGGGCATGCAACCCATGGACTGGTTCGATGTTTTGCTACATGGCTTTCCTTTCATATTACTTATAAGGCTGCTCTTTTTAAAAATTATTTCAATACGAACAAAGAGCTAAAATAGCGCCCTGTTTAAGACTTATAAAAGAGATTGGGTAAATACGCTTATTATAAAAGTATTCGCTAAATTTAGCTTTTTAAAATTCACTAAAACCTTCATGAAAAAATTACTGTTTCTATCAATATTCCTTGTGTTTTCTGCAATTTCTGCCCAAGAGGCCATACAATTGAAATCAAGTGTAAGACACACTATTGATGAGTTAAGGGATTTTGTTTCAATTCCGAATGATGCCCTTGAACATGCAGATATCAACAGGAACATTACCTGGCTTACCAAAAAATTCAACGAACGCGGTTTTAATACCTCCGTATTGCCAACAGATGGGGAATCCCTATTTTTTGCGGCCCTACCTATGGAGGATTCCAAACCTACCATCTTATTCTATATGCATTTTGATGGCCAGTCCGTTGATCCTTCCAAATGGGATCAGCCGAACCCCTATAATGTGGTATTGAAAGCTCCCGAAGGTGATGGCTGGAAAAACTTATCCTTTGATGAGCTCAATGATGATATCAATTACGAATGGCGATTGTTCGGTAGGTCTACCTCTGATGATAAAGGTCCTATTGTGATGTTTTTGAATACTATAGATCTTTTAAAAAAAGAAAACAAAGTTCTCCCGTATAACATTAAGGTGATACTGGATAGTGAAGAAGAAAAGAGTAGTGCCCCTTTGGCGAAGGCTGTTAAACAGTACAAAGAACTTTTAAAGGCCGACTTCCTGATCATCAACGATGGACCGGTTCACAATTCTGGTAAACCTACAGTGATTTATGGCTGCAGGGGTATTACCACCCTTTCCCTGACCACCTATGGACCAGAAAAACCTCAACATAGTGGTCATTATGGAAATTATGCCCCCAATCCCGGCTTTCAACTGGCCCAAGTACTGGCAAGCATGAAGGACACAAAAGGAAAGGTCATCATTGATGGGTTCTATAACGGTATTACCTTGGATGAAGCCACAATGGGCATTTTAAAAAGTGTCCCTGATGATGAAACTGAAATTAAAAAAAATCTTCAGATAAAAACAGCTGAAAAAGTTGGAAATTTCTATCAAGAAGCTTTACAATATCCATCGTTGAACATCAGAGGACTGGGTTCGGGGTGGATTGGTGATAAGGCACGTACCATTGTTCCCGAAAGTGCCACCGCTGAAATAGACCTCCGTTTGGTACCTGAAAGCGATGGAACCCGACTTAAAAATCTGGTAAGGAAACATGTTGAAAAACAAGGCTTTTTCATCACTGATAAGATTCCTACTAAAGAGGAACGCCTAGCACACGATAAAATCATGACCATAACAGAAGGGACAGTTACCAATGCCTTTAGAACGGACCTGAATAATCCCTACGGTAATTTTTTGGTTGAGACCTTAAAAAACACTTTTAAAGAAGAAGTAGTACAAATCCGTATAATGGGAGGCACTGTTCCTATTGCCCCCTTTATAAACGAATTAAAGATTCCTGCCTTTAT
The DNA here is from genome assembly GCF_040566555.1 of Sediminicola luteus. Classification (GTDB taxonomy): domain Bacteria; phylum Bacteroidota; class Bacteroidia; order Flavobacteriales; family Flavobacteriaceae; genus Sediminicola. Next base: position 65,620 of record NZ_JBEWYP010000011.1, on the reverse strand, counting down.
TGTCCCTTTGGTAAACCCGGACAATAATCAACACAGTCCAAATGAAAATTTGAAAATTGGACAAATAGCTTATGGGATTGAAGTATTTTATAATATACTGAGTACTCCAAAACTGTAAAAATTCATCTAATGTCCTGAGAATTCATCAATTGAATATACTATTGTACGATTAAAAAAGACTTCCAGTTATGGGAGTCTTTTTTTTGTTCAAGATCGATTTTTCCTCACCTGATAAGAATAGCGCAAACGACCCAAAGGTTGACGTAAACACGCCATGGCATTTAATTAATGAACCATAAAGCTTATATTTAGGTGAACAGTGTATCATAGGCTATTATTAATATCCTCTGAACAAAACTTTAAAAAGAACGCTGCAAAAGCCATTAAATGAAAAAATTTGACGCCATTATAATAGGATCTGGTCAGGCGGGCACCCCTCTGGCCTTTAAGCTTGCCGGGGCAGGAAAGAAAGTTGCCTTCATAGAAAAAGAGCATTTTGGAGGAACTTGTTTAAACACGGGATGTACGCCCACCAAGGCCTATGTAGCCAGTGCCCGTAGAATGTTCGATACTAAAAATGGTGAAGAATTTGGCATCCATATTCCAGCTGGGTCCAAAACCGATCTGGCGAAAGTAAAAAAACGGAAGGATGATCTGATACAGGGATCTGTAGAAGGCATAAAGAAGGGAATTGAAGACAATGAAAATATAACCCATATTGCCGGAACCGCCTCCTTTGTTGGAGAAAAGACATTAGCAGTCAATGGAAAGGAAATTTCGGCCGAAGAAATCTATATCAATGTGGGAGGCCGTCCTAGAATGCCAGAGGAATACAAAGCTGCGGAACCCTTGGACAATCAAAGTATTTTAGAACTTACCGAGCTTCCAGAACATCTCGTTATTGTTGGCGGGAGTTATATAGGATTGGAATTTGGTCAAATGTTCAAGCGCTTTGGTTGCGAAGTCACCATCGTAGAAAAAAACAGTGCAATTATAAGCCGGGAGGATGAAGACATTTCAGCATCCATTCAGAAAACCCTGGAAAAGGAAGGGGTGAAATTTCGACTCAATGCCACTTGTATGGGAGCTAAAAAATTGGACGACGGAAAAATTTGCGTCAATGTCAATTGTGACCAAGGGGAACCACAAGTTATAGGCACCCATGTATTATTAGCTGTCGGTCGGGTTCCCAATACGGATCTCCTGAACTTGGAAAAAGCTGGGATAAAAACCGATGATAAGGGTTTTATAAAAGTCAACGATCATCTTGAAACCAATGTCTCAGGTATTTATGCCCTCGGAGACTGTAATGGGGAAGGTGCTTTTACGCATACAGCTTACAATGATTTTGAAATTATTGCCAATAATAAATTGGACGGAGGGAACAGAAAGGTTTCTGATAGAATCCTTACCTACGGGCTGTTTGTAGATCCGCCTCTAGGACGTGCTGGCATGACCCTATCCCAAGCCAAAAAAACGGGTAAAAAGTTGTTAGTGGGCAAAAGGGAAATGAGCAAAATAGCAAGAGCGAAAGAAAAAGGAGAAACAGATGGTTTTATGCGCGTGATTGTAGATGCCGAGACCAAAGAAATAATGGGAGCCTCCATACTTGGGGTTGGAGGTGATGAGGTCATAAGCGGGATATTGAACATCATGACCGCCAAACAACCGTATACAGTTATTCGCGATTCTGTTCAAATACACCCTACAGTTAGCGAACTCCTTCCTACCCTCTTAGAAGGATTAAAACCATTGGAAAATTGAAGGTTACCTGATGATCCTTTAACATTCCCTAACAAAAGTTTATACATGTATTAACGGGGCTTCTCTATAAGTAATAGTATATTGACTATGAACCTTAAAACAAAAATGAAATGGGAATTATAGACGATAAAAGATTGAAAAGAAAAACAGAACAAAAAAATCCTACCAATCCAACTGGAAACACAACTGTTGAGACCAACAAATTTGATATAGATGAGCAAACCATCAAAGACCAACAGAAAAAGAAATAGTTGAAAAAGTTTTTGCCATCAACAACATGGCATCATTTTGCAATTAAAAAAATTGACTATACTGTAAGACCCGAAAATCAATTGTATTGAATTTTGGGTCTTTCATTTTCAATTCCTTGTACAAGGGCAAACTACCCACAGCTCTATTGGCCGCTCCAGAAGGAGCCGTTAAGGAAACAGTTCTTATAGTTCGTTCCACCGCTTTATTATTCTCTGCTGAGGGCAGTTTAAACTCATGAATTCGCGGCACCTCATTTGAAATCAATTTCAATCGAAGTCCAAAATCATTTAAATGCTTTCTAAAGAAATACTCAGGGCCATTTTTACTGTTTCCCCCTGTAAATAATAGGGTATGGACTTTTGGGTATTTGTGAAGATATCCTATGACGTTTCTAAGCTGTATTTGTTGCATTCCCAAATCGGAGGCATCAATTTTTAAACGCTCAGAACTGGCCACAATATCACATATTCCAATACCCCGGTTTCTTAAAAAATTCTGTCGTTGTGCGATAGCTTCCCCAGTGGTCTCAAATTCCAAGTTCAAATTAAATATCCGATCCAAAATTGGCCATAACTGTCCATCTCTACTGCCATAGGAAAAATCAACATCCCCTTGCTTAAGCTCTCCCGTAGTAAATCTTGGCGGAGGCAAGGTACCCACTATCAGTTTTGTGGCCCCTTCAAATAAGAAGGGTTCATAAGGATGTGTGTGCAAAAACGGTTCCATAGCGGTAATTAAGAAAATCAGATCCAACCATACAAGCTATCCGACTTAATTATATTAAAATTGACTACTCCATGACGAGTACCAAATCTTCGGAATTGACCAAAGTCCCCCCTTCCAATTGAATTTTAAATACTTTTCCTTCCTCAGTCGCGGTTACTGTGGTTTCCATTTTCATTGCTTCAATAATAAAAAGGGGTTGGTTTTTCTTCACTGATTGTCCTTTTTCTACCAAAACGGCGGATAATAAACCTTGTAATGGGGACCCAATGTGCTTTGGGTCATTATTATCTGCCTTAATCTTTTCTTGCTTTACAACCGTTATAGAAGTATCCCTGATCAATACACTTCTAGATTGTCCATTTACTTTAAAGATGATGCTGACATTGCCATTTTCATCTGGTTCACCTTTTAACATTAATGAAACCAGAATGCTCTTCCCCCTATCCAATTCTACCATTATTTCTTCCCCTATATCCATTCCATAAAAGAAATTTTTGGTGGGAACGTTCATTAGATTACCATACTTAAGATGTTTTTGATAGGCATCGCTAAATACTTTTGGATATAATTTATAGGATAGAAAGTCGGTTATTTTCAATTCCCTGCCCATTCCCGCAGAAAACTGATTCCTGAACATTGCAAATTCATGTTCAAAATCGATGGGAGCCAAATGGGCATTCGGCCTTTCTGAATATGGCTTATGCCCTTTTAAGATTGTTTTTTGTAATTCTTGATTGAAGCCCCCCACCGGCTGTCCTAAATCGCCTTTAAAAAAACTTAAGACCGATTGCGGAAAGGAAATCGATTCACCTTTTTCCTGAATGTCCTTAACGGTTAAATTATTGCTAACCATAAATTGCGCCATATCCCCAACCACTTTTGAGCTTGGGGTAACTTTTATAATGTCCCCAAAAAGTTGGTTAACCTCACTATACATCTTTGTTATTTCGGGAAATTTATCTTCCAGCCCCAAGGCAATAGCCTGTCCTTTAAGATTTGAATATTGACCTCCTGGAATCTCGTGCTTGAACACATCTCCGGTGCCCGATTTTAAACCAGATTCAAAAGTGTAATAATAATTGCGCACAGTTTCCCAATAATTGGAATATTCGGACAGCTTCTCTGAATTAAGCATAGGGGCCCTTTCGTGAAAACGCAACATTTCCACGATGGAATTGAAATTGGGCTGGGAAGTTAGTCCTGATAATCCACCTATAGCCACATCCACAACATCAACACCAGCCTCAATAGCCTTTAAATAGGTTGCTGCCTGAAGGGAAGAAGTGTCATGGGTATGCAAATGAATAGGTATCTTTAGTTCGGACTTTAGTGCCGATATGAGTTCAAAAGCAGCATATGGCTTTAACAATCCTGCCATGTCCTTGACCCCTAAAATATGAGCTCCAGCGTTTTCAATTTCTTTTGCTAACTGAACGTAATATTTTAGGTTATACTTGGTTTTATTCACGTCCAGAATATCTCCGGTATAACAGATGGACCCCTCGGCCAAGCCCCCTGTTCGTGTGCGGACATGCTCTATACATGGAGCAATGGACTGCATCCAGTTGAGTGAATCGAATATCCGGAAAACATCAATCCCCGTTTCCCAAGATTTTTCAACAAATTTTTCAATGAGGTTATCGGGATAAGCAGTATACCCAACCCCATTGGAACCGCGAATCAACATCTGCAGTAAAACGTTTGGCATTGCTTTGCGCAACAATTCCAATCGTTCCCACGGATTTTCCTGTAAAAAACGCAAGCAGACATCAAAGGTGGCTCCGCCCCATACTTCCATACTAAAAATCTCGGGATGATTTTTGGCATATCCCTCTGCAACTTTCAGCATGTCGACGGTCCTCATGCGCGTTGCCAATAAACTTTGGTGGGCATCCCGCATGGTGGTATCCGTAAAATGGACTTGCTTTTCGTTTTTTAACCAACTTGAAAACTTCTCGGGCCCAAGCTCCGTAAGCAAATCCTTTGTCCCTTTTGGGTAACCACCGGTTCTGTTAAATGAAGGAACAATTGGTTTGGTAAACACATGATTGACATTTTTCTGTTTTACATCTGGATTACCATTAACAATGACTTCACCCAAAAATTCAATCAATTTATTGGCCCTATTTTTGGGCTCGACAATTTCGAATAATTTAGGTTCGTTTTGTATAAAATTGACCGTGACCTTCCCTTCCCTAAAAGTTGGATGCTTTAAAATATTATCCAAAAATGCCATATTGGTTTTAACCCCGCGGATACGGAATTCCGCCAAAGCTCTTCTCATTTTTCTACAGGCTCCATCCAAAGTCCTCCCCGTGGATGACACTTTAACAAGCATGGAATCAAAAAATGGGGAGATGTTCACTCCTTGGTAAAGACTTCCGGCATCTAGCCGAATTCCAAATCCTGCAGCACTTCTGTATGTAGTCACTATGCCATAATCTGGCTTAAAATCATTAGTGGGGTCTTCTGTTGTTATTCTGCACTGCAGTGCAAAACCCGTAGTTGAAATGGCAGCCTGGTTTTTTATTTTTATTTGTTTATCCGAAAGTTTATAGCCTCCAGCAATAAACAATTGCAATTTCACCAAATCATAGTTGGTGATCATTTCTGTCACCGTATGTTCTACCTGGATCCGTGGATTGACCTCGATAAAATAAATGCTTCCATCGTCGTCAACTAAAAACTCCACCGTTCCTATATTGTCATAATTTACAGCCTTACAAATAAGAATAGCGTAGGAATAAAGCTCATTCCTCATTTTCTGAGGCAGCCCTACCGAGGGCGCGAATTCTATAACTTTTTGATATCGGCGCTGCACCGAGCAATCTCTTTCGTAGAGGTGTACTATATTACCGTGGGTGTCTGCGACAATCTGTATCTCAATATGTTTAGGGTTTTCAACAAATTTCTCCAAGAACACAGAATCATCTCCAAAAGCATTTAGGGATTCCCTTTTTGCCTCTGGAAAGCCCTTTCTTAATTCTTCCTCATTACGGATTACCCTCATTCCACGACCACCTCCCCCTGAAGCCGCTTTTAGCATAACAGGGTAACCGATTTGCCCTGCTTCTGACAAGGCCGTTTTAATATCCGTAAGATCTTTGATACTACTTTTGATGATTGGAATGTTGTTGGCCACAGCAACTTCTTTTGCTCTAATCTTATCCCCTAGAGCCAATAGGACAGATACTTTGGGACCTATAAATACAAGCCCATTATCCTCGCATTTTTGAGCAAAGTTGGCATTCTCCGATAAAAACCCATAACCAGGATGTATCGCGTCCACATCGTTCTCCTTGGCGACTTTAATTATAACGTCTATATCCAAGTAGGGTTTCAAAGGTTCCTTATCCTCTCCTATCTGATACGATTCGTCGGCTTTATAACGATGTAAGGAATATCTATCTTCATACGTATATATCCCAACAGTTTTTACGCCTATTTCCACGCAGGCCCTAAAAATTCGAATGGCAATTTCACCTCTATTCGCTACCAATACCTTTTTTATCTTCATGGGCTATTTATGCTAGAAAGTTAGAATTACACCAACAGACATGACAAAAAAGTGAACAAGCCTGTATAGCAAACTTACTCTTTTTAGCTTAGGCTTCATCTTACCGGAATTGAAAAAACAACCCTATATACTTTCTATTCAATATATTCCAACCTATATGAAGGTCAGACATATACCAAGTTATTAGGTTTGCCGATCAATTATTATCTTTTAGCCTAGGACAAAAAAATAACGGAATGAGCCTGAAGTTGATGTATGAATAGTTTAAATTTAGGAAACTAAAAAAAATAAATATGGGTAAAGGTGATTTAAAATCAAAAAAAGGTAAAATTTCCAATAATTCTTATGGGGCCAGAAGAAAACGCAAAATTAAAAAAAGGCCTACGGTAGAGGAAAAATTGAAAATCGAAAAAAAGAAATAAACTTAATCTATCACGAAGTTTAGCTGAACCTCCCCTGTTTCCAGGACATTGAGTTCATAGGTATAAAAGCCAGGGGACAATGGGGTCTCCCCAACAAAGTCGATCGGCTGAAGGATAAATACGCCCTCTTCCCCTGAGGTGATTTTTATATAATCGTAAGAATAGGCTGTCTCGTATTCCAAATAATCCGAAAACCCATTAGGGGTTACATTTTCATGAATCTTATCCTCTGCCCCGACCTGAACGGAGTCGAAATTAATACTACTAACGTTTTTTACCCTGATATTTGCCATGGTAACGGTGTCATCCCTATCGGTGCAACCAAAACAAACCAATACAATAAGTAATACTGCTGAAATTACTTTGCCCATCATCTGATCTTTTAAAATTAGTATCAAATAATAAACGTTTATTGATGGGATATATTATCGCACAAAGACAGGTTCTAGCACATTTTCGGTGAACTGCTCACTATAGGCATAACCATCTACATCAAATGCCTTAATATCCTCTAAAGTCTCGGCATTGGTATCCAAAATATAACGTACCATAGAACCTCTTGCCTTTTTGGCAAAAAAACTGATAACCTTTAGCTTATCGTTTTTCCAATCCTTAAAAACTGGTGTAATGATGGGCACTTTAAGGGACTTTTTATCAATGGCACTGAAATACTCGTTACTGGCCAAATTCACAAACAACTCCCCATCCCCCAATTCTTCGTTTAGGTGGGCGGTAAGTTGCTTTTTCCAAAATTCATATAGATTTTTCTTTCTCCCAATCTTCAGCTGGGTCCCCATTTCCAAGCGATAGGGCTGCATCAGGTCCAGAGGTTTTAGAATACCGTACTGTCCGGATAATATCCTTACCTTATCCTGTAAATTCTGTAGCCGTTGTTCTGGAATTGTGTAGGCATCCAAACCCTGATAAACATCCCCACTAAATGCATAAATGGCAGGTCTGGCGTTTTCCTTGGTGAACGGCACTTTAAAATTCTGGTTCCTTTCCCAATTCAATTCCGCCAAATTCCCAGAGATATCCATCAATTTTGACAGCGCTTTTGGCTTTTTTTTGGCCAACACTGCATTGAGTGTCTCTGCTTCTTTTAAAAAGACGGGTTGTGTAAATTTATCTGTGGGCAATTCACTTTCAAAATCGAGCGATTTTGCTGGCGATATTACAATTTTCATTCTTTTTTAAAATTTAAATTCCTAATCGTCGGTTAAAAATAACACCTTCCCGCAAATAAAACCCTGCCTTACAAAAGGACTTTTCAATACTTCTATCGATGAATCTTATTCTTCCAGACTGTGCTTGGCATACTGTCGCCATTTATCAATACAATTAGCCATATCCTCAGGAATCTCCGAATCGAAACGCATAAATTCTCCAGTAACCGGGTGGACAAAACCTAAGGTTTTTGCATGTAGGGCTTGCCTTGGCAAGATCTTAAATGCATTGTCCACAAATTGCTTGTATTTGGTAAAGGTTGTGCCCTTTAAAATTTTTTCTCCCCCGTAGCGTTCATCATTGAACAAGGTATGCCCTATATACTTCATATGCACCCTTATCTGATGTGTCCTTCCAGTTTCCAACTTACAGGAAACGACGGTAACATACCCCAAGCGTTCCAATACTTTATAGTGCGTGACCGCTTCCTTGCCTTGATCCCCTTCAGGAAAAACCTCCATTTGGAGTCGGTTTTTAGGATTTCTGGCAATATGTCCTTCAATGGTACCACTTTCATCCTCCACATTGCCCCAGACTATGGCTACATATTCCCTTTCGGAAGTTTTATCATGAAACTGTTTTGCCAAATGCGTCATGGCCGCTTCTGTTTTAGCTACCACTAGGAGTCCAGAAGTATCTTTGTCTATTCTATGAACAAGCCCTGGCCTTTCATCACTGTTCAATGGAAGCGAATCTATGTGGTGCAACAGCGCATTGATCAAGGTGCCAGAATAATTGCCGTGACCAGGATGTACAACCATCCCAGGCGTTTTGTTTACCACCAATAACACATCGTCCTCATAAACTATATTTAAGGGGATATCCTCTGGAGTAAGAAGAAACTCATAGGGAGGATGCTCGAACATCACACGTACCTCATCACCTGCCTTCACTTTATAGTTGGACTTAACGATGGAATCATTCACCCAAATATTTCCTTCTTTGGCGGCTTGTTGAATTTTGTTCCTTGTGGCGTTTTCAATAAAATTCATCAAAAATTTGTCAACCCTAAGTGGCTCTTGCCCCTTTCCGGCTACAAATTTGAAATGTTCAAATAACTCCTCTTCATTCAATTCCGGCCCATTTACCTCTTCCATATGTTATTCTTCTGATTCATCTTTAATGACAGCCCTTTCTGTTATTTCTCCCCTTCCACAGACAAGTTCAATTTTGGAAGTCTTGGGTAATTGATCCCCTGGCTTTATATATTTCCCTTTAAACCTTATCTCGTACACCATATCCTTGCCCATTTCTTCAATGTAGGTAATACGTTGTACGTCCAGACCTACAGCCCTTAATTTTGAAGTGGCATTACGAATGGAATTTTGAATAATGTCTGGGACAGTTACTTTATTATATCCTGATGGATTGACCGTGACATAAATTTTCCTGTTGGATTTTACCTTGTTCCCAGCCGGCGGGTTCTGCTCAATAACCGAAAATCTTGGATAGTCGGGATTGTAATTAGCAGAATCCAACACCTCGTACCTAAGGTCGTTTTTCTCTATCACATTCCTCATGTCTGAAACCGATAATTTTGAAAGATCGGGCACAGTAATAAATTCACCATGATTGGTTGAACTTTTTAACCATTGCATTGTTCCAAAAACCAATAGCACCAAAACCACTACTGCGAGTGCCAATTGTTTCAAAAAAACCTTACTTCCCAAAAAACGGAAAAAACTCATCCTAACTCTTTTAATAATCCGAACAAATATATGAAACACAAAGCTTTTTTCTTTACTTTAAAAAAATGATATTTGTTTTGATGGTTTAGGTATATGGCAACCTTGATAAATACACCTATCCATAACATACAACCTAGTATTTACAGATGAAAAAGAACATTGCCATCATTATGGGCGGGTATTCCAGCGAATATAAAATTTCACTAAAAAGTGGAGGGGTCGTATTTAAATATTTGGATAAGGAAAAATACAATGCCTTTCCTATCCATATTTTTAAGGATAAATGGGTTCATGTAGATGAAGAACAAAACGAGCATCCCATAAATAGGAATGATTTTTCCTTGGACTTGCCCAACGGAAAAATAGTTTTTGATTGCGTCTTTAACGCCATCCATGGTACCCCTGGTGAAGATGGTTTAATGCAGGGATATTTTAAATTGATGGGCATTCCCCAAACTTCATGTGACTATTACCAAGCGGCCTTGACCTTTAACAAAAGGGATCTTTTGAGTGTGCTTAAACCATATGGCATTATATCTGCCACATCCTATTACCTAAATTTAGGAGATCCTATCAATGAAGAGGAGATTGTCAAAAAAGTAGGTCTTCCCTGTTTTGTTAAGGCAAATAAAGCTGGAAGCAGCTTTGGCATTTCCAAAGTCTACCAAAAAGAAGATCTTTCTGAGGCAATTTTAAAGGCCTATAAGGAAGATGATGAAATTATCATTGAAAGTTTTTTAAATGGTACAGAAGTCTCTGTAGGGGTCATTACCTATAACGGGGAGACCAAAGTATTGCCAATAACCGAAATTGTCACCGAGAACGACTTTTTTGATTATGAGGCCAAATACGAAGGGAAATCCAAAGAAATTACCCCTGCCAGAATTACGAAAGAGCAGGAATTAATGGTGTCTGAAGCTGCAAAACGCGCCTACGAAGTATTGAAAATGAAAGGGTTCTCTAGAAGTGAGTTCATTTTTGTAGGGGACCAACCCTATATGTTGGAGATGAACACAACGCCAGGTCTCACCGAAGAAAGCATACTACCCCAACAGGCCAAGGCGGCTGGCATTGAACTGCCACAGCTTTTTGAAAGTGCCATCAAGGAAGCCTTAAAAGAAAAATAAGTAACTTTAACCAACGCAAAACCAACCGTAATGAGACGTGCCATTTTTCCAGGCTCCTTTGACCCACTGACCCTTGGACATTTTGATATCATCCATAGAGGGATTACCCTTTTTGATGAATTAGTCATTGCCATAGGAATCAATGCCGATAAGAAATACATGTTCACCCTAGAAGAAAGGACCCAATTTATCAAGGAGGCCTTTAAGGATGAGCCGAAAATTAAGGTTATGACATATGAAGGTCTAACCGTAGATTTTTGTAAAAAAATAAATGCCAGTTTCATTTTAAGGGGCCTTAGAAATCCTGGAGATTTCGAGTTTGAAAAAGCTATAGCACATACAAATCGTAAACTCTCAGAAATTGAGACCGTCTTTCTTCTCACCTCTTCCGGTAAATCCTATATCAGTTCGTCTATCGTGAGGGACGTTATTAGAAATGGTGGGGATTATACAGGATTGGTTCCAGATAGTGTTCGTGTCAAAAAATAAGAACAGATTTAAATTCACAAAATCCGTAATACAACGGCCTTAATTATTCTTCTAAAGGCAAGCAAGCATGTAGGTCAAAATAAAGGGTTTTTTACAATTAACAGTGCTGTTTCCACTTACCTTACCGATTAAAAATGTAGTATTTTTCTGCATTTCACCGACATTTTAAGACTGCACACCTTGTTATAAGGGGCCAACACCACTACTTTGGTCCTATTCACAACAAACTCTTAGACAAGAGATAAAATCCGTTTACTTTAGTAGGAAATTTCAACTAAATGTTGCGGGAGACCCAAGTACAGACCAATAATTACCTCATAAAGCAATTGCCTGGAGCAACAGCTTTTGTGAATACCAAGTTCGAGGTAGTTCATGCGTCGGACAAATGGGTGTCCTTGTTCGATTTCAACCCTTCCACCGTATTCGGAAAAACGTTACACAAACTCTTTAAGAGTATAGACCAGGATTGGCAAAATGTCTTAGACGGTTGCCTTTTAGGAAAACACAGCGAGGTTCATTTAGAGCGACATATTGATAAGGCAAAGAATGAGCGTTGGTTTAAATGGTCAAACATTCCCTGGTACGATGATAAGGAAAATGTCATTGGCATCATTTTGAATACAGAAGATGTCACGGAAAGAATCCAGAATGAATTGCAATTGGAAAAACTTGAAGTTCTATTCAAGGAAAAATCAGAAATTGGAAAAATAGGACATTGGGAGTATGATGCTGAAAAGAATGAACTTCTTTGGTGTAATATTACCAAGGCTATTCATGAGGTTCCTATGGATTATGTACCGAACATTAGTAACGGCCATACTTTTTACAAAGAGGGATACAGAGGAGAAACTATTGCCAATATGGTCCGTAAAGCAGTTAGTACCGGAGAACAGGTGAGCGGGAGAATTCCCTTGGTCACTGCAAAGGGAAAACATATCTGGGTGCTTGCCGCGGGTCAACCCATACAAAAAAACGGGGTATTTATTGGACTTATAGGCACTTGCCAAGACATAACGGATATTGTAACGGCCGAAGCCAAAACAAAAGAAAGTGAAGAACTCCTAAGAAAACTGATAGACAACCTACCTCTCAATGTTTTCATAAAAGACCTAGAATCTAGAAAAATATTGGTCAATAAGTCGGAATGTGACTTTTTTGGAGTAAAAAATCCAGAAGAAATCCTAGGAAAAAACATGTTCGATTTCTATTCGAAGGAAAAAGCCCAACGTTTCCGAAATGAAGATTTGGAGGTCATGAACAATAATACACCTATGCTCTCCATAGAGAGTACTTTTACTAAAAAAGACGGATCTTCCTCCACTTTTTTAACCTCAAAAATCCCACTTACAAATAGTGAAGGACAAGTTACCGGCTTAATAGGCTTTAGCTTGGACATATCTAAAGTAAAACAAAAGGAACAGGAACTAAAAGAAAATGAACATTTGTTGAGGACCCTGGTGGACAATCTACCCCTCAATGTATACATAAAAGACCTAGAGTCCAGAAAAATCCTCGTCAATCAATCTGAATGTGATTACTTGGGCGTAAAAAATCCCAAGGAATTATTGGGAAAAAGTGATTTTGATCTATATGATAAAAAGATTGCCCAAATATCAAGAAACGAAGATCTTAAGGTATTAACTTCATTAAAACCGATTATAGGAAAGGAAACGGTAAATATCACCAAAGATGGTAAGGCAACCTATTTCTTAACCTCCAAGATACCTCTAAAAGGGTTGGATGGCAAAGCCAATGCCTTGGTTGGCTTTAGTTTGGATATTTCCAAACTAAAACAAAAAGAGGAAGAACTAAGGGATTTGATCAATGTAACCTCATTACAGAACAAAAAGCTTATCAATTTTGCCCATATCGTTTCCCATAATCTAAGATCACATACCGCTAATTTCTCTATGTTATTAGATTTTTTGATCAACGAAAAGGATGAAGAGGAAAAATTGAAAATAGTAAATATGTTGACCGATGCATCGGACAATTTATTGGAGACCCTTGATAATTTAAACGAGGTGGTCGCTATTAACACCAATGTCAATTTGGGCAAAATTCCCAACCATTTGAACTCAAAAATTGAAGCGGTACAACAAAATCTCTTGGCCTTTCTAAGAAACAACAACGCAAAAATCATAAATAATATCCCTGATGATATACATATAAAAGCCATTCCGGCTTATTTGGATAGTATTTTGATGAATTTTATGACCAATGCAGTTAAATATAAAGATCCAAACAGAGATCCAATAATTACCTTGAGCATAAAAAGAAGCCAAGATTACACCGTCTTGAGCATTGCCGATAACGGCTTGGGTATCGACCTAAAAAAATACGGCGGCAAATTATTTGGCATGTATAAAACATTCCACAGCAATACTGACGCTAGGGGAATTGGACTTTATATTACCAAGAACCAGGTTGAGGCCATGAACGGAAAAATTATTACAACCAGTGAGGTTGGGAAAGGCACCACATTTAATATACACTTTCATGAAAAAGATTGATTCTGTTTGCATTATTGACGACGATCAGATCGTTGTTTTTGGCATTAAAAAAATGCTAGGAACGGTCGTTGATTGCGAAAATATTTTCACTTATGGCAATGGAAGGCTTGCTTTGGAAGGAATTCGTGAAATGATCGAAGAAAACAATGAGGTACCCAGTATCATTTTCCTGGATATCAATATGCCCATTATGGACGGCTGGGAGTTCTTAGAAGAATTTATTACCCTAAAATTGGACAAAAAAGTATATATAAATATCGTGACCTCTTCCATAGACCCTTGCGACAAACAAAAGTCGGAAACCTTCAAATCCAGAACACATCACACCATAGAATATAAGACCAAGCCCATTAGGAGAAATGAAATTGAAGAAATAACAAATGCCGCTTAGACTTTGAACTTTAAATTTGCTTAATTTTGAAAAGGCATTGCCAATAATGTCCAGTCAACAATTATAAGTAAATGAGATATTTTTTAATCTTTTCTATTCTGTTCCTACTACTTTCCTGCGAAAAAAAAATAGAAGATAAAATAGCTGAATATCCCACCCCATTTGAGAAATCGAATGGCAATCAGACCGCCACCTATGATGAGGTCATTGAATTCTACATCCAATTAGCGAAGGGATTTCCCGCCATCAACATACAGACCATTGGTGAGACCGATAGTGGTAAACCATTACACATTGTGACCTTTAACTTGGACGGGGATTTTAACTTTTCCAAAATTGGCAAGGACAAAACCATCATCCTGATCAACAACGGCATTCACCCAGGCGAAAGCGACGGGATAGATGCTACAATGACCCTATTCAGGGATTTGGCAGTGGAAAAAATTACGCCTCCAAAAAACGCGGTCATCACAACTATTCCCATCTACAACATTGATGGCGCCCTAAATAGAAACTCCACCACCCGTACCAATCAAAATGGCCCAGAATCTTATGGTTTTAGGGGAAATGCCCAAAATTATGACCTCAATCGGGATTTCATCAAATCCGACACTAAAAACGCAAAAACTTTTGCCGATATTTTTCATTTGGTAAAGCCGGATATTTTTATTGACAACCATGTAAGCAATGGTGCCGACTACCAATACACCCTTACACACCTATTTACACAGCACAATAAGCTTGGCGGAGACCTTGGTACATTCATTAACCAGGAATTAAGGCCCAAATTGGAGCAATCCTTAGCTGCCTCTAATTGGAATATTACCCCTTATGTAAATGTATTTAATACAGTGCCCGAAAAAGGTTTTTCCCAATTTATGGACTCCCCCAGATATTCCACAGGATATACAACTTTATGGAACACCCTTGGAATGATGGTAGAGACCCACATGCTAAAACCTTATAAGAAAAGAGTGGAGGGAACGTACCATCTGATGGTCAAAATGATAGAAATAGCGGATACGGATACCAAGAAAATTAAGGAGTTAAGAGAGCGCGCCTTTTCCGAACAATTGGAAATGGACTACTACCCATTACAATGGGAAGTAGACAGCACAAAAGTATCTACCTTAAATTTTAAAGGCTTTGAAGCAGACACCCTGATCAGTGAAGTCACCGGCCTCCCACGCCTAAAATACGATAGAAAAAGACCTTTCACTAAAAAGATAGAGTACTACGATAATTTTAAGCCTTCAGTGATCGTAGAAGTCCCCAAGGCTTATATTATTAAAAAAGGATGGACAAAAGTAGTAGACCTGCTTGCCAAAAACCAAATTAACTTCCGAACACTTCAACAGGACTCCACTTTTTTGGTAGAATCCTATAAAATTGAGGCCTACAGCACCTATGAGCGGCCCTTCGAAGGCCACTACCCACACTATGGAACCAAAGTTTCCAAAAAATCGGATACGGTAAGATTTTCACAAGGGGATTATTTGGTGCCCACCAACCAACCGGGAATGAGGTATCTCTTGGAAACCTTGGAACCAGAGGCACCCGACTCATTTTTCAACTGGAATTTCTTTGATACTATTCTTAGTAGAAAAGAGGGATTTTCTCCTTACGTTTTTGAGGATGTAGCGCTTAAAATGTTACAGGAAAACGAATCCTTGAATTTGGAATTTCAGCTCAAAAAGGAAATGGAACCCGATTTTGCCCAAAACTGGTATGCGCAGTTAGACTGGCTTTTTACACATTCCAAATATTATGAATCTGCACACATGCAGTATCCGGTATACCGCATATTAAAAGATAGCGGCTTGGCTTCACAATAAAAATTAATCCTCGAAAAGAATTTTGATATTGGTATAAGAATTCTGAAGTGCCTTTTTAATTTTTTTGGGTCCCTTCCACTTTACTTTCACGATCCCTTCGTCGGCCTGACCCACTAACGGGCCCCTATATGCCGTTCGCATGGCATACCAATGCACCTCTTTTAGCTTATAAGTGCCGTTTCTTTTGAATACGTGATAGGTAGTCCTAAGAAAGTTCTCAATTTTCAGGCCTCGTACCCCGGTCTCCTCCTCTACCTCCCTTATTGCGGCATCTGGTAAGGTCTCCCCTTTATCTACTTTTCCTTTGGGCAAGTCCCATTTATCATTCCGGTAAATAAAAAGAACTTTCCCCTCCTTATTGGTCACAACTCCGCCTGCCGCTACCACTAATGGAATCTTTTTGGTGAACTTTTTAAGTATTTCTTCGTGATTCGGGTGATAGATATAAGCCTCTGTAATTTTATTCTTTGCCAAGGCAGCAATGGCAGCATTGATAGATTTACCATTCAACAAAAAATATTTGCTGTTGTCTGTTTCCGAGAGTTTATTTGTTAAAATAAGAGCAGACTCATTAACAAAAACTTTATACATTTGCGTCATGGTTTTAAATAAAGACACCGCAAAAAAAACAGCAGAGCTTTTGTTGCAAATTAATGCAATAAAGTTGACACCTGAAAATCCATTTACATGGGCTTCGGGTTGGAAATCTCCAATCTACTGTGACAATAGAATAATCTTGTCCTATCCTACCATAAGAAATTTTGTGCGCGATGAGATGGCCAAGCAAGTAGAAAACCTTTATGGAAAGCCAGATGTGATTGCTGGGGTAGCTACCGGTGCCATTGGTATTGGCATGCTGGTTGCTGAATCTTTGGGCCTACCTTTTGTCTATGTACGCCCAGAACCTAAATCTCACGGAAGACAAAACCAAATTGAGGGTTATTTGGAAGCCAATCAAAACGTTGTGGTCATCGAAGATTTAATTAGTACAGGAAAAAGTAGCTTAAATGCGGTAGATGCCCTTAAGGAAAGTGGCGCCAATATTAAAGGAATGATCGCCATCTTTACCTATGGTTTTTCCGTCGCACTCGACAATTTTAAAGAAAAAGGCGTAGAACTGCACACCCTGAGTGATTACGATCATCTGATAAAACAGGCATCAGAGACCAATTATATCAAAGAAGCTCAATTGAACACACTTCTTGCATGGAAAAACAATCCTGCAGAATGGAAAAAATAACTTAATATGCATATTGAAACTCCGAAAAAAACAATAGCAAAAAGCGATAAGGAAGTCTACGATTTTTTGCTTGATATCAAAAATTTTGAAAAATTGATGCCTGAAAACATTAGTAAATTTGAAGTTTTGGGTGAAGATAAATTTTTATTCGCCTTAAAAGGAATGCCCGAAATTGTTTTAAAGCTAAAGGACAAAAACCCTTACGACAAGGTTGTTTTGGGTGCTGCCAGCGATAAACTACCCTTTACACTTACGGCAGATATAGTTTCCCTAGGGGAAAATGAAAGTGACGTTGTACTAAGTTTCGAAGGCGAATTTAACGCCATGATGGCCATGATGATAAAAACGCCCATCACTAATTTTATGGGAACCCTATCCGAAAACCTTCATAAAATCTAGTACAATAATTTAATTTCCTTTAGACCAAATTCTTTTTTTATACCATCTTCCAAGGTAATGATGAGTTTCCCTTCTTGGGAAACATCGGTGATGAAACCCATAAATAATTCGTCATTCTCATTTCTGAAAGTGGAAGGCTTATCTTTTCTAAAGAGCACACTTTTGTATTTTTCAAGGAGTGCGTTTCCTTTTGTGGAATTTTTGGACTTTAAGATGTCAAACATCTCCCCCATTGTTTCTAAAAGCGACTTTAAAAGTTCTTCCAAGTCCAAATTTTTACCTGAAATCAGTTTTAAGGAAGAAACATTTGGAAGATTATTGAAGTGGATTTGGTTCACATTTAGTCCAATTCCTATGACGGAAGACTGAATTTTATCACCAGAAAGGATATTTTCGATTAGGATACCGGCTATCTTATGGTGACCTGACAGAATGTCGTTTGGCCATTTTACACGTAGATCGGGTATATGAAGCTTCTTTAAATGCTCATATAGCGCCATAGAAACCAATACATTGATCATAAATTGATTGGATACCAAAAAATTATCAAACCTCTTCAACACACTAAAGGTCAGGTTTTTACCGGGTTCTGACTCCCATACGGTGCCCATTTGTCCTCTCCCTTTAGATTGTTCACGGGCCATTACAACCGTAAAATCTTTCAGTGCAACCTCTGCCAATAACTCCTTTAAGTATGCATTTGTGGATTCCGTGGCATTAAGTTTGATTATCTGCATAGGTAAGTAGTTGTTTTCTTGCACAATCTTATGTTAAAAACAATAGCTAAAAAAACAAAAAAACAATAACTTTGTAAAATATAAAATTTTTGAATGCAGAATAGTAAAGTTAGTCAAGATGAATTAATCACTTCAATTTTATTCGGAATAGAAGAAGTAAAAGGAAATCATATAAATATCCTCGATCTTAGAGAAATTGAGAACACTGTATGTGATTACTTTATTATCTGTGATGGTACTTCCAATACGCATGTAAATGCAATCGTCAACTCAATCCAAAAAACTGTAAGCAAGGGCTTAAAAGATAAGCCTTGGCACGTTGAAGGTTCCGACAATTCGGAGTGGGTCTTAATGGACTACGTAAATGTTGTGGTGCATGTCTTCCAGACGCAAACCAGGGAATATTATGACATAGAAGGTCTATGGGGCGATGCGAAGGTAACCGCTATTGAAAGTAGTTTTAATAAGTAAAAAAAAATAATGGCTAAAGAAAATAATACAAGTCCAAAAAAACCAAAATTCAGCTCATGGTGGATTTATGGTTTAATTGCTATGTTGCTAATCGGTTTCCAATTTTTCGGTAGCGGTAATTTCAATAGCACCAAAAAAACCACCTCTTCTGAGCTACAAGAATATCTGAGGAACGGGGATATTTCTAAAATTCTTATTATTACCAATACCCGTCAGGCTAAGGTCTTCCTTACCGAGGAGGCTTTAAACAAGGACGTTCACAAGGATGTGGCAGAAAAATCTTTTGCACTTACACAGGGAGTGACGCCACAGTACATATTGGACTATGGGGATTTACAGAACTTTGAGAACGAGATAAAAAATATTAAAAAGGAGAACAACCTGGATACCATTGTCGATTACGACACGGAATCTAACGTCTTGGGAGACCTTCTCTTGACTTTACTGCCATTTGTACTAATCATAGGTATTTGGATCTATTTGATGCGCAGAATGTCTGGTGGTGCCGGTGGAGGAGCTGGAGGACAGATCTTCAACATAGGTAAATCTAAAGCAAAACTTTTCGACGAGAAAACAGATACAAGGACTTCCTTTAAGGATGTAGCCGGTCTCGAAGGGGCAAAAGAAGAAGTAGAGGAAATAGTTGAATTCCTTAGAAATCCAGATAAATACACCTCTTTGGGTGGAAAAATTCCTAAAGGTGCCTTATTGGTAGGACCTCCTGGAACAGGTAAAACATTATTGGCCAAAGCCGTTGCAGGTGAAGCCAAAGTTCCTTTCTTTTCATTGTCTGGATCAGACTTCGTAGAAATGTTCGTAGGGGTTGGTGCCTCAAGGGTACGTGATCTTTTCAAACAAGCAAAGGATAAATCCCCGGCCATTATATTTATCGATGAGATAGATGCCATTGGTAGGGCAAGAGGGAAAAATAATTTTACCGGGTCCAACGATGAAAGGGAAAATACCTTGAACCAATTACTGACAGAAATGGATGGTTTTGGAACCAATACAAATGTTATTGTATTGGCAGCCACAAACCGTGCGGATGTGTTGGACAAGGCCCTTATGAGAGCTGGTAGGTTCGATAGACAGATCTATGTGGATCTTCCTGATCTTAACGAACGTAAGGAAATTTTTGAGGTTCACCTTAGACCGATAAAAACTGCAGAAACGCTGGATCTTGATTTTCTTGCAAGACAAACGCCAGGTTTCTCAGGTGCAGATATAGCCAACGTATGTAACGAGGCCGCACTTATCGCCGCCAGAAAAGAGAAAAAGGCCGTAACAAAACAAGATTTCCTGGATGCCGTAGATAGGATCGTAGGAGGTCTTGAAAAGAAAAATAAAATCATCACCCCAGGTGAGAAAAAAACCATCGCCTATCATGAAGCCGGACATGCCACTGTTAGCTGGATGTTAGAACATGCTGCTCCCTTGGTAAAGGTAACAATTGTGCCTAGAGGACAATCTTTGGGGGCAGCATGGTATTTACCGGAAGAGCGACTTATCGTTAGACCGGATCAAATGAAGGATGAGATGTGTGCCACCTTAGGAGGAAGAGCTGCCGAGAAGGTGATGTTCGATAAAATTTCCACGGGTGCCTTGAGTGACCTTGAAAAGGTGACTAAACAAGCAAGGGCAATGGTGACCATCTATGGCCTTAATGATGAGATAGGAAACCTTACCTACTATGATTCCTCTGGTCAGAACGAGTTTGGATTTTCCAAGCCATATAGCGAGGATACCGCTCAGAAAATTGATAGGGAAATTTCCAAACTAATAGAGGAACAATACAAGAGGGCTGTTGAACTTCTATTTAAACATAAGGATAAACTTACCGAATTGGCAGAACGCCTTTTGGAAAAGGAAGTTATCTTTAAAGACGATTTGGAAAAGATTTTTGGCAAAAGACCATTCGACAAAGAATTTGATGCTCAAGGCCAAGAAAAACTCGATAACGAAGTATTACCAAAAGAAGAACTAGAATCTTAGAAACAAAAGACGTGTTATTACACGTCTTTTGCTTTACTTTATGCCATAAATTGAAGATCGTATAAACAGCTATGGGTCTATTTGATAAACTATTTGGGGGTGGAAAGAAGAAGGTTTCAAGGGAAACTGCTGAAACCAGAGGGCTACATATGCCTGACCTCAATATACCTGTGGACGAAAAATTTACGATTCACTTTAAAAAGAATGGTGGTAAATTCCTATACTGCGATTCCTTTTCAGAAATTGCCGAGGCTCTAGACAATATTATTGTTGAAAATCAATGGCAAGACCATGCCTTCTTTTCCATAGATGACAGATTGGAAGACAGGTTTTCCAAACAAGGGCTGCTATTTACAAACAGTCCAACCAAGAGCAAGGTATTTTTTACCACTTGCGAGCAACTCATAGCCCAAAACGGGTCCATTTTAGTATGCTCCAACCAATTAAAAGAGTACAAACTACACGATTTACCAGAAAATCTTATTGTTTTTGCCACGACCAGTCAACTGGTAGAATCTATTGGAGAAGGTTTAAAGAACATTAAGAAGAAATATAAAAACAGCATTCCGGCCAACATTACAACCATTAAACATTTTCAGTCCAATACGGAGGACAAAGATGATTTCCTCTCTTACGGAAGTAGTTCAAAAAATTTATATCTTTTACTTCTGGAAGACCTTTAACTTATGAGAGAAATTCTAAGGCGCCTAATAACGGGTGTCGTCTATGTCTTTTTATTACTATCTGCTATTTTTCTTAGCTCAGATGCCTTTGACTTTTTGTTTATGGCCTTCGGATTGGCCTGTTTACATGAATACAAGCGTATTGTAAAACTGAAAGGATACCATATCTATTTGGCCTATTTGATTCTTTGGTGGGCCTTTATATATATTATTCAGGACCAAGTAGTCATCAATATTTTGATGTTAACGACAATTACCATTAATTTAGCACTACTGGTTTTCCTCTTCAACAAAAAAGAAATTCATCTCAACACTTTGCAGAAATTCCTATTTGGTTTATTTTATATAGGTGGAGGCTGTATTTTTCTTACCATGATACCTTATAAGGATGACGAATTTGCCCAGTTTTTGATCATGGGTATTTTTATCCTCATTTGGGTAAATGATTCTTTTGCCTACTTGGTAGGAAGAAGTATAGGAAGAACCAAACTTTATCCCGCAGTTTCTCCTAAAAAAACAATTGAAGGAACTTTTGGAGGACTAGTTTTCGCCCTGGTTGCGGCATATATCATGTCATCCTATGAAACCAACCTCTCCCTTCAGGAATGGTTGATTTTAGCCGTAGTGATTGTTGTTACCGGTAGTTTGGGCGACTTAATAGAATCTAAATTCAAAAGAAGCGCAGGGGTCAAGGACAGCGGCGCCATATTGCCCGGTCATGGAGGCATGTTGGATAGGTTGGACAGTTTGGTCTTTGCCGCCCCATTTGCTTATTTAACGTTAAATATCTTTTCATATGTTTCATAAAGAAGGTCAAAAAATCATTTTAATTACATTTCTGATCGTTGCTTCCATCAGTCTTTTGGCCCATTTTTTTATTGATATTACCTGGGCCAGACTTGCCATACAGATCTTTGCCCTATTTATTTTGGTAATGATCCTTCAGTTTTTTAGAAATCCTAAACGAAAGGTCATCAAAAACTTTGACGAGATATTGGCACCCGTAGATGGGAAGGTTGTTGTTATTGAAGAAGTAGAGGAAACGGAGTACTTTAAGGATAGAAGAAAACAAGTCTCTATTTTTATGTCCCCCATCAATGTACATGTCACAAGGTATCCTGTGAGTGGAGTAGTTAAATATTCCAAATATCACCCTGGAAAATACCTAGTTGCCTGGCACCCAAAAGCGAGTACCGAAAACGAACGAACCACTGTAGTCATAAAAACTCCCAAATTTGGCGATATCCTGTACCGACAAATAGCTGGGGCAATGGCCAAAAGAATCGTAAATTATGCCATTGAAGGAGATAGTGTCCGGCAAGGTGAGGATGGTGGTTTTATTAAATTTGGTTCTAGGGTAGATTTGTTCTTACCTTTAGATTGTCCAATTACGGTAAAATTGAACCAAAAAGTTACAGGAGCCAAAACCTGTATTGCCATACTTAAAAGTCAGGATGACGAGTGATAAATTAAATACAAAATTTTCCGAAGCTGTTGCCTTTGTGAATGACTTTACAGAACCCCTACCTGCTGATCTTCTGCTAAAGCTCTATGCGTATTATCGCATTGCGAATGAGAACTTCAACCACCCAGGAAGCAGCACACCACTAATCAATGCATTTAAGGCCAATGCAATGATACAGGCCAAAGATATAAAACCGAAGCAAGCTATGAAGCTTTATATCGCCCTAGTAGACAAGGAACTTAGAAATAAGTTGTAAGGTTTTTTATAAAAATAAGTGATTAGGCTACAGACAGAATATCCTGCTCTTCTTTCTCAAAATAAGTGAAGTATATACCAAAGACTATGGTGATTATAAAATAACCAGCCATAAGTATTTCACCAAAGGGCATAAAGCTATCTAGCCCGAACCAACCTCCGGTATAAACAATTATTCCGATCCCGCACAGACCCCTTGCCACCTCAATATACACAGCAACCTTACTTCTATCCATTAAAGACGAATACCCATAGATGCCAACAAATACAAAAGCTCCAAATAACAATAGCCCATCAAAACCAATAACGCTGTAACTATAAAACATAAACAGCAAAAGGAGTACACTGAACAACATTTGAAAAATCACATAGGCCTTTAGCCTTGACGACGCCACTGTTTTATACCTTTTAAAGTGATAAACATCCTCTATGATGGTAATGGGATATTTCTCCTTGACATCCTCCGGTCTCCATCCGGTAGGCATAAACCAAATTCTAATTTTGTCCCAATAATTCCCAGTTCTCCAAGCATCCTTCAACATATTCCAAAAATGCTGAAAATTAATATGCACAGGGTTCCAAGTAGCTGCCTGTTTTAACACCCCGAACTGAGGTGGGACGTCGTCCAGTTCTTCTTGGAATGTTCCAAACATCCGATCCCATATGCACAAAATCTGTCCAAGATTCTTGTCGATATACTCCGGGTTAATAGCATGGTGAACTCTGTGCTGGGAAGGTGTCACCAGGACTTTCTCTACCCAGCCCATTTTACCAATATGCTGCGTATGATACCAAAATTGGGCAAATAAATGTACTGGAGCCAAAATAGCAATCACCTCATAAGGAACACCCAATAAAGCTGCGGGTAACAATAAAATTGAAAAATATCCAATCAGATTTGAAATAGGCTGGCGGAGAGCACAGGCCAAATTGAATTCTTCACTACTGTGATGTATCACATGCTGATTCCAAAATATATTGATCTTATGGCTCAATCTGTGGTTCCAATAGCCCGCAAAATCCATAACTACAAAAGCCACAACCCAAACTAGCCAAGTAGCTTTAATCTCTGTTACCGCCAGTTGTTCCACTAAAAAAGGATAACTGATCACAATAAAGGCAAGGCCAAGGGAATCTTTTATAATATTGGTCAATCCGGAGCTTATGCTAGAAACAGTATCCAGCACCTTATGCATTTGATTTTTGATGAAATAACCGTAGCCGATTTCAATGGCTAGCAAAAGAATAAAAAAGGGAATTGCATATAATAATGCATTGGCATAGGTTTCCATGACAGGATATTAATTCATACTCCCTAAATATACTAAAATCCTCTTTTACAACTGAATAATTATTTTTTTGGTTACCAAAACTCAGGGAGAATTTACTTTTAGGATAAAACCTTGGCCGTGTACATTATCAATCTTTATACTTGGATCTTTACTGAGGTACCTCCTTAAATGGGAAACGAATACATTTAAACTCTTTCTATTGAAGTAATCGTTCTTACCCCACAAATGAATTAGGATATCCTTATGGGAGCAGAGCTGATTAGGGTTATTGACCAGATAAACCAATAGTTCATTTTCCCTACTGGTCAGAGATGTTACCTCATTTTCAAAACTCAATTCTTGATTGACACTGTTCAATCGATATTTACCAATAGAATAATTTTTATCCTCATGGGCAACAACAGTTTTTTTACCCAATCTGGACAAAAGGCTTTCAATACGCACCACCAATTCTTCTTCATCAATTGGTTTTTTCAGATAATCCACGGCCCCAAGGGCAAATCCTTTTAGGACGTCGATTTTTAAAGATCTCGCCGTTAAAAACAAAAACGGTAACTCAGGAGCCACATTCTGAATCTTCCCGGCAAGGGTGAACCCGTCCATTTCAGGCATCATTACATCCAAAATGGCCAAATCATAGTAATTGCTTTCAATATTCTTTAATCCCTCCTTACCAGATTTTGCCCAAGTAATTTCAAACCCCTTCATCTTTAAATACTCTGTGAGCAAATACCCTAGAGATGGGTCGTCCTCAACTAATAATATGCTATACTCTTTTTCCATTTTTCTTTAAAGGGATTTCTATTGTAATTGTGGTGCCTTTGCCGAGCTCACTTTCCACTTTTATATGGCCATTATGACTATCAACAACATGCTTCACATAATGTAATCCAAGTCCATATCCTTTCACCGTATGTAGGTTACCTTGAGTTACCCTGAAATATTTATCAAAAATACGTTGCTGGTCTTTTTTATCCACTCCTATTCCATTATCCCTGACACTTACCACCAGAAACTTTTTATCCATATAGGCTTCTAAATGTATTTTAGGATCTTCAGAATACTTTTTGGCATTCTCCAATAAATTAATGATCGCATTTTCTAAATGGGAAACCGCTGCACTCAAGTGATATTCCCCATCCTGCAATTCATATGAAAATTGAAGGTTCTCCAATGCTCCCAAAGTCTGAAACTCCTCACAAAGCCGTTTCAATACAGGCCTAAAATCAGCATCCGTAAAAACCAAGACTTTTCTATTGTTCTCCATACTTCCCAATTCCAAAACCTTATCTATATGGACTTTCAATCTTTCCATCTGCTGCCGGATAATGGCAACTATAGGTTTGTGTTTTTCATCTAAATCCTTTTCCAGAATTTTGGTAGCCAACCCTATAGAGAATACAGGAGTTTTTAATTCATGGGTTAGATTATTAATGAATTCGTTGGTGGTGGTAATAAGTTTTCCTTGCCAATAAAAAGACCTCAGCACCCAAATGACCACCATAATAATGGCCAACATAAATATGAGACTGGGAATGGTGAGCCCGTTCAACTGAAATAAAAAGTAGGTATTAATATCTTTGAATTGAAGCTCAAGCACCAAGCTTTTGCCTACTAAAGCAGGCAGGTACCCGTCCAATTCTATTGGATAGGCATTTAACTTGTCACCTTCCCTAAAAACGATGGGTGATGTTAGGTAATCCGTAGAATCCCTGGAGAATAATTGATATGAAAAATCGGTTGCAATACCATTGACAGCCAACCTATCTTTTAAAAAGTCATTGAAAAAATGTCCAGTGGCACTTTGTACACTGTCCATACTAAGTTTAAAATAGGAATCATCCTTTGTGATCGACTTGCCAATTAAAAATGTAAGTTCATTTTCTTCGAACAAGTCCTTTTTTATAGCCTGACTGGCAATACCCATATTTTTACTGAACTGCACTTTGGCTAGATTTAGTCCAATCCGTAAATATTGGTACTGTACGATGAACAGGCCGAGCACCGCAACTATAAATATAACGATATGTAATTTCCGTCTTTTCAAACCAAGCCCAAAATAATACAAAAATGGGCTATTTTGCCTTTCTCAATAATTTATTATGCCCATTAACTTTTCATTAATCTTCTTTACCTATCGTTAACCTCAACCAATGGCAAATCTGCTTAATTTAGTCAATAGTTAATTCCAATTCAATTTCATTGCAAGTACATTCATAAATAATTAGTCACTCAAAGCTAACCAATGATTGGTTAGCTTTTTGTTTTTGGCCTTGCAAACCATGGATACCTCTAGCATTTAGAATAATGCTGATAAAAAACAATGAAAGAAATCTACCTACATATTACCACAAGAATTTCTAAAGATCAGATTCTTTCCATCTGTATTGGACTGGTATATGTTTGGTTTGGATCATTAAAATTCTTTTCAGCGATGAGTCCGGCCGAAGATTTGGCGATCCACACAATTGCTAAACTAACCCATGGCCTTATCCCGTCTTCCATTGCCATCTATATCTTGGCCTTTTGGGAAACACTCGTGGGGGTACTACTAATTGCCCAAACATACCGGAGAACTATAATTATTATGGCATTGGTCCATATGGGCATGACCTTTACCCCCTTTATTTTTTTTCCAGAACTTACATTTAACGAAACTATATTTGTGCCCACATTGCTAGGACAATATATTGCAAAGAATATTGTGATTATCGGTGCCCTACTAAGTCTGCTCCCGGAGAGATCCATGGAGTAGAGCAACTCTCAAATCCTGTACTTTAAGAGGTTAGACTTTAACCTGCCATCTTTACTATTACCAATCTATTGGATGATAATCCTTCAGGAATTTTCCGGTCCAATGCTTTGCGGTATTAATACCATCTATCAGTGGATCCAAGACCCTTGCAGCCCCATCAACAATATCTAAAGGTGGTTGAAAATCATGAACCTCAACCTTTCTTTTGGAAAGTTCCACAGGGTCCTCATCTGTCACCCAACCGGTATCGACGGCATTCATGTATACCCCATCCTTTGCAAAGTCGAGGGCAGAGGTATGTGTCATCATATTCAAGGCCGCTTTGGCCATATTGGTGTGGGGATGCCTGTCTTCCTTGTAAAAACGATGGAACTTGCCTTCCATTGCCGAAACATTGATAATATGCTTTTTACCCGTGTTTTCCTGCCTCATCAATCTAGACAAGCGGTTGCAGAGTACAAATGGTGCTATTGCATTCACCAATTGCACTTCTATCATTTCCGGGGTCTCTATCTCCCCCAATTTTAAACGCCAGCTATTGGTTTTCCTCAAATCGACCTGTTGTAGGTCTGCATCAAATTCTCCCTCTGGAAATACTTCCTTGGTGGAAAGTGAATTGTCAAAACTATAGGGAATCTGTGATAGCTTAGCGGAAGCCCTAATCCCGATGCCAGGTTCTGGAGCGTGCCAATTTACCGGCAGGGCGTTGTTTTGTTCCGTAGATGTTCCTTTACCCAAAGATTTTAATTCCTGCAAACAGTAATTGTGATCGGAAAGAACTTCCTGTGCAAACTGAGGTAATTGCTCTATGGGCAATTCCTCATTTTTTATTAGGTGTTGGTAAAAGCCCGCTGGTCTTCGCACCGTTTGTGCTGCATTGTTTATCAAGATATCTAACCTGTCGTACTGCTGTTCTATAAAATTGCAGAAAATTTCTACGCTGGGAATATGACGGAGATCAAGACCATGGATTCTTAATCGATGTCCCCATTGCATAAAATCTTCTTCCTTGGAAAAACGCAAGGCAGCATCAACCGGAAAACGGGTTGTTGCAACCACCGTAGCACCTGAACGCAATAAAATTAAGGCAATATGGTATCCTATTTTCAATCTGGAACCTGTTACCACCGCTACTTGACCTGTTAAGTCAGCAGTCTGGAATCGTTTGGCGTAATTGAAGTCCCCACAATCCTGGCACATGGTATCATAAAAGTGATGTAATTTGGTATAGACTGTTTTACAGACGTAGCAATTTCGTGGTGATTCCAATTCCCTCTCTTCCAACTGCTCTTTAGATGGCATGGGCAACAATTTAGGCGCCACAAATACTGCCGCCTCTCTAGCACTTCGAATCCCAGTTTCCTTACGCGCATGTTTGTCGCGTTCTATCATTTTTCGCTTTGCAGCTTTGGCAGAATCTTTTTTACGTTGTTTAAACTCGTGACGATCCGGTCTGGAAAGAATTCCTGCCGCTTTTAATAAGGCCACTCTTTTATCTTCTGGCAATTCCAAAATCTGATGCGCATTGTCCACCAATCTATCCAAAATGGAAATACACTGCTCTATCTCCTCAAGACTCACCCCCGACGATGTCAGTTCGTTTGGCTCATTCGGCTTCATAATACTCATACAATCAGGATTATTGCTCTTTTTTAAAACGGTGCAAATGTACAGTATAATTCATCTGAAAAAGCAATAAAAAGGCATCAAATGATCAATGGATCATTGTGAAATCTTACGAATGCCGGTTTTAAACCTAAGCATCATGATATCAACATAAAGAATTGATAGTGTCACTAATTTCTAAAAAGGCCCTATCATGATATGAGCCCTGTACGTCCCAGGATCCATCAGCCAAGGCATTCCTGGAGCATGTGGCTTATCTGGAAGTCCCGTAGATTCAATGGTTGCAAAGGGAATATAAACAACATATCTAAACTTACCATCGGACAAGGTTCCCGAAGCTTTATCATACGCCTCATCACTTCCATAATAGATGTACAACATACTGGGATCTTTAGGCATCATTAATTTCCCCGCAGCAACTTCCGCTCCCCGAATATCAAATTTTTCCTTGGCGTCCATACCCTCGGCTCCCAATTCCCTCCCTCGTCTCATAAATGGTTCCAATTGAACAGAATAACAGGCTACACTGATTCCTTCCTGATTTGGATTATCAGCAATACATACCAGGTTATTGGATCCTTTCCTCAGTACGGTGAATTTCCCATTGGCATCATATCCATAAACCATGGCCTCACTCTTTTTTTGATCTGGAGCAGGTATCACTGCTGTTTTTATTTGAATTTCCTTTGGCAATATTTCAGTTTTCACCTCCTGTGCCGATGAAGAAAAGAACAATAACAGGATCAACATGAATAGTAGTGGTTTCATAATTCTATCTTTTATTAAATATAAAAAAAGACGGCTTATTAGAGAAATAAAAAAGCGTTTACCTTTTCAACCATGAAAAGATAAACGCTTCATATTAAATGTAGTACCTTTTATTCCAAGCTGGCCAAGCTCTTTTCCAAGGTCTCGATTTTGGCAACTGCATCTGCCTCTTTTTGACGTTCCAATGCAATGACCTGCTCTGGAGCATTACTGACGAAACGCTCATTGGAGAGCTTCTTTTGTACAGATATCAAAAATCCTTTGGTATACTTCAATTCCTCATGGATCTTCTTTATCTCTGCATCAATATCAATTGCACCGCTCATCGGAATAAAATATTCATTAGATTTCACCCTAAACGTAAGTGCTCCATCAAGCGGACTTTCCCTATAGGAAATAGTAGACACATTGGTAAGCTTGCTTATAATCACATCCCAATCATTTGCTATTTGGCCTTCGTTCAATACAGACAGTTCCAAAGATTCCTTCATGGGAATGTTCTTTTCCTTTCTAATGGTTCTGACTCCGGCAATAACATCGGCAGCAAAATCGAATCCTTCAATAAGACTCTCATTTACTGTATTTGGCTTTGGCCATTTTGCCACTACCAGCGCCTCCTTAGGCGAACGCTCAGCTATATGCTGCCATATTTCTTCTGTTAGGAATGGCATGAACGGATGTAATAATTTAAGGTTGTTCTCAAATATTTCGATCACTGCATCAAACGTGATCCTATCGATAGGCTTTTGGTATGCAGGCTTTATAATTTCCAACAACCACGAACTGTAATCATCCCACACCAATTTATAAATTGACATCAAAGCATCTGAAATTCTGTATTTGCTAAAATGGTCCTCTATCTCCAATAAGGTCTTGTTGAATTTGGAATGGTACCATTCAATTCCCAGTTTTGAAGATTCTGGCTGGGGCAAATCTGCCACTTCCCATCTTTTAACCAACCTAAACCCGTTCCAGATCTTATTGGCAAAATTTTTCCCTTGTTGACATAGGGCCTCATCAAACATTAAATCGTTTCCTGCCGCGGAACTCAATAAAAGTCCAACCCGCACCCCATCAGCACCATAATCCTTAATCAACTGTAGGGCGTCTGGTGAATTCCCCAACGATTTAGACATTTTACGCCTTTGCTTATCCCTAACCAAACCTGTTAGATATACATTTTCAAAAGGTTTTTCGCTTCTATATTCATATCCAGCAACAATCATTCTGGCCACCCAGAAAAACAAAATGTCCGGACCGGTCACCAAATCATTGGTAGGATAGTAATATTCAATTTCCTTGTTCTCCGGCTCCAAAATCCCATTAAAAACACTAATGGGCCACAACCAGGAAGAGAACCATGTATCCAAGGCATCCTCATCTTGTCGAAGATCTATGGATGTTAAATTAGAGTTACCAGATTTTTTCTGGGCAAGGAGCAATGCCTCCTCCTTGGTCTCAGCGACCACAAAATCGTCCTGTCCATCCCCAAAATAATAGGCAGGTATTTGTTGTCCCCACCATAATTGCCTGGAGATATTCCAGTCGCGGATATTTTCCATCCAGTGGCGATAGGTATTCTCAAACTTTTTTGGAAACAATTTGATTTCTTCATCTTCCAAAACAGATTTGATGGCCGGCTTTACCAAATCTTCCATTCTTAGGAACCACTGGTCAGACAAACGTGGCTCTATTACCGCTTTGGTCCTTTCGGAAGTTCCCACCTTATTGAGGTGTTGCTCTTTTTTTATCAAAAACCCTTTCTCTTCCAACTCTTTGGAGATTTCCTTTCTGACTACGAACCTGTCTTTGCCTTCGAAGTGAAGACCATAACTGTTAAGGCTAGCATCGTCATTAAAAATATCTATGGTTTCCAAATTATGCTTTTCTCCTAAAGCCTTGTCATTAATATCGTGGGCAGGAGTTACTTTTAAGCATCCTGTACCAAATTCCACGTCTACATATTCATCCTCAATAATCGGGATCACCCTATTGCATATGGGCACAATTGCCTTTTTACCTTTTAAGTGGCTGTATCGCTCATCATTTGGATTGATACAAATGGCGGTATCCCCTAAAATGGTTTCTGGTCTTGTGGTTGCAATGGTTACGGTTTCATCCGAACCTTCAATACCATATTCCAAATAGTATAACAGGCCTTGCTTTTCCTCATAGATCACTTCTTCATCAGAAAGTGTGGTTTTAGCTTCCGGATCCCAGTTCACCATGCGGTACCCCCTGTATATCTGACCTTTGTTGAACAAGTCAACAAATACCTTAATTACGGAAGCGGACATATTGTCATCCATGGTAAACTTGGTCCTATCCCAGTCACAGGAACATCCCAATTTCTTCAATTGCTCCAAGATTACGCCACCATACTCATTGGTCCAGTCCCAGGCATGTCCTAAAAATTCCTCTCGGGTTATATCGGCCTTATTGATGCCCCTTTCCTTTAATCTAGCAACCACTTTAGCTTCCGTTGCAATAGAAGCATGATCCGTACCGGGCACCCAACAGGCGTTTTTACCCATTAGTCTTGCTCTTCGGATCAGAACATCTTGAATAGTGTTGTTCAGCATATGCCCCATATGTAAGACCCCGGTAACATTTGGAGGGGGAATTACAATGGTATAAGGCTCTCTTTCATCTGGTACTGAGTGGAAATATTTATGTTCCATCCAGTAGTCATACCAGCGGTTTTCGGCCTTTTGGGGCTCGTATTTTGATGGGATCTCCATTATTTGGTATAGTTTTTGTCTTACCCTTTATAGGTATTGTTCAATTTATTTAAATAAGTAATGTTAACCTTAATAAATCCATTACTCATTTGATAAGCTGGAAATACGAAACAAAAATAAGTAACGTTATTACATAACAAAAGAATTTTGGAGGTTGATGTGAAAACATTTACTTTTGAATCTTACCCAAAACTAAAAATGATGAAAAAAATAGTACTATTATTATTTATTGGACTATTAGGAATTAGCCTAAACGCGCAGGATAAAACTGCAAAAATTAAGTTTAATACGGATACCGTTGATTACGGCGTGGTTGAAAAAGGCAGTGATGGAGTTCGTGCTTTTGAATTTACAAACACCGGAACATCTCCTTTGATTATCAGCAAGGTGAGTTCTAGTTGTGGATGTACAATCCCTAAAAAACCAGAAGGTCCTATTATGCCAGGAGAGAAAGGCGAAATCCAAGTAAAATATGATACCAACAGGGTTGGACCTATTAGAAAGGCGATCACAGTCATCTCCAATGCAGATCAGCCGACAATTATTTTAAAGATTAAAGGCGAAGTAAAAGCCTAATTTATAATCACATTATTAAAAGCCCGCAATAGCGGGCTTTTTTTATTTGAATACTTTTTTTAGAACAAAGGAAAAAAGCAGATCTTGGTTATAACGCTCAATCACCAGCTTAACCCTTTTTCCTTCCCTTTCATTGATCATTTGAAGCACTTCTTGGAGTTTGTACTTATGAACACCCTTGCCATTGACCGAAAGTATTAAGTCTCCCTCCTGCAATCCTGCCTCATGAGCCGGACTTCCAGCGCGAATGGAGGAGACAACGATTTCTGGTACCAAACTTAATCTCGTCCTGCCTTCCATCAATAATTGCACGTCTCCAAACGACTTTTCATCATTTTTTACAATACCTCTGGCATCTGTAAGTTTCTCTGCGATATAACGCATTCCCGCATGCATGAGTTCTATCCCACTAAGGTTGTACAGAAATGGCGCCTTAAAATTACCATTCCTTTTTATGAGGATCTCATTTTCCGCATAATTGAAAACAATATTGAATCTCTTTAATATTTCGCCACCAATACTACCATTGCGCTCCCCCAGATTCTTAATCGCATTAAAGGATTCCATATCTGGAAATGCAGTCTTTGGGCCCTTTAAACTATTGCTACCCAACTTAAACCCTTCTACCATAGTTCGCTTTCCAAAAATATTGCCACTGAGCCCTTTTCCCAGGTAATCCTCATAATGCTTCTCAGGAATATCCAAGCCCTTTTCCTCATCTTCAAAAAGCCAGATGGCGTCCGAACTACCAGTATCCACCAATAACCTCACAGGTATTTCCGATCCACTTCCCATAAAAACCTTACCGTCTACATAAGCCTTTTTATTTTCAACAATTAAAGGAAGCCTTTCTTGATTTTTACTGAGTTTGGGCTTGTAGCTCTTCGGGTCGTGGAATTTAATAATCTTGGACCCGTAATTAATTTCCACTACAAAATCTTTAAAAAGGTCATAGCCAATGATTCCGTGAACCGGGACGCCCAGACTAGGGGAAAAATTAATGTCCTTATCTAGAACCACATACAACTTCTGACTCCTATTTGAAATAGAATTTATTTTAAAGAAATTACCATCAGAACTAAGCCCTTTCATATGACTGCCTTCCCCCAAGCCTTTGATGGTTATTTCGGTGACATTTTTGATTTGTACGGAGTCCTGATCGGAGAGATTGAATAAGATTGGAGTGCCCACCCCTGAATCGAGCAGAAAGGACAACTTTGCCCCATTCACTTCCACAGGAATGATTATTAAATTGTTGATGAGCTGGAATTTTACCTTTTGAAATTTCTCACCTCTCTCCAATTTAAATCCTTGGGCAAAGGAAATTAATGGAAAACAAAAGATAATTATTGCGATATATTTTAATAGGCGGGCCAAATTTCAGTATTTCAATTTCATAAACTTCTTTAAATTAAGGAATTAACAACAATTGTCATAATACATTAACATATAATTGGTGGCATAAAATAAACCCAATCTTATTGCGTGGTATGGATTGATTTCTCATTTTTGTGGAAAATTAATATTCATGCCGACTATTTCACAAAAAGGGCGTTCCATGCCCGAATCCCCTATCAGAAAATTAGTGCCTTATGCTGAAGATGCTAAAAAAAGAGGCACTAAAGTAATTCACTTGAATATCGGGCAACCGGATATAAAAACTCCTCAAATAGCCTTAGATGCTGTAAAGAACAACACCCTAGAGGTATTGGAATACAGCAGAACAGAAGGTTCTGAAGCCTATCGTGAAAAATTGGCCAACTACTATGCTAAAAACGACATTCACGTTTCGGCAACGGAAATAATCATTACAACAGGTGGATCTGAAGCTTTGGCATTTGTGATGGGCACCATTATGGATACTGATGAAGAAATCATCATTCCTGAGCCTTTCTATGCCAATTATAATGGCTTTGCCACTGCGGCAGGGGTTACGGTAGTACCCGTAGTTTCAAAAATCGAAGATAATTTTGCATTGCCTCCTATAGAGGAATTTGAAAAACTTATTACCCCAAAGACCAAAGCTATTTTAATCTGTAACCCAGGAAATCCTACAGGCTACCTTTATAGTAGGGAAGAGATTGAAAAATTGGCGAAAATTGTCAAAAAACACAATTTGTTCTTGGTGGCCGATGAGGTTTATAGGGAATTTACCTATGAAGGCAAAGAACATTATTCCGTACTACAAGTAGAAGGATTGGAGGACAATGCCATAGTGGTAGACTCGGTATCCAAAAGATATAGTATGTGCGGTGCAAGAATTGGTTGTTTGGTTTCCAAAAACAAGGAAGTTATTAAAACTGCGCTCAAATTTGCCCAGGCCAGGTTATCCCCACCAACCTATGCACAAATAGCCTCCGAAGCAGCATTAGAGACCCCACAGAGCTACTTTGACGATGTAAAGGTTGAATATGTCGCTCGAAGAAACCTCCTAATTTCCGAGTTAGAAAAAATTAAGGGCATCAAAGTTGCCAAACCCCAAGGTGCTTTTTATTGTATTGCGCAGCTTCCTATTGCAGATGCTGACCATTTTGCACAATGGCTATTGGAATCATTCGAACTCAATGGGGAAACGGTAATGGTGGCTCCTGCAGCCGGATTTTATGCCACTGAAGGGTTAGGAAAAAATCAAATCAGAATCGCCTATGTTTTGGATAAGGAAAACATCACAAGGGCCGTTCAAATATTAAAGGCAGCTTTGGAAGTC
The DNA here is from genome assembly GCF_040566555.1 of Sediminicola luteus. Taxonomy (GTDB): domain Bacteria; phylum Bacteroidota; class Bacteroidia; order Flavobacteriales; family Flavobacteriaceae; genus Sediminicola. Next base: position 29,962 of record NZ_JBEWYP010000011.1, on the reverse strand, counting down.
TATAAGGGATAATGACAATACAAGAGAACATATCCTTAAAACAATACAACACCTTTGGCATAGATGCCAAAGCAAGGTACTTTTGTGAGATCACTTCCTTGGCCGAATTGAGGGAAGCCCTTGAATTGGAAGGCTACCCTGAGAAATTCATCCTAAGCGGTGGCAGCAATATGCTGATCACCAAAGATATCAGTGCTTTGGTGCTGTACATCCACATAAAAGGAATTTTTGTGGAAAAGGAGGATGAAAACCATGTTGTTCTAAAGGTGATGGCCGGAGAGAACTGGCACGAAATGGTACTTTGGACCCTGGACCACAATTATGGTGGCCTTGAAAACTTATCACTGATCCCCGGATTTACAGGAACGGCCCCTATTCAGAATATCGGCGCCTACGGGGTGGAACTAAAAGATTGTTTTGTAAGCTGCCAAGCTATGGATGTGGACACTTTGGAACTGAAAACGTTTTCAAAAGAGGATTGTCAGTTTGGGTATAGGGATTCCTTTTTTAAAAATGAGGGCAAGGGTAAATATATCATCACCTCTGTTAATTTTAGGCTTACAAAAAAAGACCACCAACTGAATACCTCATACGGGGCCATTGAAACTGAAATGGAACAGCAGCAGGTTTTAAACCCTACCATTAAAGACGTTTCCAATGCCGTGGTGGCAATTAGAAAAAGTAAGTTGCCAGATCCTAAGGAATTGGGAAATAGCGGGAGCTTTTTCAAAAATCCGGTGCTGACCAAAAATGAATTTGAACTCTTTATTAAACACAATCCGGAAGCCCATTACTATAAGGTATCAGACCAAGAGTACAAGGTTCCTGCAGGATGGCTTATAGAACAAAGTGGGTTCAAGGGTAAAAGATTTGGTGATGCGGGTGTACATAAAAACCAAGCTTTGGTCTTGGTCAATTACGGAAATGCCAGCGGAAAGGAAATTATAGAATTGGCACAGACGATCCAAAAGAAGGTATGGGACAAGTTTCAAATAGAAATTATACCTGAAGTGAATATTATAAAATAACCCCCGACGATTAAAATCACCGGGGGTCAAACCAAACCAAACTAACCAAACTTAAATGTACAATTACCAGTTGTACACTTATCTTATTAAAAACAGGTTATAAAATCATGTTAGCCATCAATTTTATACCTTAGCGTTCAAATGTATTTACGGTACTTAGGTACCCTTGGATTTTTCAATAGCGTTAAAATTCTCTAAACGCAATTTAATTTATGAGCGTACTTCTAGAAAAACATATTGTTGAATTGTTGCAGGAGCGAAATGAAAAAGCCATTTCCCTTCTCTATGAGCATTATGGGGATACCTTGTTCGGGGTTGCCTATAAGGTGGTCAAAGATCACGACCTTGCCCAAGATATCGTTCAAGAAAGTTTTGTAAAGATTTGGAAAAAGTCGGACTCCTATGATTCTTCCAAAGCCAAGCTTTTCACATGGCTATTTCGTATTACGAGGAATACGGCCATAGACAAATTGAGGAGCGTAAACACAAAAACCGACAAGGAAATCCAAATGGATGTTTCCGACGTATATAGAATAGGCGTAGAAAGCACTAGGCCAGAGTTAATGGATGTTCGAGAACATTTGGACAAGTTGGAATCCAAGTATCAAATTGTGTTAGATGCCCTCTTTTTTCAGGGGATGACGCAACAAGAGGCCAGTGATGAACTGGAGATACCCTTGGGAACCATAAAATCTAGATTAAAAATCGGGCTTCGGGAGTTAAAGAAAATTTACGGCTCTTCTATGGTGCTATTGTCTCTAATAAGTATATGGTCATGAAAGATAAAATAAAAATATTCCTAGATTCCGATCTGTTGGAAAAATACCTAATCGGTTCCACTACCAAGGAAGAGACATTACAGGTAGAAAGATACATAGCCATGCATCCAGAAGTTAGGGAGATGTACCTTGAACTTCAGGAAAATTTAGAGGCCTATGCAAAATTGCACGCTATAAAAACACCGGATGGTCTTAAGGAAAAAATCTTGAGCACCATAAAGGCCCAAAATTCTTTGCGTAAAAGATTTACTAGATATGCCGTGGCCGCCAGTGTGGCCGTATTTATATTTGCTGGCTCCTCTTACTTCTTTTGGGACCAGAACCAAAATCTTATGCAGGAAAACACCATTGTCTCCAATAAGATCAAGACTTTAGAGGAAGATATGAGGGAGCAATTGGAAGATGTCAGGAACCAATTCATTGTTCTGAACAATCCTTTGACCAAAAAATATAACGTAAAAGGGAACAAAAATGCTAGGGACCTTAAGGCCATAGCCTATATCAACCCTGTTAAAAAACTATCCTATCTCAACCTAAGGAATCTGCCCGAGTTACCAGAGGATAAGTGTTTCCAAATGTGGGCGGAGGTCAATGGCGAAATGGTAAACCTTGGCGTCATAAAGGAAATAACGGACAAAGAAAAATTGCTGGCCCTTCCGTATGCTGAAAATGCTATCGGATATATTACCATTGAACAAAAAGGTGGCAATATGGCCCCTACTGTGGAAAATATAGTGGCCAATATCAATTATTAAAAAGTCCAAATCTTAAAGTAGTTCTAAATACCCTTTTAAAGGCCATTAATTTTATATCTTTGACCAAAATTTAGATATGAAACTATTACTATTGACTATTGGTCTATTAGCTATAGGATTTGCTGGAATAGCGATAAAAATCTGGTCTAAGAAAGACGGAAAATTTGCCGGTACTTGTGCCAGCCAGAGTCCCTTTTTAAACCAGGATGGAGAAGCTTGTGGTTTCTGCGGAAAACTTCCCAGCGAGCAAGATTGCAAAAAAGATACAGTAACGGAACTTCCTTAAAGTACCTTCTGCCGCTTATTAAGAACTCTGTTTGGACAAAACTAAAGACACACTTAAGATTACCATAGAAAAGGCTAAACTGGGAAATCAGATAGCCTTTAGCACGTTATTGGACACCTATTGGAATAATGTATATGGGTTTCAGCTCATAAGGACCAGAAATGAGAATGACGCTGAGGATATTACTATCCAGACATTTTCAAAAGCTTTTGATAAAATTGACACCTACGACGACACCTACGACTTCAATACGTGGTTGATCGCCATTTCCAAGAATTTACATGTAGATCTCATTCGGAAGCGTAAACGAAATATTTTTGAAAATACCGGTGACGGCAGCAATGAGGCCATTAAAAGAGTTTTGGACGATGCCCCGTCTGCAGAAGACCAGCTGATAAGGGAGCAAGACTTGGCTACCCTTTTATATTATATAAAGCAGTTAAAGCCCCATTACCAACAGGTCATTAACCTTAGGTACTTCAATGAGTTGAGTTACGCCGACATAGCAGTGGAACTTAAGGAACCCCTCAATAATGTAAAGGTAAAATTACTCCGTGCCAAAAAACTTCTGGCAGAAGTGATCAAGAACAAAAAATAAGCCCTTCTCCCCTATTTTACTAGGATTCGCATTCATATATATCAAAATTCCTAAAATAACTATGTTTTATCATTTTGGTTCATCTCCCAATATGGAATAATACAAATCCCATTTCGTATCTTTGTAAAAAATTAGAGCATGAGCATTGAAACCGTAGAAAGTGTAAGTCCACCTAAAGGAAAACCAAAATGGCTACGTGTAAAACTTCCTACCGGAAAAAAATATACCCAACTAAGGGGTCTGGTAGATAAATATAATCTCCATACCATTTGTACTTCGGGAAGCTGTCCCAATATGGGCGAATGCTGGGGTGAAGGAACAGCAACCTTTATGATCCTAGGAAACGTCTGTACCCGTTCATGTGGGTTCTGCGGCGTAAAGACCGGAAGACCTGAGGATGTAGATTGGGAAGAACCAGAAAAAGTTGCCCGTTCCATCAAAATTATGGGCATTAAGCATGCTGTAATAACTTCCGTAGATAGGGACGATATCAAAGATATGGGTTCCATTATCTGGGCAGAAACGGTCAAGGCTATCCGAAGAATGAATCCAAATACCACCTTGGAAACCCTAATTCCTGATTTCCAAGGAATAGAAACCCATTTGGACCGTATTATAGCTGTCTCGCCAGAGGTTGTTTCCCATAACATGGAAACGGTCAAAAGACTAACGAGAGAAGTACGAATTCAAGCCAAATACGAAAGAAGTTTGGAAGTTTTGAGGTATTTAAAGGACAATGGTGCCAAAAGGACCAAATCCGGAATAATGCTCGGACTTGGAGAATTGGAAGAAGAGGTAATAGAGACCATGGAAGACCTGAGAAGGGCAAACGTAGATGTGATAACCATTGGCCAATACCTTCAGCCTTCCAAAAAACACTTACCGGTAAAAGAATTTATTCTTCCAGAACAGTTTAAAAAATACGAAGAATTGGGTCTAAAAATGGGCTTTAGACATGTAGAAAGTGGAGCCTTGGTCAGATCTTCCTACAAGGCCCATAAGCACATCGATTAATAAAAACCTACATATATTAAATCCATCCCGCTAATGCGGGATTTTTTTCAAATGAATAAAGTAAATATTGGTATCAATGGTTTTGGTAGAATAGGAAGAACGGTCTGTAGGTTAATGCTAGACAATCCCCACCTAAATGTTGTTGCAATTAATGATTTGGCCGATGCCAGAACCCTGGCCCATTTATTAAAATACGACAGTATCCATGGGGTATCCCAAAATCAAATAGGACACGAAGGGAACCATATCCTAGTGAATGATAAAAAAATAGCTTTACTAAGTCATGAGCATCCCCAGCATATTAATTGGGCAGCTCATAAAGTTGATATTGTCATCGAGGCCACTGGGAAGTTTAAAACCCAAGCGGACCTTCAATTTCATTTGGATAACGGAGCGAAGAAGGTGATCTTATCTGCCCCTCCTGTGGACGACAATATAAAAATGGTTGTCTATGGCGTAAACGAGGGAATTATTACAGAGGATGACCATATCATCTCCAATGCCTCATGCACCACCAACAACGCAGCTCCCATGATCAAGGTCATTGACGACCTTTGTGGGGTAGAACAAGCTTACATAACCACAGTACATTCCTATACTTCCGATCAAAGCCTGCATGACCAACCTCATAGGGATCTAAGAAGATCTAGGGCCGCCTCCCAATCCATAATACCAACTACGACTGGAGCAGCGAAGGCCTTGACCACCATTTTTCCGAATTTAGCCAACGTTATCGGGGGCTGTGGCATACGTGTTCCCGTGCCAAACGGCTCTTTGACTGATATTACTTTGAATGTAAAAAAAGAGACATCCATTCAGGAAATCAATACGGCATTTGAAAAAATTTCCAATGAGGAATTAAAAAATATTATTTTTTACACAGAAGACCCTATAGTTTCTATTGATATAAACAATAGTTCTTATTCTTGTACGTTTGATTCTCAGATGACTTCCGTAATTGGAAAAATGGTTAAAATCATCGGCTGGTATGATAATGAAACGGGATACAGTTGCAGAATTATTGACCTAATTAATTTATTGATCAAGAAAAAGTACGTTTGAGAATTAAATTTAGATATACAAGGAATGTAAAATTCCTATTGATGGTGGTGATCATGTCCACTTTTCATTTTATTTCCGCTCAGGATATTAAGCCTCCTGTGAAGGACATAGATGCGTATTTCTCAGAAGCAAGAAAATTCAAGAACCAAAACAAGATAGATCTTGCCATTAAAGCCATGGCCAAAGCCGCGAATCTGGCTGAGGAAAATGAGGATATAAAGACCATTATCGATAGCTATCACGAAATCTCTTTATTAAATCTCAAGCTGGAACGGGAAGACAATGCACTTTTTTATTATGAACGTGCAGAAATATATCTTCGGGAGATAACATACCCGCACGGTAATGCCACCCACCAGTATATTGAAGCCCTTAATTATTTTAGAAACGGAAAACCTTACCAAGCCTTAGACTTGCTTGAAGAGGCCAGAAGTCTTAGCAATGACAGACATCTTTTAAACCTAATCTCTTTGTTGGAGGCAAACATCTCCCTCAAAATTGAAAAATATAGGGTTGCTTCCAAGAATTTCAATTCTTTGGTAGTCAATAGCGATATTCATGAGAAGGCTTATCTGACCACAAAAGCTTATTTGGGGCTAACAAAATTGAATATAGCCCTGGACAGTTTGGATTCGGCCGCAAAAAATGGAACCAATGCGTTGAACCTTGCTCGGGATAATGATTTCCATCAAGAAATATTGGAAGCCAATGAATTGTTGGGAAAAACCTTTGAGAAATTGGGACAATTCGATTCTGCACTGGTTTACAACAGAAATCTTCTCCAGATCAAAGATTCCTTGATTGCCATTGAAAAAATTAACGCCCAAGTCAAAACTGCCGATCAGTTACGAGGAGAGTTAATGGAGAGCACCATTAAAAAGCAGGATGTTGAAATAAAAGAATTGAATGAATCTTCTAGCCGTTCTGAGATTACGGCCATTTTGACTTCCGCCTTTTTGACCATAATATCACTTTTGGCCGTTTCATTATACAGGAACAATCAGATTAAACTAAAAACAAACGACTTATTACATACTAAAAATAGGGAACTACAAACCGCCAGGGATGCCGCAGTGCAGTCCATGGAGGCCAAGACCAATTTCCTATCAACAGTAAGCCACGAATTGCGGACCCCATTATATGCGGTTACGGGACTCACGCATTTGCTTTTGGAAGAAAATCCAAGCAAAAAACAAGAAGAGCATTTAAAAGCGCTGAAATTTTCTGGGGATTATTTATTGAATTTCATCAATGACATCTTACAAATCAATAAAATTGATGCCGATAAGTTGGAACCTTTAAATGTAAAATTCAGCCTTAAAAAGGTCCTTACAGAAGTCATCAACTCATTACAACAAAGTGCCAAAGCCAATAAGACGGTAATTAATTTGGATTACGATCCGGACATTCCTAGCCATTTACTAAGTGATCCTTTAAAATTATCCCAGATATTCATCAACCTAGTTGGAAATGCCCTTAAATTCACCAAAAAGGGAGAGGTAACGGTTATAACCAAACTTCAGGAACAACATGAGGATGAGGTCACTATTTATTTTGAGGTAAAAGATACAGGAATTGGAATTGCCCCTGAAAAACAAGAAAACATCTTTGATAGTTTTGAACAAGGATCCATACAGATCAATAGGGAATACGGAGGTACAGGGCTTGGTCTTACTATTGTAAAGAGCTTACTTGGACTATTTGATAGTAAGATCAAATTAAAAAGTGAACTTGGGAAAGGTAGCTCCTTCTTTTTTGAGCTAACGCTTAAAACCACTGAGGGCAGTGAAATTGACGACATGAATTTCCAAATGCACGAAAGGGATTACGACCTGACTGGACTGCATATTTTGATTGTGGAGGATAACAAGATCAACCAAGTCATTACCAAAAAGATGCTTCTTAAAAAGGAAGTGACCTGTGATATTGCGAGCAATGGTACGGATGCCATAGAAATGGTGAGAAACAACACCTACGATGCTGTACTAATGGATATTCATATGCCAGGTATTAGTGGAGAGGAAGCGACGATAGAAATAAGGAAATTCAACACCACATTGCCCATCATTGCATTGACAGCTATTTCTTTGGATGACAGTCTGGAAAGTTTCTATGCTGCAGGGGTCAATGATGTGGTGACAAAACCATTTAAGCCAGAAGTTTTTTATCAAAAAATTGGTCAGAATGTCTTTTCTCCAAAAATCAACAATCCAGCATCATAAAGAAGCCAAGGCTTCCTGTAATTGCTTTCGGCCTTCTCCAAGCAACTTGTGCTCTATTTTGATATAATAAAGATTATCAACCTTACCCTTTAGCCTTACAAAATCCTTTTCTGTGGTCAAGATGAGCTCTTTGGAATCAAAAGCGTTTATTTCTCTTTCAGTAAAAAAATGATGGTCCCCAAACTCCAGATGCTCAAAGGCTATTGAGGCTTCTTTCAAATAAGTGACCAATGGAATTGGATTCGCGATACCCGTAACCAATAATACCTTTTTGACTCGTAGATCTTGCAGCTCCAAGGTGCTACCTTCCCCTTGTAAGACGGTATCATAAACCAAACTACTGAACAATACCTGTTGATGTTTTAAGGGTTGTAACTTTTTAATGATTTTTTCTTGCTCGTCCTGCCTTAAATTGGGCGGACATTTGGTCACCATAATAATATCGGCTCTTTGGGCCTCCTTTTTGCTATCCCTTAAATTCCCGGTAGGCAAAAACCAATCATCAACATATAACTGGCCGTGGGCAGTTAGAAGAATGGCAAAGGAAGGTTGCACCTTACGATGTTGAAAAGCATCATCCAACAAGATGAGATCGGGCTTCTCTTGTGCCTCCAAAAGTGAGATTCCGTTTCTCCTATCGGCATCTACAACCATTATGACTTCAGGATATTTACTATATATCTGAAAAGGTTCATCCCCTATTTGCTCAACTGTGGTAGATGGTACTGCCTTTATAAAACCCTTGCTTTTCCTTCCATATCCCCTGCTTAGAACTGCTAGTTTGCGATTTTCCTTTAAAAGTGCAATCAGATATTCTATCATGGGGGTTTTTCCTGTTCCGCCGACACTTAAGTTTCCCACACAAATGGTGGGCGTACTGAAGGAAGTGGATTTAAAAATCCCCTTATCGAACAGTATATTTCTAATATAGACTACCAATCCATAGACCAGGGAAATTGGAAACCCTATTTTTCTGAGTACCTTCATCGGAACGAAAATATAATATTTTATCTTTGAAGGGCTATAAATTTCAAAAATGATCGTAAACGAAGTAACCAGAATACTAGAGGAATTGGCTCCATTGGATTATGCAGAGGATTTTGACAATGTAGGTCTGCTCATCGGAGATAAAAAAATGGAGGTATCAGGTATTTTAGTGACCCTGGACACCTTGGAAAATGTTGTTGATGAGGCCATTGAGAAGAACTGTAATCTCATTGTGAGCTTTCATCCGATCATTTTTAGTGGATTGAAGAAAATTACGGGCAAAAATTATGTGGAAAGGGTTGTCCTCAAATGCATTAAAAATGACATTGCCCTATATAGCATGCATACCGCATTGGACAATGCCCCCATTGGTGTCAACTCCAAGATATGTGAGGTTTTAGGAATACAAAATCCAAAAATCCTTATTCCACAAAAAGGGACCATTAAAAAATTGACCACCTATGTTCCCAAGGACAGTGCCCAAGTACTCAAGGAAGCCCTCTTTGAAGCAGGGGCTGGGAACATTGGGAACTATAGCAATTGTAGCTTTTCCACCAATGGAATAGGGAGCTATATGGCAGGGCCAAATGCCAAACCTACGTTAGGGGAAATTGGAAAGGTCCATTACGAGGAAGAAACACAGATCAGCGTTACCTATTCCAAAGGAGATCAGGGTAAAATTATCAATGCCCTGCTACAGGCACATCCCTACGAGGAGGTCGCCTATGAAATACAGACCCTAGAGAACAAAAACCAGAATATAGGCATTGGAATGGTCGGGACTTTGGAAAAAGCCATGAGCGAAGAAGATTTCATGCACTGGGTGAAAAAACAAATGAATGTCGCCTGTGTGCGCCATTCCAGTTTTTTGGGTAAAAAGATCAAAAAAGTGGCAGTCTTGGGAGGCAGTGGTTCTTTTGCCATTTCCGCTGCCAAAGGGGCAAAAGCAGATATTTTTATTACCGCTGACCTTAAATATCACCAATTTTACGAGGCTGAGAACAAAATTGTACTGGCAGATATTGGACATTTTGAAACAGAGCAGTTTACAAAAAATCTATTAGTTGACCATCTTACAAAAAAAATTCCTAATTTTGCAATCTCTTTAGCGGAGAGCATAACAAATCCCATCAAGTATTTTTAATATATGGCAACAAAAACAGAAGCAACAGCAGAAGAAAAATTAAGAGCATTATATGATTTGCAATTAATTGATTCTAGGGTTGACGAGATACGAAATGTTCGTGGAGAATTACCTTTGGAAGTAGAAGATTTAGAAGATGAGGTGCTTGGCCTTAAGACAAGATTGGATAAGTTAAAAACCGATGTTGAAACCATCAACTATGAGATAACTGCCAAAAAGAACCTTATTGACGAATCTAAAGTTCTGGTAAAGAAATATACCGAACAACAAAAGAACGTAAGGAACAGTAGAGAGTTCAACTCTTTGACAAAAGAAGTGGAATTTCAGGAACTGGAAATTCAATTGGCTGAAAAGAACATCAAGGAATTCAAAGTTCAAATAGAGCAGAAAAAAGAAGTTATTTCCCAAACGAAAGAACGTTTATCAGAAAGAGAAGCTCATCTAAAGCACAAGAAAAGTGAATTGGATGCTATCTTGGCGGAAACTGAAAAGGAAGAAAAGGCATTGATAAAGAAATCTGCTGAATACGAAGAGCAGATTGAAGAGCGCTTGGTTAAAGCCTACAAACGTATTCGACAAAATGTTAAAAACGGACTAGCCGTTGTTCCAATTGAAAGAGGAGCATCAGGAGGTTCTTTCTTTACTATCCCGCCACAAGTGCAGGTAGAAATTGCTTCACGTAAAAAAATCATTACGGATGAGCATAGCGGAAGAATCTTGGTAGATCCTGTTTTAGCAGAAGAAGAACAAGAGAAAATGCAAAAATTGTTCTCTAAATTATAAGAACAATACATAGATATATAAAAAAAGCCAGCTTAATTTAGCTGGCTTTTTTATTGGGTTCAAATTTCATTTATAGCAATTCCAAAATGCGCTGCTCTACCTCTTGGCTATCCCATTTTTCTTCAATCTGTGGCATTTGCATTATCTGTTTCATAATCCCTTCCTGTGCATCCCCTATGGCCAATGCCTCGGCATACGACGCATCTGAAAAGGTTACTCTTGAATAACTTGGAATCCATTTATCGGGATATTTCTCAGAGAAGCGGCGTTCGATCTTTTTCTGTAATAAAAATTTGGGATCTGCCGTTTTACTGCTCATTTCCATAAAGTTACGATAACTCAATTCGGCTATCGCATCTGCATTGGGCTTTCGCATTTCTTGATAGGCCTCGAATGCGGAGCTCCAATCATCGCCACTCTTATCCAACAGCTCACAGAGCACATAAATATCTTCAAATCCGGCATTCATTCCCTGACCATAAAAAGGAACAATGGCATGGGCTGAATCGCCTACTAAAGCTACCTTGTCCCAATATGTCCACGGATAACACTTTATGGTTACCATGGCACTTGTGGGATTGCTGAAAAAATCTTGGGTCAAATTTTCAATATCCTGCATAACATTTGGGAAATATGCCGTAAAGAAGTTTTTAGCATCCTCTTTGGTCTTAATACTTTCAAATGAAACCTCTCCCTCGAAAGGCAAAAATAAGGTACAGGTAAAGCTGCCATCCAAATTTGGCATTGCGATGAACATAAACTTGCCCCTTGGCCATATATGGAAGGAATGCTTGTCTAACTTATGGGTGCCATCAGCATTGGCCGGTATGGTAAGCTCCTTATAACCTACATCTATAAATTCCTGTGTATAATCAAATCTACTACGACGTTGCATTTTATGCCTTACCCTTGAAAAAGCACCATCGCAACCAAAAATAACATCATAGTCATATTCTTCCCATACACCTTTCTCTGTTTCTCCTGTAAATATCTTGGCATTGGGCAGATCTACATCCCACACCTTCTCCTCAAACCGAAACTCAACTCCGGCTTCCTCCGCCAAATCGATCATCCTTCTGTTCAACACCCCTCTGGAGATAGACCAAATGGCCTCTCCGTCCTTGCCGTATTTCTGAAAGTACAATGGCTGACCTACCACGTGCATTGCACGTTTATCCAGAGGAATTGCAATCTTTTTAATCTCATCCTCTATCCCTACGGCCCTCAAGGACTTCCATCCCCTATTGCTCATTGCCAGGTTAATGGAACGACCGGAAAATTGAACATTTCTTATATCAGGCCTACGATCGAATACTGTGATGGAATGCCCTGCCTTTCTTAAATAAAGCGCCAATAAAGAACCTACCAGTCCTGAACCAACTATTGCAATGTTTTTAGGAGTTTTTGCCATGCTTGCCCGCAAGGGGAAATAATGTTAAGTTGTAAAAATACTAAATTTAAAAAACACAACTCTTAGTTATAATGTTATATCAAGTGGATATGGAGGGGAATCATCAATACTTTATATTTTGTTTAATTTTTTATTATATTTGTTAAACAATTACTTTTTTATGATCCATTACTCCAAAGAACAGCTTCAATTATTGAATTCTAGGTTCAGGGCCAATCTCATCAACAGCTGTACCGGATATAAGTCTTCCAATCTTTTGGCAACAAAATCCCAAAAGGGAATAACCAATGTCGCTATTTTCAATTCTGTGGTCCACATTGGCAGCAATCCCCCCATGTTGGGGTTCATTCTCCGACCGCTAACGGTAAAGAGGAACACGTATGATAATTTTAAAGCATCGGGATACTTTACGGTAAACCAAATCCCCAGTGCTATCATTAAAGACGCCCATGAAACATCTGCAAAATATGATGACGATGTTTCGGAGTTCGCCAAAACTCATTTGAATGAGGAATATATCAATGAATTCCAAGCTCCCTTTGTTAAGGAAAGTCATATAAAATTAGGTTGCAGGTATGTCAACGAATATGAAATAAAAGAGAATGGATGTCTTCTAATTGTCGGGGAAGTCATGGATCTCTATGTACCAAAAGACATTGTGCACGAAGACGGATGGGTACAACTGGATAAAGCCGACACAACAGCAATTATTGGTTTGGACGGGTATGCCCTACCTCGTGTCCTGGACCGGTTTTCCTATGCAAAGCCCGATCAAGAATCCCATTCCCTGCTCCATGGCTCATAAAAAACAACATTTGCCCAGTAAAATTTGTAATACCTGCGGACTTCCCTTTACATGGCGCAAAAAGTGGGAAAAGAACTGGGAAGAAGTAAAATATTGCAGTGAGCGTTGCCGCCGTAATAAATAATCAAAATATCTAAGACATAAAGATACATTGCCTCCTATGAACAATTTAGTCTGGTTTAGAAATGATTTGAGAATAGAGGACAATCAATCCTTGTCCAAGGCCTGTGCAGACGATAACAACAAGGTCATTGGCGTATATTGTTTTGATCCCAGACAATTTGACTATGGAACTTTTGGCTTTAAAAAGACCGAAAAATATAGGGCCAATTTCTTACTAGAGTCGGTTATCGATCTCAAAAATAATCTTGAAAAACTCAATATTCCCCTATTCGTTTATCATCAGCGACCAGAAGATATTATCCCTGCCTTGGTGAGCGAATACAAAATAGATGCCCTTTACCTTCAAAAGGAATGGACAGAGGAAGAACGCAACGTCCTAACAGCTGTGACCTCAAAATTGCCCCTATCCATACACTTGGAAGAAAGCTATGACCAATTTCTATTTCATCCGGAGGACATACCTTACGAGAGTTATCAAAATATTCCAGAGGTGTTTACCGCCTTTCGCAAAAAGTGTGAGAAATATTCCCATATAAAGCCCTGCTTGCCTAAACTACAACCTAGGCCGCTTAAAAACTTAGTGGATAATACTACCGTGTTACCAACCCTCGAAGATTTGGGGCTTGAGTCGTTCTCCCTGGACAGGAGGACTGCCTTTCCTTTTAAAGGTGGAGAAACCAAAGCCTTAGAGCGCATTCATACCTATTTTTGGGAAACCAAAAACTTGGCCATCTATAAGAAAACTAGAAATGGACTTGTGGGAGAGGCTTACAGTTCCAAACTTTCTCCTTGGTTGGCCAATGGAAGTATTTCTCCCCGAACTATCTATTGGGAAGTAAAACGTTTTGAGAGGGAAATTCAAAAAAATCAAGATACCTACTGGCTTATCTTTGAGCTCATTTGGCGCGACTATTTTAAATATGTTTCCCTTAAACATGGAAATAAGATTTTCCAAATAGGGGGTCTACTCAACAAGCAATACGAGTGGGGAACAGACGAAAAGTTAAGGTACCAGTGGATTACCGGAAATACCCCATATCCGTTCGTGAATGCCAACATGAAGGAATTGGCACTCACCGGATGGATGAGCAACCGAGGTCGACAAAACGTAGCCAGTTTTTGGTCTAAAGAAATCTGCCAGGATTGGCGAATTGGAGCAGCCTATTTTGAAAGTATGCTGATAGACTACGATGTACATAGCAATTGGGGCAATTGGATGTACAACAGCGGGGTTGGCAACGATCCCAGGGATCGTAAATTTAATATTGGGAGACAAACAGAAATGTATGACCCATCTGGAAAATTTCAAAATTTATGGCTACAGGAAACCTTATTTTAATAGTGCAATTTAAAACAGCAGGATGAAGATATTACGTTTGATCTTAGGAGACCAGTTGAACTTAAAACATTCGTGGTTTAATGATGTGGACTCTAATGTAACCTACTTAATGGCCGAGATGCGACAGGAAACGGATTATGTGACCCACCATATACAAAAAGTAGTCGCCTTTTTCCAGTCCATGCGAGAATTTTCAGAAGATTTAAGGGAAAAAGGACATCATGTATCCTACCTAAATATCAATGACTCTGATAACCCACAAGCATTGGATAAAATAATCCAACAGCAGATTGAGTTAATAAAGGCAGACAAATTTGAATATCAATTGCCAGATGAGTATCGTTTGGATCAACAATTAATAGCTATTTGCGAGGAACTATCTATAGATTCCGAAGCATATGACAGTGAACATTTTTTTACTACCCGTTATGAACTGAAAGATTTTTTTGATGGCAAAAAGCAATTGATCATGGAATCCTTTTACCGAATGATGCGCAAGAAGCATGATATTATGATGGTGAATGGGCAACCTGATGGGGGAAAATGGAACTTTGACCAAAGCAATCGAAAAAAATGGAAAGGAGAACCAAAAATTCCGCATGAAAGAGGTTTTAGAAAAAACGTAACCGCCTTGGTGGATGAAATTAATGCTTCGGGAATAAAAACCATTGGCACTATTACTGTCGACAACTTTAGCTGGCCAACTTCTAGGGCAGATGCCCTATCGGTACTGAACTATTTCTGTAAAAACCTATTGATCCATTTCGGAGATTATCAGGACGCCCTGCATACAGATGAATATTATCTTTTCCATTCTAGGCTTTCCTTTGCCATGAACAGTAAAATGATATCTCCCAAGGAGGTTATTGAAAAGGTGCTGGATCACTACTATGATCATAGCGACCAAATACATATTTCCCAAGTGGAAGGTTTTGTTAGGCAAATTCTAGGGTGGCGGGAATACATGCGTGGTATCTATTGGAAGGAAATGCCCACTTATAAAAAAATGAACGAGTTGGACAATTACAATAAACTACCCGATTTCTTTTGGACAGGAGAAACCAAAATGAATTGTTTACATCACGCCATAAAACAAAGTTTGGAGACCTCCTACGCCCACCATATCCAGCGATTGATGATCACCGGTAATTATGCCCTGCTCACACAGACCCATCCCGATGCAGTTGATGCCTGGTATCTGGGAATTTATATCGATGCCATTGAATGGGTGGAGATTACTAATACCAGAGGTATGAGTCAGTTTGCCGATGGGGGCATCGTAGCTACAAAACCTTATGTCAGCAGTGCTAATTACATCAACAAAATGAGTAATTATTGTTCGGATTGCCAGTATAGCCACACCAAAAAAACAGGGGAAGACGCTTGTCCGTTCAATGCCCTTTATTGGAATTTCTTGGATGAAAAGAAAGAGCATTTTAAGAACAACCAACGTATGGGAATGATGCTGAACCTATTGGGAAAAAAAGACAAAAAGGAATTGGAGCAATTAAAAGAAAGAAGTCGGAAAATTATTGAACATCCAGAAGATTTCTAGTTTATACTTCCCTTTTTTAAATGATTTGATCCAAACGCAAAACCTAAACCGTATATATCCAAAGATGCGTTTTTTCCGCTTAGGCGTCTATATATAGAAAAAGTCCTTCCCAATGATTTGGAAAGGACTTTTCACTTTTTGTGATCTGAATTTAAGAACTATTCTAAAATTCCATCAACTATACCGTACTCTATTGATTCCTGGGCATTCATCCAAAAATCCCTATCAAAATCTTTCATCACCTTTTCAAATTTCTGACCACAGTTATCTGCCAAAATATGCGCACTTAGTTCGCGTGTCTTGATTATTTCACGGGCCTGAATTTCTATATTGGAAGCCTGTCCCCTAGCCCCTCCACTTGGCTGGTGAATCATTACCTGAGCATGTGGCTGAATAAAACGTCTCCCTTTTTTTCCGGCTGACAATAAAATTGAACCCATTGATGCGGCCAATCCCGAACAAACGGTAGAAACTGGGCTTTTCAAGGATTTAATGGTATCATAGATAGCAAAACCTGAGGTGACATATCCACCAGGACTATTGATTACCAATTGTATTTCCTTATTGTTCTGTAAATCCAAATATAACAGACGATCAATTACGTGCTTTGCAGAATCGTCATCGACCATCCCCCATAAAAACACTTTTCTTTCGTCCAATAATTTTTCATCTATAGCTTCTTGTATCTTACCTTTTTTTGAACTCATTGTTAGTTTTCTTTATTGCACCCAAAAATAATCATTTTATTGGGATTTGTTATCCCAACAAACCCAGCGATTTCCCAAATATATATCTAAAAGAATTTATATTTGTGTAAAGTTCAATAATATGAGAAAATATACCTTTCTTTTTTCTTTAGCTGCTGTATTCTTCATTAGCTGTAAGTCCGATAAAAAAAATAAAACAGAAGTTGTCGAATTGACCGTCTTGGAGAAAGTAGCTAACGCCCATGGCTTCGAGAAATGGAATAATTTGAAGGAACTGGAATTCACCTTTAATGTAGATAGGGATACCACCCACTACGAACGTTCTTGGATCTGGAACACAAGAACCAATGAGGTTACGGCCATGAGTGCCACAGATACTATTACTTACAACAGAAAAAGTGTGGATAGCCTGTCCATGAAGACAGACGGAGGGTTTATAAACGACAAATACTGGTTCTTGGCCCCTTATAATCTTATTTGGGACAAAGATAATTTCACCTTTGAACATACTACCGAGGCAGTTGCCCCAATCAGTAATACACCGATGCAAAAACTGACTATTGTTTATGGCAGTGAAGGCGGATATACCCCAGGTGACGCCTATGATTTCTATTTTGGTGATGACCATCTCATCAAGGAATGGGTGTTTAGAAAAGGGAATGCCACAGAGCCTTCCACTATGACCACTTGGGAGGATTATTTGGATGCAGATGGTTTAAAAATAGCCAGAATGCATAAAAACAAGGAAGGTAACTTTAAACTTTATTTTACTAATATCAAAACCGTCACAGAATAAGCAAAAGGGTTATCTTTTTTTTCTTAGGAAGAAGGTTGCCAGAAAAACTGCGATGCAACAGGCCAATAGCGTCATAAAACTTAATTTTAGAGAAGAGGCTTCAGCCAAATAACCAAGAATTACAGGACCCAGAAGGAATCCTGAAATCCCGGTACCTGCAATAAAGGCAACACCCTGTGATGTCTTTACCCCTTTGATATTGCCTCCTATTCGGAAAAGTTCGGGAACAATGGCCGAAAATCCCAAGCCAACAAAAGCGAAACCAATTATGGCCAAATATGTATTGGTGGTCAATACCATGAAATACCCCATTATAGCTACCAAGGCACCTGAGCCAACAATTTTTACGGAACCTATTTTTGCACTAATGCTATCTCCCAAAAACCGACCTAAGGTCATTGTGACGGAGAATGCTAAAAATCCAGATCCAATAAGGGCAACGGGGGCATTACTGATTTCTTGTAAAAAAATACCGCTCCAATCCACAATGGCCCCTTCACTGCCCATGATCAAAAAAGAGACTATTCCTATTAAAAGTAAAGGCCTGAAATTTTTCAATTTAAAAGGTTCCTTTTCTAAGGGTGGAGAAACTATATGGATGTAATTCTTATAGAAAAATGCATTGACTCCTAGTACCAATATTATAGCCAGGACAATATGCAGCACAGGATTGTCCAAAAAGATGATCATAAAACTACCCAATCCTGCCAAGACCCCACCAAGACTAAAAAAACCATGGGAAGCCGACATAAAATTCTGGCGATCCTCCTTTTCAATTTCGGTAACCAAGGTGTTCATGGAGATATCCAAAAAACCATTGGCCGCCCCGTAAAAAAAGAGGCCACCCAACAAAACGTAATAATTGGGAGCCAAAAAAGGAAGTATTGCCGTAGCACTTATTAAAAGCACCCCGTACCAGGTGGCCTTCCCCACTCCTATCGTATTGATGATTTTGGAAGCCAAGGGAAAAATAGTAAAGTTTCCCAACGAAAGAAAAAACAATGCCAATCCCAAGCTAGCCTTATCTATCCCCAAATCACCCTTTACCTGTGGTATATAAATGGCCCAAGTACCAAAAAGTATATTCAGACTGGCAAAGGCCCAAGCAGGGGCAAAGTATCTAGGGTTGGAAAGGATTAGCCGTAAGGATTTCATTGATCACAAGGTATTGAACGGCCAAAAATACTTTATTTCTTTAAGACCCCTGATTTTAAAATTTGTCCAAACCTATACATGTCCTCATATGAGCAATAAAAAGGCGCAGGTGCCAAACGGATTACATTGGGTTCGCGCCAATCTGTAATGACTCCATTTTCCATTAAATAATCAAATAATGGTCGGCCTTCTCCATGGAGGAATACAGATAATTGACAACCGCGTTCCTTTGGGGTAATAATTTCGAAGGAGCTTTCTACCTCCTTATCGATCTCATGAAGAATAAATTCCAAGTAAGCCGTAATCTTGTTGCGTTTTTCTATCAGGGCAGCCATACCCACCTCTTCGAAGAGTTCCAAACAGGCCAAATAAGGGGCAACGGACAATATAGGGGCATTGCTCAATTGCCATGCATCCGCATTTTCCATGGGCTCAAATTCTGGCTTCATCAAAAAACGGGTATCTCTTTTGGTTCCCCACCATCCTTCAAATCTCGGGATATCCTTACGATTCAGATATCGTTCATTCACAAATACTCCAGAAGCATTGCCTGGACCGCTGTTCATATATTTATAACTACACCAGGAGGCAAAATCCACATCCCAATCGTGTAACTTCAACTCTATATTTCCTGCAGCATGTGCCAGATCCCATCCCACGAAAGCCCCTTGATCCCTGCCTACTTTGGTAATGGTCTCCATATCGAACACCTGTCCGTTGTAGTAATTGACACCTCCAATGAGCACCAGGGCCAGCTCATCGCCAACCTCTTCAATGGTCTTTAAAATATCTTCGGTTCTCCAAAAATTCTCCCCTTCCCTTTTCTTTACTTCTACAATGGCATCATTACTGTTAAACCCATGAAAGCGAACCTGACTCTGTAACATGTACTGGTCTGAAGGGAATGCCTTTTCCTCACAGATGATCTTATACCTTTTTTTGGTAGGCCTGTAAAAAGAGACCATCAATAAATGTAGGTTTACTGTAAGTGTGTTCATTACCGTTACTTCTTCGGGTTTTGCGCCCACTACCTTTGCCAACGGGGCAGCCAATCTTTCGTGGTAATCCCACCAAGGCTTATCTGCATAAAAATGCCCTTCAACAGCCAGCTCCTTCCAATCGGTCATTACCTCATCCACAAATTTTTGGGTACGTTTAGGTTGAAGTCCCAATGAGTTCCCGGTAAAATAAATGACCTGCTTTCCGTTTACTTTTGGAAAATGAAACTCGTCACGATACTTGCTCAGTTGATCTTCTGCATCTAATTGTTGAGCGTATTCGAGGGTATTTTTAAATTGCATAGGGGTAGTTTTTCTGTAAAAATACGATATCAAAAAAGAACTAATTCTTAATTATTCTGTAAGTTTTGGCTTGTATTATTGGGTGTTTAGTCTCATTTCAATTATGTGCTTTTTAAACCCGACCCTTTCATAGGCCTTGATGGCCGGAATATTATCATCGTAGACGGTTAATCTAATTTCTTTCATTCCTTTGGCCGATGCCCATTTTTTCAATTCCTCAACAACTAATTGATTGACACCTTGACCCCTATAATCCGGATGGGTGTACATAAATCCCAAGTAAGCATACTGTTCATGATCCAAATATGGCCTTGCCTTTTTGATCAAGGCATACCCTGAAGCAATTACAGCCCCATTGGTCTCTACTACGACCACCTCTATATCGTCCGAAAGTATATATTCCCGTAAGTCATAATAGGTAACCGGATCTTTCTTAATAGTAGGATCAAAAGGACGTTCTGCCACGATAATGCCCTGCTCAAATTCCAATAAGATCTCGAGATCATCGATAGTTGCCTTTCTACATGTAAAATTTTCCATCTTCCGTTATTCTTTAGGGGATTAATCAATAGTGGGTACTGTCCAAAAATAGCATAATATTCCATAATTTTGCAAAAACGTATCCATGCATTTCTTATCTCCATTACTGGAAAATTATATTGCCGACCATTCCGAATCAGAGCCTTTGGTGTTGCAGGAACTTACTAGGGAAACCCATCTAAAAGTTATACAGCCCAGAATGATTACCGGTCATTTTCAAGGAAGGGTATTAAGCATGCTCTCCAAAATCATTGCTCCCAAGAACATTCTTGAAATTGGCACATATACGGGGTATTCTGCCATATGTCTTGCCGAAGGCATGCAAAAAGATGGAAAGTTGCACACCATTGATGTCAACGAGGAATTAGCGGGCATTCAACGCAAGTATTTCGACAAAAGCGGCTTTGGGCCCCAGATTGTGCAACATGTTGGCGATGCCCTGGATGTAATCCCAACTTTGGATGTGGTTTTTGACCTGGTGTTCATCGATGCAGGAAAAACAAGTTACGATGCCTATTTTGAAAGTGCACTTGCAAAAACTAGACCTGGAAGCATTATTCTTTCCGATAATGTGCTTTGGTCCGGCAAGGTCATAGAACCTTTGCAACCTAATGACAAAGCAACCAAGGTATTGTTGGATTACAATAAAAAATTAAAGGACGACCCAAGGGTAGAAACAGTTTTACTGCCTATAAGGGACGGTTTGACGCTAAGTAGGGTATTATAAATCTTTGATGTAATTTATAAAACAAAAGAGCCGAAAAAGTTCCTACCATGGCACCTACCAAAATATCCACGGGATAATGGACCCCCACATAAATTCTACTAAAGGTGAACAACAAAGGCCAGATGTAAAATACCCAAACCCATTTGTATTTTGGTCTTAGAAAAAGAAAGACCAAGGTGGTTATAGAAAAGGAACTGGAGGCATGGCCGGAGAAAAAACTATATCCTGTAGGACTCCGTAATATTCTAATTACAGTATTGATCTCCTCGTTATTATTGGGCCTTAACCTTGCCACAAATTCCTTAGTCAAATCTGTAATCCCCAAAATAAAACCCACTAACACCAGAACGGTAAGGCTCATGAAAATTGCTTCCTTTTTAGGATACTTAATCCATATCAAGATAAAAAACAGAACAAATAGTGGGGTCCATGAACTAATATTGGTCACTATAGACCAGAATACATCGTAATCTTCAATCCCCAAACTATTTAGGTAGATGAAGATATTTCGGTCCCATTCCGCAATTTTTTCAAGCATGAACTAACTTACTTTCTCTTGATTACCCCGGTAACATCTTCCACACTGTCCTTTACCTTATCAATCTCTTTCTTGATATCCTTGGTAAAGCTTGTGTCGATGCCCTGTTTATCGGCAGTTTTATAAATTTCTTGTTTAATATCTTCGGTTGCGTCCTTCAGTTGGCGCATTCCCTTACCCAGACCTCTAGCGATATCCGGAATTTTATCAGCACCAAATACCATTACCACAATGAACATGATAAAAAATATCTCGGCACCGCTTATGAATAATAATACATTTGCATACATACCACAAATATAATGAGAAGTTTGGCAGCTGAATAAAAAAGGCTCCCAATTTTATTTAAAAATTAATTTTATCCAACCCTGTTAAAAGACAGATACAGCCATCCGGCAATCCTTAAATTTCTGGCACAAAAAAAGCCCCAACTGCTTAAAAAGCAATTGGGGCCTTGAATATTACACTTAGACTTATTCTCCCTTGATATTTTCTTTGAATTTATCAAAGTCGGACTTCTCATCTTTTTTAGGCCATGAGTTATTGGTTGTATCTATATCAGCAGTTTCTGCTTTAGGATCTACCATAATACCTACCAATTCTTTTTGGGTAGCCATCACTCGTTTAACCTCTTTGTCACTTTTTCTCCAAATTTCTGGAGGGTAAGTGATATTTTCTTTGGAACCATCAGCATAGGTGTACTCCACGATCAACGGCATTGGCAATCCTCCCGGCTTGTCAAAAGTGATCTCATAGAAATACTTTGGCTCTTTAACAGCGGCTCTTTCTACAGCTGTCATGTTATCCATCATATATTCATTTAAAGTCTTGGAATTTTCTGAAGGCCCTTTTCCTTTTAGGTCGGCATTGAAATCCTCACTGTCCTCTTCGGCCAAATACACCAATGGTGGTAAATCGGCTTCCGTTACATTTCTCTCGGCCATATACTCCTGCATCTTCTTGGTCGGCTTATTGGAAACAAAGTATTTTTTAACGTCTTTCACTCCTATATCCACATAATCCGTAGTATAGAACCATCCTCTCCAGAACCAATCTAGATCTACCGCTGAAGCATCTTCCATGGTGCGGAAGAAATCTTCAGGAGTTGGGTGTTTAAACATCCAACGATGAGAATATGTTTTAAAAGCGTGATCGAACAACTCCCGGCCCATTACAGTTTCCCTAAGGATATTAAGAGCAGTAGCCGGTTTTCCGTAGGCGTTATTCCCCAATTGGTAAACATTTTCCGGATTCTCCATGATGGGCGCAATGGTACTTTGATCTCCACTCATGTAAGGTACAATCTTAGCTGGATCACCCCTTCTAGAAGGGTATTTATCATTGGGAGCAATTACCTCTGGAAAGGCTTCACCAAATTCTTGTTCAGCCACATATTGCATAAAGGTATCCAATCCTTCATCCATCCATCCCCATTGGCGCTCATCGGAATTAACGATCATTGGGAAAAAGTTATGTCCTACCTCATGGATGATCACACTGATCATTCCATATTTTACACGGTCAGAAATATTTCCATTTTCATCCGGTCTTCCATAGTTCCAGCAAATCATAGGATATTCCATCCCCTGATTTTTGGCGTGTACAGAAATCGCTTTATGATATGGGTAATCGAAAGTGTGGGCAGAATAAGATTTTAAGGTATGTGCAACAGCTTTGGTAGATAAGTCTTCCCAAAGAGGATTCCCTTCTTTTGGGTACATAGAAACCGCCATAACGTCTCTGGCACCAAATTTAACCGCTTGCATGTCCCAAATAAACTTACGGGAAGAGGCAAAGGCAAAATCCCTTACATTTTGAGCTTTTAATTTCCAAGTCTTGGTCTTATCTGAAAAGCTTTTTTCTGCAGCCTCAGCTTCCGCTTGAGTTACAATCAATACTGGCTTATCATATGATTTTTTTGCTTTTTCAAAACGGTCCATCATTGTTTTAGTGAAGACCTCTTTTCTATTTTGAAGCTCTCCTGTACCATCTAAAATGTGGTCTGCAGGAACGGTAATGTTTACTTCATAATCCCCAAAGGTCAGGGCAAACTCGCCACTGCCCCAGAATTGATGGTTTTGCCATCCTTCAACATCGCTGTAAACCGCCATTCTAGGGAAGAATTGGGCAATTACATAGGCTCTATTCCCATCTTCAGGGAAATACTCGTAACCAGATCGCGCTCTATTTACAGTGTGGTCAGGGATATTGTACCACCATTTAATAGAAAAGGAAATTTGTGATTTGCTTTTCAATGCCTGCGGTAAATCTACACGCATCATGGTTTGGTTAATGGTATAAGGCAAGTTTTTTCCAGAGGCATCCTTTACATACTCTATATTGAAGCCACCATCAAAATTCTCGGTCAGGTATTTTTGTACAAACCCTGAAGTAGGCTCGGCCAAGGGCACTCCATCTCCATCTTTTAAAAGGGATTTGGAATCTTTGGTTCTAACATTTTGATCTAGTTGAAGCCATAAATATTCTAAATCGTCCGGGGAATTATTGATATAGGTAATGGTTTCCGTACCGTAGATTTTGGTGTTTTTATCATCCAACAGAATATCCATCTTATAATTGGCCTGCTGTTGGTAATAATCAGGTCCGGGAGCGCCGGATGCAGACCTATAGGTGTTGGGAGTGGCAAACTCCTGGTACATCTGCCTAAATTTACTTTGGGCCGTATGCCCTTGTTCCCGTTCTACCTTCACTTCTTCCTGCGCAGATACTACAGCTGCAAACAAAAATAAAAGCGAAGCAAAACAATACTTTAGTTTGTTCATTTCTTAAAAATTTTTAGTCGCGGGAAATTAGCTCTTTTTTAAGAAATCGATTGAAGAAGTTATAATTTTAACATTCCTTTATTACTATCCTTCATCAGCACAAAACTTTTCTTTTTACCATTCATTTTAAAATGCAACACATTTTGCTGCTCCTCAAACAAATCTGTAAGGACTTCATTTTGGAGTTCTATACTCTTTATTTTGGACAATTTAATCTTTGGCACTTCTAGATAACAGACCATTACATCATTATCATATTTCTTCCCCAAAAATTTGTAATCCACCTGTTTCCCGTCTATTCTGATCAGAAGTTTGGACCTAAGGTATTTTTCGATGTAGGTATCGGCCGTTTCTGATTCAAGGGGAGTTGCCAGGTTGGGATGTACCCCATAGCGTTCTTCCAATACATCCTCAAAATCATCAATGAAGACCCTTGAGGTAATTTGAAGGGCTTCATCCTTTTCGGAATATTGCACATTGGTAACACTCAAATAGAATTTATGGACGGTAGTAAATGCCAATAATGGCAATAGCAACAGCAATAATCCTTTTTTCAAACCTTTCATCTTCATTTCCAATTTCTTTAACTAGAGCAATTTATGTGCCAAAGCTTTTTTACTGACACCATCAACCTTTTACTACTCCAGCCCGTTATTTTCCCTATACACGATACTTTTCTTTTTAAAAAAGCTCCAAATTTTCAACCTATCATGGGTATCCACCAGACTACTAAATGATTCATCCGCCTCACAGTAATACATAAAGTCATCTATTTTGGCTATCGGAATTTTTAAATCCTGAACATAGAGAGAATCTGAATAAAAGGCACGCACGCGTTCTGTTCTGGCGTATTTTTCTTCAATTTCCAAACGTTTTTTTAGCATTTTAGTCCGCCCAGATATCCCATTTAAAATAGGATTCAAGGGCAAAATCCCTCCTCCTGTGGTTGCCTCATTCAATATTCTTTGGGTCTGGGTCATTGGTTTCACGTAGGCATTGGGCAGCCCTAGGGTAGATGCGGTTACTACGGCTTCTGTTTCCAGGCTTTCCAGATCCTTTGAAATATCACCCGACAGGTTATAGGGTCTTACCACCACTTCATCCAATTCTGTCAAAGCGTCTTCCATGGTTATAAAAAGGCTTTTGCTCTGCAATACGGATTGGGTGACCACCAATTCTTTCTTTTTAAACTGTACGGCAGAAAAAACCAAGGTATCGTTTAGGCTTACCGCTATTTTAAAAAAGCCTTCCACACTGGTAATTGTGGCCCTATTGGTGGTTGTATTCATGACATGGGTGGCCGCCACATCTCCACTTTCGTTTAAAACACGGCCTTCCAATTCCTTGGAAAAAAAAGTTTGTGCTTCCGCCGAAACACCCATTAAAATAATACTGATTAAAACGATCTTACTTTTCAGTGCCTTTTTCTTTTAGATACAATTTACTGTAGGTAACCAAAAAGTCGATCAACTGAAACTCATTATCCTTTTTTAGAAGGGCCTGGGTAGGAATCTTATCATCGCAATAGACCAAGAAATTATCAATTTGATCTTGGGGCAAGTTCAGGTCTTCCACGAAAAAACGGTCCTCATACACCTGCCTCATTACATCGCTCAATTTTAGAGCAGGTCTTTCCTCTGCCTTCTCTTTATTATCGGATTTGGTCAATGCCTTAAATATATTCACAAAATTAAGTCCATACCGCATTCCCCTTTCTTGTTGGGATAGCGCTATATTCTCTACTTCGGTGGAACGGTCAATTTCGTAATCGTACTGTTTTTGAATCCTTTCATTTTGTAATTGCAAGAATTTTTCTTGGTTTTCCGGACTCACCACAACCTCGTCCAGTTCTGTTACCTTCTCGTTCACCTCTACCACCAACCTATTGTTATCAATCATTTCTTGGGTCACCTTCATTTGTAATATCTGGTAATTCACAGCAGTAAACACCAGCTCGTCCCCAGCTTTCACCCGAATACCAAATTCCCCATTATCATTGGTGATGGTAGCGAATTCTGAGGTGGTATTGATTACATTCTCATTGGGAACATTGGTGTTTCTGTACAATACTTTCCCCCTTAAGAGGGTACGGGTATCTTCTTGGGCATTTGATATTCCGAAACCCAGCAATAGTAATGTTAGTATAAATAGATTTTTCATAGTAAGTTTTTAGTGTCCAATATCTGGTTTTTGGATTTAAAACCAATATTCCTCGCCTTACTTAAAGTTACGAAAAAAAGAATGGTAAACGCTGATATTTCCATGGATAAAGAAAAACCAAGTTGTGGTCAAAAAAAAATATATCCCCATTAAACTTTTGTTAATTTGTAGTACTGATGTCAATTCAAAACCATGAAAAAATTACTGTTAGCAAGTACCTCTACCCTATTTGGGGAAACTTATTTATCCTATCTTACCAAAGACTTGGAGCTATTCTTCAAGGATGTGGATACCATAACCTTTGTTCCTTTTGCCAGGCCGGGCGGCATCTCCCATGATGCATATACGGCAGTAGTGATTAAAGCATTTTCCAAACTCGACAAAAAAGTGGTGGGACTGCATACCTATTCAGATCCAAAGGAAGGACTGGAACAGGCCGAAGCTATTTTTACAGGTGGGGGAAATACCTTTTTGTTGGTAAAGCAGCTTCATGAACAGGGGTTGATGGCGGTTATCAAGGAATTAGTGGAGAGCGGCATTCCATATATGGGTTCCAGTGCTGGCAGTAATATAGCCGGACCAACCATGCAGACCACCAATGATATGCCCATTGTTTATCCACCTGGTTTTGAAACCTTGGGTTTGGTCAATTTTAATCTAAATCCACATTATTTGGATCCCAATCCGACTGGTCGCCATAATGGGGAAACGCGGGAAACTCGGATCAAAGAATTCCACGAATTTAACACCACTCCGGTAGTTGGCCTTAGGGAAGGGAACTTTATTTGGGTGCAAAATGGAAAGACATTATTAAAGGGAAAGGGTACCGCTCGCATTTTTGAAGCAGGAAAAACCCCTTATGAGTCCGAAAAAATTCCATTTTGATGTCTTTCAACCGATAAGTGGGTCGTTAAACCCTTAGTATGAGAATTTTAGCCCTATTATTTAGGGAAATGGGTAAATCGTTTTATTTTTATAGACTTGGTTTTATCAAGGATAAATTCATTTCCTATGAGATTAAAAAAAGCTCTTCTAGTTTTACTAATATTCACTGGCACTTTCACTTACGGTCAGATCAAAATTGGTGACAACCCTCAAAATATTAATCAGGCTTCTGTTTTAGAATTGGAGAGCACTTCCAGAGCCTTGGTCATTACCAGGATCAACACCTCTCAAATGAATGCCATCACTCCCTTACAAGGGGCCATGGCCTACAACACCGACACCAAATGTATCCATTATTACAATGGCTCCCAATGGCTTAATTTGTGCGATGCCTTGGTCAATTCAGTGAATATAAGTTTAACGGACAATGGAGATGGCACATACACTTTTAGCGATGCCACTAACAATCTCACCGAGATCAACAACCTCAATGAAAGTTTGGTTGTTGATAATGGAAATTTGATTTTGACGGATACTTCTGGGAATGCCATAAGTGTGGAGCTCCAAAACCTGAGTTCACAGACATTTACCACGGATGCCACAGCTCCTCGAGAGTTCCCTTCTATTTTGATTACTACAGATTCCAGTGGTAGCAATTATAATTTCGAGGTTGGGGTTATCGATGGTTTAAGCATACAAGATGGCTCCATTAAGCAGATAGATTTGGCAGGGGCCTCGGTAGGGTCTGCCCAACTAAGGGACAATTCCGTAACGACTATTGCCATCGCAGAAAATGCGGTTACTACCATCAAAATTGCCAATAACAGTGTTACCAACACAAAGCTCGATAAGTCGAACATTCCCTTAAGTGGATTTGCTCCTCCAAACGCTGAAGTGAACCTTGGGAATTTCAAAATTATCAATTTGGCTGAGCCGACCTTGGATCAAGATGCTGCCACAAAAAATTATGTGGATCAGGCGATCATAGCAGGAACCGCTGATGGGTCTGAAACCATACTGAACAATGGGACTAATATTAACATTACAGGAATAGGAACTTCTGGTAGTCCGTATGTTATCAACAACACATTTACTGAGGTAGATGGGAGTGTGACCAATGAAATACAGAGTTTATCACAAGTTTTGGGTATTGGAAATGCAGCGAATAACAGGATCACCAATGTAACAGAACCTGTTGCAGCCCAAGATGCAGCAACAAAAGCGTATGTGGATGCCCAAGTAGGCGGGTCGGCACAAACCATAGTAAGCGGACAGACTGGAAATGATATTTCTCCCGGTGTTCCCGATGGGGGAGCCTATTATAATGATGGGGATTCCGATGACACCAATGAACTTTCGGATCTGGCCTTCGATTCAGGCACGAACATACTAACCTTAACCAATCCAACTACGCCAACCAACTCCGTTGATCTTTCCAGTTTAAGTGGGACCGGTTCGGACAACCAAAACATTACCGATTTTACTTTTAATTCTGCAACAAACATTCTTTCCCTTAGCCTGGAAAATGGCAACACAGATACCGCCGACCTTACGGCATTATCAGGAGGCGGTGGCACTACTGAACAAGCTGATCAAATAACCATTGTTGGAGACGGTACAACAGGGAATGAGTTTGAAGTAGCCGATGGAGCCATTAATTCTATTAAAATAACGGACGGGACTATTCAGGCAATTGACATTAGTATAAATGCTGTAACAACTTCAGCCATTCTTAATGCCAACATAACTCCAATTAAAATTGAACCGGGTACAAACGGTCAATTTTTAAGCACCTCTGGTGGGGCTGTAATCTGGGATAATTTACCAGGAGGTACAGGTGGAACCGTTGAAACGGATGGTGTTACTTTAGAGGGTAATGGAGTTACTCCAAATCCTATACAAGTGAGAGAAGGCGGAATAACATCAACTCAAATTTTTGACGGCACCATCGCTACAGCGGACATCGCCGACAATGCCGTGGCCACGATCAAAATATTGGACAATAACGTAACACCTGCAAAAATCGAGGAGGGCGCCAATGGAGAGGTGCTTACAACCGACGGAGCGGGCAACGTAGTCTGGGCGGCACCCACCGCCGGTGCAGTATCCTCCGACGGCACTACCATTACAGGCGACGGGAACCTGACCGACCTTTCAGTCCCCACTGGCGGGATAACATCAACTCAAATTTTTGACGGTACCATCGCTACGGCGGACATCGCGGACAAAAATGTAACCCCAGCCAAAATTGCGGAAGGCGCCAATGGAGAGGTACTAACAACCGACGGAGCGGGCAACGTAGTCTGGGCGGCACCCACCGCCGGCGCAGTTTCCTCGGACGGCACTACCATTACAGGCGACGGGAACCTGACCGACCTTTCAGTCCCCACTGGCGGGATAACATCAACTCAAATTTTTGACGGTACCATCGCTACGGCGGACATCGCCGACAACAACGTAACACCCGCCAAAATCGCGG
>NZ_JBEWYP010000010.1:0-128851 GCF_040566555.1 Sediminicola luteus | reverse complement strand
GGACAGGAAAAATCATCTCTTTAGTGGATGGTGGTTCTGTAACGATCAATGCGGACGATGCGGATTCCGATCCAACGAACGAAATTCAGACATTGAGCTCCACAGACGGGTCAGTTACCTTGGTGAAGACGGGTGATGATTATGATCTATCAGTAGCCGTTGCAGATGGTACCGAGACCAAAGTAAATGCTGGGGCCAATGTTACCGTTGCCGGTGATGGTTCCATTGCCACTCCTTATGTGGTGAGTGTTGCCACTTTGGACGATGCCGATGCGGATCCAACAAACGAATTGATCACGAGTGCCAACTTGACTGGCACGGACCTGAATATCATTGATGCCGGAGGGACAACGACTATTGATCTTTCTTCATTGAACAATAGTGGTACGGACGACCAGACATTGACATTAGTTGGTAACAACTTGAGCATTGAAGATGGGAACACAGTAGTGTTGCCAACGGCAGATGGTACCGAGACCAAAGTAAACGCTGGGACCAATGTTACCGTTGCCGGTAATGGTTCCATTGCGACTCCTTATGTTGTGAGTGTTGCCACTTTGGACGATGCGGATTCCGATCCAACAAACGAATTATCGGATTTGAATTTGGCAGCTAATATCTTGACACTGACCAATCCTGCTACAGGAGGAAACCAGGTAGATTTGTCTTCTTATGTAAACACGGATACACAAGATCTTTCTATAGATGGGACAGGTAAGATCATCTCCTTAGTGGACGGTGGTTCTGTTACCATCAATGCGGACGATGCTGATGCTGATCCAACGAACGAAATTCAAACATTGAGTTCTACAGACGGGTCAGTTACCTTGGTGAAGACGGGTGATGATTATGATCTATCAGTGGCCGTTGTAGATGGTACCGAGACCAAGGTAAACGCTGGGACAAATGTTTCCGTTGCCGGTGATGGTTCCATTGCCACTCCTTATGTGGTGAGTGTTGCTACTTTGGACGATGCTGATGCGGATCCATCAAACGAATTGATCACCAGTGCCAACTTGACTGGCACGGACCTGAATATCATTGATGCCGGAGGGACAACGACTATTGATCTTTCTTCATTGAACAATAGTGGTACGGACGACCAGACATTGACATTGGTTGGTAACAACTTGAGCATTGAAGATGGAAACACAGTGGTGTTGCCAACGGCAGATGGTACCGAGACAAAAGTAACTGCAGGAACCAACGTTACTGTCGCAGGTACTGGTTCTACAGCATCACCATATGTGGTAAGTGTAGCATCCTTGAACGATGCGGATGCAGATCCAAACAACGAATTACAAACAGTATCTAGGACAGGTTCCGATGTTACCCTATCAAATGGCGGGGGAACAGTTTCAATAAATGATGCGGATTCTGTCATAGGTAACGAAACAATCACAAGTATGACATTTAGTGGTTCCACATTAACGGTGAATGAAGGAGGGAATACCCCAAAGACAGTTAATTTAGGTGCACTTAATACTGATGATCAAAAGATAGATAAGTTTGTTTTAAACGGAACAACTTTAGAATTATCTGTTGAGGATGATGGCGAGGCAGATAAGACTGTAAATTTAAATGGCACTTTTGCCACTGATGCAGAATTGGCTGCAAGTGATGCGGCAGATTTGGATAAGGTTGTTGGTAATGAAGTAACCAATGCTACGGATGCAACTTTAATCCGATCTGGATCAGGAACAACTGCAAGTCCATATACCCTGGATGTAGCCACTGGAGGAATTACAAGTACAGAAATATTAGATGGAACTGTTGCTACTGTAGATTTAGCCAACAATGCCGTAACAGGTGCAAAAATATTGGATGGAACTGTAGCTACAGCAGATTTAGCGAACAATTCAGTAACAAGTGCAAAAATAGTTGATGGAACTATTGCTACTGCAGATATTGCTTCAACCGGTAACAACAAAGTATTGGTTACAAGTCCTGCAGGCATCGTGGAATGGATAGATAAGAGTGCTTTGGTACCTACTACAACAGTTAGCAATACCAGTACTGTAAA
This sequence comes from Sediminicola luteus, assembly GCF_040566555.1. Taxonomy (GTDB): domain Bacteria; phylum Bacteroidota; class Bacteroidia; order Flavobacteriales; family Flavobacteriaceae; genus Sediminicola. The sequence goes on along the minus strand of NZ_JBEWYP010000010.1, from coordinate 126,828 downwards.
TACGTTGACCACAACTGTTAATAGTGTGACCGGGACAGGAGTGAATATTATCAATTCCAATGCTTTAAGTTTAAGTGGTTCCAACCTTACAAGTACCGTCAATGGAGTGGCATCAGCTGCCCTAAATTTGAGTTCATTCTTAGATAATACGGATGATCAGACCGCTGCTGAAGTAAATGTTGTAACTCCTGTAGATGTTGACGGAGACGGAACAACTGAAGCAACTGTAGAAGATGTGATTCAAGATATAGCGCCAATTGTTTCAAAAGCGGCAAGGATCTTTTATCCTCCTTCCATTGCGGTAGATGCGTCTACTAACGGAACCTTTACTATTGATCTATATGCACAGTATATAGCACAATACGGGTCTCCAACAGTGGGAAGTGCTGGAGCACCGGCCGCGTTGCCAACATACACCGCAGCTGAATTATACTATTATGTAACCTATGCGGATCCAACAGTGTTCAATACCGGGACAATGAGTATTGCGGCTGATGGTAAATTAACATATACAATCATTGGACAGCCTTCTGATTACAACTCGTTGATCAACGTGGTATTTGTAGTAAAATAAGTTAAACTAAGCATCAACGAACAGAAATAATTTGAAACCGACCAAACTATATCATCTACTATTTGCAACCTTGGTAATTGCTCTTTTGAGTATAACCAAGGCGGATGCTCAGTTTTTACTGCAAGCACCCAATAGCACCGATGAGAATAATTATAAATGGTACGAGGCTTCAGATACAACCTCTGTTCTGGGTACCGATTTCTTTTACGAAGTGACTGTCCCAGGAGTTTATTTTGCGACTTATGATGGTACCATTTGTGGACGAAATGCCACCAGTTATTTTATTGTAACAAATTGCAACAACCCTTATAATCAGGTAACGTTGGATATTTCTGCCAATGTGGGAGCTAGTGCTACGATTACCTGGTCTCCTGCCGTAAGCGGGGATCAATTGAAACCTATAGTTACTGCGGACCAAAATGTGACAAAATATACCGCCACCTTATTGAAAGCAGGTAACAGTATAGATCTGCCAAGTTTTACGGTGGTCTGCATAGATCAATCTGCCGATCTTCAGGACGACTTTATAACTGTAAATGAAGACGATTCTATTGCTGTTCCTATTTATGATAATGACAATGACTTGCCAACTACGGGAAGTTTAACAACCTCAAGTCCAGCCAATGGTACTGTTAGTATCAATAATAATGGTACGCCTAATAACCCTACAGATGATATTATCACCTATACCCCTAATCCAAATTACAACGGACCAGATTCATTTACCTATACCGTTTGTAATACTTTGGGAGATTGTAGTACAGCAACGGTTACGATAGATGTCTTGCCCATTGTTGATGCCATTGATGATATGGTCGCAATGGATCAGGATACCGCTTTTACTATAAATGTTTGGTCAAACAACGATAATGACATTCCCACCGTGGGAACGTTTACCGCAACTAATCCAACTAATGGAACCATAACCATTAACAACAATGGCAGCGCCACCGATCCATCGGATGATGTGGTGATCTATACTCCTAATCCTGGATTTGTGGGCACAGATACCTTTACCTATACTATCTGTGACAATGCTGGGAATTGCAGTACGGCAGAAATTACAATTGTAGTTAATTCTACAGCTGTTGTAGATATTGATAGCGATGATGACGGAATACTGGATGCTTTTGAAGATCTGAATTTAGATGGCGATGGTGATCCAGCTACAAACCCAACAGATTCTGATGGGGACGGGGTTCCAGATTATTTGGATATAGATAGTGATGACGATGGTATTCCGGATAATGTTGAGGCACAATCTACAGCAGGTTATATTCCTCCTAGTGGGCAGGACAATAACGGTAATGGCTTGGATGACAATTATGAACAAAACGGATTGTTCGGTCTTTTCCCTGTGGATACCGATGGCGATAGTTTGCCTGACTATTTGGATGAGGATAGTGACAATGATAATATTCCAGATATAGTGGAAGGTCATGATTACGATTTTGATGGCCTTGCCGACTTTGTTTTTCTAGGTTCCGATAAGGATAATGATGGTCTGGACGATGGTTTTGAAGGAGTTTCAGTTATTGATAAAGATGTTAACGACAAGTTTAATGATCCTTACTCCGATTTGCCAAATACCGATGGGGATGAAGAATCCAATTACAGGGATACAGACGATGATGATGATGGTATAGAAACTAGGGATGAAGACTTAAATGGTGATGGCGATTATACCAATGATGATGCCGATGGAGATGGTATTCCAGATTATTTGGATTCCGACTTAATTGAGCTCAATGCTGGAACGATTGAAGTATTTAATGTGGTAACCCCTAACGGTGATGGAATACACGATATCTTAAAAATTACCGGCTTGGAAAATTATCCAAACAATAGCCTGAAAATATTCAATAGATGGGGTGTGTTGGTTTATACCACCAATGCATATGGAACAGAAGGCAACTATTTTGATGGGACTTCGAATGGTAGGGTAACTGTCAATCAGGATAATCAACTTCCAGTAGGAACATACTTCTATATCTTGGATTATGAAGAATCTGCTGGAAAAACAAAGTCCCTATCAGGATACATTTATATAAATAGATAAACAGATGAAGAACTTACACCGATATCAACCTACCTCTTTCGCGATAAGCTTCATACTTTTTGTGTTAGCCTTTAGTAGTGTTTCAACTGTATTTGCACAACAAGATGCGCAGTACACCCAATATATGTACAATACAGTGACAGTAAACCCAGGTTATGCCGGTTCTAGAGGGCATATGAGTATTGCAGCCCTTTATAGGTCGCAATGGGTTGGTTTGGAAGGAGCGCCAACCACGCAGTCCTTGAACATTCATTCCCCAATAGGATATAGGGGCGTTGGATTGGGGTTTTCTATAGTCAACGATGAAATAGGACCAACTTCGGAAACCAATTTTGATCTGGATTTTTCCTATACCATATATACGTCAACAGAAGGTAGATTGTCGTTTGGTTTAAAGGCAAGTGCCAATTTGTTGGACATTCGTTTTTCTCAATTGAATCAAGATTATTCCAATGGGCAAGATCCCACCCTGCAACAGGATATACAGAACAAATTATCCCCTAATATTGGGGCTGGAGTCTATTACCATACAGAACATTATTATTTGGGTGTGTCCGTTCCCAGGTTTTTGGAAACCTCACATTTTGAGGAATCTTCCCTTTCAACGGCAAAGGAACAAATGAATTTCTATTTGATCACAGGTTACGTATTTGAATTGGATTCGTTTTGGAAATTTAAACCAGCATTATTGACTAAGGTGACTCAGGGAGCGCCATTACAAGTGGATGTTTCCGCTAATGTCATGTACAACGATAAATTTATTCTGGGAGCAGCCTATAGATGGGATGCAGCCGTCAGTGGAATGATCGGGTTTAACCTTAAAAACAATATGTTGATTGGTTTGGCCTATGACAGGGAAACCACGGCACTTGGAAGCGCTATGTTCAATGATGGATCCTTTGAGGTGATTATCAGGTACGACTTTATAAAGGCCGTGGAAAATTTAAAATCCCCAAGATTCTTTTAAAAAACGCTTTGTTATAATTTATGAAAGCCACTTTTTGTTAAAAAGTGGCTTTTTTTATGTTGCAGTTAACTTTTAAAATTACGTAAAGGTCTTATTTTTACAGTATGAAAGAAGAAAATGTAATATTAGTTAACCAAGCCGATGAACAGATCGGAACCATGCCCAAAATGGAAGCCCATGAAAAGGCACTCCTACATAGGGCATTCTCCGTATTTGTGATGAATGAAAAAGGGGAGACCATGCTCCAACAGCGGGCCGCCCATAAATATCACTCTCCATTGCTTTGGACCAATACCTGTTGTAGTCACCAAAGAGTGGGTGAGACCAATATCTCCGCAGGAAAACGCAGGCTCCAAGAGGAAATGGGGTTTTCAACCGAATTGACTGAACTATTCTCATTTATTTACAAAGCCCCGTTTGACAATGGCCTTACAGAACATGAGTTTGATCATGTGATGATCGGGAACTATGAAGCAGATCCATCTATTAATCCTGACGAAGTGGCCAATTGGAAATGGATGAAGCCCGAAGATGTAAAAAATGATATTGCAAAAAACCCGGATACGTATACGGCTTGGTTCAAAATTATTTTTGAGCGATTTTACAATCATTTAATCCAAACCCCTCAGTAGCCATGAAAGTCAAGGTAAGTAGAAAGGCACACTTTAATGCAGCACATCGTTTGTACAGAAAGGATTGGAGCTTTGAAAAGAATGATGCGATTTTTGGGAAATGTAACAATCCCAATTTCCACGGGCATAATTATGAGTTGATTGTAAGTGTTACCGGAGAAATAGATCCAGAAACTGGATTTGTCATAGATGTTAAGATTTTAAAGGATCTTATAAGGGCTGAAGTAGAGGATTCTTTTGACCACAAAAACCTGAATGTTGAGGTACCGGAGTTTAAGGAATTGAATCCAACTGCTGAGAATATTGCTGTGGTCATTTGGCAAAAACTCAGGCCGCACATAGACGCCGCCAATGAATTGGAGGTGGTTCTTTATGAGACCCCAAGGAATTTTGTAACCTTTTCCGGCTAGACCATGGCTCTACAAATAGGGGATAGGATACCGGAATTTTCTTTGAAGGATCAACATGGAAATCAGTTTTCCAGCAACAGTATTATTGGAAGCAAGGCCATGGTCATTTTCTTTTATCCAAAGGATGATACACCCGGGTGTACCAAGGAAGCTTGTTCCTTTAGGGACAGTTATGAGGAATTTAAGGATTTAGGGGCAGAAGTGATAGGTATCAGTTCAGATTCTGAGAAATCGCACCAAAAATTCGCTTCAAAATATGGCTTGCCGTTTATTTTGTTGTCGGACGAGAAGAAAAAGGTAAGGAAAAGCTTTAAAGTGGATAATAATCTCTTTAATTTGTTGCCAGGTAGGGAAACCTATGTCATCGACAAAAAAGGAAAAGTAATCATGGTCTTTAATAGTATCAGTGCTTCGAAACATATGGAGAAAGCATTGGAGGCCTTAAAATCAGCGGTAGCAAAATGAGCATATATCCATTAAAATTTCACCCAATCCTCAAGGAACGTTTGTGGGGAGGGACCAAGTTGAAAGATGTCTTAGGAAAATCCATAGAGAGCGATATCACTGGCGAAAGCTGGGAACTTTCCACGGTCAAAGGTGATGTATCTGTGGTTTCCAATGGAAACCTTGCGGGTACTTCGCTTCAAGAACTTATAAATTCTGACCCAGAAGGGATTTTGGGAAAAAGTGTGACTGAGCGTTTCGGGAAGGAATTTCCTATTCTTATCAAGTTTATTGATGCCAAACAGGACCTTTCCATACAATTGCACCCCAATGATGAACTGGCAAAAAAACGACATGATTCTTTCGGTAAAACTGAGATGTGGTACATTATGGACGCAGATCAAGACGCCAATTTAATAGTAGGGTTCAATAAAGAAGTCACCAAGGAGGAATACTCCAAAAGCTTGGACAATGACACTTTATTGGATTTGATGAATTATGAAACTGTTCAGGAAGGCGATACCTTCTTCATCAATACAGGAAAGATACATGCCATAGGTGCGGGAGTTCTTTTGGCAGAGATTCAACAAACCTCAGATGTAACCTACAGGGTTTTCGATTTCAATAGAAAGGACAAAGATGGAAATTTGAGGGAACTTCATACAGAAATGGCATTGGACGCTATTGATTATGAAATGAAGGACGATTTTAAGGTGGCCTATCCCAAGGTAAAGGATACTATAAACACTATGGTGGATTGTCCATATTTTAAGACCAATTTTCTTGAATTGACAAATGATCTGGATCAAAATGTATCTGATAGGGACTCTTTCACTATCTATATGTGCGTTGGTGGAAAAGCTTCCATTTCCAATGAACATGGTACAGCGGAAATACAAAAAGGGGAAACGGTTTTGATGCCAGCAACCTCAAAAAAGATTGGAATACAAACCTCAGGAGCCAAATTGTTGGAAGTGACTATTTAAAAGTTAGGGTGAGTAAGGTCGAAAAGCATCAAAATATTAGCTAATCAGCTTATATTTGACTAAAAATTAAAGGAAATAAAAAGAGAACCATAAAATATTTGATTCCTACCAAAAAGTGTACTTTTGTAAAAAATTAAAAGTAGTACAAATGGCAAGTATAAGAGATTTAAAAAAGGATATCAATTATGTTTTAGGAGATATTATCGAGGCAGTTTATTTATGGGAAGCATCTACCAACAATAGAAATTCAAAAGAAGGATCTGCTGTGATAGAAAATGCGATTTCAACATTCGATGAATTGATCGTAAAAGTAAATAAGAAAGATGTTGAGGATAGAGCCAAGCATTTAAAGTCTGTAAAGACCGACTTGGAAGTAAAGGCAACTACTTTGGTAGAACAATTGAATAATTTAGGCTAATCCAAGATTAGCTAATGCATATAAAAAAACATCCACCATTTGGTGGATGTTTTTTTTGTTACTCATTTTTTCTTATTTCATCCAGATACTTCTTTAAATCTTTGCCATATTTGGAATTTGCAACTTCCGGGCTAAGGGAGTTATTGATAGAATCCAAGTAAATAATATTGGCGTCTGCAACTTCGGTTAAAGCGATATAAGGAGAGATATAGGAATTTCTGTTGTTCAGTGCGAAGTTAAGCGCATATAGGTACCCCCTCAATATATTTTTATCACTCAATTTTTTTACAGAATCCAATGCCATGGAATCCTTTCTGATTTGAGGATCAAATGTAAATTTGAGGTATTCCAAATTCCGTGTGTTGAATTTTGTCATCACCCCTTTGTATTCCTCCAATTTTTTCTGGGTTTCGGAACCTTCAATTTTTGCTTTGGTATCAAAGGTGTCCCATGAAGTATTGATACTGATATTTCCCGGTTCACCAAAAAAGGTGATTCGGTCATTGATATCATTGTTATCCTCTTTCCTTAGGTATAGGTAAAAAACTTCTGGACTCTCCAATTCAGTTTTAAATTCAAAATTACCATTGCCTTCAACGTTCAGGGAGTCGATGGAAATTAAGGTGGAATCCTGTATCTTTTGTAAGTATAGGGTTCCTTTTTTAAGGCCTTTTACATTTCCGGAAACGGTCATGGTCTGCTCGGTATCACCACCGCAGGATATCATAAAAAAGCCGATTAGGGCCAAAAATAAAATGTTCTTCATGTTGTTTGTTTAGTGCCGCAAATATGATGAAAGTTTATGAAAAATTAAATTTTTGAGGCAATTTCCATGAGGTATGCGCATAATAAAGCACCACCGGTACCAACCACGTATCCAAAGACAGCCAAAAGAACTCCTACCGAGGTCAATGATGGGTGGAATTCTGCCGCAACCACTGGAGCTGAGGCTGCGCCTCCCACATTCGCTTGACTTCCAACGGCCAAAAAGAAAAAGGGTGCCTTTATGATTTTCGCCACTAGAATTAGGAGTCCAGCATGAATTCCAATCCATATAAAGCCAATAGCTATCAAACCTGGATTTTCTAGTACCATCCCTAAGTCCATCTTCATTCCAATGGTGGCTACCAAAATGTATATAAACACACTTCCAATTTTACTGGCCCCGGCACCTTCATATTCCTTAGCTTTTGTAAAAGATAAGAGAATGCCCAAAATAGTAGCTATGACCACCATCCAAAAGAAATTGGAGCCCAGAAAGGACAAAAAGCTTTTGGTATCCCTTACCGTTGCAAAGGAGTTGGTTAAAATCTCACTGAGGTAATCTCCAAAAAAATGTGCGATACCAACAGCGGTAAACGCAAAGCACAGAATAACCATATAATCGTTTAGAGTAGGTACCCGGGTAATTTTATCAGTATAATGTGCTACTTTAATTTTTAGGGATTCTATTGCAGAAGTATCGGCTTTCAGCCATTTGTCTATTTTTTTTGTTCTTCCCACTCCTAAAAGAATAATAGCCATCCAAACATTGGCAACTACAATATCGATAAGGACCATTCCACCGTATTTTTCAGGATTATATTGAAAAATCTCCAGCATGGCCGCCTGATTGGCACCGCCACCTATCCAACTTCCGGCAATAGTAGACAACCCTCTCCAAATAGCATCAAAATCATTTCCTCCCACTGTTTCGGGCGAAAAGATAGAAACGATCAATATGGCTATTGGACCTCCAATGATAATTCCTGCAGAACCGGTTAAAAACATGATCAAAGCTTTGGAGCCTAAGTTCAAAATAGCCTTTAAGTCAATACTCAAGGTCATCAATACCAAAGCAGCGGGTAACAAATACCGGCTGGCCATAAAGTAGAGATTGGATTTTTCGTCGGAAACAATACCCAAGCTAGCTAAAATTGCGGGTAGGAGGTAACACATTAAAACTGCCGGAACAACGCTGTAAAAGGATTTCCAAAATCCTGTTCTTCGAGATGAGGTGTAAAAAATAAAGCCCAAACAAAGGGCTATAAGACCAAAAACAACGGTATCGTTGGAAATTAGGGGATCATTCATGTATAAAGCAATTGTATGCCTGCCAAATATAATTAAATTATTATATGCTGCTTAATGAAATGGGCAACCCCGTCCTCGGTATTTTTTAGGGTAACGCTATTGGCGATCAGTTTTAGCTCCTCCCTTGCGTTCGCAACTGCCACCCCATGACCAACATGTTGTATCATTTCCATGTCATTGTAATTATCCCCAAAGGCAATTACATCATCGAGGGTTTCCCCTTCTTTCAGCAACATTTGTATGGCCGATAGCTTGGAAATGGACTTTGGGGACAATTCAATCAGGGTTTCATTTGACCTGTATATATGAAGTTGTCGGCCCAATTGTTTTTCGAGCTGTGAAAATGCTGTATCCGTGGCTACTTCAGTACCCATTAACATGATTTTGTGGGCCCCAATTTGGCGATTTTTCCAGTCTTTGATAGATTCCAGTGTATCTCTAAAGATCGGTGTAGACTGTGTGTGGTGTATCTCTTTTCTAACACGTTCCGTATTGTCCTCCACATACCATTCGTCCTTGTGGTACAGACCTAATTTTATCCCGAGGGATTCCGACAAATCGTAGACTTCATCAAGATGGTCAATAGTCATGACCGTCGAGGAGAGTTCTTTTTTGCCCTCCAGGATCAAGGCGCCATTGTAACATATCATAGGTTGGTCCTCAATCCCCAAGTTACGTTGGAGATAGGTCATGGATCTAGGCATTCTAGCGGAGACCAAAATAACCCTAATCGCCTTTTTAATCCGCTGTATTTCAGTTATGGTAAAATCTGAAACGTTATTTTTGCTCGATAGCAAAGTGCCATCCAAATCTGAACATAAAACTTTAAACTTCATTTTAAATATTTAGCCAATAGGTCAATTTAAGATTGATGGATCTATTCTTTGGCTCAAAATTATTCACAAAATAATTATCGTTATACACAATGAAAAGATCTGAGAGTGGAGCAAAACGCCACTGTAATCTTGAATTTAACCCTAAGTTATCATTTTGGTTACTGTATTGAATTAAGGTCGACCAAAATATCGATTTACTAAAGGTAATTTCCACCTTTGGACTTATCAACCATATGTCTGCACTGGAGTAGGGGGTGGGCAATGAAATATTGTTGTAATCCACTAGTAGGGACAAGAAGACCTTAGGCTGAAATCTAAGGTTCAAATCACTTCGGAATGAGAACCTATTGCCGTTGAAAAATCCTCCATAGGAAGGTTCCAGGGAATAGGAAAAGACCTTCCTCCTGTCCGATCGAAACTCCATTTCAAAATTGGTATAGTAGTACCCCTGATCGGAAGGTAAAGGTATGCCTCCTTCAGAATTTGATGGGTCGAACCCATCAAACAAAAACGTATAGTTGTTCACCATACGGGCTTCTAATCTGGTCTGGTTTTTGAACTCTGCCCCCCATGAGCTCCTAATCTCATAGTCCGTATTTTTATAGTCAAGTTCGGGGTTCCAAGTAAATATAGGGAAGAAATTGAAGGCATGGTTGTTGATCTTCCCTGTTTTGGGCCAAATAATACGTTCTACTCCGGTAACGCCCTTTATTATATTAGTTCGTCTGATAAATCCTAGATCGGACCTAAAATCGTCACCAATGTAAATTCCATCCAAGATCACATTGAAATAGCGGCTCCTATAATTTAGATTGAGACCCGAAGAAAGATCCTTACCGCCTCCACCAGGTTCAAAGGATTTATGGGAATAAAATTTTCCGGTCCAGGTATTGTCCGAAGAGGCCAAGTTGTAGTCTATTCCCAAAACCCTGTTGTAACGCTCGTCATCCTCCAGAAATTCATAATCCTCGAAGGTTTGTCTATTTAAAAAGAACATGCCTATGTTTGATCTGGAGAACACCTTCTTTTGTAGCACCAACATGGTATTGTTGTTTGACGCTATTTCATTTTCGAGATCCTCCTCTGTTTGAATGTTCAAGAACCCTAATCGCCAATCATTACTTAGTTTTCCACTCAGCCTAACTCCTCCTATAATATTGTTCTGTATGGAGTTTCCTGCAGTGTCCTTGGCAATACCAATACGACGTGAAAAGAAAGGGTTAGCATCTCTTCGACCACCGAAACCTCCAAATAGGTCACTGTTATCTATAAAAAATTGTCTTTTTTCTGGAAGGTTTATTTCAAACCGCGTAAGGTTGGTGACTACATCATCCACTTCAACATTGGAAAAATCGGGGTTGAGGGTGATATCCAAGTTCATACCATTTCCAATGGCCAATTTTGCATCTCCTCCAACTTTGAAATTAGACAGACTTTCATCAGTCTCATAATTCTTTTGGGCGATAGTGTTGATATAGGGAATTAGGGCTATAGGCGTTTTTGATCTTCCCAAAGGCTTTTCAAAGATCATATCCTCCATAAAAGCCAAGCTAAATATCAGTTGGTTTTGGGGGATTTTGGCAAATGTGCTTGTCTCATTGGTTTGCATGTCGAAACGATAGCTATTGAAACGCCATTTTGTTTCACCTTCCTTAAATTTAAAGGAAGTAAGTGGGATGGCCATTTCCGCAATATAATACCCATCATAGATTTTAGATTCCCCTTTCCACTTGATGTCCCAAGAAGTGTTGAAGCCACTGGTATCCGATCCTCCACCTGATATAAGGGCTTCCCTTTGTACTCCCAATGGGTTGGTGCCAAATAAAAATGCATTGGTACCATCGTTAAATGTGTCGAACATCAAACTTATGTTGTCATTGCCGCCAGCCCTAAAATCGCGCTTAAGAGAAGGGATGATAAAGTCGTTCCCTTCTGTATATGCTTTAATGCTTACGTACAAGTTGGTATCGTCGTATAGCATTTTTATTTCAGTCTGCTGTATTGCGGGGATTGAGTCGGAAGGAAAATATTGTTGCATTTCCCCAATGGATTCGGCATTGTCCCAAGCTGGGTAGTCCAAAACACCGTCTATTATAATTTTATCCGTGGTGTACTTTACGATAAAGGATTTTTTTTCATTTTGACTGTAGGTACTGGTGGTGAAAAGTACTATGGCAAGGAATAAAAATATTCTGAACATGTAGCTGCAATTGTTTGGAGCCTAAAAATAGGGGTTTAAATCGTTAAAAAAATCCTAAAATTCCAAATCAGATCAATCCCTGTCTTTTTTTGGGGCTCTTTTTGCCTCTTTTAAGCTTTTCATCAGCATCCATTCTATTTGTCCGTTCACACTACGAAATTCATCTGCGGACCATTTCTCAATGGCCTTTAGCATATCTTCATTTAACCGTAGGGCGAACGCTTTTTTCTTGCTCATATTCAAGGGTTGATAAATGCTGTTATTAGATCGACAAGTTTATTCGATAAAGGAAAGTTTTCCTGAAAATAGGATTTTTGATTGTCCGATGTGGAATATACGTCCTTGAGAACGTGGTTCATATGTGGAATCAATTCTCCTTTTGCATTGGGTTGGGCCTCTTGTAATCTCTGAAAGTCTTTTTCGGTTACCTGAAGATCTTCCTCCCCGTTTAGCAATAATATGGGAATGTTGATTTTTTTGATCTCCGCTACGGGATCCAATACAATCCAGGATTTGATAAAACTCTGGTTCTGCGGCTTGAAAAGTTGCATCAAAAAGGGATGTACGCTTACAATGGTATCCGTTGTTTTTAATTCAGCAAAGTGTTCTCCAGCTAATTTTGCCAGATCGGGGTTCTGCTGATGTAGTTGTTCCATGATTGTGTTATCGATGGATTGCCCTGGGCCTGCAATGGAAATAAACCCTTTGATTTCTGGGGTAATACTAAGCATTCCCACCAAGGATCCCTGACTGTGCCCTATTAAAAACAGAGAGTTAAACCTAGGGTCATTTTTAAAGTGGTCTATGACAATCTTGGCATCATCGATAAGTTTCGTAAAGGTAATACCCCCCAATTTGTCTAGGTTAGACAGGGTAGCTGTTCTTTTATCATATCTGTAAAAGGCAATACCTTTTTTGTTTAAACTATCTGAGAGGGCTTTTATGTAGTTGGCATTTATGCCTACGCCTGCCTGGTTTCCATTTCTATCAACATTCCCCGAACCGTGGATAAAAATGACCAGAGGTAGTTTGGTGGGGGATTCAGGCATGGAAAGGGTACCTGGAAGTACTATTTCGCCATTTTTTAAAGTGAATTCCTCTTCCGTGATTTTCTGGGACAGAACAACAAAGGGTAGTAATGCAAACAGTAAAATAAGTGATTTCATAGTATACATATTTATCTGAATTTGTCCCTTTCCAAATAGGCCTTTACCAAGGTAGAATGGGACATGGAGCAGACACTTACGACTCTCCATCCCTCTCTTGCCAGTTTGTTTAGTTCGTCCTCAAATTCCTGGTCAGGGTTGCCAAACACCTTTCCTTTCTGTTTAACGATTTTATATTCCTTCATTTCTCTTTTTTTGATAACGATCAATAATCATCGTGGCCTCAGATTCCTTTTGTGTTCCGATCAATATTTTCTTTCCGGATTTTAAAATAAGCTGTATGCCTCTATTCCCGGAAACGTTATATGCCTTCCCATTTTTAATAGTTATCCTATAGCCCCAGCCCCCATATTCCATAAGCGGACTATAGGTTCTAACGTAACACTCTTTTATAGCTTCCCAGGGGATGGTTTTATTTTTGAAGTGAAAGGGAAGGAATCTATAGTGTATGCCCCTATCATCGATCTCCGTTTTTAATTGAAGTTGGTAGAACAACATAAGGGTAAGTACAAGAACCACTATGACTATCAATTGCTCTAAAGTATCCTCGGGTAAGACATTGCCCACTGCAGTTTTTGCTACAAACCATTGGTACAAAGAATATAATAGGAATGCCAATAGGCCCAAAGATGCGAGTCGCATGGGCCATTGGTTAAATTTTTGTGTCTCTTGAAAAACCCTCATGTATTAATGGTTTAAGGTGCCGGCATTGACAATGGGAGAGGCGTCTTTGTCCGAACATAATACGACCATTAGGTTACTCACCATGGCGGCTTTACGTTCATCGTCCAGATCCACCACTTGTTTTTTGCTCAGCTGATCCAAGGCCATTTCCACCATGCTTACAGCACCTTCCACGATTTTGTGTCTCGCCGCCACAATCGCTGTGGCCTGCTGTCTTTTAAGCATGGCATTGGCTATCTCCTGTGCGTAGGCCAAATACCCAATCCTAGCTTCCAACACTTCTATCCCGGCCATGGCAAGCCTTTCTTGGACTTCCTTTTCAAGTGCCTCGCTCACCTCATTGACACTGGAGCGGAGGGTGATGTCTTCCTTGTGACCTTCATCGGCAAAATTGTCATAGGGATACATACTTGCCAATTTACGTACCGCCGCATCTGTCTGTACACGTACAAAATTTTTATAATCGTCCACATCAAATGCTGCCTTATAAGTATCGGTTACCCGCCAGACCAAAATGGTGCTGATCATGACCGGGTTACCCAACTTGTCATTGACTTTGAGCCGTTCACTATCAAAATTGCTCGCCCTTAAAGAGATGGCTTTTTTTGTGTAGAATGGTATGACCCAAAAAAGGCCATTTTTCTTAATGGTGCCAATGTATTTTCCAAAAAGCAGTAAAACCCTGGAGTTATTGGGGTTGACCAATACAAAACCGGGCAACATAAAAAGGGCTAGGACAATCCCTATGATATAAATAGGGGACTCCTTAGTGATCAATAAGTATGTGCTCCCTGTAGCAAGAATTAAAAATACCAATAGCATGATATAGCCATTGAACGGAACCAAATTTTTTTCGTGAGTCATGCCAGTAATTTTAAAATGATATTATTATGATATCATAAAGATATTATAATTTAATTAATATCAAAATTAAAATACTGAATTACAGTGTTTTATTATTAATTGCTGTTGTTCTTGAACTTTTTCGTTTTTGTTTTATTGGGGTTTTTGAAGAGGCGTTTAAAAAATCCATCCCTTTTGACTGGTTCACAATCCAATTGATCCAATACTGATCGGCTCGGGTTTTCGAAACGAGCCTGTGTAATACTATTAAATTGTTTTTCCTTGTTCAATTTCTGCAACCACAAGGCAAAAATTGGTAATGCCGCATTGGCTCCCTGACCTAAACTGGTGCTTTTAAAGCCAATTTCATAGGTGTCCAATCCTACCCACGTGATACTTACAAGCTTAGGGGTAATTCCAACAAACCAAGCATCCTTATTGTTTTGGGTGGTACCTGTTTTACCGGCTATGGCATTGGGCAAGTTGTATTTTGATCTAATTCTGGCTGCAGTTCCTTTATCAACAGTTGCTTTCATCATTTCCAACAGCAACATGCCGGTTTCTTTTGAGAAGGCAGGTTGCTTTGCGATGACGGGTTGAAAGTTTGCCAAAATAGAGTCTTTGGTATTGGCAATATGGGTAATGGCAAATGGGGTTACGGATTTGCCAGCGTTTACGTAACTGGCATAGGCCCCGATAAGCTCGTTGATTTTTATTTCAGCGGTACCCAGTGCAAGAGACGGAAGGTGAGGCAGGTTGCTCGTTATTCCCATCTTTTTGGCTTGTCCGATAACATTGGGGATGCCGGTTTCTTCCAACACTTTAACAGCCACCGTATTTATGGAATTGCTCAAGGCCTGTTCCATAGAATAATTGAGATAGGTCTCATCTTCCTTTCCCGAATTGCTGGGAGACCAACCTTCCAAATTATCATAGGCAACCTCTTGGGCGGAAAAATAGGTACAAGGCGCAATTCCTTTTTCTATGGCAGCGGTATAGACGATAGGTTTAAAAGTAGACCCTACCTGTCTTTTACTTTGGGAAATATGGTCGTACTTAAAATATTTAAAATTCACACCGCCGATCCAAGTTTTTACCGCTCCGGTAGTCGGATCTATGGACAAGGATCCGGTATTTAGGAATTTCATATAATGCTGAATACTGTCCATGCTACTTGCCTGGAGGGTCTTTTCTCCTTCCCAGTCCATCAACGTCATCGTATGTTTCTTTTTAAGGCTGTCCAGGATTTGTTCTTTACTCAGTCCCATCCGTTCTAAACTTCTGTAGACAGGGGAATTTTGAATTTTTTTCTGGATCAGTTTGGTGTCTTTTAGCCATGGCGCATTGGATCCATAACTTTTTTCAAAGCTTTGTTGTAACGCCTTCATATGTTCTGTCATAGCCTCTTCTGCCAATACCTGCATTTTATAATCCAAGGTGGTGTAAATTTTCAGGCCAGATGTGTAGATATTGTACTCTTCTCCATTGGCGTTTTGTTCTTTTACCCATTGCAGGAGCTGTTTCCTCACCTCTTCCCTAAAATAGGGTGCTATTCCATCGTTGTGGTCAAATTCCCTGTAATCTAATTTTGTGGGAAGTTCTGAGAGGGAATCTTTTTGTGCTTTGGTCAGATAGGAATTGTTGGCCATGGCCTGTAAAACCAAGTTCCGCCTGTTGAGGCTGTTCTCCGGAAATACCCTCGGATTGTACCCATAGGTGGCTTTGAGCATCCCTACAAGGGTGGCAGCCTCCTCTACCTTTAGGTCTTTCGCTTTCTTATTGAAAAATTTTAGGGAGGCACTTTTAATTCCAAATGTATTGTCACCAAAGGAAACGGTATTTAGGTAAAGGGTAATCAATTCCTCCTTAGAGTAAAGATCTTCCAGCCTAGAGGCTACCATCATTTCCTTTACCTTGTCCACTGCTAAACGCACTTTACCGTTGGGGACTCTTGGATAGAGGTTTTTGGCCAGTTGTTGGGTAAGGGTGCTTCCACCACCTGCCGACTGGTCTTGTAATAGTATGGTCTTAAATATAACCCTCAACAAACTGGTGTAGTCAATTCCGTGATGGCCATAAAAACGTTCATCCTCAATGGCTACCAAGGCATCTATCAGGTGTTGGGGCAGGTCATTGTACGTAATCGGTTGCCGATCAAACAAATAATATTTTCCAATAAGCACACTGTCGGCCGTATACACCTCAGAAGCCCTTTGGTAATTAAATTCTGAAAGGTCTTTTTTGGATGCAACTTTTCCCCATGCGCCTACATAGATGCTTAGGAGAAATATAACTAGAACTAGTGCCAGTCCCACTATAATTCGGACGGCAATTTTAAGCACCTTATTTATTATTGGTTTGGAAATCAATCTATTAAATTTTTATGTCGCAAGATGGCGCAAAAAACGCAAAATCCTTAGACTATTAACAATACCTTAATGTATGATTCTCTATTTTTGTCCAAAGGTATAGTGTCACCTCACATAGATGTGCTACTATTACATATTTTCTTAATTCGATAACAAAACAAAGCATGAAAAAACTCACTTTTTTGGTATTCTTGGTAGTCCAATTCTCTTTTGGTAATGATATCTTCTGGGGTAAAACAGGACACAGAACCGTAGGGGAAGTTGCTTCACAACATCTTACCGGGAAGGCAAAGAGAGCTATAAAGGAGATCTTAAAAGGAGAAAGTTTAGCGCTGGTTTCCAACTATGCAGATGATATTAAATCGGATCGTAGCTATTCAAAGTTTGGACCATGGCATTACGTCAATTTTCCAATGGACAAAAAATATACTGATGTGGTCCCAAGCACCTATGGGGATTTGGTTAAGGGTATAGAAACCTGCATAGCTATAGTTAAGGATGAGAACAGTTCGGAGGAAGATAAGGCCTTTTATCTAAAAATGTTGGTACATTTTATTGGTGATCTCCATCAGCCACTACATGTTGGACGGGAAGAGGATAGAGGCGGTAACAATATTCAATTACAATGGTTTGGAAAAGGGACCAACCTGCACAGGGTTTGGGATAGTAATTTGATCGATGAATTTGGAATGAGCTATACAGAACTGGCAGGTAACCTGCATTCACTTTCCAAAAAGGAGCGCAAGGCTATCCAAGAGGGAGATTTATATGATTGGGTGGAAGAATCCCAAGAATTGGCAAAAGAAGTTTATGGCTCTGTTGAGGTAGGCGAGAAGCTGGGATATGAATACAGTTATAAATATACCAATACCGTCCGCATGCAACTTCAAAAGGGCGGACTTCGTTTGGCAAAAGTATTGAACGATCTATTTTAATGTAGTCCAGCGCTGCGTTTCAGGCAGATCTTGATAATCTTTCTAAGAATATACCTTATGTTTCTCAAATGATCACCCTATAGGTAAGGTTGATGCGTTCTGATACAGGTTTGGCCGTTTTTGGTATTTGATGCAACCAGTGGTGTTGTGTTTCCCCTTTCATCAATAGGAGGCTGCCATGCTCCAATAACAATTTATGCTTTAATTCCTTCTGTCGTCTGTGCTTTAAATGGAAATAGCGTTCTTGTCCCAGAGTAATGGATGCTATTACCGGATTTTTTCCCAATTCCTTTTCGTTATCTGCGTGCCAGCCATTGCTATCCTTACCATCCCGGTAAAGATTTAAAAGGCAGGTTGTAAAACTGTTTTTTGTAATAACTTCTATCCTCTCTTTTATATCCAATAATTCCAAGGTAAAATCATGGGGTTGCATGGTGATATTGGAATAGGAATACGGTTTTCCATTTGTGCTGTATAGTGCAGTAAGCCTAGGCTGGGCGTGGGTCTTGCCAAAGATTTTAATTTCGTCCTGTTGCCATGGAACGCTATTTTTGAACACTTCAAAATAGGTGTCCGCTGCTTTGGAATCTAAAAAGTTGGGATAATAGGAGATGTCCGCATCAGGGAGTACCAGTTTCTGTGGCTCTGAAAACAAATTGCGCATTATTGTAATACGGCTTTTAATTGGTTGCGATACTCAGACGGGTTTTGGCCTGTGAAGGCCTTGAATAGTTTGTTGAAATGGGAAAAATTGTTGAATCCGCTTTCAAAACAGACGTCTGTAATGCTAATTGGTTTTTCTGCCAGTAATTTGGAGGCATGTACCAAACGATATTCATTTACAAACTGTGTAAACGTTTTATTGGTGATCTTTTTAAAATATCGGCAAAAGGAAGGCACGGTCATACTGGCCAAATCGGCCACCTCTTCCAAGGTAATCTCCTCTTTAAAATTAGTTTTAACGTGATTGAAGATGATATTGATCCTGTCATTGTCCTTTACCTCGGTCTCCAAAGAAAATCCTGCGGCATTCAACACCTTGAAATCTTGCGAATTCCCTAATTCATTCAAGATATTTAAAATGGAAAGCAAGCGCTGGAAATCTGACTGGTATTCCAGAATTTCCATTTTTTCCCCAATCTTACGTTTCGTATTGCCATTAAATGCAATACCCCCCTTGGCCATTTCAAATAGCTTTTGGATTTTTTTCATCTCAGGAATGCCAAAAAAATCGGTCCCTAAAAAATCAATTTTCATTTGAACAACAGTTTCACTGGTATTGCCAGTGAGTTTATCCGTAAAACCACAGTGTGGAAGATTGGAGCCAATTAATATAAGGTCGCCATCGGTATAATAGGACACGTGGCTACCTATTTGGCGCTTTCCACTACCCCCATTGACATAAACCAGTTCCATTTCAGGATGATAATGCCAGATATGGTTTTTATTGGAAAGATTGGCATCAAATTTCTGATAGGTAAAAGAATGCCCAAAATCAGGTTCAATAGCTTCGAATGCCGGTTTCTGTTTCATCATAGAATTCACTTTCATCGTAAATTTAGAAAAGGTATTAATTTCAAATCCCGACAAAATTACCTAAAATATGTACTAAATTAACATTTGATATGTTATGCTTGTGTTAAAGGGGTAAAATAGCACATAAATAGGAGAAATGAGGTGTAGTGGGGGGAGGAGTATGGGCGTAAGTTTGCTGTATAAGTGATTTAGTAATCTTAAATCTAAAAAATTATGAAAAAAGCATTGAAAATTACAGCAGTATTGGCCTTTTTGTTAACTACAGTAACAGGTATGGCAAAAGAAGTTAAATCTGGTTTAATTCAAGTTAATGAGGTGAAACCTTTAGTTCTTAATTTGAATGCCAGCGAGATCATTAAGCCAACATTCCGCACAAAAGGAAAGATGGTATATATGAACCACTTAAGCCTTGATGGCAAAAGAGTACAAGTAAAGGTTCAAGATGAATTGGGGAATGTAATCTATGAAACTACGTTCAACGAGTCAATAATTGTAGAAAAGGCATTCAATTTTAAAAAAGCAAATGCTGGTCTTTACACAGTAATCCTTAAGGAAGGCAATAAGACCTATTACGAGAATGTCCTTGTAAAATAGTTTAGTTTAGAGTAAGTTAATTTTATTCCAAAAAAGGGGCTATTCAGCCCCTTTTTTATTGGATGATATCCACCCATTAATTTTGTCTTCCAAGAGGGCCAAAGGAACACATCCTGTTTCCAAAACTTGGTTGTGGAATTCTTTGATGTTAAAATCTTTTCCCATTTCCTTTTCTGCCCTGGCTCGTAGTTCCATTATTTTAAGCTGCCCTATCTTATAGGAAAGTGCCTGACCTGGATTGGCCATGTAGCGTTCTATTTCTGACGTAATCGCTTCTTCAGATTCTGCTTCATTATCCAATGAGTATTTGATGGCCTGTTCCCTGGTCCATCCTTTGGCATGAAGTCCTGTGTCCACAACCAACCTTACTGCCCTATGCATTTCAGCTCCCAACATTCCAAAATACTGGTAGGGATCCTGATATAGCCCTAATTCTTTGCCCAAAGACTCTGTGTACAAGGCCCATCCTTCACCATAGGCACTGTACCAAAGTGTTTTTCTAAACTTAGGTAAATCTTCGTTTTCCTGTGTCAGTGAAATTTGAAAGTGGTGTCCAGGAATGGCCTCGTGTAAGAATAGGTCTTCATCGGAGTACAAATTATACGCAGTTACATCTGGGATGGGGACATAGAAAACCCCTGGTCTGCTGCCGTCCAAAGAACCGGGATTGTATTCGGCACTGGCAGAAGCCTCTCTAAATGCCTCGGTACGGCGTATCTCAAATGGGGTTTTGGGTTGATTATCAAATAGCTGATCTACTTGCGGCTTCATTTTCGCATGGATGGCTTTAAAATTGTCTATGACCTGCTGTGGGTCTGTAAATGGCATCAATTCTTTTTTATTCCTGACATAATCAAAGAAAGCCTTAAGGTTGCCATCAAATCCAACTTGCTGCTTTACTTTCTCCATTTCCATAGAGATACGTTTTACTTCATCCAAACCTATTTGGTGGATTTCTTCGGCTGTCATATCCGTTGTTGTATACAGCTTTATGGAATAATCATAGTAGGCCTTTCCATCTGGGGTAGCTTCAATACCACTGGTATTACGGCCAGCAGCCAGATATTCAGAACCCATAAAGTCATAAAGTTTTTGATAGGCGGGAATAATCTTCTCGTTTATCATAACCGAATACGCATCTGTAAGTCTCTTTTTATCCACATCTTTGAAATCGTCCGGGAAATTCTTTACCGGTGAGAAAAATAAATGTTGGTCAAGGTCCTTGGTGGTTAATGTTTTTAATTGAGGTGCCACCTTTTTGATCAAGGATTTGGGAAGCACATACCCTTTTTCTATTCCTTCTCTCATACGCTCTTCAGCGGTGGCCATCCAAACCACATAACTGTCCAGCCTTTTTAGCCAATTCTCGTAATCTTTGACTGTCTTGAATGGCTGTGCACTTGTACCTCCCGCATATTGGCCCATGGTCAATTGTACGGTCCACATTTGATTGATAGGGGTGAGGTCTTCCCTAAACTCCATTCGTTCCAAATTCCTAGCACATTCCCATTCCAAGATGGCCTTGCTCATTTTTTCGCTATCGGAAAGCTCTGTATCCTTAATAGCGGCCAATGCATCCTTATATTTCTGGTAATAGGCTCTTTCCATGGCCTTATAATCCTCGGTCAGGAAGTTCAGGAAAATATCATTGTATCTATTGTCACCTTCCGAGGTGGCTTTAAGGGGGTATAATTTTAAACCATCTTCATGATAGTCGTTCAGTAAAGTTCCAAATGCCTCATTTTTAGCCATAGCATCTTCTTTTAGGGGTTCCGTTTTGTTTTTACAAGCCGTTAAGGCAAGGGCCCCAAAGAGCAGAATTAGATATTTTTTCATTTTACTATATATTTAGCAGTGGTTTCACATCTAAATTTAAGGATTTTTTAAGGTGTCAAATGCCTCAAACCGAACCTACTTTTAATGCAAAAGAATTTAATTCCCGTTATGGGGAAAGCTATACGTACTTTTCTAAACTTTCTCTCTTTTTTAAGGGTAAAGCCGTGTTATTGATGGCAAGGCGTAAGAGCTCACGGGATTTTTCTTTGGCAAACAAAAGGTCGTAAAACTGTTGGGTAGTTAAGCTGTTTTCAGACTGTTCTACCAAGACCATACTGTCGCCTTGAGAAACCAAGCCTTCCTCCAGAATTCTGACATAGGTTCCGGGATGGGATCTATCAATGAACTGTCTTATAATATTCTGGGTATTGAAACGGATCCCAAGCTTATAACAAGGTTCCCTAGGTTGGGAAATTTGCACCAATGCACCACCAAGGCTATAAATATCACCAATTCGTATTTGGGACTCCTCCAATCCTGCTATGGTGAGGTTTTCACCAAACATCCCCCAATCCCAGTCAAGATTGGGATACAATTTTTTCCAATATTCATATTCTTCTGCAGAAAAAAGGTAGCAGGCCTTATCCAGTCCGCCGTGGTACTTTCTATCCACGACAGTATCCTTTTCCACATCCGTTTTCCCGAGAAAAATGGGTTCTGCCGTTGGCGTTTTGAAAATTCCTGTTTTTTCTTCTTTTCCATTCCATGTAATCATGGTGCCCATACTTATATTGGTAGCAATTACTTTCATTGGAAATAAGTATTCATCCTTCTTGTTAAGGATACGTTTTTTTTTAATATGACCTTAAAGTTATTAAAACTGTAGGTACCACAAAGCCCAAAACATTAATACAAATTGCAGTGGGATACGGAAGACCAAAACCCATACCGGAATACCTGCAGCGGCTTTTTTGCCAGTCAGCATATAGAAATGGACCAGTAAGAATACGGCCAGCATAGCTATTATTCCGAAGATAGCGAGGTCTTTGGTTTCTTCAAAACAGAGTCCAATTGCCAAAATAATTTCAGCTAGTCCACTCAAGAACACCAGTAATTTATGGTTCGGGAGATATCTGGGCATTATTCTTAAATACGCCTTGGGTTTTATAAAATGCATGATGCCCGCAAAAAAGTACATTGCGGACATGAGATATAGATGCCATGGATAAATCATGGTATGAATATAATAATAAAAAAGGGACTGCTTTTCAAAGCAGTCCCTTTTTCCTAATAGAATTAAAATCGTGTTATTTGATGATTTCGTAACTTCTTTTGATGAAGTTGGTAAGTTCCTCACCTTTAAGCAATCCTTTTGACAAACGGGCCAGATCCAAAGATTGATTGATCAATCGCTCTTTCTTCTTTGCCGTTTTGGTATTTAGGATCTCATTGACTAGATCGGAATTGGTGTTTACAATCAGATTGTACATTTCTGGCATATTGCTCATCCCGAACATTCCACCACCACCGGTCTGTTGCATTTCTTTCATCCTTCTTAAAAACTCTGGTTCAGTAATAATGAATGGTGCCGCAGCACTGTCCATTGCCTCTAATTGAACGGTATAGCTTTTATTTTGGATGACCTCTTCCAATACAGTCTTTAATTGCTCTTTTTCCTCTTCGGATAATTTAGAGATTTGGGTATCCTCCTTTTTAATCAGGTTGTCCAAATGATCGGCATCAACCCTTGCAAAGGATACATTTTCTTTGGAAGTCTCTAATTTCTGCATCAAGTGCGATACAATTGGAGAATCTAACAACAAGACCTCAAAACCTCTGGCCTTGGCAGTTTCTATATAACTGTGTTGTGCTTCTTTGTTTGATGCATAAAGGATTACCAATTTATCATCCTTATCGGTATGGTTGTCCTTTAATTTTTCCTGTAATTCTTCAAATGTATAGAAGTTGCCATCCACGGTTGGGTAGAGCGCAAATTTGTCTGCCTTTTCGAAGAATTTATCTTCCGATAGCATCCCGTACTCTATCACGATCTTGATATCGTTCCATTTAGCCTCAAAATCCTCTCTATTGTTCTTGAACAGGGAGGATAGCTTATCTGCCACTTTTCTAGTGATGTAAGAAGCTATCTTTTTAACTGCACCATCTGCCTGTAAGTAAGAACGGGAAACGTTCAAAGGAATATCTGGTGAATCGATAACTCCTCTCAACATGGTAAGGAATTCCGGTACGATACCTTCTACATTATCCGTAACAAATACCTGATTTTGGTATAACTGTATACGATCTTTTTGAACGTTGAGGTCGTTTGTCAATTTTGGGAAGTAAAGAATCCCCGTAAGGTTAAAAGGATAATCTACATTCAAATGTATGTGGAAAAGGGGCTCTTCAAATTGCATTGGATAGAGTTCCCTGTAAAATCCTTTATAATCCTCATCTTTAAGATCGGCCGGCATTTTTGTCCAGGCCGGATTTGGATTGTTGATGATGTTGTCCACCTCTTGGGTAGGAGCCTTGTCTTCTTCTTTTGCACCTTCTGGTTTGGGAAGGGTTTCTGTTTTGGTTCCAAATTTAATCGGAACCGGCATAAACTTGTTGTATTTGCTCAAAAGCTCAGAAATCCTATTCTTTTCCAAGAACTCTGTAGAGTCCTCGGCAATATGAAGGATGATCTCAGTTCCGCGTTCTGTTTTATCACTTGGTTCCAAAATAAAGTTCGGAGAACCGTCACATGTCCAATGGGCCGCTGGCTCATCTTTATAGCTCTTGGTGATGATCTCTACTTTTTCTGCCACCATAAAGGCTGAGTAAAAACCTAGACCGAAATGACCAATGATTCCAGAATCCTTTGCAGAATCCTTGTACTTGTCCAAAAATTCCTCGGCACCCGAAAAGGCCACCTCATTGATATATTTCTGAACCTCTTCCTCGGTCATCCCCAAACCTTGATCGATAATATGGAGCTTTTTCCCCTCTTTATCAATTTTGATTTCAATGATTGGGTTGCCATATTCCACTTTCGTCTCACCTATTGTAGTAAGGTGCTTTAACTTTAAAGTTGCATCTGTGGCATTTGACACCAATTCCCGTAAAAATATTTCATGATCGCTGTATAAGAATTTCTTAATCAACGGAAATATGTTTTCAACGGACACATTAATCTTACCTGTAGCCATATTTTGAAATAGTTTTAAATTTTATGTAGAACCTATGTCAAAAAAAATACCATACTGTGCATTAGTGACAAACTGACACATAGCGAAGGATGAATATGGTCATTCTAAAATATTAACAAATTATTTTGTTTAAATATTTGCATCAATAACTAAACAATTATTATATTTGTAGTGTTACAGGGAAAAAATGCTATGAAAAAGAATTATTTCTGTAACAAGTTTGTTTATTTATTGGTTAGGTTGTTTAAAAAGCGTGTTCACTCGAACACGCTTTTTTTTATGAATTCTAATCATTTCATATATGTTTAACACATTTTTGTTTAAATAATAGTATTTTTGTATAAACAAAATAACATCCCTATGCCAGCAAAAGCGAATACTAAGAAAATAACGGAAGATGCCATTATAGGTGCATATATGGATTATGTCCTGGAGCATGAGGTAGTGCCTAAGTCCATCTATAAATTTTGTAAGGCCAATAAGATAAAGGAAGAAGAATTTTATAAATTTTTCGGATCTGTGGAGGGCTTGCAAAAAGCAATTTGGACCACCTTCTATAATAATACAGAAGCGTTGATCAAAAAGAATGAAGATTTTGATTCCTTTTCTAACAAGGACAAAATGCTCACTTTCTTCTTTACCTTTTTCGAATTGTTGACCCTAAATAGGAGTTATGTGCTTTTTTCGTTAAATGAAAATAAGAACATGCTCAAAAATATGGAACAATTAAAAGGTCTCCGCCAGCATATAAAATCGTTCGCAACGGATTTGATAGAAGAGGGGAATGCCAATAAGACTTCTAAACTAACACAACATCCTCCTAAATTATTTTCTGAAGGGGCATGGTTACAGTTCCTTTTCCTATTGAAATTCTGGATGGATGATTCTTCCCCTGCATTTGAAAAAACAGACTTGGCCATTGAAAAGTCGGTCACCACTATTTTTGATCTTTTTGATAACACCCCCCTGGAAAACATCCTGGACTTTGGAAAATTTCTGTACAAAGAGAACTTTTCATAAATGCACCTAGATTGAAAGTTGTATTCCTAACCCCTTGGCTTTAAAAGGCCTTTAAAACATATTGCATGAAAACATTGGATAGAATTCCTACTGGAAAAATAGAAAGAGCTGGAAAATTGGTTAAAACTGGGGTAAAAGTCGGGGGAAACTACGTGAAGTATTACAGCAAGAAATTGGTGGATCCATCAATGACCAAGGACGAGCTAAATGAAGATAATGCGGGTGATATTTACGATGGTTTAAAGAGCCTAAAGGGAAGTGCCCTAAAAGTCGCCCAAATGTTGAGTATGGAGAAAAGCCTATTGCCCAGTGCGTATGTTGAGAAATTCTCCCTATCTCAATTTTCTGTTCCTCCCTTGTCGGCCCCGTTGGTGAGAAAGACTTTTAAAAAATACCAGGGGAAATATCCCGAGGAGATTTTCGACGAATTTGAAAAGGACTCCATTAATGCCGCGAGCATTGGGCAGGTACACAAGGCGGTAAAGGACGGTAGGAAATTGGCTGTGAAAATCCAATATCCTGGCGTAGCCGAAAGTATCAGCAGTGATCTGGCATTGGTGAAACCAGTAGCGATCCGTATGTTCAATTTAAAAGGAAAGGATTCCGATAAATATTTCAAGGAAGTTGAAAACAAATTGATAGAAGAGACAAATTATATATTGGAGCTGAAGCAGAGCAGGGAAATTACGGAAGCCTGTGGCAATATCCCCAATATGGAGTTTCCAAGATATTATGGAGCGCTTTCAAGTGAGCGGATACTTACTATGGATTGGATGCAGGGCAAACACCTGAGTGAGTTTACAAAAACCAATTTTGATGAAGGATTGGGTAATAAATTAGGGCAGGCCCTCTGGGATTTTTATATGTTCCAAATCCATGGCTTGAGAAAAGTACATGCGGACCCGCATCCCGGTAATTTTTTGGTCAGTGAAAGGGAAACCTTGATCGCCATAGATTTTGGCTGTATCAAAGAGGTGCCCAATGAATTTTACATCCCTTATTTTGAGCTTGCCAAAAAGGAAAATATAGAGAATGATGTCATTTTTATGGAGAAGCTCTACGAATTGGAAATCTTATCGGAGACCGATTCTCCAGAGGAATTGAAATTCTTTAAGGCACTGTTCAAGGAATTGTTGACTATTTTTACATTACCCTTTAATGAAGAGCATTTTGATTTTGGGGCTGATGAATTTTGGACGAAGATCGCTAATTTAAGTGAACGCTATTCCAAGGATCCCCAGATACGGAAAATGAACGGCAACCGTGGTTCCAAACATTTTCTATATCTAAATAGAACCTTTTTTGGGCTGTACAATTTACTTCATGATCTCAAGGCCAAGGTAGTGGTCAATAATTTTAGACAATACATATAAAAAAAAGCCCCGAAAGTATTCGGGGCTTTTTTTTTAATCTTTCCCCATCAGAGGGGCTTCTATAATTTCTTCTTTTTGTTTTACGTATTTCTCCAGCCATTGGTCCTGTTCCCATAGTAGGTGCAAGATGCTTTCTTTGGCCCTGTAGCCATGACTTTCCTTTGGTAGCATCACCAACCTTACTGTTGCCCCCAAACCTTTTAAGGCATTAAAATAACGTTCGCTCTGCATAGGGTAAGTCCCGGAATTATTGTCTGCCTCCCCATGGGTCAAAAGCAATGGAGTTTTCATTTTATCGGCATGCATAAAGGGCGACATGGTGTAATACACTTCTGGGGCTTCCCAATAGTTCCGTTCTTCGCTCTGGAACCCAAAAGGGGTGAGCGTTCTATTGTAGGCGCCACTTCTGGCGATCCCCGCCGCAAATAGATCGGAATGGGAAAGTAGATTGGCCACCATAAAGGCACCATAACTGTGTCCGCCAACGGCCACTTTTGTTCTATCAATATATCCCATCTTATCCACGGCATCTATGGCAGCCTTTGCATTGGCTACTAATTGGGTCCTAAATGTGTCATTTGGCTGTGCGTCTCCCTCACCAATGATAGGAAAGGCGGCATCATCCAAAACCACGTAGCCTTTGGTGACCCAGTATATGGGGGAACTCCAGCTTGGATATGTAAATTCATTCGGATTTTGGGTATTCTGTGAAGCGCTGTTTTTGTCCTTAAATTCTCTGGGATAGGCCCATAAAATCATGGGCATTTTTTCCTTTTTTGCCTTGTCGTATCCAACAGGCAGGTATAGGGTCCCTGTTAATTCCAAGCCATCTTCTCTTTTATAGGTTACAACCTCCTTGTGTACATTTTGGATGCTTTTGAAGGGGTTTTCAAAAGCGGTGAGCTGCTGTGGTGCCTTTTTGCGCAACAGGCTTTTATAGTAGTAGTTTGGATATTCGCTTTTAGATTCAATGCGCACAAGAAGCTGGTCCTTTTCCGGGTGGTATTCCACCAAGGTCTCTTTTTTGTCCGTAAGGGTAGACTGGTAAAGTCGGGATGTTTCTTGGGAAACCAAGTTGATTTTGTCTACGAATGGGAACTGACCTTTTTCGGAAAATCCGTCCCCCATCAAAAAAGCGTTGTTCTTGCTGTCCAAGGCCAGAACATTTACCCCATACTCATTCCTTCTGGTCACAAATTCCCCGGGATCGTTGTATACATCTTGGTAATTACGGTCAGAAA
The DNA here is from genome assembly GCF_040566555.1 of Sediminicola luteus. Taxonomy (GTDB): domain Bacteria; phylum Bacteroidota; class Bacteroidia; order Flavobacteriales; family Flavobacteriaceae; genus Sediminicola. The sequence goes on along the minus strand of NZ_JBEWYP010000010.1, from coordinate 98,498 downwards.
TTATAATTGGCTTTTCAGAAGGATTCGAAGGATTAAAAACATAGGCCTTTGTATTTCTGGTATTCCACCAACGGTCATAGGCTATAGCTAGTCCATCATTGCCCCATAGAATTCCACCAAACCTGTTGATGGTCTTTAGCAGGCTCTTGCCTTCTCCCTTGAAAGGGGCTTCTAACTGAAATACCTCGTCCCTAAATGCCACTTCGTTTTCAGGATCCCCTCCATCCAATACCTGGGCATAAATTAAGGAGGCAGGTTTGTCGTTTCTCCAGCTGATATCCCTCATCCCGGTACGTTCTGCCATAAATCCTTGGGGTAGATCCTCAATTAAAGGCACTTTTAGTACTTCCTGTACCAAGCTCCCATCGTTCTTATAAATAGTAGTGGTAGATGGGAATCTGTAATAAGGAACCAAATAGGAAAAGGGCCGGTCTATTGTCTCTGCCATAAGATAAGAACCGTCTGGAGAGAAACTTAAAGAACTGTACATATCTGGACCTTTCCATAAAGAGGCATTTCCGTTGAGGTCTACCTTGTGCAATTCTGATAGGGCCAGTTGTTCAAAGTTAAATTCGTCATTCGGATTTTTCAAAAGATCCTGGTAGGTCCTGTTCTGTGCCTTTTTTCCGTCATTTGAAGAAATGGTAGGTCCGACGGGAACGGCCTCGTTAATATTGACCAATGGCTTTCTGGCGGAAGGCAGCATTTTGACCAAGATAGCATTACCATCCTTGAACCAGTTGATAACGTCCCTCATGTTGGCATTTACATTGGCCTGGGTGATTTTTCTAACCGAAGTTTTCTCCAGATCCAAAACCCATACTTCCACGCCGGTTTTTGTGGTATTGGTCACCGCAATTTTTGACTGGTCCGGAGACCAGCTGAAATTTGCCAGCCTTGGGTTTTCGGGCAATCCACTGACCTGGGTTTCTTGGGAAGCGGAAGTAGGCTTTATTTTGATATTATTGTAGTAATTGGTGCGGCTTCCAATATTCGTTTTTGGGTTGATCCGGAGTCCTGCCAATCGTAATTCGTCTTCAGAAAGTTCTTCGATGGTCTTATAGGCATCCCTGTAGAGCATTACCATATGTTTGCCATTATCGGTAATCAGTACGGTAGGTGCCAAAGGGGCGTCAACTAATTTTAATATTTCCTCTGAAGGTTTCTGGTACGTTAAGCTTTCCTGTGAGTATCCCCAGAAAACAAAGAACATTAAAAGTAAGGGTAAGAATTTTTTCATGTACTAAACTTTAGATTAGTGTTAAATTTAAAGATGGTGAACAGCCACAACGTTTTGTGTGTTCCTCCGACAATTTACTAAATACACCTCCTTTTAAATGTTGTGAAAACGTTAAAACAAAGTAATGCGGTTGAATTTAATGATCGGACTGCGAAACAATTGAAATTTTAATCGACTTTATTTTATTTTTGTCTTTTATATGGAATGCCATCAATCTTTATTATATTGACAAACGGATATAGAAAAGCTTCATATTCCCGAAAAAACTAACAAACCTTAAGATGTACAATTCAAAAATAATAGGATTAGGGTACTATGTACCGGAAAATGTAGTGACCAACGATGATCTGTCCAAGCTTATGGATACCAATGACGCTTGGATTCAAGAGCGTACAGGAATCCAAGAGCGCAGACACGTTATAAAGGGAGAGGATACCACCACCTCTATGGGGGTAAAAGCCGCTAAGGTGGCCATTGAAAGGGCGGGAATTGATAAGGATGATATCGATTTTATCATTTTTGCCACCCTAAGTCCGGATTACTATTTTCCTGGTCCAGGAGTTTTGGTTCAGCGCGACCTAGATATTAAAACAGTAGGGGCGTTGGACGTTCGTAACCAATGTTCAGGTTTTGTCTATGCCGTATCCGTAGCAGATCAGTATGTGAAAACAGGGATGTATAAGAATGTTTTGGTCATTGGATCAGAGCTGCACTCCCACGGTTTGGACATGACTACACGGGGCAGGGGAGTTTCCGTAATTTTTGGGGATGGGGCAGGAGCTGCCATCATCAGTAGGGAAGAGGATACATCCAAAGGAATATTATCTACCCACCTACATTCAGAAGGCCAACATGCCGAGGAATTATCATTGATAGCTCCAGGAATGGGGAAACGTTGGGTCAACGATATCATTGCAGATAATGACCCCAATGACGAATCGTATTTTCCATATATGAACGGACAGTTCGTATTTAAAAATGCAGTGGTCCGTTTTAGTGAGGTGATCAAAGAGGGGCTTGAAAAAAACAACCTAAAAACCACAGATATAGATATGTTGGTGCCCCACCAGGCAAACCTTCGTATTTCCCAGTTTATTCAAAAGAAGTTTGGATTATCAGACGATCAGGTTTTCAATAATATTATGAAATATGGGAACACCACTGCTGCTTCCATTCCTATTGCTCTGACCGAGGCTTGGGAACAAGGCAAGATAAAAGAGGGGGATGTAGTTGTCCTTGCCGCTTTTGGTAGTGGATTTACCTGGGGCAGTGTTATTATTAAGTGGTAAGAATGTCATGGACTATTTGCAGAGAGATATTTAAAAGAAAACCCGAAGCAGATGCTCCGGGTTTCTTCATTGATAAGCCATACTAAACACTAACCATTAACTATAAAAATATAGTCTTATCAATGACTTGATTTCGAATTAGTCCCTCCCAAGGGACGAAAATTTTATTAAAAATTAGGTAACGTTAACATTATTTAACACTGATATTAACATATGAAGAAAACACTTGTTTTTGGTGCCTCGTTGAAACCAAATAGGTACAGTCATGTGGCTGTAAAACGCTTATTGGCCAATCAGATTGAAACAGAGGCTTTTGGACTGAAAGAAGGGCGAATCGATTCAGTTTCGATTAAGACCGACCTTAAGAATATCAATAATATACATACGCTGACCCTTTATATAGGACCGGAAAGACAGGTATCTTACTATGATGGTATTTTGGCCCTTTCCCCAAAAAGGGTGATTTTTAATCCGGGCACGGAAAATCCAGAACTATACGATCTTTTGGAAAAAGAGGGGATAGAGGTGGAAGTGGCCTGTACCTTGGTGCTATTGGGAACTGGTCAGTATTAATTTGAAATACTTGAATCAGTTATTCCTTGATTCGAATCAGCCACAACCCGAAAAAGGTCAATAGGCCATTTATGGGCAGTAATTCGTAACCTACCGCATAGCCTCCCAGGTATTCCATGGGAACATTGGCGATTCCTACAATGATCAGGACAGAGGCAATAGCTACCATCCAAACATACTGATCCATGATTTTGTACTTGGTAAAGATGCCAAAAGCGAATAAGCCCAGAAGAGGGCCATAAGTATAAGTGGCAACCGTAAGCAAGCCGTCTATAACATTTTTATCAAGGACATACTTGAAGATAATGATCACGATGATCAAAAGGATACTCATCCCAATATGGGTTTTCTTACGGATGCTTTTTTGAACGGCTTCCGGACGCTTCTCAATGTTCAAGAAATCCACACAGAAAGAGGTGGTCAAAGCGGTCAGGGCACTGTCGGCACTACTGTACGCCGCTGCAATAAGCCCTAGCATAAATGTGACGGCCACGGTAATTCCCAGGCCGTTGTTGAGCGCTATTTCCGGAAACAGTAAGTCGGACTTAGGAGAGCCGTCCATCAAAGGAATGGCGATGTTGAATTTGGCTGCGTATATAAAAAGAAGGGCACCCAATAGCAAAAATATAAAGTTCACGATAACAAGGACCACCGTAAAGGAGATCATATTCTTCTGTGCGTCCTTCAGGGATTTGCAGGTGAGGTTTTTTTGCATCATGTCCTGATCCAGTCCCGTCATACAAATGGTAATGAACATACCGCCAATGAACGATTTTACAAAGTGGGTCTTATTGAATAATGAGTCGGTAAAGAATATTTTATTGTACTGTTTCAATTCATCCGAAGCAAGGAATTCAGTGAAGGTCCACCCCATTTCCTGATTGATGAAATAGATGCACAATCCCACAGAAACAAGCATAAATAAGGTCTGCAAGGTATCGGTCCAAACAATGGTCTTGATCCCGCCTCTAAAGGTGTAGATCCAGATCAAGAGAATGGATAGGATCACGGTCACTTCAAATGGCACGTTCAGCTCATCAAAAACAAACTGTTGTAGCACAATGGCCACCAAAAAAAGTCGGAATGCCGAGCCAAGTACCCTGGATATAAAGAAAAAGAATGCCCCGGTCTTATAACTCACCTGTCCAAAACGTTGCCCCAAATACTCATAAATAGAGGTGACATTAAGTTTATAATAGATGGGCAGGAGGACATAGGCTATTACAAAATACCCTACGAGATACCCAAATACCACTTGCATATAGCTGAATTGGGAGGCTTCTACCCAACCTGGAACCGAAATAAAAGTAACCCCCGATAAGGAGGCTCCGACCATCCCAAAGGCCACCAAGAACCAAGGGGATTGCTTGCCAGCTTTAAAAAAGTCATTATTGGAATCATTTTTTCCGGTAAGATAGGAGATGAGTAAAAGCACTAAAAAATAACACCCAATGAGGATCAGGATATGCGTGGCGGTCATAAAAATAAATTTGCATCGCAAAGTACAAAAAGATAAAACATAAATCTAAAATCGTAATTTTGTCCTATGGAATTTTCTTCTAAACTTTTGGAAAATGCAGTTTATGAAATGTCACAATTGCCAGGTATTGGTAAACGGACTGCATTACGCCTTGTGTTACATATGTTAAAGCAGCCCAGTGAACAGACCTTAAGACTCACCTCTGCCCTGCAACGTGTAAGGAATGATATTAAGTTTTGTTCCAACTGTCATAACATTTCCGATGTGGTTTTGTGCGAGATTTGTGCCAATCCAAAAAGGGATGAAAGCCTGGTCTGTGTGGTAGAGGATATCAGGGATGTCATGGCCATAGAGAATACAGGACAGTATAAGGGACTCTACCATGTTTTGGGGGGGAAGATCTCTCCAATGGAGGGGATAGGACCACAGAATCTGACCATTTCATCTTTATTGACCAAAGTAAAGGAGGGCATCATAAAGGAGCTGATCTTTGCGCTGAGTTCTACTATGGAAGGCGATACAACCAATTTTTATATTTACAAACAGTTGGAAGGGACAGAGGTAAAAACATCTACTATTGCCCGAGGTATCGCTGTAGGCGATGAATTGGAATATGCAGATGAGGTCACCTTGGGGAGAAGTATTATAAACCGCATCCCTTTTGAGAATTCGTTAAAATCGTCCTAAGAAACAAACTAAAAAATAGGATTAATATAATTGTAAGGTCTTTTTTTTAGTATTTTTGCAAATTATTAAACCAAATAAGCATACAAAGTATCAATATGTCAAGATTCGAATTAAAATTGCCGCAGATGGGCGAAAGTGTTGCAGAGGCAACCCTGACCTCATGGTTAAAGGAAGTTGGTGATACCATTGAAATGGATGAAGCCGTTTTTGAGATAGCTACCGATAAGGTAGATTCCGAGGTTCCTAGTGAAGTGGATGGTGTTTTGGTAGAGAAATTGTTTAATATAGATGATGTGATCAAGGTGGGACAGACTGTCGCCATCATAGAGATCGCTGGGGACGGCCCGGATGATGATGAGGATGGCTCCGCAGCAAGCAAGGAGGAAGAAGTACCGCAACAAGTGGTGGAAGAATTGGAAGACCAAATGGTAGGGGCAAAGGAAACTACGGCCTCTCCTGCAATGGCTTTTGATGAGTCCGATAAATTTTATTCCCCTTTGGTAAAAAACATAGCTAAGCAAGAGGGGATTTCTGTTTCCGAACTGGATACCATAAATGGTACCGGGAAGGACAATAGGGTCACCAAAAATGATATTTTGGAATATGTAGAGAATAGGGCATCGGGCAAACAAGCCCCTGTTTCGGCTCCACAGCCTACAGCTACCAAACAAGAACAACCAGTTGCGGCCAAAATGGCCGAGGAGAAACCAAAAGCCGCCCCAGTACATGTTGGCAGTGGCGATGAGGTCATCCCAATGTCCCGTATGGGGAAACTTATTGCGCAGTATATGACCGCGAGTATTTCTACTTCGGCCCATGTGCAGAGTTTTGTGGAGGTAGACGTTACCAATGTGGTGAACTGGAGAAATAAAATGAAGAATGCTTTTGAAAAGAGGGAAGGAGAGAAACTTACGTTTACTCCTATCTTTATGGAAGCTATTGCCACGGCATTGAAGAAGTATCCAATGATGAATATTTCTTTGGATGGGGACAATGTTATTAAAAAGAAAAACATCAATTTGGGAATGGCAGCTGCCTTGCCAGATGGGAACCTTATTGTTCCGGTGATAAAAAATGCCGACCAATTGAATTTGGTGGGGATGGCGAAAGCGGTAAATGATTTGGCCAATAGAGCCAGGAACAATGCTTTAAAGCCAGACGAGATCAAGGAAGGCACATATACCGTAACCAATGTGGGGACGTTCGGCAGTGTATTTGGAACGCCAATTATCAATCAACCACAGGTAGGGATCATGGCCTTGGGAGCAATTCGCAAAATTCCTTCGGTTATTGAAACTCCAGAAGGGGATTTAATAGGTATCAGGAGTAAGATGTACCTTTCCCATAGTTATGACCACAGGGTGGTAAACGGAGCCTTGGGAGGTATGTTCGTCAAGGCCGTTGCCGATTATTTGGAGGCCTGGGATGTGAATAGGGAAGTATAGTAATTGTTGTTAATATATAATAAAATGCCCCAGTTTACTGGGGCATTTTTTGTTTCCAATACTTTTTATAAAAGCAAGGATTTGGACAGCTATAATTCTTACGTGGAAGGGGTTATTGGAATAATTTAACAAAGTTTTAGGGGGCATTTCGCTTGTCTTCTTCGTTTAAAGGGGCGTCAAACCCTATCTTTAGCGTATAAATAAAATAGTATTACTTTCATGATTTTTCCTCTTCCGATGAAGAAATGGCTCTGCCTTTTTTCAATTGTTCTACTGCCAATTACCCTTTTTTCTCAAAACGAATCCATAAAAATGTTCCTCGACTGCAATTGCGAGAAAAGGTACATTCAGCAGGAGATCGATTTTGTCAGCCATGTACGGGACCAAGGTCTGGCAAATGTGAAATTGTTTATTTACGACATTGCAAATGGGAGCGGGGGACGCACCTATAAATTAGAATTTACCGGAGCCGGTAGTTTTGAAGGTACTACGAATGGACTTTCCTTTGATTCTACGGCAAACATGTCCTCGGATGAGGTGCGAAAAGGTTTGTTGCAGCAAATAAAAACGGGGTTGTTAAAATATGTAATACAGTCTGATGTTGCCGATAAAATTGAATACAATATCTCCGTAGAAGGGATGAAGGATCGTCAAGACATAAATTTTGATGACCCATGGAACAATTGGATTTTTGAGGTTCGTGGCGAAGTGGACGTCAGTAGTGAGGCCAGTAGGAACCAGTTTAGGTACGAACTTGGTTTCGAAAGCGATCGGGTGACCGAAAAATGGCGTATCCGTGGCGATATGGAAATGAGCCGGTTCAGCAGTAGGTTTAAAAATGATGGAGAGGAGTTCACCAGCGAGCGCGAGCGCTACTCCGCAAGGGGTAGTATTGTGCGCAGTCTGTCGGATCATTGGTCTGCGGGTATCTTTGGGGGCGCGGTTCATAATACGTATACCAACCTGAACATCTCAACGGACTTCCGTCCCGCCATTGAGTACAACATATTTCCATATCGGGAGGTTTTGAGACGGGAAATAGTTTTTGCCTATAAAATCGGATTTATCTACAATGATTATATGGAGACCACCATCTTTGGAAAGGACAAGGAGTCTATTTTTAGCCATTCCATAGATGTAGGCCTACGTTTTAGGCAGCCATGGGGCAATGTGTTTACCCGGGTCACGGCCTCTACCTTTTTAAATGAATGGTCCAAGAACCGGTTGGAAATAGATAGTTATTTGTCTGTCCGTATCTTAAAAGGCCTGTCGGTGCGTTTTTCTGGGGATCTAAAATTGATTCAGGACCAGATCAACCTGCCGGCCGGCTCTGCATCCTTGGAGGATGTGTTGCTACAGCAAAAGCAGATAGCCACTAATTTTGAAGTTGGTTTCGGGGTTGGGATAAGCTATATTTTCGGCTCCGCCTTCAATAACATCATCAATACCCGACTGTGATATAAATAGGGGTTAATCTGGTATTGGTCGAATTAAAACGGTAATCTTTTTATCCTCTATTTCTAAAAACTATCTTTGTACAAATCATATAAAGGCATGCAATTAAACCTCACAAGGCCCATCTGTTTTTTCGACTTGGAAACAACAGGAATCAATGTGGCAAAGGACAGAATAGTAGAAATTTCTATTTTAAAAATATATCCCAACGGAAACAAGGAAAGTAAGACATGGTTGGTGAACCCAGAAATGCCAATTCCTGCAGAAGTTGTTGCCGTTCATGGTATTTCTGACGAAAAGGTGGCTAATGAGCCTACTTTTAAGGAGCTGTCCAAGGAAATTTACAGTATGATCAAGGATTGTGATCTTGGAGGGTTTAATTCGGATCGCTTCGATATTCCTTTGCTGGCAGAAGAAATGCTTCGGGCGGAAGTCGATTTTGATATGAAGAGTACTGTTTCTGTGGATGTTCAGACCATATTTCACAAAATGGAAAAAAGAACCCTAGCCGCCGCCTATAAGTTTTATTGTGATAAGGAACTGACCGATGCCCATAGTGCGGAAGCAGATACCAATGCAACCTATGAGGTGCTTTTGTCACAATTGGACCGCTATCCGGAATTGGAAAACAATATTAAAAAATTGGCCGAATTCTCAACGCACAGGCAATTTGTAGATTTTGCTGGTTTTATCGGACTGGATGAAGACGGAGAAGAAATTTTCTCCTTTGGGAAGCACAAAGGTAGAAAGGTGCATGATGTCCTGGAAAAAGAACCGGGGTATTTTGGTTGGATATTGAATGCCGATTTCCCATTGTATACCAAAAAGGTGCTCACCCAAATAAAACTGAGTAAGCTCAATAATAAATTAGGGTAAATAAAATCTTTGTCCTTATTTTGGCCAAAGCCCATTTTAAGATCAAAATGGGATTCCGTATTGTCAAAAATTGAATCAAGAGCATGAAAATCATCTGTATAGGTCGCAATTATGCGGACCATATCAAGGAATTGAATAATGAAAGGCCTTCGGATCCGGTGGTTTTTATAAAGCCGGATTCTTCGGTACTTCCCAAAGAGCAGGATTTTTACATCCCTGAATTTACCAAAGATGTCCATTATGAAGTGGAGGTATTGGTTAAAATCAAGAAGGTAGGAAAGCATATCGAAGAAAAGTTTGCCCATACCTATTATGACGAGGTTGGCCTTGGGATAGATTTTACCGCCAGGGATGTGCAATCGGCCCTAAAGGAGAAGGGCTTGCCCTGGGAAAAAGCCAAAGGTTTTGATGGTGCCGCCGTGGTGGGGAAATGGTTGCCCAAGACCAATATTAAGGATCTGAACAATTTAAATTTTTCGCTCTCCAAAAACGGGGAATTGGTACAGCAAGGGAATACAAGTATGATGCTGTGGAAGATAGATGAGATCATCGCCTATGTGTCTACGTATTTTATGCTTAAAAAGGGGGATATTATTTTTACGGGAACCCCTGCCGGTGTAGGAAAAATTGAAACAAATGATTACCTTTCAGGTAAGCTTGAAAACGAAGAGTTATTTACGGTAAAAATAAAATAATGATATACAGTTTAGACAAATTAAATGAAATGGCAGAAGGGGATGAAGATTTCATCAACTCTGTAATAGCTGTATTCCTAGATGAAGTGCCCACCGATTTGGAGATGTTGGAGCAGGCTATAGAAAAGAAGGATTACAGCAATGTGTATCAATTGGCGCATAAGATAAAGCCAAATGTAGACCTTTTAGGAATGGAGCAGACCCGAGCGAATGCCTTGGAGATAGAAACTCTGGGTAAAAAGGAGGGCAGTGGAGATGCTATAGAGAAATTATTTCCCTTATTGAAAAACGATATCCATCAAGTGGTATCCGAGCTTAAGAAAGACTTCAATTTATAATGCTTGCAGAAATCATCACCATTGGGGATGAAATCCTAATTGGGCAAATTATTGATACAAATTCTGCTTTTATAGCTCATGAGCTGAACCAAATAGGGGTTTCTGTCTATCAGATCACTTCGGTACAGGATGAGCGCAACCATATTCTCAAGGCTTTTGAAGAAGCCGAATCCAGGGCAGATGTAATTATTATCACGGGTGGGCTAGGGCCTACCAAGGACGATATTACCAAACTGACCCTTTGTGAGTATTTTGGGGACACCCTTGTGGAGAGCAAAGAGGTGTTGGAGCATGTAGAAGAGCTTTTTAAAAATTATATTTCCACGCCAATTTCCGATATGAACCGCAGACAGGCATTGGTGCCTTCCAGGGCTACCGTGCTTAAGAATGCCTACGGAACGGCCCCAGGGATGTGGATAAAGCACGGGGGCAAGGTATTTGTATCCCTTCCCGGAGTGCCCTTTGAAATGAAGAGCCTTGTACAGAACGAGGTAATCCCAAGAATCGTTGAGGAGTTCCATAGACCTTTTATCCTGCATAGGACCTTGATCACTTACGGAGTGGGTGAGAGTGCCATTGCAGAAAAGATAGAGGATTGGGAGAACGCACTGCCGCCCTTCATCAGGTTGGCCTATTTGCCCAACCTTGGCAAGGTAAGGTTGCGGTTGACCGCCAAGGGTACGGACAAGGAAGGCATCGGCATGGCCGTTGATGAGGAAATCCGAAAACTTCATGGTATCATTGGGGATATCATCTTCGGAGAGGACCAGAATGGCGCTTTGGAAGAGGTAGTAGGTAAAATACTGGCCAAAAAGAAATATACCCTTGCCACGGCAGAGAGTTGTACCGGAGGAGCTATTGCAGAGCGAATTACTTCTGTACCAGGAGCTTCCGCTTATTTTAAGGGAAGTGTGGTCAGTTATGCCACGGAAGCCAAAATTAAGGTGCTCCAGGTGTCCGAAAAGGTCATAAAAGAGGATTCTGTGGTCAGTGAAGCCGTCGCAAAGGCCATGGCACAGAACGTAAAAGAACTTTTTAATACAGATTTTGCAATTTCTACAACTGGGAACGCCGGACCCACAAAAGGGGATTCTGACGCTGATGTAGGAACGGTGTATATTGCAATTGCCTCACCATCTGGTGTTTATGCTGAGAAATTCATGATGGGAAACCATCGGGAACGCATCGTTCAGAAGTCCGTAAACAAGTCTTTTGAGCTTTTGCAAAAAGAAATTCTAAAATTCTGAAAAAAGAATTTTGCCTTCCCATAAAAAAGATATAAATTTGCATCCTGTTTAAAATCACACTAAAAGTAGCGAAATGTCAAAAGTTTGTGAAATTACTGGAAAGAAAGCTATGTTTGGTAACAACGTCTCTTTTTCCATTAACAAAACCAAGAGAAGATTTGATGTAAATCTTTCTAAGAAACGTTTTTATATCCCTGAAGAAGACCGTTGGGTAACCCTAAAGGTAACTTCTAAGGCGTTGAAATCCATCAATAAAAAGGGGATATCAGCAGTTATAAAAGAAGCAAGAGCAAAAGGATTGGTTAAGTAATCCGTAAATAAAAAGATAACAATGGCAAAGAAAGGTAATAGGATCCAAGTTATTTTGGAGTGCACGGAGCATAAAGAATCCGGCATGCCTGGAACTTCTAGGTATATCACTACCAAGAACAAGAAGAATACTCCAGATAGGATGGAAATTAAGAAATTCAACCCTATCATGAAGAAAATGACAGTTCATAAAGAAATAAAATAATACGTCATGGCAAAGAAGACCGTAGCGAGTTTACAGACAAGCTCAAAAAGATTAACCAAAGCCATTAAGATGGTAAAGTCACCAAAAACTGGTGCTTATACTTTTGTGGAATCAGTAATGGTTCCTGAAATGGTAAACGATTGGATGGCAAAACAGAAATAATACTTGCCAAAATATATTTTAAAGCTACTTTCCATCGAAAGTAGCTTTTTTATTTTCATATCTTTGGGTTATAGAAGTAGTATAACAAATGAGTTTATTCAAAAAGATATTTTCTTCCGAAAAGAAGGAAACCCTGGATAAGGGTTTAGAGAAGTCCAAGACCAGTTTTTTCTCAAAATTGGGAAAAGCAGTTGCCGGGAAAACCAAGGTAGATGATGATGTTTTGGATAATCTGGAGGAAGTATTGGTCACTTCGGATGTCGGAGTGAATACTACCCTTAAAATTATCGAAAGAATAGAGGCCAGGGTATCCCGTGATAAATACCTGGGGACGGATGAACTCAATGTGATCCTCCGTGAAGAAATTGCAGGACTTTTATCCGAAACCAATGTAGGGGAGGAGACCGAGTTTGTAGTTCCCAAGGACAAAAAACCCTATGTGATCATGGTGGTTGGTGTCAATGGGGCCGGTAAGACTACCACTATTGGGAAATTGGCCCATCAATTCAAAAAACAAGGTTATAAGGTTGTCCTAGGTGCCGCGGATACATTCCGTGCAGCAGCGATAGACCAATTACAGGTATGGGCAGACCGTGTTGATGTGCCCATCGTAAAACAGGCTATGGGGAGCGATCCTGCTTCCGTTGCTTTTGATACCCTAAGTTCTGCCATGAAGCAAGATGCCGATGTGGTCATTATAGACACAGCGGGTCGCTTGCACAATAAGGTAAACCTGATGAACGAGCTTACCAAAGTGAAAAGGGTAATGCAAAAGGTGGTTGCCGATGCACCCCATGATGTAATGCTTGTCCTCGATGGCTCTACAGGTCAGAATGCCTTTGAACAGGCAAAGCAGTTTACCAAAGCTACCGAAGTAACCTCTTTGGCCGTTACAAAATTGGACGGCACCGCCAAAGGTGGTGTGGTCATAGGAATCTCCGATCAGTTTAAGGTTCCGGTAAAGTATATCGGGGTAGGTGAGGGGATCGAAGATCTTCAAATATTTAATAAGTACGAGTTCGTCGATTCATTTTTTGGAGGTAAAAATTGAGGTACCTAGTATCCATACTACTCATTCTCTTGGCGCTACCAAGCGCTGCACAAATCACACATCCTAAAGCCAGTCCTTTTTCCCTTGTGGAGCAAGAGGTTGGCCTTTCCAAAATTTCCGTTGCCTATTCACGCCCAGCCGTTAGGGGGAGGACCATTTTTGGTCAACTCGTCCCCTATGACCGTATTTGGCGGGTTGGGGCCAATGAGTCCACCAAGATCACCTTGGATACGGACATGAAAGTACTTGGCAATTCCTTGGCCAAAGGCACCTATGCCCTTTATGCTTTTCCACAGGAGGACAAATGGGAAATAGTGTTTCATACCAATACCACCCACTGGGGCGACGGCAGAACGGCCTATGACCCTGCGGAAGATGCACTTAGGGTGACCGTCATCCCGGAAAGCATCCCTTATTTCCAGGAGAATTTTTTGATCACTTTTGATGCGATGACCCATAACAGTGTGGAAATGATCTGGATTTGGGAACAGACCAAGGTTGTTATTCCAATGACAGTGGATACCCATGGTGCCATGCTCAGTGAAATCAACAAACAGCTACAAGAGAATCCCACGGCACAAACCTATTATGAGGCGGCTCGTTATTATCAGGAACAGGGCATGGAGTATCCTTTGGCCCTCGATTATCTGAATAAAGCCATTGCCCTAGGAGGCGATACCTATTATTTTTATAGGGTTAAGTCCTTGGTGGAGGCAGCTTTGCCCGATTATAAGTCGGCCATAAAATCTGCCCAAAAATCCATGGCCTTGGCAGGGATTGAAGGGAAGGACGAGTTCGTTCGGATGAACCAGGAGAATATTAAGAATTGGAATACAGTAATAAAAAATTAGCACTTATGGGAAGACTCTTTATTTTGGGTTTGGCAGTAGCCATGGGATTTACGTCATGTAAGCAGAAACAAGAAAAGACCCCCGAACCTGTAGTGCTTTGGGAAGCCTATAATGATTCCGCCGAAGTAGCAGCCAATACAGATCATGAGATAGAGAGAATGCGTTATAAGCTGATCCAATCCAAAGTTCTGGACAAAAATGAGGTGTTTTTGCCCCTCTATGATGAAGTTTCCAAATTTTCCGATACCGAATACGAAAGTCTGAAACCTTTGATCCTGGAACAGGATATCCCCACCTTGCAAGCACATATCAAGGAAGGCAAACTGAGCTACGAGAAGTTGGTGCTTTTCTATCTGAAAAGAATTTATAAATACGAACTGGACAATGCCACTACGTTGAATACGGTCTTGGCCTTGAACAAGAATGTGGTTGCGGAAGCCCGTAAAATGGACGAGTTCCGTAAAAAATATCCAAACGAAAAACACCATCCCATCTATGGTATGCCCATATTATTGAAGGACAATATCAATACCGAGGGGATGAATACTACGGCCGGATCTATTGCTTTGATGGACAATGAGACCGGTGATGCCTTTATCGTACAACAATTAAAAAAGAACGGAGCCCTTATTTTAGGGAAGGTCAACCTAAGTGAGTGGGCCTATTTCCTTTGCACGGGTTGCCCTGTAGGCTACAGTGCCTTTGGGGGTCAGACCTTGAACCCCTATGGAAGAAAAGTATTTGAAACCGGGGGGTCCAGTGCCGGGAGTGGTACTTCTGTTGCTGCCAATTATGCAGTAGCGGCAGTGGGGACTGAAACTTCTGGTTCTATTTTATCCCCTTCCAGCCAAAATTCTGTCGTAGGATTAAAACCAACTATTGGACTTTTGAGCCGTTCGGGGATCGTTCCTATTTCCAGTACCCTGGACACGCCTGGTCCTATGACCAAAAACGTAATTGATAATGCCATTTTATTATCGGCCATGTTGGGCCAAGATCCAGCGGATAGTAAATCCGTTGCGGCTACTGCCGATTACATGAATGCGATTGCAAACAACTCCCTAAAAGGAAAGCGCCTGGGTGCCTTTGCCAACCTTATAGAGGAGAACGAGATTTATAAAAATACCGTGGAGAAGCTAAAAAGCCTGGGAGCCGAAATTGTCGTTTTTACCCCGCCAACAGCTAAAATGGAAGGCTTCTTGAGTATTTTGAATATTGATATGAAGAACGACCTGCCAGCCTATCTGAACAGTCAAGTAAGAAACAAGGACGCCGTAAAAATTGGCAGTATCCAGAATGCCATAGCCTTCAACAATATGGATTCTTTGGTGCGGATTCCTTACGGACAGGCCCTGTTTGAAGGGATTGTGGCAGATTCTACCACCGCTGAAGGCTTGGAAGAGATAAAAAACAGGTTGGAAAAAACAGGAAGGGCCTTTTTCGATACGGCCCTGGATTCTAAAAATCTTGATGCTATCCTGTCCATCAACAACTACCATGCGGGCTATGCCGCTGTGGCCAAATATCCGGCCTTAACGGTGCCCATGGGTTATAAGGAAACGGGAGAGCCTATCAGTCTTACCTTTATTGCCAAGCAGTTCCAAGAGGATAAATTACTGGAGCTGGGTCGCGCCTATGAGGCGGGCACCAAAGTGCGCAAGATGCCAGAAAAGTTTCAATAAAAGCAATGGTACTTATGCCTTGAACATTGATCCATAAAGGTGTAATACCAAGGGGGCAATGCCCCGAAACGTTAATATTAGTCTTATTTTGATGCCATTCTTTTATCAAATCGTACTTTTGCACCCTATTTAGAAAAAACATGCGGACAAAAACACTTAAAAAGAATAAAATCAACGTAGTAACCCTAGGGTGTTCCAAGAATGTGTACGATTCAGAAGTACTTATGGGACAGTTGCGTGCCAACGATAAAGAGGTGGTACATGAAGAGGAAGGGAATGTTGTTGTTATCAACACCTGTGGTTTTATCGCCAATGCCAAAGAGGAGAGTGTAAACACCATTTTGGAATATGTGCAGAAGAAAGAAGCCGGACTAGTTGATAAGGTTTTTGTGACCGGATGTTTGAGTGAGCGCTATAAGCCAGACCTACAGAAAGAGATTCCCAATGTGGACGAATATTTTGGGACCAGTGATCTGCCCAATCTATTGAAGGCCCTTGGAGCCGATTATAAGCATGAGCTGATCGGGGAACGTTTAACGACCACCCCAAAAAATTATGCCTATTTAAAAATAGCCGAAGGTTGTGACCGACCTTGTTCCTTTTGTGCCATTCCCCTGATGCGTGGAAAGCACAAGAGTACCCCTATTGAAGACCTTGTTCAGGAAGCTGAGAAACTGGCCGCCAAAGGAGTAAAGGAATTGGTATTGATCGCTCAGGATTTGACCTATTACGGGTTGGATCTTTACAAAAAGAGAAACTTGGCGGAGCTGTTGAAGGAATTGGTGAAAGTGGAGGGGATCGAATGGATCCGTTTGCATTATGCCTTCCCTACTGGGTTCCCAATGGATGTATTGGATGTGATGAACCAGGAGCCAAAAGTGTGCAACTACTTGGACATTCCATTGCAACATATCGCAGACCCTATCCTGAAAAGTATGCGTCGTGGGACCACTAAGGCCAAAACGACCCAATTGTTACAGGATTTTAGGGCTACCGTCCCAGAAATGACCATCCGTACCACTTTGATCGTGGGATATCCTGGGGAGACCGAAGAGGACTTCCAGACCCTAAAAAGTTGGGTAGAGGAAATGCGTTTTGAACGGTTGGGATGCTTTACCTATAGCCATGAGGAAAATACCCATGCCTACAACTTGGAGGACGATGTTCCTGAAGATGTAAAATTGGAACGCGCTGCTGAGATTATGGAATTACAGTCCCAGATCTCTTGGGAGCTGAACCAGGAAAAAGTAGGACAGACCTTCCGTTGTATTATCGACCGTAAAGAGGGACCTTACTTTGTAGGTCGTACCGAGTTCGATTCTCCGGATGTGGACAATGAGGTGCTGATAGATGCTGCAAAACACTACGTAAAAATAGGGGAGTTCACCAATGTGAAGATCACCGAAGCGGCAGATTTTGACCTATATGGGGAACCAGTTTAGGAACAAAACGCTTTAAATTATACTACGGGGTCTATGGCCCCTTTTGATACCAAAGGCTCCTTTTTAAGGAGCCTTTTTATTGTTATAGGCTTATTGTAGAAGGTTACGCGGATCCCGAAAAGGAGAACAATTCCACCCAAGATCATTTGTAGCGTAATGGTCTCGTTCAAAAAGATCCAGGCCAAAAAGGCGGTCAATAAAGCCTGACTCAACATGGCCAGGGATACGCGGGTAGTTCTCATGTATTGCAGGGCATAGCTCACCATCAACCAGGCCAATAATTGGCATACCACTGCCTGTAGGGAGAGCATCATCCAGCCCGTCGTGGAAAATCCGCCAAAAGGCTCGTCCCATACCCAGCTGATGATCCCGAGGAATATTGAGGAGGCCATTAGGCTGTAGGTCATAAAGGTGACAATGGAGATCTTGGCAAGTACTTCCTTGCTGATCAGGAGGTAGGCCGAATAAAAAACACCGGACAAGATTCCACAGACAAAGCCGATATCAAAGGAAAGGGAGACAAACACTTCAAAACCTACCAGGGCCACCATCCCTAAAAGGGAAATGAGGGTGCCGATCCAGAAATTCTTGGTGGGTTTGTTCGTTAAAAACAAAAAGGTGGCAACGCCCACCCACACCGGGGAAAGGTTCGCCAGTAGTGATGCCTGTGTAGCAGTGGATTCCAGAATAGCAATATTCCAAACCGCCACATCCGATCCAAACAAGATGCCGCTCAGGGCGGTCAACAGCAGTATTTTAGTGGAGGGCATGCCCAATTGTTTGGTATACCAGGCATAGGGCAATATCAGCACCAGGGCAATGGCCATACGGTAGAAGGCCGAGATCAAACCGGGGGCCAGTTCCATCTTTATCATGAGCGGAAAAACGGAAACACAGAGGATTCCAATAACTAATGCTAAGCGCGGCTTGTTCATAGCTGTAAAAAACGGCTAATGTAGTAAAAATAGGGATTGGTGCCCTTGAAATTTTAACCCCTAACAGTCTGCATTATAGCGCACTATTTCTTTGTGGTGACCGGCTTTTTTTTAGTTTTGCAGCTCCAAAGAAAAAAGTATGATTTCCGTAGACCAAATTGCAGTAGAATTTAGTGGGGATACACTCTTTAGTGATGTGTCCTTCGTGATCAATGAGAATGATAAAATTGCCCTAATGGGCAAGAACGGGGCAGGGAAATCTACCATGATGAAGATCATCGCAGGGGAGCAGAAGGCCACCCGTGGCCATATCCGTTTTCCCAAGGATGCCGTGATCGCTTATTTGCCACAGCATTTGCTCACCAATGATAACTGCACCGTCTTTGAAGAGGCCTCCAAGGCTTTTAAGGAAATCTTTGAAATGCGGGACGAAATGGACCGCCTGAACAAGGAACTGGAAACCAGGACCGACTATGAGTCCGACGCCTATATGAACATCATCGGCAAGGTTTCCGACCTGGGGGAGAAGTACTACGCTTTGGAAGAGATCAACTATGAGGCCGAAGTAGAAAAAGCGCTGAGGGGACTTGGTTTTAGAAGGGAAGATTTTGGAAGGCTGACGAGTGAGTTCAGTGGGGGATGGCGTATGCGTATAGAGCTAGCCAAGATCTTATTGCAAAAGCCGGACCTGATCCTTTTGGATGAGCCTACCAACCACGTGGATATAGAATCTGTGATCTGGTTGGAAGATTTCTTATTGAACAAGGCCAAGGCCGTTGTGGTCATTTCCCACGATAAGACTTTTATTGACAATATCACCAATAGGACCATAGAGGTGACCATGGGCCGTATCTATGATTACAAGGCCAACTATACCCATTACCTGCAATTGAGGGAAGATAGGCGTGCCCATCAGATAAAGGCATACCAGGAACAGCAAAAATTTATAGCGGACAACCAACAGTTCATAGACAGGTTCAAGGGGACCTATTCCAAGACCAACCAGGTGACCTCACGGGAGCGGATGTTGGAGAAGTTGCAGATCATAGAGATTGATGAGATAGATACTTCGGCCCTAAAATTGCGTTTCCCACCTTCTGTCCGTTCAGGGGATTATCCCGTAACGGTCAACGGACTGACGAAAAAATATGGGGACCATGTGGTGTTCCAGGATGCCAATATGTCCATCAGCAGGGGAGAGAAAGTCTCCTTTGTGGGTAGGAACGGGGAAGGAAAATCTACCATGATAAAGGCCATTATGGGCGAGATCGATTTTGAAGGGGAATGTTCCCTGGGCCATAACGTAAAAGTGGGGTATTTTGCCCAGAACCAAGCGTCTTTATTGGACCCGGACCTGACCATCTTCCAGACTGTGGACGAGGTGGCCGAAGGAGATATCCGTACCCAGATAAAAAATATCCTGGGACGTTTCATGTTCAGCGGGGATGATCTGGAGAAAAAGGTAAGCGTGCTCTCCGGAGGGGAAAAAACCCGACTGGCGATGGTAAAACTCTTGTTGGAACCGGTGAACCTATTGATACTGGATGAGCCTACCAACCATTTGGACCTGAAGTCCAAGGACGTATTGAAAGAGGCATTATTGTCCTTTGACGGTACGCTGATCCTGGTGTCTCACGACCGTGACTTCCTGCAGGGCTTGAGTCAAAAAGTATTTGAGTTTAAGGAGAAGAGGGTGATAGAGCATTTTGAAACTATTGATGCCTTCCTGATCCGTAATAGGATAGAGAACTTAAAAGAGATAGATTTAAAGGCTTAGGAGGCACCACATACTATTTGTTAATTAACCTTTACAAATCTTGGTAAAGGTTGGTTTAAAAAATCGACACCCATAGTTCCTTGTTTGTTTGTGGCTATTTTTACAATAGCCGGATAATTTTGTGCCATATACATATACAGGTCATCATCAATTCTATAGATATCAATTTTCTCATCATAATTATTAATGGAATGCATATAATTATTCTCGAAATATAATTTAAAAGTCAATGGGAAGGAAGCATCAACAGGCTCATAGTTGCCAAGAAGATGTGCCACTTCACTGGAATCTTTAAATTGTCCTAACTGCCGGTATGGGATTTCATTCTCTTTATTATCTAGTAAAGAGTCAATTTTTAAATACGTTTCAATGGCCTTTACACGATAACGCTGACTTTCATCTAATATATTTATCCAATCATTCATGTATTTGATCGCATTTCTTTTGTATCTGTCATCGTTCAGATAATAGTCCAGTTCTTCTTCCGAAACGGTGTTATATCTTAAGCGGTCTAAATTGTAATTTTCATCAAACAAAATATCTAATTGGAAAAAAACAGAGTTTTGAATTCGCTTATTGACTACTTGAATCGCTTCATACCTATCCACATATAATATTTTTAAATCCCTTAATATAGGATTATACTGTATTGGCAACTTATCCAAATGAATCTGCAAGTTTTCATATCCATTTGTATTCACTTTAAAGTTATAGTAAGCATTACCTATTCTCTCGAAAGTGCCGTTCTTAAAATCGTCAACGGTCCATGGGTTTTCAAAATCCAAGGTCTTGTTATATATTGAATCATTTTTTAAATAATTATCGATACTGACAGTAGATGCCTCTATGTCTTCCAATAAATTATCTTGAATTTCTTTAAAGGCTAGTTTTACAGTTTGTTTATTTTTTTTCAGCTCGTTCTGGTTATTTATTTCCAAGGCAATTAATATACCTATCACCACAAGAACTATTTCTCCAATGGCATAAAGAAGATATTTGGCAAATCTATTTTGCGAGAGCAGGCTTTGTCGTATGCGTCTGAAGAATTTGATCATTAGAGACTGGTTTCTCTAAAGATACGATAATAACTAACTTATAAGTTTGAAAAGGAAAGCTAACGGTCTCGGCTATGCGTAGTTAAGTTGGATTGCACTTAATTTAGAAAATAAAAACCGAAAATTTAACCTATGGCAAATTGACCTAAAGTGAAGGATGTACTGCATCCTTTTTGTTAATCAACCTATACGAAGCTGGTGATGGATTTGTTAAAAATCCATCACACTGTCCAGCCCCCTTTGGAGGCCTTTAAAAGTGCCCACTTTTTCTATGGCCAAGAGGGCTCCCTGCACATAGGGTTCCGCACTGGCACCAGAATCGTGCCTCAGGGTAAGTTTCTCGTCCTTGAGCCCAAAGATGGCCTCTATGGAAATAACATGTCCCGGAAGACGCACTGAATGAACCTGTACCCCTTCCAACCGGGCACCCCTACTTTCTTTGATGCCCACCAGATCAGCTTCTGAAACGAATAAGGTAGATTCCTGTACGTTGGACAACCGATGTGCCAATTCCCTGGCAGTACCGCTGGGGGAGTCTATTTTGGACTCGTGGGCATAATCTATGAGTTCGTAATTGGGAATATACTTGGCCGCCATTTCAGAGAATTTTTGCAGGAGGACGACGGTAAGGGCAAAATTCCCAACCGCCAGAACGGAAGTGTTGGCTGTGGTTGCTGCCTCCTCGATTTTTTTATAATCCTGCTCCGTGAGGCCAGAGGTGCCTATGACCGTATTGATGCCTTTTTTTAGGGCCGCCAGCACATTTTTCATGGCACTGTCCGGTTTGGTGTATTCTACCAGCACATCAAATTGTAGCTGTTCCAGGGCAGTATCTATATCCGCAAAAATGGGGATATTCCCAGGGCCGAGATCCAGGACTTCGGCTAGGTTGTCGCCGGCCTTTTTTCTGGCAATGGCCCCGACCAGTTCAAAACCTGGGTGGTTTGCCACCCCTTTGCTCAACGCGGAGCCCGCCCAACCGGTGGCGCCCGCAATACATACTTTGATTGGCATACTACAGTCTTTTTAAATTAATACGGATGTTTTTTCCTGAAGAACAGCTGGAAACCTATGGGGATCCTGATCCGAATTTTATGGGTTGCTTTATAAATATTGTACAAATGGTACATATGCAATATGGAAAACAGGAGTCCGGCCACAAAAATAGGGGTGGCATCAAAGAGGATTCCATAGACCATATACATGAGGTTGGAGGTAAGGTGCCACCATCTAAACGTTTGCATGTTCTTCCTAGAAATTGCAAAGATCCCTGTTGCCAGGGCCAGATAACCCAATACCTCAATCATGGTAATAGTTGTTAAGGGTTCGTTCCTTAAAATTGCTTTCGGCCACTTTTTGTTCCAGTTTCTCCAAAAGTGCCATAAACTGAGGGTTATCTTCCAGGAGATCGTCTATGGTCTGTATGCCCGCTTTCCAATAGGCTTCCAGTTTGGGCAGTTCCTTAAGGGCCTTTTCCGATAATTGCAACTGTTGTTTTCTGCTATCCTCGGCATCGGTAATGGAGGTGATATACCCCTTTTTCTTCATCTTGTTGATCAGCTTTACAATACCCGGATGTGACAATTGCAGGGCTTCCGAAATTTCGGTGATGGTGAGGGTGTCGTTCTTTTGAAACAGCAAAAAGATCATGTGCCAATTGGGCTCAATCTCCAGGCCTTCGGAGTTGTAGAAGTCCCTGGTGCTGTAGAGGAGGGAGTCACTGAGCCGTTTTAGGCGGCTGGTAAGTCCGGAGACCCCTATTTCCATTAAAAAATCATTTTCCATATCCTAATATACGTTACTGGTTACGCAAATGTAATTAATAATGTAACTAGTTACGTAAAAAGTTTTATTTTTTTTAATGAGGTTGATAAAACGGGGGTTAGGGGCAAAGCGGGGGCAGTGAATATAGGGTGTATGGATGCTTACCTGGTCCGTAACTGGATTGGGAATATAAAGGAGATAGATCTAAGGTGTGGGTGGGAATGGATATTTTAAATTTAATTATAGCCATTTAAGAAACCCTCCAGTCAAATATAAACCAAATAGAATTCGGATTTATCTGAAGCGATCCCAGACATTATGTAGTTCATTAGTAGGCTAGAACTATCAGTGAATTAAATGGTGTTAGTACACGGTATTATTTTTCAAATGTAACTGGTTGAGAATCTTTTCCTTCATACATTGTATAATAAGTATATTCACTTTCTTCTTTGTACCAACGATATCTTGCTTGTTTGAATCTAAATATATTCAATATTTCTTGAACTTGTGTTTGAAATTCCTGTTTGTTTTTATTTGCCGCAAAAACTCCACCACTAAAGTTTATGTATTTTTTTCCCGTTCCATTGGCTGTAACTTCAATATCGTTTTCCCACATTTTTTTAGCGGCAATTTTCGCATATTGATTTCTTAAATTTGGAAATTCTTTAATTTGTATTTTAGAGACTTTTGATTTGAGGTTTTCTCCTAACTTTCTAAGTTCCGTATCTTCTGATGCCTCTGCTGCTTTAATAATTTTTGCCCACGTTGCAAAAACAACTATATCCATTTGAAGTTCTTCGATTGAGTTTCCTTCTGCAAATTCAATTCCGTCATCTATGGATTTCAGTTCTCGTTCAAGTTGTTCTTTTTGCTTTAAAACCTCCTCTTTTTTAGCTTTTTCTGCATTAATTCTTTCTGCAACTCTTTTTTCTTCGGCCGTTAAATTGTTTAGACTGTCCGCTTTTTTTATAAGTAATTGAGCCTTATTATATAGACTATCTGTTTTTTCTATTTTTTCCAAAGTCGAAATTGCATTTGAGTAATTTCCTTCTTTAATTTTGTTATTTGCAGTTTGAATACTTGTTTTTGAGTCAATTGTTGTGTCAATAAACATAACTCCTAAAATACCTGTAATAATTATACTCAAAAACCAATATCCAATAACTTTTAAACGAGTAGGTTTATTTGTCCATCTTAAAATTAATGATGGTTTTATAAGTCCGACAATAAGAGCAATCAATAATGCAAAACTTAATAATCCTAAAATTCCAGCCATAGTTTTTTCCGTTTGGTTTTGTATAAAATTTCAAATCTAATTTTTCTGCTAAAAAGAAACTTACGGTTTTCCGTACTTGTTAAAATTTTAGCACGATGTTCGTTTTTAATATGTGCTAACGGTTAGTATATGAAAAGTAGGCGATTTCGAAGCAGTAAACTTTCGGTTACCCACAAAGTTTGATGCGAGCCCCAAGCCTTGATTTTATTACAGTTTCGCCTATTTTTTATACACATTGTTAGGCTTCGTTTTTATTAATTCCCATTATATTATTTAGCCAATTTTCAATTCTGGCACCATATTTCTTATTCAGATAAATCGATGTCGGAACTACTATAATTTGGATTAAAGTGAATATAAATTCAAGTTTTGACCAATTACCGTCATTCACATACGTTAACGGTTCTAAAAACACAAAATCAGGGTTAAGAACTAGCTTTAAAAACAGAATTAGAATTACCGCAGGTAAGGAAAAGAAAGTCAGGTATCGTAAAAGTTTAGAGACAAGACCTGCTATTTTTTTTCTGGTTGAGATTAGAGCGAAATATTTTTCTCTATAAACGCCACCAAAAGTCTCTTCAAATATTTTTACTAGTTCTAAATCTTCTTTCTCTTTGTTCCCGACTTTTTGAAGACGATTCATTAATTCTTCTAAATTGATTTCGTCAAATAAATTAGAAATGTAATAGTCAACATCATATTCGTCATTATTTGCAGTTTCTGCTAATGTAATTACCTTGTCAATTGTCTCAAGTTCTTTTTCTGAATACTGTTCTTCAAAAGCGTTTGAGTAAACCATAAATTGCTTAAAGACTTCAATATAGTCAGCACTAATTTCAGTGCGATTTGATATGGTTCTTAATAGTTCGGTTGGTAAAATACAAACGCTCTTACTATTATCTTCGTTTATAGCCCGAATCTTACCATCAATTTTGAGCGTAGTGTTATCTGTAGTAATTAACCAATATTTGATATCATACAAGTTGTAAGTATTTGATTCTCGAAGTCCTTCGATATATAACAACAACTTGGAAATATGGTCAATTCGAGAGCTAGTTTTTTCGGTGCTAGAAAGTTCACTCAAAAGTGATTCAAGTTTGTCTTTGGAATAGGTTATTTTTTTGTCATCTCTGTCAACTAAATTGGAACCAATTATTGATTTTAGTTTAATTAATACATTATTGAAATGAAGACTAAAATCTTCTCTGTTAACTATTTTTCCTTTCTTTTTAAGTCGAAGATAAAGTTCAACGGTATCACTCTTTTTGTTACTTATTTCATTCAATTTTAATAAAGCCTTATCTGAATGTCCTAAAAGTTTTGAAACTCTGTCAATGAGATTTTTTATGTTAACTTGAGTTTCTGTAATAGTTGAATTATGGACAATGAATTTTACTCCTTCAATTTTATTTAAAATGTTAATCAACTCAAGGGCTCTATGTTCTCGTAATTCATTGTCAAAACCAAATAATCTAATAATGAATGAACTGTCTAAATAAAAAACCTTGTTTTTATATGTTTCATTTAGTGTTTTGTCAATATTGGGATTGTAATGGAGCTGGAGAAATTCAAATATTTTGTATAGTAAAACCCGCAATATCTCATTGAAATCTGCACCTGAAGTCAATATCAGGTTATTGTATATCCCGCAATCTTCATCATCGTAATGCCCATTTTTATCGAGAATTAAGATGCTTTCAAGTTTGTTTGCGTCTTTGGATGAAATAAGTTGTTTAAGGAAACTTAAATTTCTTTTAAATAAGGTTGTCAATAATATTTCCTTGACGATTTCAGCTTTGTCAGTTGATATGTTATTTGATTTTAGAAAATCGGCAACATAATTATCTAATTTTTCATAATAGTTTTTGTACGAGCTTAAATTATCGTAATGGATTTTTTTAAGCCTAAAAGGAGTGTCAATCCTGAATTGTTCTGGAACTTCAAAGTAAGATTTGTAGGATTTTTCACCCACTATTTTTTCTAAAGCTTCGGGCTTTATAGAAATGCCAATTGCGTGAAGTTTTTGAGAAATTTCAAAGAGATTGAAAAAGCTATTTTCATTATTAATGAAAGTGTCTACTACAAGGGAAAAATGAGTGTTATTTGCCTGT
Organism: Sediminicola luteus; assembly: GCF_040566555.1. Lineage (GTDB taxonomy): Bacteria > Bacteroidota > Bacteroidia > Flavobacteriales > Flavobacteriaceae > Sediminicola. The sequence goes on along the minus strand of NZ_JBEWYP010000010.1, from coordinate 72,553 downwards.
TTATTGTTCAGCTTTGAAAACAAAAAATACAGCCTTTTCTCTTTGATATTTTCTTTATTCATTCAGTTTTTTTAATGAAGCCTAACGGTTCGTATAACCGTAGTTACGTGTTTATTTGCATTAATTATTGCTTTAGCATTGACCTTAGCAATTCAGAGTGGATTCGGACGTAGTCGAATCCGCCGTAATTGCGGTTATACATTGTTACCCAACGTTTTTATTTTTCAGAACTATTTTAGCAGCCTCTACTGCTTCTTTTTGATAGCTTTTACTATTGTCCAAAATTTCAATTAATTGCTTTTCGTTTTTGGATTCATATTGCTCTACAAATTTTTCAATTCGAGTTTTTTCTCGTTTTTCTATTAATTCAACTGCTTGTTTAGAATCCGACTTATTAATATAAGTAAACATTCTAAATCGGTATTTTGTTTTACCTAAAAATGGGCTATCGTGTATAAAATCGTGAAGAATATTTGTCAAATAGTATCTATCTCCATTTTTAAATTTTAAATCCCAATATCCAAAGTCAGATACAAGCATTGGAATTCGTCCAGCTCTATCTATTGCATTTTTGTAATAAATTCCGAGATGATAGTTCGATTCCGAAACATCATTTATCGTGTACGTTTTAATTATTCCGTTTTGAGTAATTTCAATTTTTTTCGAGTCAAAGTCCAAAGTAAAAGAAGTGTCTTTGTTTTCAAAATAATAATTGAGATAAATTAATACAGATGGAATGTTCATAATCAGGATTATGACGCTAAAAATTATGAATATTTGTTGGTCAAGAACAAATTCGGTCCCGTTTCTCCATTTCCAACAAAAAGGCAATATGATTACCATAAGAGCTATCATTTTGAGGTTGTCAAAAAGTAGTCCATTCAGAAGTTTGTTGTTTATTTTGTAGTGTTTTTTCAAATGTTGGGTAACTCCTGGATAAAGTCATTTCGTTCACTTTATCCAATAGGGATATTTTAGAAACGGCAATATAGAGTATATTACCTCTAATTTTTGCTAAAAGTCTATGATTTTGTAGGAAGTTATCAACTTGTAGGAATGGTAGAAAGAGCGGTGTAATTTGTTTGTTTTGGGTTACAATTTGCATGTTGTTTATCTGGTATTACAAAGAAGCGGATAACAACTCAATTTTCCTTACGGTTTCCCGTAATGGGGAAGGTACTATTGGGGAAAGGGTAGGAGGCAATAAAAAGGTGGCGGTGCCATTGTCCAGACCTCTCGCCTGCGCTCGAGGGGACATAAAAAAAGATTGCGGTGCCACTGTCCAGACCTCTCGACTGCGCTCGAGGGGACAGAGGAAAATGTTTCGTTGTCAGGTTGAGCGCAGTCGAAACCTCCTAGACACGTAATGATGAATTGAAAGTGTATGACAGTCCAGAAATCTCGACTGCGCTCGAGGGGAAAGAAAAAGATGGCGGTGCCACTGTCCAGACCTCTCGACTGCGCTCGAGGGGACAAATAAAGGTGGTGGTGCCACTGTCTAGACCTCTCGACTGCGCTCGAGGGGACAGTAGACCAGAATTGCCTTATTCGGATACCACAAACGTCTTCAGCATATTTTTACTGCGGGGTTGTGGGACCTCAGAGATAAAGGCATAGTTGCCAGGGGGCAAATCAACCTTAAAATAGCCCTTGGAACCTGCTGGCATATCGTTAACGCCCCCTAGAAAAGTGAAACCCTCGGGTGCCGGATTGATTAGTCCTTTCGGGTCTAGCCAGTTCATCCATGCATCTAGAGCGTCCAAATCACTATTGGCATCCAAACGGACCAAATTGATGTCGTGCCCCACAAAATTTTCATGGGCAATCTGGTCCTTAAATTCTACCGAAAAAGTTTGGGGCCCTTTCCCAATCTCCCCATCATAGGTGATACCTTCCGTACTGGAAATGGATAATGCTACGGTAGCCTCGGGTGGCTGTATGGTACTTTCCTCTTCAGTGACAATAATGGGTTTTGCCATGCCCATAGAGGAATGGAACTTGCCATTGGACATTTTTACATAACACTCCATAATATAATACCCCGGTTCCAAATACATGGTGGTGGTACTGGAATGCCCTGGTGAGACCAAGCCGGACCCTCCGGTAAATACAACATCAAAAAACCAAGCTGGCAGTTTGTTGAATGCTGCAAAACCTTCATCGGTTTTCCCTTCATTGATCAGATCCATCCCGGCATCAAATGCAGGTCCTACCTCTTTTTCGGTGTCTTCTATGGTCTTGCCTTCCGGATACTTGTCCATTAGAAAAAAATGGGGTTCCTTGGACTTGTTGATATATTTAAAGGTGTTCCAACCAGATGGGATGGTATCCACACTTTGAAAATCCATGACCTGGGTGACGATCTCAATCACGGGTTCACTTTTTACTTCAATGGCAGTTTCCTCCTTTTCTACCTTTTTATCCGATTTGCATCCCATTAGTAGGACAAAGGATAGGCACAGTAGGGGTAATTGGCCATATACCCCCTGTAAATACTGTTTTGATGTTTTCATAATAGTTATAGTTAGGACATGCGCATGCATATAGAGCGCATAATGACGCTTTATAGCTGCTTTTAATTAATAAATAAGGGTTATTATACCTTAAATGTAGAAAATAATAGCTAAATATCCAAGATATTTATTTTTTAATACACTCAATAGCAGTGAGTTGTGGTTTGTTTGTTATGTGACGGGGTAGGATCTGTATGGTCCGCTCCAGGGTACAATAAGAAGGTAACGGTGCCACGGTCCAGACCTCTCGCCTCCGCTCGAGGGGACATAAAAAAAAGGCAGCCTGGACATTTAGATGCCCAAGCTGCCTTTTATTTTTTAGAAATTAGTGTTTTGCTATTAGTGCTGTTGCATTTTACCAACAATGGTCCCAACTGCGGATTTTATCTTATCAATTGCACCTATTACTGCCTGATCCACTGAGTCTGCCTGATTGCTGACAGCAATGGGTTGCTTGCCCTCAATTCTGGCTTCTATTAAACAGGAGATATCATTGAAACCATCTTTTTTTCCATTCTCATCTTTTAAGTGTACCTCAATTCTGGTAATATGGGAATCGAACCTTTGCAGGGCTTCGGCAATTAGGGAGGAAAAATATTCTTCATTTCTTTTTTCTCCAGAAATGGTGTTGTCGGTATTAATTTGAATTGTCATATGCTATGTTTTTTGCTTAAATTTCTAAAAGGCTATTTAGCCATGCCAAATAGCCTTTTAATTCTTTGTAAGTTACTCCTTTATCCGTTCTGGATAGGAAGTATTTAGTTTCTTTGGTCATCTCCTGGTCTAGGCGACTTAAATACGTCTAATCCCTCTTTTCTATACTCCATCACTTGTTTTTTGATAAACTCACGGAACTCCTTATTGCTCTGATCGTCCTGTTTGGAGAATTCAGCTACTGTTTTTGTTATCCCTTTTGACTTCGTATTCAAAAAAGTTGTACTCATAAAAAATTGTTTTAATAGTTAGTTTGCAGTATAAAAATTTAATAATGAAATTTTATTAATACCATCTTAAAATCCGGAGAATAAGTTAACAATTGGCATACAGAAAATTGAGGTAACTACCTAAAAATAAGCCTATTGGTTTGTTTTCCAGAGCCTTAGACGGCTGAGATATTTAGTGTGAAGATTTCCCGGAATGGGGAGGGAACTATTGGAGAAGGGGCGAGGTAAAAAAAGTGGCGGTGCCACTGTCCAGACCTCTCGACTGCGCTCGAGGGGATAGGAGGGAATCTTGTTACCCTTTCGGCATTCGAAATTGAATCACCAGAGAGGATAGCACGGTTAGCACCCCTATGGTAAGTACGGCATACTCCACTCCAAACAAATCTGCTATGACCCCGGAAACAATGGCGCCTATGGCATAACCCAAATCTCTCCACAATCTGAAGACCCCAATGCTTTCTGCCCGTTGTTTTGGGGAAGTGGCCTCTGCAATGGCCGATAAAAATGTGGGGTATACCAGGGCTGTTCCTAACCCCAAAAGGGCCGCAATACTGGCCAATTGATAAAAACCGGTGAAATAGGGGATGAGCAAGATAGCCAAGCCCTGTAAGAGCATGCCCCAAAAGAGCATCCCTTTTTTTGAATAGTGATCTGCCATTTTCCCGGTAAAAAGTTGCCCAATACCCCAAACGGCCGGGTATATAGCGGCTATGATCCCAATGCTTTTAGAATCGTAGCTAATGGATAGGAGCAGGATAGGCAGAAGGCCCCAGATCATCCCATCATTTAAATTGTTGACCAGCCCTGCCTGGGTAATGGAGCTCAAAGTTTTGTCCTTAAAGGAGGTTTCCAAGAACACATTCTCCAAGGTGTTGGTTTCGGTCGATTTTTGTTCCTTGTCCACAAATTTTCTTGTATCCTTCACAAAGAATACCGTCAATAACAGCCCAATGATCGCTATCCCTATCCCCAAATAAAATGGGTAGGGGGTTACCCCGTACCGCTGGGCAATGATGCCTGTTAGGAAGGCTACAACGCCCACGGCAAAATAGCCCGCAAATTCATTGATGCCCATGGCCAGGCCGCGATTTTTATCGCCTACCAGATCTATCTTCATCACCACCGTACTGCTCCAGGTCAGCCCCTGGTTGATACCCAAAAGAATATTGGCAAAGATGACCCAGTTCCAGGAAGGGGCATAGATCAATAGTAGAGGAATAGGTAGGGCAATAATCCAACCTAGGACCAATAAATTCTTTCTGCCAAACCTATTGGCCAATTTGCCTGTAAAGTAATTGGTGATCGCCTTGGTGACACCAAAGGCTACAATAAAGGAAAGGATGGCTGTTTTGGAGGCAATCCCAAACTCCAACTCTGCAAATTTGGGAATTATGGTACGCTCCAAGCCTACCATACCCCCTACAAAGGCATTAACGATCACCAAAATGGTGAATTGTGGCCAGTTTTCCTTTAATCCCAGTTTTATGTTGTCTTTCACCCTAAATGCTTTTGCAGCCCCAAAGATGGCAAATAATAGTAAGATTTAAATGGAATGGGCAGCACAATCCCTGTGATGGCATATCAGCAAATCAAATTGCGCTGTTCCAGGTATTTTAAATCTTGACCAAGGGACAACTTTACTGTATACCTATGGAAAAGGGCAATTTGTTTTTAAATGAACTGAAAAAATAAAAAGTACAAGAGTGCAATAGGCACCACTATGATCAGCACAGGTAAGAAGATGTTCAATACGGCATTACCTATGGATAGTTTTTGGACTTCTGAAACGCCCACCACACATAGGACAAATGCCCAGATACCGAGTACCAATTCTAGAATCAAAGCACCATAATAAAAGATGTTGAGAAGCATTCCGGCACTGGTGGTGTCGCCATCAGATTTGAAAATTTCCAACCCATATATCCCAATTTGGGGAACCATCAATAATAAGGCAAGACTTATGGGGATAAAGGCATAGGCCAATACCCTCAAAATAGATGTCGTATTTCCCTGGCCCTTAATCCATTTGCCTGTCCAGCTCAATAAGGCCGCATAAATATAAAAGCTCAGCCAACCCAGGAGTCCTCCCAATACAATACATCCACCAATGATGACCCAAAGGGAAAGGGTGTCCCCCAGATTCTTTGTGGCAGCCCTATCGAACGCCCTGGCAATACCGGCTATAATCAAAAGTATGGCCACGTATTTATCATACTGCCGTTCATTGATATTTTGAAATACCATTCTCGGCGACGTCCATATTTTGGTAAAAATTTCTTTGTCTGATAAGACGTGAACAGAAGGGGTGTTAGTTGGTTGTTGATCCATGAGTTTGGTTGGTTGGTGTATGGAAGACCAATATAGAAAATAAATGGCAGTTTCGTAGAAGTGTTCTTTGGAGCAGTGTTTAGTAATAGGGAGTAGCAGTCGAGACCTCTCAACTCCGCACGAGGGGACAAAAAAGGTGTTGGGCGGGGCTAAGGTCTATTATTTTTGATTACAAAATTAGGGGATTGCTGAAATTGGTAGGTAGTATCGGTCAGGATGGTCATGGCCTTAGTATCCCAGTTGATGAGGGCAATATCGTAGTGCGACTCCTCATTGTCCGAAACATCGGTCACCAACCATTTCCCGTCGGGGGACCAGTCATGGTATACTTCCCAAAGTTCATTGTCCGTTAGTTTCCATTGTTTCTGTCCGTCCAGGGTAACCCCATACAAACTGTACTTGCCATTTTGGAAGCTGGCATAACTTATGAAATTTTCCGTGGGGTGCAGGTTGGGCGGTCCTGCTTTATACGCATACCATGGGGCCGAGTCATCTGTTTCGGGATAGGTGGTGAGTTGTGTTAACCCGGAGCCATCTTCATTGATCAGGTAGAGTTCCTCCTTGTATCCTTCTTCCTTCTTCAATTTTTTGGTGCCGCCCTTAAAGACGACCTGTGTTCCATTATTTACAAATATAGGGTCTGAAGCCAGGGGAAGACCGGTTTTTAGCTTTTGGAGAATTTTGCCCTTTAGATTGATAATATAAAAAACCGAATCTACAGAGGAATGGGGATTTACAATGATCTCCGTCCCATTTTTTCTAAAATCCATCCAACTGTCGGCAAGCCTTAGATCCCCCACCTTTTCTATATCCCTGCCCAAATAATCCGAGGTGTACAAATAGTAGTTACGCTTTTTAGCCTCCTTGTCCGAGATATAATATAGATTTTTTCCATAGGAGGCATACGTCCATTCCACTCCGGGAAGCTTGGTGATATTGATTTTCTGACTTCCATCCATGTTCATGGTGAACACTTCGTAATCATCTTTTTCCTCATTTACCAGTACGTTGTACGCTATGCTCATTTGGGATATGTCCAAAGGCAACTGAATAGCTTGGCCTTTATCTTTTTTTCTAGAATTACAGCCTGCAATTAGGATGGCAAATCCAATAAATAATAGTGCGTTCTTAAGATTGTTGAGCATTGGGAATAGTTATTTGCCAGTTTGTAATTTGGTCTTATGTTGTTTCGGCATAGTGCTTAAAGTTATCTAGGATTGCCTGCCAACCCTTTCTTTGCATTTCTTCGGAATGCATTTTTTCGGCATCAAAGGTCTCCGTAACTTTTGTTTTTCTGATTTCTTTCTTAAACGTAACGGTCACCTGTCTCCCGTCCGCCAAGGAATAGGCGATTTTTTTTTCTGGGATCACTTCATCATAAACCCCTTCAAAATCAAAGCTCATTTCCCCGTCTTTGGAAGCCATGGTATATTTGAATTTTCCACCGGTTACCGGGTTGTTTTCTGCAGCTGGACAGTGCCAATCGTCAGAAGCAAAGTTCCAGTTCACAATATGTGCCGGTTTGGTCCAATAGTCCCAAACTTTAGATATCTCAGCGGCTATGGTAGTTGTTACCCTAATTTTGGTTCTTTCCATCAGTGTTTGATTCTCAAAAGTTGTGCAATGATACACTATTACATCTATTGTGGTACTGTTCAAACAACGGCAGGTTAGAAAAAGTCTTCCCGCAGGCAGTTGGGAATTACTTGTATATAAGTTGATAGGATAGGAGGCTGTCCCTAATTTATGAAATTATAGAGAGTATTCGTCATGTTTTCGGAAGAAATTGATGTCATTTAAATACCTATGAATTGGTTTGACCTATTGTTGTTCAATATAAAAGTCTGTAATGTATTGGTATTCCTTTTTCCATCCATATAATTTCTATATATAAGTTTCCATTTTCATTCAGTTTGCCCAAGGTTAATTTAGGGTCAAGAGGGGAAGAACTATCTGGTAAAAATGTACGCCATTGAAAACCTTCCCAGGCGCTATTAAAAGCATTTTCCTTATCTGAAACTTTTATTTCCTTGATGATGCTGAGGTGTTGGTCATTCAAATAGGCAGAAGTTGAAGAAAGGTCAACACGGATGATGGGTGCAAAACTATCTTGAATAGGTCGAAGGCTCAAAATGGAGTCGTTATAGCTTATGGAGAATACAATAGATCCCGATTTGACGAACTTAAATTCAGGAACAATATGCTCTTGTTCCAATTCTATAATTTGCATATTTCCGTTTTCATCAGTTAGAACCTTTGTTTTGGTTTTAATGGGAACTAACTTGTTCTTCATCAATCTAAAGGAGTATTTTCCATTAACAAACTCATTGCCAATAAACTTATGGAGTTCTATTTTTATTTGCTGGGAAAAGCCATATGACATGTTCAAAAGAAAGACAAGAAGTATTAGTGATGCATGATTCATTGTTTTCCATTTATGGTTAACCTAGCTTTTAATAATTAGCTTATTCGTCCTCGGATAGGGAATTAAATTCTCTTCTTTTAGAAGCGAACCATTCTTTTAAGGCATCAGGGGTTGTCATGAGTTGTTTCATATTTTTCATGGCATTCAGATGTGCCTCATCCCCTTTTTGGAACATTTCCATCCCGTGCCTTTTGCTCATTTCCTCTATTTCCTCAAAGGTATTGGCCTTAAATTCTTTTTCACAGGCTCCTCCCAGTTGATTGCAGGTCATTGTTTTCATAATAGATTATTACCGATTCCTTTCAAGTTATAAAAAATCAATCCATTTTATGTACCTCCATCTCAATTTCTATCATAAATTCTGGAAGCGCCAGTTCTTTTACCCCGAGCCAAGATCCGGTCGGAAAATTTTTGGTATATATCGTACCCCTGTATGCGCCGTGCTCCAACAATAAGGGCATATTGGTGGTAAAAATGTTTTCCACGACCACATCATCAAAGGTGCAGCCATAATGTGTCAATATTTTTTCCAGATCGGCATAGCAATTTTTCATTTGTTGTTCAAAATCTCCCACCGCTGTCGGATTTCCATCATTATCCATGCTTACTGCTCCAGATATTTTGATGTCATTGCCAATTTTTACGGCATGCGTATAGCCATAAGCTTTTTCGGTTTCGGGACGTAGGTTGAAATATTCTCGCTGTTCTATTTTGACCGTTACTTCCTCTTCAACTTCTTTTTCTGCTTCTTTACACCCTTGGAAGGAAATACATACTACGCTAAGGATCATCATCAAGATCAGGTGATGAAAATCGAGATTCACTTTTTTCATAATATTGGTAGATTAGCTATTGCCTACTCTTTCGGTTTTCGGCTTCCCCGTTTGTTTAATAAAGACCAAGGATTTTGGAACTTTTTTAAACTTAGCCACAAGCAACCATGCGAAGGGATTCGCTGATGATTGAAGAATTTTCTAAAAGAGAGGGAATTTTAATTGATTAAATATAGCGAATATTTTCCAAACAATTTAGCTAAGCTGCTCTTTGTGAGTGTTTTATTGGTAGGGGATTTTAGTTTTAGGTAGATAGGGTAAACAACCTCTCAACTCCGTTCGAGGGGACAAAAAAAAGCAGGCTTTGCTACTGTCTGGTTGAGTCTTTCGACTCCGCTCAAGACAGGCTGCGTCGAAACCTAATTGATAAGGTAGCTATGGATTTAGGTAATAGTAAAAGCCTCATAGGTTCTGGACCATTCCGAGGTCTGTCCAGCTGGGAGGGAAATGCTGTGGAACAGTTCCGGACTAATCACATGCGTCCATCCCCATAAATTGATACTATGGGCAGGAAAACTACCCGTTTCTCGAATCCCGATCTTACTATTGCTATTTTGAAGTTCCCATTGTGCCGTAACCTTGTTGCTTCCTGATAGGTTGCTAAAAAAGAATTGCTCCTCAGGTGTTCCTAGGAATGAAAAATCGTTATTACCGACCACCACTTTCCTTTCAGGGTTCACCGTTTCCCCAAAATGGTCGGGCTGCAGGGAAAATGGGAATTTTAAATGATAATTACGACCTATCAATTCTTCGTCCACCATCAAAAAGTTGTGACTGTATTCACTTGTTTCAATGGATTTTTTACCGGTATTCCTTAATTGATAACTAATCCTAAAACCACCTTCCATTAGCGCAATCTCTTTGTGTAAGACGTACCCATAATCATTATGAAGCCTAGAAGAACAGGTAATGGATATTTTAGTATCGTTTTTGGTGACATTAAATTCGGCGGGTTGCACCTCGTAGGCCCTTTGGAAGTCATAGGTGTCCGAATCTTTTCTTAGGAGTCCCACGCCAATCTTATGAAACCAATCTCCAATTTCTGTAGTCTCAAATCCCAAAGGCTGGTCTATCCCAAATTCATTATAAAACCCTTTTCCGCAGTGTTGACTTACCTCAAGATCTGTCCTTTCAATCCCTGTAACCGATTTGTTTTGGTAGGTCACAGCAGTTATTTTTCCCGTCCAATCGAAGCGGGAGCCTTGATATTGTTCTTGTGGAAGGTCTATTTGAACCGTTATGAGCTCATTTTTTAAAATATGGGGCATTGTACGTGTTTGAGAATGCTAAAATAATGGCATTTTTTTAAAGCCGGACCTTCCCCGGTTAAGAATCTTCCTCCGCGTCACATATTAGGGAGTGGTTAATTTGCCGGTCCAAAATTTCGTTGGGATTATAGGTGTTAAAATACTTACTGGGCCCAAGGAAGCAACACCAGTATTCCATTGATAACGTCAATTGATATTTAGATGCCACAATGTTTATCGTAGAATTCCGCTATCTCTTGAGCTCCATTTTTGAGTTTAAAGTCCTTGTTTTCCAATTTTTCCATTAGTTTGGGGCAGTCCGAAAAATAGCGATAAACATTATCTTTAAAAGTATTTATAATGGGATTATAGGCTCCCAAATAGGTCATTTTTTCGTCATCGGTTTTCTTTATATAAAAGGTAGTTACAGTATATGAGGTTGTTCCAAATCCTCCCATCCCCCCTGGAGCCATTGGAATTGCTCCGCTACCGGATGTTGTATAGAGCTTGACTTTGTTCCCGTCAAATGCTTTATGGACCGGATAAAATTTACCGTCATCCATGCGCTGAAGTACTTCATAGATGTTAATATTATCCTTTTCATACTGGATTTGGATTATATCAATTTCTGAGTATGCAATTTTAATATTCTTTCCGCCACTGTAATTTTTATATTTATAGAATTTGGATTTTAATGTCCCGTTAATACCATTTACGGTTTCCCCTGACTTTAAAACCACTTTTGTCAAATTTACTTGTGCAAAACTGACGTTAGAGGTGATTATTAAAAATAATACAAAGAGAATTTGTTTGGTACAGGCTGAATTGGAATGCGTCATTTGATGTTGGTTATGTTTGGTAACTGAATTGTGATACTCTGATGATGTACGTCGTACAGTCAATCGTCACACAGTTCGGCAATATAGAAAATAATAACAACACCGTATTTACCGTTTATCAATTTTACCAATTATTCTTTGAAAGGTACCTTGATGTTTTAAACCTTTGACACGAGTTGATTGGGCAGGGTAGCAGCAATTATAAATTCGACCCCATTTTTGGCTTTTAGGGACAGTTCCAGCTTTAAGTGGTTCAGGTCGGTTTTGGTTGTTGGTTGGTGGTTTAATGGTTGGACTTATGTAGTCAATTTTTTAAATATTTTCATAATAACAGAAAAGAGCAAAGGAAGAACGGTGACTATGGCTAGGCTGACAAAAATAAGCCCATAGTTGTTTTTCACCCAAGGTATTTCCCCAACAAAGAATCCAGTCAAGAGAAACAACATGATCCATATGATAGCTCCCGACACCGTATATTTCATAAAAATAGGTCGTTCCATGCGAACGATACCGGCTAAAAATGGGATATAGGTGCGGACCATAGGAAAAAACCTTCCTATAATAATGGCACGTCCCCCATGCTTGGCATAAAATTCCTCGGCCTTTGGAACATGGGCCATAAGATAGTTTTTAATGATATAATTGTTGCTCTGCTTTAGTCCTGCACCCAACGTTAGTCCCACGTAATAGTTGATGATATTACCTGTAATTGCGGCTATAATGAGCAATACCAATAATACCCAAACGTTCATATCCGTTGAGGCGGCAACCACTCCGGCAGAAAACAACAATCCGTCTCCGGGTAAAAAAGGAAAAACGATCAGCCCCGTTTCCAGCATAATTATTAAAAAAAGGATGAAGTAGGCCTTATAAATATTTTCGGCCACTAGGGAGATGAGGGCATCATCCGTATGAAGGATGAAATCTATGAGTTGATCCATTTAATGATAAATTGCACCACGGAAAAGTACAAAATAGAGGTACTTCACAAGAAAAAGGCAGACATATTTTTTGACAACCTTTTAATAGCCTATTGCAGCCCCGTCCGGACTTGAAGAGTCAGAAGCGCCAATCATGATATTATTTTTTGCGTCTAGTTGAATTCCCATAAGGGTACCCAATGAATTTACTGGAACTAATGTGTGATTCATACCTTCTAGGGCCTTACGGGTATCTGGCGATAGTAGTGTACTTTCATATTCAATTTGATCGGGCAACCACTGGTGATGAATTTTCATAGCTTCGATCGCCTTATCTACCTGCATATCGTAGGCTAAAACATTCAGCACCGTCTGAAACACAGTATTGATAATGGTTCTTCCTCCGGGGCTTCCAATAATTAGATAGGGTTTCCCATCTTTGGCCACTATGGTAGGTGTCATGCTGGAAAGCATTCTCTTTTCGGGTTGAATAAGGTTGGGGTTTGTTCCAATTTGGCCCGAACTTGTGGTAAAACCGGGTTGTGGGTTAAAGTCGCCCATTTCATTATTGAAAATAAAGCCTAGCTTCTCGGCACCCATTCCTGATCCATAGGAATGTTCCAAGGTGTAGGTTAGGGATACAGCGTTACCCTCTTTATCCATCACAGAAAAGTGAGTGGTGCTACTTCCATCGTACATCTGCCCAAATTTGGTTGTGTCACTTATGGAGGCTTTGGTCATATCAATATTTTCGAAACGAGTTTGCGCAAATGATTTGGATGTCAGTTTATCCAAGGGTGTATCTAAATTAAAATCAGAATCCCCTAAATGTTCTGCCCTATCGGCAAAGGCTCTTCGCATAGCTTCGGCTATCAAATGCACGTATGCCGCAGAATTGAATTCTATGGAATCCAGGTTGGCCAATTCCATTAGGTTCATCATTTCTATAAGTGCCACGCCTCCTGAACTTGGTGGAGGCATGGAATAGATATCGTAACCTTTATAAGTCCCTTTGATCGGCTTCCTTTCTATGGCCGTGTAGCGCTCAAGGTCTTTTAGGGAAATAAGACCTCCATTTTCTTTCATAAAACGAACAATCTCCTTGGCAACAGCGCCTTTGTAAAAACCATCTTGACCATGATCCCGGATTTCCGTTAAGGTATTGGCCAGCTCAGGTTGTTTCCACAATTCTCCGAACTGTGTGGGTTCACCATTGGCATTTTTAAAGTAATTTTTCAGAAAAGGAACAGGGGAGTTGGTTTCAAAAAATGTGGCCGCATTAAAGAGGTCCCAGGTAAGCGGAAAACCATTTTTGGCTATATCAATGGCTGGCTGAATCAAATTTTCCCACGGTAGACTCCCATATTTTTGATGTGCCAGATACAGTCCAGCCACTGTTCCAGGTACTCCCACCGATTTAGCGCCAATGTGATTGATATTCGACTCCATTCCGTAGAGGTTCATTCCTTTTGCAAGATTCCCTGCATCATCTAGAAACATATTGGGAGATGCATTTAATGGTGCTTTTTCCCTAAAGTCAATGGTGGTAGTTGTTCCTGAAGAATTCATAAATACCAAAAAACCTCCACCTCCAATATTCCCGGCTGAAGGATGGGTGACGGCTAAGGCAAATGCCGTTGCGACAGAAGCATCAATGGCATTTCCACCCTTTTTAAGTATATCCACCCCAACTTGGGAAGCTATTTTGCTACTGGAAGCAACCATGCCGTTTCTGGCATAGACCTGACCAAACATGTAATTTCCTTGGAGGAAGACTAAAAGGAGAACTATAAAAAAGGGTGCTTTGTATTTCATAATTAGTATTTCTAAAGGGTTTGCACAAGATTTAGTTGCGAGAAAATACGCTTAATTTTTCGGATTGACAATAAGCTATTAAAGCTGTTTTACTTTATAAAGTCTGGTTTCAAACCTGAAATTTTAAAATCATCATTAAACTGCTTTAAAAGCGACTTTCCAAATACAAAACAAGCAAAAGGTAAGCCTTTGGTAGTAATTAATTTTATACGGTGTTGTGCATAGTACTTTTACATCCTCAACGTTTTATCAAAAATATTTTTTCCTAAAATCTAAAGGCGTCATGCCTGTTTTTGATTTAAAAAACTTTGAAAAATAAGCATAGTCCGAGAATTCCAAGGTGTACGCGATATTCGATAAATTGTCGTGAGAATGTACAATCAAGCGTTTTGCTTCTAGAATTATCCTTTCAGAAATTAATTGGCTTGTCGTTTTATTTATTGTTTTTTTTACTACTCTATTAAGATGTTTAGTGGTTATGTTTAATTCATAAGCATAAAATTTGGGAAATTTTTCTTTGTAGAAATGGGTGTTTATTAAGTTTTCGAGAGTTTCAAGTATGCCAGAATAATTAGAAGAATTAAGTTTTTCTAAATTGATATTAACCGTGTAAGCCCTCGTTAATTCTATATAAATGTGGTTTAGGCAATTTACTATTTTTAACTCTCTTAAAAGGTTAGCTTTTAAATATTCGATATAAGCTTCTTGAAACTTAAGATTTAATTCGTAGAGTTGTTTGGGCTCTAATTCTAATACAGGAGGATTTTGATACGAATAAAAAAAAGGAAATGAATTGAGTTTATGTTCTAAAAACTTTAGTTCATAAAATTCTTGTGAATGAAAAATGATAAATCCTTCAGGTTGTGTCTCAAATTTCCAAAAATGTGTTTGACCTGGTTTTAAAAAGAATACTTTGCCAGGGTTTATCCTATATGAATTAAAATCGATTTCGTGTGTACCTGTGCCTTCGGTAAAGAGTACACATAAATAGAAATTATGACTATGAGGATTGTTGATTAAATTCTTGTTGAGCTGAATGTGATTTGAAAAAGAATTTATGTATACATCATTGAGAGGTGTAGATTCTTTAAATTGACTAATATTTAAAACTGGTATTTTCATAGTAAATGTCCTAAAAGTACAAAAAACAGCGTCCATTCTATAGGAACTAAAGTGTTTTATGGTCTTAATTTTGCAGTTTAATAAATACTACGTTATGAGTAAAATTATTGATGCTTTGAATTGTCAGTGTCCGAATTGCAAAAAAGGAAAGATTTTTAAAAATAAAGGAAATATCTTACTGTTGAACATTCCTAAAATGAACGATAGATGTCTTGAATGTAATTATAAATTTGAGAGAGAAACTGGCTTCTTTTTTGGTGCTATGTTTGTGAGTTATGCACTCGCTGCGGCACAAATGATAGCAAGTCTAGTGGTGTTTTGGTATTTTATTGATTTATCACCTTTAAGGGTTTTCGCTATTATTGCTATTATAGCATTTCTGTTAAGTACTATCAATTTCAAATTGTCAAGGTCTATTTGGATTTATTTGTTTTATAAGGATAAGATTTGAAGTCAGCTTTTGTATTATGCAAAACGTTGGTATAAAGTCACTATGTCAATCTTTAGGTGATTGATAATCAGAAAGCAAGACAGACCATATGACCTCATTTTCTTGGGCAGAAATCTATGATTTTGTACGAAGTTATTAACAGTAACGAAAGAGAATTTTAAGGTGCTTTAGACCTCTTTCTTACACTCCATATGACCTTAAGAAGTGGATTAAAGGAACCATTTTAATGCTGAGAACAGACAAAACCTAAAACTCTAAGGACAGCAATTATTGATTCAAAGGAAAGGAAAGCCCTACGGCCAATGCTCCCGAGAACTGGTCTACCGATGGGTGGTAGTAATATGTAAATGCAAAATCAATATTATGATCACGCCCCAAGGCCAAACCAGTACTTATTGGTAAATGCATCAAGAGTCCTTTCTTTTTAATATTTGTATTTGGGGTATAGGTTTCAAATGATCCTAAAGATACACCAAGGCCAGTTTCGATGTAAGGAGCAACCCAGGGAATGGGGGCAGCAAGTCTGATTTTTCCTCCCAATAAAAAGGCGTTCGAAGTAACTTTGTATTGGGAAAGGTCCTCTTGGGTGCTGTTCTTATCGGGTGACGTAAAAATTAATCCAGCATAAGGTTTAACACCGAACCATTTGGTCATTGCAAACACATATTCTCCTAGTGCATAGAAACCAGAACCGTATATATCTACTTCCTCATAGGGGGCACTTACCCCAAGGCCTATGGAAGCATTTATAAATTCTCCTTTTTTTGGTTGGGCCATGACTATGTGGGTAGTAAGAAGTGCCATAAAGGAAATGACAAAAAGCTGACGAAGGGTGGTGGACATATAGGGTATGATTGATAACTTTTGGTAAGACTAAGGTTCAATTATAAAAGGGTTAATTTCCGCAGGGACAATCTATTGTACCGTCTTCCAGAACGTCACAGTCACATTCGTAGGTACAAGACGTTAAGATGAGCAAAAGGCTAAGGAAAGCGAAGGTTTTTTTCAATGTGTAGGTTGATTAAGTTTGATATTCTCCAAGGAAAGAAATAACAGACTATTTTATTCGTCTGATTCCTATCCAATTTCCAAAACGAAGATAGAGAATATTACCTCACAATTTTAGATATAATTCTACAGGCGTGCGAAAAAGTTATGAACATTGGAACGTATCTTTTGGGTGTCATAAACCTCTTGGCCCAGCACATGGGAACGCCAGAGTTTCGTAGAGTTTTTGGTGGAAGTGATCTGTCGACATCACTCGCAGTGACACTAAGGAATCAGTCGTGCTCAGGAACGGGAAGGCCAAAATATTCATTGGTAGTTGCGTCCAGGGTTTCTGATACCTTTAAGAAATTCTCTGCTGTGGGTTTGAGGTCCACATATTTATCTATAATAGTGCGGTATTTGTATACAATGAATGTGTTTTCCACCTGAGGATCCAATTTGTTGAGGTGTATCTCACTGCTCTTATCAGAAAAGGAAGGAACAAACGTCAGTGCCAAATGTTCCAAGTTCAGTTCCTTGCCCACCTCTTCCAGTTCCTTCATTCTTTTTTCTTTGGAATAACCGTTTTCGTTTCCATAGACAAAATAGGCTTTTAGGTATTTGCTTCTATTACGGCTTTCCTGTTCCAAATATGTCAACCATTTTTTAATATCCTGCCAATCGGGATTGTTGCCCACAAAATAAACAATCCCGTGGTAACGGCCGTACTTGCAAACGGGACAGGTTTTGGAGCCTTTATCGGGACCCCAGGCATGGAATGTCGTAAAAGAAGGTTGGTCTTCCCCAATTTCCAGTCCGGATTTGTTTTCCGAAGCTGGTTTTTCAGGATAGTTAGGGATATTCAACCCCAAGACAATATTGCTTTCTGCAATCTGCAGGTCATCGGAAATCATGACCCTTAGTTTGCCACTACCACCCCTATTTTCTGGTGGATTCTTTTTCCAGGCAGGGAGCAGCAAAGGATCATCATCAAATACAAACTCGTCTATATAATATTCATCGGGGATATTGGGCTCCTTGATGGCCGTATGGATATGGGCGGGCATTACATCCTTAGGGTAGGGGGCGGGCCTAATTGTATATATGGAATAATGTCCCTTCTCGTTTGTCTTTACCCAGCCCCTTAAATGCCCATGTCTTCTCGCTTTTGGGTCCATCCCCTCAACAGGGGAGTAGTATCCATCTGCATCGGTTTGCCAGTAATAGATGATTACGTCAGGGGCTGGAATCTTCCCACCAAGCTTATAAACGGTACCTGTAATAAGTAATTTTTGACCCTTTCCTGTCCATCCGGCACTGGTATCAACCGCAGCGATATTTTTGGGCATCCCAACGTACATGAGCTCGCAGCCATCGCAACCTCCGCCTACAATTCCCTGGCTTTGGGATGGGAGGGGAGTCTGGGTATTACTTTTGGGTTGCCCATTGCAACTGCAAAGGGTGGCCAGGAAAATAAGGAGGAAATAAAATGAAGCCGATTTTTTCATAGATGGAAGTTTTGGTTCATTGTACTGTAACTAAATGAGAAAACATACCCTCTAATTTACGGAATTTGAATATTATGCCTGCCCTTCTGCAAAATTTTTAAAGGCTTTAAGGTATTTCATGGATTGCTTTTTAAAGGCCCATGGCATCAGAAAAGCGAAATACTTCATCATGCCCTTGAATTCAAATTCCTGTTCAGTAATGTACTTGGTTTTGGTATCCGAGATTTTCTCGAACTTGTTTTTTACAATATTGAAGACGCCGTCTGCCTCATATGTGCCACTAAATTCCTGTGGTAATTTGCGTACAGTGACCGTCTCTATCATCTCTATATCGCGCTTGCCCATTTTATAAACTAACTTGGATCTTGCCCCTACCTGTCCCGGAGTGCCGCTCAGATGTTCAAAACTCTGAAGGCCTTCCATCCATTTCTTTAAATTGTCCGGATTATCAAAAAGTTCAATGACCTTGTCAATAGGCCTATCAATGTCTATGGAAACGGTATATTTCATGAGTTCTATAGGGTTATGTTACTTCTTTTTCTTTGAAGGCCCAATGCCAATTTCCCTCCAAACCAGGCCATGGGAATATAGGCACCCACCAGATCCGTGACAATAAACCATGAGGGGGCTGGCAGTAGAAAGCTATTGATGATACCGCCCAACATAAAGGCCGCACCAATCCCAAAGGCATACCTCATTTTATAGGAGGCTGCAATTAGTGCCGCTAACAGGGCACCAGCAAATGTCCCCAGCGCATGGGCCAGAAAAGGGAAAATAAAATTTTTGGCCTCAAAGAGGTGCATGGAGGCCTTAAGTCCTTCCATGGTAGAGACATCGGCGCCTTCGGGGGGTGGAATAACATCGCCCCCTGACATAATGAGCCCCATGTTCACGACACTACCAATAACCAGCCCTAACAGGACTGCTAATACATTTCTGATGGCTTTTTTCATAAGAAGAAGATTTTGGTTTATTGGTTGGTACTTTTATGTTATGAGGGTAGCACCACTATAAAGGTAGTACCTTTGCCGGGAATACTCGTAAATTCTATACTGCCTTTTAATAGTTCTACGTACTGAAATACGATATTGAGGCCAAGCCCTGTACCTGCAATATGGGTAGAATTACTCCCTCTAAAGTATTTACTGAAAATCTTCTTTTGGTCCACTAAGGGAATTCCTATTCCTGAATCCACAATAGACAGGACCATATTAGGTCCTTGAAGCTGTGTTTTGATTTGAATATCACCATCGGAATATTTAATGGCATTCGATATCAGGTTTATAAAAATACCGCCGTATAGGTTTACATCAATATTGGTGTCGGTAGATCCTTGATGGGTATAGTTTAAATTTTGCCCCTTTTTGGTTATGACACTAATTTTCGTCATCAGGGCGGTCGTAAGCTTCTTAATATTAGTGGCTATTTTTTGGGTATTAACCTTACCACCCTCTATTTTTCCAATGGTGAGAAGGTCATCCAAGATCTGCACCAGATTTATCACAGAAGATCGTATCTTATCTAATTGTAGCTGTATATGGTCCAGTTTTCCCTTATGTATATATTTCTCTATAAGTGTGGCAGAAAGGCTGATGATGGTCAATGGGGTACGGAATTCATGGGAGGTAATAGAGACAAAATTAGATTTTAGATCACTGATCTTCTTTTCCCTTTCCAAGGAATGCATTAGTTCCGAAGTGCGTTCCTCGACCTTTTCTTCCAAGGATAAATTCAAGTTCTGTAGTTTGTCTTCTGCAATTTTTAAGGTAGAAATATCTTGTATGGTCCCTTTCAAACTGTACATCTCACCGGTTTTTTTAAAATCAGGCTGACAGATGATGATAACCGTTTTATTTGTACCATTTTGGAGATTTAGCTTTACGTTCAATTGAAATGGTACTCCCTCCTGTGTTGCTTTTGAAAGGGCTTTATCAAGTTCCACCCAATCTTTGGGAGACATCATTTTTTTAATGTTCCTAAAAGTAGGATTCTTTTCATCGGAATCCTGGCCAAAAATACGGTACATCTCGTTGGACCATTGAAAGCGTTTGGTTTTGGGTTCATATTCCCAACTTCCAATCATGGATATGCGTTGGGCTTCTTGTAATTTTTTTTCGATCTCTTTTGCATTTTTATTCACCTCCAAGAGTTTATCAAAGGCTTTTTGTTGCTCCGTAATATCCTGTACAGTCCCTATCATACGGACTAGGTTGCCCTCGGAATCCTTAAAACAGCTACCTCGGGAAATAACGGAAATAACCGAGTTGTCTTTTTTAACAATTCTATTTTCCAAATAGTATGATGTCTTATTATTAACCGCCTCCTCCAGAGCCTTAACATAAAATTTTTTGTCTTTTTCATGGACGTGATGGAGTGCGAGATCATAGGAAGGGACTGCTTCATTAGGTTCTAGCCCCAACAATTTAAACATCATATCCGACCACTCTACGGTGTTGGTGCCAAGATCCCAATTCCAACTTCCAATATTGGAAAGTTCTTGGGTATGGTTCAACATATGTTGGTAGTAGCCAACTTGCAAATGGTGTGACTCCGCAGTGACTAGTTGGGCTTCCAGCTCCTTTATCCTATGCTCTAACGAACCAATGTTTGGTTTTATATCCATTTATATCTCTACAATTAATTATAGGGGTATTGATGTTATTCGCGTTGCTTCCATTTGCTGTGAATTGTGGATTGAACGGGATTTTTTTATAGGGGAGGTATTTAAAGATATAAAATAATCTCTATATATGCCTAAAAGCGAGTATTTTCGCTATACATAGATAGGATTCACCCAGAAGATTTAAGTGGTGATTCCATAGTCAATTGCTGTATTTATGAAATGGTGCCGTAGATAATAAATATTCCAAAGAGAAGGGAAAGGGGAGATATGAATCGGATAACCGTTGGGTTTAAAAGCGATGCACATTTTAATGCGTATTGATGGTGCAACCTTCTGGGAACAAAATATAGTACCAGGGAAGTGGCCAACATAAACCATCCCAAGACAAGGAATATCATTGGGTATGTGGAAAAATCGGCATAAAGGACCAAAGCGGCTGCTGGTACCATCCGAAGGGATATTTCCATATAATTGATAAAGGGGGTGCTGCCGGCTTTTCTAATAGTTGCCCTGGCCTTGGTAGGGTATAAAAGCATCAGGAAGGCTACTCCAATTAGGAATATTCCAAATAAAATAAGGACCCATTTAGAAAGAAGCACCATAGTCTATTGCTTAGGTTACTTCAATATAGTCAAAAATGGATCAAGCTTAAACCGGAAAAGCTCACAGTAGCTCATTTTTGGGCATAAAAAAAGCCTATCAATCGATAGGCCTTATTTCTAGAAAAGAAATGAAGTTAGTCGATAACTTTTACGTTAACCGCGTTCAATCCTTTTTTTCCTTGCTCCAATTCAAATTCAACTTCGTCACCCTCACGGATTTCGTCGATCAAACCTGATACGTGTACAAAATGTTCTTTGTTAGATCCTTCTTCAGTTATGAAGCCAAATCCTTTTGCATCGTTGAAAAATTTTACTGTTCCTGTACTCATTATAAAAATTAATTAATTACTAAATAGTTGACAAAGATCGTATTAATAAATTAGATTTCTCTGATTTAAATCATATGATTTTGTTTTTATGCGCTTTTTTTCGATTTTCTATACAAATATGAGTTGAAAATGTTCCTCTTGGCAAAACGCATTTGCTTATCAGAATTGATCATCTTCACATAAATATTCTTGGTCACCCCAAAAAATTCGTAGGTATTGCCGTCCAAAAAGGTGATTTCCATTAACAAGCCTTTATGCGTAAAATCCGCAATGCCAGATTCATTGGTGGTTATCTTGTACTCATCCAAATTGGCTTCCTTGGTTTCTGGCGCAATGCTCACCAAAAAATGGTATCCATCTATGATTTTTTGACTCTTTACCTGAGCCTCTTCAAAAAGGGCATCTTCTTTCTGGAATTTATCCGGATGCCACTCTTTTACTAAATTTCTATAGGTTGTTTTAAGTTGTTTTAGGTCTATATCCTTTTCAACGTTGAACAATTTCTTGTATTCATTAATACGCTTCATGCATTTTCCTTTTATATATCCCAAACAGACCTCTATAAATAATTGGTTATGAGTGGAATACCGACAATTTTTTTTTAAACTGGGCGCAAAGCTAATCCTAATTATTGATCTGACCTATTGCTATTGGAAGATTTATTTTTTGGGGATAATTATTATCTTGAAAAGGTACTTTTTGGAGGATCAATTTGCGTTTTTTTGAAGGGATCACATATTTACAAATTCCAGGCCTGCATTGGGAAATTGGCGTAAATCGTGCTCTGTTTCATTCAGGAGGATGCCATGTTCCAGGTAAGCCTTTAGGTTGGCCAACCAAAAAGTCCATCCATTGCTACACCCATAATGGATTTGCATTTTACTCTTTTCGTCCGTTGGAATGTTGTATTGTTTCAGGGTGACCAATATACTAGAGCTCTTATCTTGCAGTGTTATGGCCACACGACAATCACCGGCAAAGCTGATTTCCAAAAAATCTTTGCCGTTAGCTTTCAGAACGCTCCCTTTTTCCTGTCCGTCCCAATTGTGCCATTCCCAGATATACGTATCCCCTTCTTGAATGAAGTCGGACGGGTTTCTCACTTTTGCATCTGCTCCCAGGTATTCTGCCCTTCTCAAGAACCAGGACATGATGCCCTCCGTAGTGGCCCAGCACCAGTATATTTTTTCCAAGGATGCCTTGATATATATTTTCTTGGTGAAGGAATCAAAGGTCAGTAGTTCCATAGGTTCCATTATTTATGGATAATTGCAGTTGGTAGAGCTCCCTGCCCAATTCGGCGAGAAAAGGGATGCCCACCGATTCATACTCGTATTGGTCATCATTAAAGATGCCATCCTCGTTCACCAAAATGGTGGCCGTGATCAAAAATTCAACATCGTTTTTTGTATCCTTAATATACGCACAATCTGTTAAGGCTCCATAGGCATATCCCACTTTATTGTAAATTTTAGGAGCCTTTGGGATTAGGTCTTTTGTATCCCCGTACATAAAGAACTTCCCATAGCTGTCATAAAATTCCTTTACATTATAGCCCACCTCTCTTGGGAGGACACTCATGGCCTTCAAAAGGCGTTGTCGTTGTTCTTTATTAATATGGAACTGTTCTTTTTTTGAAAATAATTCGGGAAACATGATTCGTTTCAGTACGGCGTGCTGGGCTTCAATAGGGTAATAGTTTTTAAGGCTAAAATCAAAAGGTTCCATAATAAGTTCTCCATCATCATCATAATATCCCCTTCCTTTTTTGATACTGTTCAGGGATAATGGTCTAGGGGCTTTGTTGTAGGATCGCGTCCTATTCATAAGGGTGCTGTCATTCAAATACACCACAAGTGGTCTGGTTGTGGTGCGGTCCGCATTTTCGGTGGATAATCTGTGGGAGATGCGAATAGGTGCGATGCCCTTATTTTCCAATCGGCTATTGATCTCATCCGTGCCCAAAAACTCGAATAACCTGTTATAGGCATCGTTATCGCTTACCGCGAATATTTTGATGATTTCCTCGGCAAAAGTGGTCGTGATGGTATCTCCTTCCACAAAAAAGCGGGTATCCATGGTAAGGGTATCGTTCTCGTTCAGTTTTTCCAATGCCAGGACAGCAATGGGCAACTTGACGGTACTTGCAGGATAAAAATAATTTTCTGCATTAGTCTGAAAATCATGGTCACCTAATATTACGCTATCATTTCTTCTGGTCACCGTAGTTAAACGGATCTGTACTTCGTACTTCGAAATACTATCCATTACCCTTTTTATATTCGGATGATTGGATTGGAGGACATATGCCAAAGGATCCACTGGAGGAGAAGAAGTGTCTTCCTTACAGCTGAAAGTCGTTAATAGTATCCAAAATGCGAAGAGGTATTTGTGGTTCAAGGCGATAGTTTTAAATTTTAAAGGCACCATTGCCAGTGTGTGGATTAGTCTTCATAAACTTCTCCCCTATGTGGTTTTAAGGCATCACGGACCTGTATCATTTTAGATTCGTCAACCACCAAAAAGGCAATACTGTGCATCTCGCTATACGTCTTGCAACCGGTTATGCCCAAATCCAATTTCTCAGCAATGATATAATCCGTTAAGTGTATTTCGTGGTGTTCAGCTGTTTTAGCGGAAGTAGGGCCTCTAAAGTCCCAAATCAATTTTATTCTTCGGTTGCTCATGGGTAATAAGGAACTGGGTCCCAAATGTTTTTTCAGTTTACAATGGCTTAGTGTTTCTAAACATTTGTTAAAAATAGTTGATTTTTGGCAGAAAATCAGAACTTGCACAGCGATGGTTATTTGTTACTTTTGCAGGATGTTTTTTATAACAAGACAATTCATTAAACTTTTCACCCTGCTTCTAGCAGTTGCTCTTCTTTTTTTAGGAGCTTCATGCGAGGGGATCTGGAAAAAAAAGAAGGATAACAGGGCTATTGCCCGTGTTGGGGAAGTCTATTTATATCAGGAGGATATCGCGCCACTTATTACGGATAACATGTCTAAAGAGGATAGTGCTTCCTTTGTTTCCAATTATATAAATATTTGGGCATCCAAGCAATTGCTTCTATCAAAATCAAAAATCAATTTACCGGTAGATAGACTGGCCGAATTTGATAAACTGGTAGACGATTACAGGATAGATCTATACACAAGGGCATACAAAGAGGCCTTGGTGCAACAGGCGCTGGATACTATTGTAAATGAAGAAGAGCTGTTCGCCTTTTATGAGAATGAAAAGGAGAATTTTAAGTTAAGGGAGAAACTCATGATGATCCGTTTTGTGGAAATACCTCCACAGTTTATGAAAAAGGATGCCCTGGCCGAAAAATTAAAACGATTCAATAAAAGGGATCAAGCCTATCTAGACTCTATTAGCGTGCAGTTTAGAAAACTAAACCTCAATGATTCGGTATGGGTAAAGGTGTCCAAGATCGTTAAGGAAATTACTCCCTTAAGCCTTGAAAATGAGAATCAGTATTTAAAAAAATCACAATTTTTTGAAATACAGGATTCATTAGGGGTATATTTGGGCAAGGTAATTGATGTGCTTGAGGTGAATGATATTGCACCATTGTCCTTTATAAGGCCTTCAATTAGACAGGTGCTCATGAATAGAAGAAGGTTGGATTATATGCGGAAGCTGGAAACCGAGATTATTGATGAGGCCGTAAAAGAAAAAGAATTTGAGATATATGTACAAGATGAATAGGATGATCACATTTTTAACCGCTTTACTAGTAACAGTATTGGGGTATGCACAGGATAACAATGAAATGCCCGATACGCAGGTAGAACCACAAGATATTACAGTGGAAGCCAATGAAGGGTACAAAAAAGATACTGTAAACAATTTCAAAAGGATAAAATTGGACGGAGTAGCTGCAGTAGTTGGCGATTACGTTATTTTGGAATCGGATATTGAGAAAACCTTGATCGATCTTCGAAGTCAAGGGGCATCAACAGAAGATATAACCCGTTGCGGTTTGTTGGGGAAATTAATGGAAGACCGTTTGTATGCCCACCAGGCAGTACAGGATAGTATCTTGGTTTCCGATGATGAGGTGAATGCCACCAGTGAAAGGCAGTTGCAATCTCTTGTGTCGCAGGTAGGTTCCATAGAAAAAGTTTTGAAGTTCTACCGTAAGGATGATGAAGAGAGTTTTAGGGATGAGCTTTATAAGATCAACAAATTGAGGATGCTGTCCGAGAAAATGCAGCAGAAAATTGTTGGGGAGATTGAGATTACCCCAGAAGAGGTGCGCCAGTTCTTTAATAAGATTCCGGCAGACGAACGTCCAGTATTTGGTGCTGAATTGGAAATTGCGCAAATTGTAAAGGAACCTAAGGCTCCGGAAGTGGAAAAGCAGAAGGTGATAGATAAGTTGAGAGGCATTAAAGCCGATGTGGAAGATAATGGCGCTAGTTTTAGTGTAAAGGCCATTCTGTACTCCCAAGATCCAGGATCTAAATCCAAAGGTGGTTTTTACAGTATGACCAGACAGACGGGATTCGTAAAAGAATTCAAGGATGTAGCCTTTAGCTTAAGGGAAGGGGAGATATCCGAGCCTTTTGAAACAGTCTTTGGCTATCATATTATCTATATAGAAAAGATAAGGGGACAGGAAGTAGATCTGAGGCATATATTGATTGCTCCGGAAATCCCACAGCATGCTATGGATGCTGCCAAGGTGGAATTGGATAGTATCCGTCAGAATGTAATTGATGGAAAATATACTTTTGCCGAGGCCGCCCAGAATTTCTCTGATGAAAAAGAAACGAAATTTGATGGAGGTCTTTTGAGGAACCCTACCAATTTTGATTCTCGCTTTGAATTGACAAAAATGGACCCTACCCTGTACAATCAGGTACGTAACCTAAAGGATAACGAGATTTCCCAGCCTATTTTAGAGGAAGATCCAAGAGGAGGGGCTCCAAAATATAAGATCATGAAGATTACCAATAGGTATGATGAGCATGAGGCAAACTTTGCGAAAGATTATTTAAAGATCCAGGAGTTGGCACTTCGTGATAAGCAGTTCAAAGCCATTGAAAAGTGGATGGCCGAGCATATAGATGAAACCTATATCAGTGTAAACAAGGACAACAAAGGATGCGATTTTGCGAATAACTGGGTAAAGGAGTAAATGCATGTCAGACGTTGCGTCCATCAATAGGTTAGTAGAAAAACACAAAGCTTTAAAGCAAGAAATTGCTAAGGTGATCATTGGCCAAGATGAGGTGGTCAGCCAAATACTATTGTCCGTCTATACCGGTGGACATTCCCTTTTGATCGGTGTGCCCGGACTTGCAAAGACCTTAATGGTTCATACGATTGCCAAAACTTTGGGACTCGATTTTAAGCGGATTCAGTTTACGCCAGATCTAATGCCCAGTGATATTCTTGGTAGTGAGATATTGGACCAAAACCGTAATTTTAAGTTCATCAAGGGCCCGATATTTTCCAATATCATCCTAGCAGATGAAATTAACCGTACGCCACCTAAAACGCAGGCGGCCCTCTTGGAGGCCATGCAGGAAAGGTCGGTTACCATTGCGGGGAACCAATATAAATTGGCGGAGCCTTACTTCGTTCTCGCCACACAGAACCCTATTGAACAAGAAGGTACCTATCCTTTGCCAGAAGCGCAATTGGACCGTTTCATGTTCGCCATAGAGTTACAATATCCTTCCATAGAGGAAGAGATCGAAGTAGTAAAAACAACGACCTCAGACCATACAGCAACTTTAAATGCGCTGTTTAGCGCCCAAGAGATCGTGGAAGTGCAACATTTGATCCGCAGGATTCCAGTTCCCGATAATGTGGTGGAATATGCAGTGCGACTGGTGAACAGCACCAGACCTAATTTGCCGACAGCATCGGATTTTGTAAAACAATATATCGACTGGGGAGCTGGTCCAAGGGCATCCCAAAACCTTATTTTGGGTGCTAAGGCACATGCCGCGGTCAATGGTAAGTTCTCGCCGGATATAGAAGATGTAAAAGCGGTTGCCTGGGGTATTTTAAGACACAGAATCATCAAAAACTACAAGGCAGAGGCCGAAGGGATCTCCGAAGATGACATAATTCTGCGTTTAGTCTAATCCGAATCCCCTTACTTCAATCGTTATCGTAAGCAAATACGCTTATTTCTTTCTAAAAAATTAACAAATTCATTTTTTTGTGAACCATTCATTGATTTTTCAATTAAAATGATATGAATCGTGCTCTTAAAATTTCGTTTGCCTATTCTATTTTATTATTTTTGTTGAATTGCAATAACTTAAACACAAAACAATATAATGGCATTTGACATCGATATGATCAAGGGATTGTATTCCAATATGGCCGAGCGCGTTGATAAAGCACGCGAGATCGTTGGAAGACCACTGACCCTTTCGGAGAAAATTTTATATTCCCATTTATGGGATGGAAATCCTACAAAGGAATTTAAAAGGGGCAAGGACTATGTTGACTTTGCACCGGATCGTATAGCATGTCAGGATGCGACCGCTCAAATGGCCTTATTGCAGTTTATGCAAGCAGGAAAACCTAAGGTTGCGGTTCCTACCACAGTGCACTGTGATCACTTGATCCAGGCGAAAAGTGGAGCAGCGGCCGATTTAAAGGTTGCCAATAGCACAAGTGCAGAGGTATTCGATTTCTTGGAATCGGTATCAAATAAATATGGAATTGGATTTTGGAAGCCGGGAGCTGGAATTATCCACCAAGTTGTATTGGAAAATTACGCCTTCCCAGGAGGAATGATGATCGGTACGGATTCCCACACAGTAAACGCTGGTGGATTGGGAATGGTTGCCATTGGAGTTGGTGGTGCTGACGCCGTTGATGTAATGGCCGGAATGGCTTGGGAATTGAAATTTCCAAAACTGATAGGAGTAAAATTGACCGGTAATATCTCTGGTTGGACCTCCTCAAAGGATGTTATCCTAAAAGTAGCCGGGATCCTTACCGTAAAAGGGGGAACTGGAGCTATTATAGAATATTTTGGCGATGGTGCCAAAAACCTTTCCTGTACTGGAAAAGGAACCATTTGTAACATGGGTGCCGAAGTAGGGGCAACAACATCTACTTTTGGATACGACGAATCTATGGAGCGTTACCTGAGAGCTACGGACAGAAGCGATATAGCCGATGCTGCCAATGCTGTAAAGGAACACTTAACAGCTGATCCAGAGGTATACGCCAATCCAGAAAAATATTTTGATGAGTTGATAGAGATCAACCTAGATGAACTAAGACCTCACTTAAATGGTCCGTTTACACCGGATTTGGCCACACCAGTGGGTGAATTGGGAGTAAAGGCTAGAGAAAATGGATGGCCTATTAAGGTAGATTGGGGATTGATCGGTTCCTGTACCAACTCTTCCTACGAAGATTTGACCCGTGCCGCCTCTATTGCCAAACAAGCCGTAGATAAAAAAATAAAAGCAAAATCAGATTTTGGAATTAACCCAGGTTCTGAGCAAATTAGGTTTACCGCCGAAAGGGATGGCCTATTGCAGATCTTTGAAAATCTTGGAGCTACA
The DNA here is from genome assembly GCF_040566555.1 of Sediminicola luteus. Classification (GTDB taxonomy): domain Bacteria; phylum Bacteroidota; class Bacteroidia; order Flavobacteriales; family Flavobacteriaceae; genus Sediminicola. The sequence goes on along the minus strand of NZ_JBEWYP010000010.1, from coordinate 43,511 downwards.
GTATTTACAAATGCCTGTGGTCCATGTATCGGACAGTGGGACAGAAGCGACCTAAAAGGGGATGAGAAGAATACTATTGTACATTCCTTTAACAGAAACTTCTCCAAAAGGGCCGATGGAAATCCAAATACGCATGCCTTTGTAGGATCTCCAGAAATGGTGGCTGCAATCGCAATTTCAGGGCGTTTGGACTTTAATCCAATGACCGATACCCTTTTGAACGAAAATGGGGAAGAGGTAAAATTGGACGAACCGTTGGGAATAGAACTTCCACCGTTAGGATTTGATGTTGAGGATGCCGGATATTTGGCCCCTAATGAGGATGGGTCTAGTGTGGTGGTTAAGGTTGACCCAAAATCAGAAAGATTACAATTATTGGAACCTTTCACTCCTCTTACACCAGAAAGCTTACAAGGCGTAAAATTATTGATCAAAGCCTTTGGAAAATGTACTACGGACCATATCTCAATGGCAGGTCCATGGTTGCGTTACAGAGGACACTTGGATAATATTGCGAACAATACCTTGATCGGTGCTGTAAACGCATATAATAAGAAGACCAATTTCGTAAAGAATCAGCTTACCGGAGAGTATGTTGGCGTGCCAGATGCACAAAGAGCTTATAAGGCAGCAGGTATTAAGACCATTGTTGTGGGTGACCATAACTATGGTGAAGGTTCTTCAAGGGAACATGCGGCCATGCAGCCAAGACATTTGGGAGTGGCAGCCGTATTGGTAAAATCTTTTGCACGTATCCATGAAACAAACCTTAAAAAACAAGGGATGTTGGGGTTAACGTTTGCCAATGAAGCAGATTACGATCTTATTCAGGAAGATGATACTTTCAATTTCGTGGATATAGCAGCATTCGCACCGGACAAGCAATTGACCTTAGAAATAGTCCATAAAGATGGCAGTAAGGATACCATAAAAGTAAACCATACCTACAACCAATCACAAATAGATTGGTTCAATGAAGGTTCTGCATTAAATGTGATAAAAAGGGAAAATGTTTCCTAAATTCATTTTTTAAATAGTTCATAAAAACTCCTGATTATCATCAGGAGTTTTTTAGTTTTGATGGGAAATAAATTCACACATGAAAATTACTAAAAAGACCTTTCTTAATATATTGCTTATTGCCTTTATTGTATCATTTTTTGTAACACCTGTAGGGTATTATGGTAAGGTTTTATTGAATAAAATATTTTCTTTTAGTCCAGATGTGACCGAAGTATCGGATCGGGAACGTATCACAGATTATGATTGGCGACTGAAAGATGAAAACTGGAACTTTTTTAACTTCAAAAAATCCAAGGGAAACGTGGTCCTCATCAATCTTTGGGCTTCATGGAAATTACCTTGTGTAGCAGAATTGGCCAGTATCCAAGATCTTTATGATCAGTATAAGGATAAAATGGATTTTTATATCATTACCAATGAGGAGCGGGAACCTGTAGAAGCCTTTATGGAAGAACACGGTTTTACCTTTCCAGTGACCTATTTGATCATTGGGGAGAAGATGCCGATCAGTGATGAGGTAGTTCCTTCATCCTATTTATTGGATAAATCCGGTAATATTGTGATTCATAAGGAAGGGATCGCAGATTGGGACAATAGTAAGGTAAGGGATATCCTGGACGAACTGATAAAGGAATAGCTATGGCTTTTAAAATAGGCAAAAAACAATGGATAAACGCTGCCTTCATCTTGGCGGTCATCCTTATGTTGTTTACGCCTATTGGTTTTAAACTCAAAGTCATGGCGAGCAGATTACTTTCCAGTAGTGCTGCTATGATGAAAGCGGAGCTGCAAGTTCCCCTGGATTCCTACAAATGGGAATTGAAAGACACCAAAATGGAGCATTTTCAATTTGATACCCAAAAAGGGAAGGTAGTTCTTGTCAATTTTTGGGCCACCTGGTGTGCGCCATGCATTGCCGAAATGCCCAGTATGCAGAACCTTTATAACGATTATGGGGATAAGGTTACCTTTATGTTCGTCACCAATGAGGAGGAGCAAAAGGTATTGGATTTTTTGAACCGAAAAAATTACGATCTTCCTGTGTATTTTCCACAGTCCAAAGAACCAAAGGTATTGAGCTCCAAAGTACTTCCTACGACCTATATCATCAATAAGGAGGGAAAATTAATAGTTGCTGAAACAGGAGCTGCCGATTGGAATAGTGCAACAACCAGAAAATTGTTGGATTCACTATTGGAGGAATAGCCTTATGTCTCAGATCACCACCCTAACATTTTTTAGATATCGTGGTTTACGGCAGAAACTATGGGCTTTTGGCATGATGCAATTTGGTCATGCGCCCATGTCCAAGTTAAACGGCCTGCAATTCTATAAATTGATGGGCAGTGGTAAAGCAGGATTTAACCCCTTGCCAGATTGGTCGGTATACGCCGTCCTTCAAATTTGGGACAATGAAGCATCCGCAGACCTATATTTTAATGCTTCCCCTCTTATAGAACGATACAAGAATCACAGTGAAGAATGTTGGACCCTCTACTTAAAAAATTTTGCGGCCAAAGGGGAGTGGTCGGGGATAAATCCTTTTCAAAAAAACAGCAAACTAGATCCCGACAATCCATTTATTGCCGTTATCACAAGGGCGACCATCAAGAAAAGGCTATTGTACAGGTTCTGGAAGTACGTGCCCACTTCACAAGCCTCCCTGGAGGGGAATGAGGGACTTCTTTTTACCAAGGGCATAGGAGAGGTGCCCATCACCCAAATGGCCACGTTTAGCGTATGGAAGAACAAGGAATCCCTTATGGAGTATGCTTATGGCAGTAAGGAGCATAAAAGCGCCATACAGCAGACCAGACAATTACAATGGTATAAGGAAGAATTGTTTTCCCGTTTTCAGCCCTATCGTTCTTTGGGTAGCTGGAATGGAAAACAGCAGTTGCCCGAACTATCCGAAAAATAGAAAGAAGTAACCAAAAAAGACCAATTGGGCGATGTACAAATGCAGGGAGAATTTAAAGTTCCCTTCCTGTTTTAGAAAATGTAAGATCATCTGAAAGATTACCGCTAAGGCAAACCAGGTCGTATAATTTTCTAAAGGTGCAGCTTGGCCTTCAAACGCCCAAAAGTCGAAAATGGGAGCACTGTGTTCCATAAAAAAATCGAGCAAGACCATCAACCCGGCAGCAAGTACAATTTTAACTGGAGCGCTGGAGGTTATTTTAGTGGCTAGTGTTGCACAAATAAAAGTGAGGATGCCCCAATAGATGCCTATTAAATAGGGAACTCCATCCAACTTGGGACCAAAATTACTGCCGTAGCTGTAGGTTCCGAAAAGAACCCCGTAATTTACGCCCAGCCATTCAGCAAACATTCCCCCTGTAAAAAATAATGAGAAGGCCCCAATTTTCTTGGCAGTGTCCATAGGGTAGACCCAAATAAATAAAAGCAGGCTAATGGAAAGGTTCAGGGTGGTTTTGGATACGAACCATTCCTGGTATCCCATGGTGATTCCTATAAGAGCGGCGATATGGAATAACCATACAACCCCTATGGCCACAGTAGTTTTATTTGTGATGATCTTGTCCCGCATAGATTAAAATTTTGGGACCAAATCCCCTACTATTTTGGCGGATAACAAACACAAGGGAATACCGCCACCGGGATGAACGGATCCTCCGCAGAAATAAAGGTTTTTTATGGAGTTGCTAAAATTTGGATGCCGCAGAAAGGCTGCAAATTTACTATTGCTGGCAGCCCCGTACAAAGCGCCCCTATAAGAGCTCGTATCCCGCTCTATTCCTATTGGATCCAAAATATGTTCTGTGGTGATCAACCCTTCAAGATCAACACCTAGTACGCTGTTGATTTTTGAAATAATCCATTCACGGGCCGCAGTTTTTAGTTGCTCCCAATCCTGCCCGTAGTTTCCTGGAACATTGATCATGACAAACCAATTCTCATGTCCGGCCGGAGCATCACCATGCTCTTCCTTGCTGGTGATATTGATATAGATGGTAGGGTCATTGTAAATGGTCCTATCGTTAAAGATAGCGCTAAACTCCTCCTTGTAATTTTCGCTGAAAAGGATATTATGTAGATCCAGTTCTGGAAACTCTCGGGAGATGCCCCAGTAGAAAATGAGTGCCGAACTAGAACGTTCTTGTTCCAAGACTTTGGTGGGGTGGGGTTGATCCTGGAGCAAATTTTTATAGGTGGGGAATATGTCCATATTGGAGACCGTGATATCGGCCATATAATCTCGTTTATCCGATACTGCTCCCACAGCTTTTTTATCTTCCACCTTAATGTGCTGAACTCTCTCGTTAAACTTAAAAATAACCCCTTGCCTTACGGCCAATTCGTAAAGACTCTTGCTTATTTGGACCATACCTCCCTTGGGAAAGAACGTGCCATAGTGCATTTCCAAATGAGGGATCATAGACATGATACCAGGGGTCTGATAGGGTGACGAGCCGTTATATGTGGCGAACCTATTGAATAATTGCACCAGTTTTCGACTTTGAAAAGTCTTTTCATTAATGGTGTTCAAGGTAGTGTCCACATCCAATTTTCCTATCTGTAAAATGGCTTTGACAGTATCGCTGGATAAGTACGTATTGACCTTATGTAGGGATTTCTCCAAAAAAAGAGCAGCCGTGAGGTCATACTTTTTTGCGTTTCCCGTGATATAATCTTTTAGATGGGTCTCACTTTCTCCAAAAGTTTTTGCAGCTTCTTTGATAAAGACATCACTGTTCCCATTCGCTGAAAAAGTAGTGCCATCTTCCCAAAAATAATTACAGATCACGTTTTTTTTAGAATATTGAAAAAAGGACTGTGGTTCCACTTCAAAGAGTTGAAATAATTCATCCACCAGATGTGGCATGGTAAAAAGAGAAGGTCCTAGATCGAATCGGTAGCCGTTTACATCCTTGGTATGCAATTTCCCGCCAGGATAGCTGTTGGCTTCCAAAACGGTAACCTCATAGCCAATTTTTTTCAAACGGAGGGCAGTGGCTATACCGCCAATTCCTGCACCTATTACGATGGCGTTGGGCATTCCTATTTTTTGAAATATTTGAAGGGTACAAATAACATCCCAAAACATTCGCCATCTCCCTTGCCTAAATGCTTGTGGTGCATTTTGTGAGCTCTTCGCACTCCTTTGGCATACCAGTTATTAGCATTTCTGAATAGCTTGAAGCGTTGGTGTATAAAAATGTCGTGAACCAAAAAATATGCGGCTCCATAGGCCATTATACCAAACCCAATGGGTAGGGCATACCAAAATGTAGTGTTGGCAGCAATATAAAAACAACTCATACTGATCACCGCATAGAAAATAAAGAAGGCATCGTTTCTCTCAAACCAAGAATCATGGTCTTTCTTATGGTGGTCTTTGTGCAATACCCAAAGGAACCCGTGCATTACATATTTATGGGTAAACCACGCCATGAATTCCATGAAGGAGAAGGTGCCTATAAAGATGAGAAATCCTATTAAAATGTCCATTACACTAATTTTAATTTACAGTTGACATAAGATTTGGCCAATAATTGAAACTTTTGATAGTTGGGAACGCTTATTCTGGCATTTTTAATTTCCAGTGGTGGCGTTTTCTCTAGTTTTTGCAATAATTTGGAATAATATCGGTAGGCTGTATACACTCCAAATTTGGCTTCGTTGGGCAGTTGTACAATTCCTGAATATCCAAGGTCAAAATCAGCTCGTATTTCAGCTACAATTTTTGATTTGGAGGATTCGTTCAACTCGTTCAAATTTGTATTTGGAAAATAGGTTCTATTTAGTGTTTCGAAATCAGCTTTTAAGTCCCTGAGGAAATTTACTTTCTGAAAAGCGCTTCCCAGTGCCATGGCCGATATTTTTAAACGCTCATATTCCTGTTCGTTTCCTTGTACAAATACCATCAAGCACATAAGACCAACAACATCTGCGGAGCCATAAATGTATTCTTTATATTCCTCCTCCGTGCGGTAGACATTTTTTGTGAGGTCCATGCGCATGCTTTTCATAAAAGAGGTGACAAGATGCATGGGTATCTTGTATTTATGAAAGGTATATTGAAAAGAGTTTAAAATTGGATTTAAACTTATTTTGTGGGTAAGGGCATGTTCCATATCCTGTTCAAATTTATTGAACAGTTCCGCTTTGTCATAATCATGAAACGTGTCTACAATTTCATCTGCAAATCTCACAAAACCGTAGATGTTGTAGATGTCCCCCCTGATGGAAGTAGCCAACATTTTAGTGGCCAGGGCAAAAGAGGTACTATAGGATTCCGTGACAGTCTTGCTGCATTCAAAGGAGACGTTATCAAAAATGGCTTTCATAATCCGGTTATTAATTTTTCATAGCAATTAGTTCCGAAACAAGTTTTCCTGAAATCAATGCCGGCGGCACCCCTGGCCCGGGAACTGTCAGTTGGCCTGTAAAGTAAAGATTTTCTACTTTCTTACTTTTCAACTTGGGTCTTAGGAAAGCTGTCTGTAATAAAGTATTGGCCATTCCATAAGCATTACCTTTATAAGAATTGTATGCTTCCTTAAAATCATTTACACAAAAGGATTCATGAAATATAATATTTTTTTCCACCTTTTCACCGGTGCGTTTTTCGAATCGTTTTATGATCAGATCAAAAAATTGAGCCCTTAATGCTGGGGTGTCTTCCAAACCAGGTGCAATAGGTACCAGGAAGAATCCGGTTTCACATCCTTCCGGAGCCATACTGGCATCTGTGATCGAAGGTATGTTAACATAGAACAGAGGATCGCTCGGCCACTGTGGGTTATCATAGATTTCCTCTGCATGTCTTTCAAAATCTGTATCAAAGAAGAGGTTATGATGTTCAATATTCTTCAATTTCTTATCAAAGCCAACATAGAACAAAAGAGAGGAAGGGGCAAAAGTCTTGCTCTCCCAATAGGCTTCGGAATATTGCCTGTGCTCCTTTTCCAACAAAGATTCCGAATGGTGATAATCTGCACCGCTAAGGATGACATCGGCTTGTATTTCATTCCCATTCACTCGTATTCCTGTGGCCTTTTTATTGGATACTATAATTTTTTCGACGGGGCTATTGGTGTGTATGCTGACCCCTAGTTCTTCGGCAAGGCTCCTCATGGCCTTTATTATTTCGTACATTCCTCCTTTAGGATGCCATGTGCCCAAACCAAAATCGGCAAAGTTCATGAAGTTATAAAAGGATGGGGTTTTACTGGGTTTGGCCCCTAGGAACAACACTGGAAACTCTAAGGTTGATACTAATTTGGGGTTTTTAAAATCCTTGCGTACCTGCTGACTTATCGTCTTAAAGAATTGATCAACTCTCAAGACCGTTTCTTTGGTTACCAACTCAAATGGAGAAAGTCCTGGCCTTAGGACAATTTTGTTAATGGCAATATCATAATTCTCCTGGGCTGTTTTTATAAATTTTCGCAATCGATCAGAGCTTCCTTTTTCAATTCGCTCAAATTCCTCACAGATTTTGTCCATATGGTCACCAATCGTGATAACATCATCGGAAAAGAATATTTTATAGGCCGGACTCAATTTGTCCAATTGGTAATAATCAGAAGTTTTTTTCTGAAAGTCGTTGAAGAATTTATCAAAGATATCGGGCATCCAATACCAACTAGGCCCAATATCAAAAGTAAAACCATCTCTTACAAGTTGTCTGGCCCTACCTCCAACGGTCTCGTTTTTTTCATATATGGCAACCTCATGACCCTCTTTGGCCAAATAGCAAGAAGCCGATAAGGCGGAAAAACCGGAACCTATGATAATTATCTTTTTACTCATGTCAGGATGTTAGTGGTATGCTCTAGTTTTATAATTCTTGAACTAATTGATCTATGGAATTAAAGGTTCGCAGGGAGGGGGAGAGGTTGGTTTTGTCCAAATTCTGAATTTGATACCCAAGGATCCATAATTTTGACTTCCCATCTTGGTTTACATTTTTGGTGAACTCTTCAAGATACTTATCAATTTTTTCTTTTGAGGGTTCAACAGTAAAATAGGATATGAAATGTAAATTCTCGTAATACTTGGTCAAATCAGTTAAACATTCTGTCGGTACAGTTTGGCCCAAGTAAATAGACTTAAAGCCCCTAAGGGTAATCTCATAATTGACAAATAGAAGACCTAACTCATGGATTTCATTTTCCGGCAAGAACAGCACAAAAGTCTTATCCTTTTGGGTAGGCTCATTGCTATGTAATTTATCGGTATTGACGATGATCTTTTGTTTGATCAAATTGGTGATGAAATGCTCATGGGATGGACTGATCGTATCCGTTTGCCATAAGAGTCCCAATTCATTGAGTAATGGAATAAACACATCGTAAAAGATATCCCTGAATGATTTATCCGCCAATAATCTGTTGTAGGTATTGAAAAACATGGTCTGGTCAAAATTCACCATGGCCAATTTAAAAGCGTTGATTGAGTGGTTTTTAAAACTATTCCTCGCCACAATTTCTTTTACCAATAAGGGAATCTCATCCTCTGGCACTTTGGCTATTTTGGAGATTTTATAGCCGTTGTTATAAAGAAGTGTGATGTTCAGCAGTTTTTGAAGGCTGGCCAAACTGTAATTTCGAATGTTTGTTGAGGTTCTTTCTGGAGATAAAAGGTCGTACCTTTTTTCCCAAATTCTAATAGTATGAGCCTTTATCCCTGAGAGGTTCTCCAAGTCCCGAATGCTAAATATTTTTTTTACGTTGTTCATCATTTATTTAAAATGGTTAAACAAAGTTACAAGAAATATTTAAGCAAGTGTTAAATAGGTCGTTAATTTTTAATAAAATATTTTGGCATCATGAGGATATTGTAAAGGATAGTATGAATTATAAGATAAAATGGATATCTTAATTTGCTGTTAATATATCGCAATAAAATGTAATAAATGTCTAAAAATTCTAAGCACACCCGTAAAGATTTTATTAAAACCCTTGGAACAAGTGCCTTGGCGATTGCCGGAGTTCCAGCTATATTAACGGCAAACTCTCCAAAACAAATCTCGTATTTGACCAGAGAGCGGTATGCGGCCAATTCCAATATACAGATTGCTTTAATTGGGGCAGGAGGAATGGGAAGTCAAGATACGTACACCGCCCTAAAACACAATGGGATAAAATTGGTTGCCGTATGTGATCTCTATGATGGGTATTTGAAAAAGGCAAAGGAAAACTGGGGATCAGATTTGTTTACCACCAAGGACTATAGGGAGATTCTGAACCGTAAGGATGTAGATGCTGTAATTATTGGTACGCCAGATCATTGGCATAAACAAATATCAATTGATGCCATGAGGGCAGGTAAACACGTGTACTGCGAAAAGCCCATGGTCCACTCCTTGGATGAGGGGCATGAAGTCATCCAAACCCAAAAAGAAACCGGCATGGTTTTTATGGTCGGGAGCCAAGGGCTATCGTCTTTGGGCAACGAGAAAGCTAAAGCCCTTCTTGCGGAGGGCGCCATAGGTGATATTAATTATGCAGAGGGATTCTGGGCAAGACGGAGTCCCATAGGAGCTTGGCAGTATAATATTCCCAGCGATGCCTCTTCCCAAACGATTGATTGGGATAGCTTTATTAAAAACACCAATAAAATACCTTTTGATGCTACCCGGTTTTTTAGGTGGAGGAATTATAAGGACTATGGTACGGGAATGTCCGGTGATCTATTTGTACATCTTTTTTCAAGTTTGCATTTTATAACTAATTCCTTTGGCCCCAACCAGATCTATGCTTCGGGGGGACTACGCTATTGGAAGGATGGGAGGGAAGTGCCCGATGTACTTCTCGGAGTGTTTGATTATCCAGACAGTCCGCAACATCCAGCTTTTAACTTGTCCTTGCGATGTAATTTTGTTGATGGCACTTCGGGAACTACCTATTTAAGAATAGTGGGCAGTGAGGGCTCTATGGATGTGGAATGGGACAAGATTACCTTGAAAAGAAATAATGAACAATTTGATGACCCTTTTTTGGCGGCTAAATCGAAAGAACAGGGATTAAAAACAGGAAGAAAGCAAATATTACCACAAGAAGAAATTGTCTATCAAGCAGAAGAAGGGTATCAAGGCGCCCATTATGATCATTTTGCCAATTGGTTCAATGCCATAAGAGGAGGTAGCCCAGTAACGGAGGATGCTATATTTGGGTACCGGGCAGCCGCTCCAGCCCTGGCATGCAACGACAGTTATTTTGAGGATAGGGCCATAAAATGGGACCCAGTGAAAATGAAAAAAATATAACACCAAAAAGGATGAAGATACTAATGGGCATGGCATGTATGATACTAATGGTCTCAGCATGTAAACAAAAAATGAAACAAGAGGTGCAACCTGTTCAGGAGAATACTGAATTAGGAGCAAGCGATTGGGTTTCCCTTATGGATTCTACCAAGTGGCGGGGCTACAATATGGATCATTTGCCAAATAATTGGGTGATAGCTAATGGGGTTATCGAATGTCTGGGGAAAGCAGGTGATATGGGTGGGGATATAATAACCAATGAACAATTTGAAAATTTTGAATTACAATTGGAATGGAAGATCAGCAAAGGGGGCAATAGTGGTGTTTTCTACAATGTAGTTGAGGATACCATTTACCATTCACCTTACCAAACCGGACCGGAATATCAAATCTTGGACGATGTTGGCTTTCCGGAACCCATAGAGGACTGGCAAAAAACTGGGGCCGACTATGCGATGTTTGTTGCAAACAATAAGAAAATCCTTAAACCTGTTGGTGAGTGGAATGCTACCATTATCAAAGTGAACAATGGGAAAGTGGAGCATTGGTTAAATGGGGAGATGATTGTAGCATTTGATAGAGCCTCCGAGGAATGGAAGGAAAAACGCAATAGCGGAAAATGGACCGATTATCCAGATTATGGCAAGAGCAATATGGGCCATTTGGCCCTACAGGACCATGGGGCAGGGGTCTGGTTCAAAAATGTAAAGGTCAAACGCTTGTAACTAAAAGCGGCGATCTGGATGGAATCCATCAATATCCATTGATAATTTTTGATCGGATATTATTTCGGTCACCAATTTTCCAGTAGCCGGACCTAGGCTCCATCCCATCATGGCGTGTCCCGTGGCGATAGTCAAATTATCATATCCCGAGGAGCGTCCTATATAAGGGAGCCCATCAGGAGAAACAGGCCTTAGGCCACACTGAGCTTCACTTCTTTCAGTTTCGGTGATCTCCAGTCCATCGTAATAGGATGTTGCGGCATTGGCTATGGCATGCACCCTTTCGGCCTTGATATCATGGTTGATACCTGAAAGTTCCATGGTTCCAGCGAATCTTGTAAATCCCTGCATGGGGGTAACCGCCACTTTGGCCTCCATAAGTATAGCCGGAAGGAGGATTCCTGTTTTGCGATGTACATTGATCCGATATCCTTTTCCCGGTTGTACCCTAAGTTTTAATTTTAGTTTTTTTGCAATTCCTTCGCTCCAGGATCCTGAGGCCAGAACAAATTCATCCGCCGTATAAGTTTCCTTATTGGTTGTTACTGATGAAATTTTTCTGTCATGAAATGAAAAGTCCAAAGCTTCCTCATTGGTTTTGAACACTACCCCCATGCGTTTAAGGTAGGCCACTAATTTGGGCATCAGCTCTGTTGGGGTGGTATGGGCATCACATTCATAATGTATCGCCCCTAAGATTTCATGGCTTAAATTGGGTTGGAGTATAGAAAGTTCCTTTAGGGTCAGCGTTTTAACCTCCAGGCCTTCATCTTCGGCCCTTTTTGCAACTTCTGCTTCATGCTTTCCTTCTTTTGCTGTTTTATAGAGCATCAACAATCCTTTTTTTTCTAGATGAAACTCACCTAAATCCCCAGAATTGTAAATCTCCGAGTATAAATCCCTGCTCAAAAGATTAATGTCTTTGATCAACGGGATGGCTTTTTCAACATTTTTTTTGGTAGAGGAAGCATTAAAATTCAAGGTCCATTTAAGGAAGTCAAGATCCAAACGGGGTTTAATATAGAAAGGGCTGCTACTATTGAACATCATTTTAATGCCTTTTGCCATCATTCCGGGAGAGGCCAACGGAATAATATGACTGGGGGTAATATACCCGGCATTTACAAAAGAAGCTCCTTTGGAAAGGTCCGACTTGTCTATTAAGGTTATATGATGACCTTCCTTTAAAAGATAATAAGCACTGCTAAGACCAATGATCCCTCCACCAACGATAATGATGTTCTTTCCCATATTTGCAAAATAAAAACTAACATCCCAATAGGATGTGGGTAAAGAAACTAAATTACAAAGAATAAGAATGAGTAAATTATAACTTGAAAATTCTTTTTAGGGTTAATTTATGCGCATAGATTCCAATCCTTGTAGCAGATAATCACTTCTTCCTTCCATATAGTAAGAAATCCAAGGACCCAAGAGTAAACTACTTTGAGTATAAAAGTGGTTTTGTGCCCACGATTGCCCCGATGCTTCGGGGGAGCCAGCACATCAATTCTAACTAATAAGGGTGTTCGCAGGGAAAGCCTTTTATTGACAATGGTACATTCTTCGGTACAATAGGGAACAAAAAAACCGCTATAAAAGCGGTTTTGTGCCCACAACTGCCCCGATGCTTCGGGGGAGCCAGCACATCTATATTAAATAATAAGGGTGTTCGCAGGGAAAGCCTTTTATTGACAATGGTACATTCTTCGGTACAATAGGGAACAAAAAAACCGCTATAAAAGCGGTTTTGTGCCCACGACTGCCCCGATGCTTCGGGGGAGCCAGCACATCAATTATAAATAATTAGGGTGTTCGTAGAAAAGTTTTTGATTTACCATGCTGCATTGTCCGACACAATAGGGAACAAAAAAACCGCCATAAAAGCGGTTTTGTGCCCACGACTGCCCCGAGGCTTCGGGGGAGCCATCACATCAATTTTAAATGATTGGGGTGTTCGCAAGGAAAGCCTTTTTTTGACAATGGTATATTTTTCGCTACAATAGGGAACAAAAAAACCGCTATAAAAGCGGTTTTGTGCCCACGACTGGATTCGAACCAGCACATCCTTGCGAACACCACCCCCTCAAGGTGGCGTGTCTACCAATTTCACCACGTGGGCTCACGTAAGAGTTTGCAAATATAACCATGTTTTTTTACTATACCATTTCACTGGCAAGGTTGTTGAAAATATTTTTTTGTGACAACGAGTATTAGAAAACCTTCTTCTTGGAGATATGGACCAATCGCTATCTTGGTAATATAACCCAAGTCAATAGTAAGACCATAGTTGATCTGTAGGCGGGAATGATTAATCAGATCCAGCTTTAAAACTTCCTGAAAACCGACATAAATAGGAATATTTTTGGTTGTAATATAATAAGAGCAGGGAAGTAGTGCGATCACTGATTCTTCGATCAAATTAATATTTGTAGGAAAATTCTTAGCTTTGTAAAATTATTTTCGTATTTTATTCTCTATATTCAATATTATGAAACTTAATACAGTTTGTATTATCGACGATGACCCGATATTCGTTTATGGTACCAAGGTGTTGCTAAATTATAACAGTAGTTTTTGTTCAAACATTATTGTGTATGAAAATGGCAAGGAGGCATTGGATGATTTAAGGTTTATGTTAAAAACCAATAAGGAAATGCCTGAAGTCATTTTTTTGGATTTGAACATGCCAATTATTAACGGTTGGGAATTTTTGGATGAATTAAAAAAGATGGATCTCAAAAAAAAGATTGGGGTGTATGTTGTTAGTTCCTCTTTAGACAAGATGGATGAAGAAAAATCGAGAAAATATGACATGGTCATCGATTTTATAAGTAAACCTTTAACGGCAAACAAGCTGCAACAATTATTGGTGGCAACTGAAGGGAAATCACTTTAACCTTCATTATATTAGAATCAAAATATAAGAAATACAATTCCAATAGATAGTAGAAGCGAAAAAGCCCATAAACGTGATGTTTATGGGCTTTTTTTTAATCATTTAAGATTTTGTGACCGGGCTGGGGCTCGAACCCAGGACCCTCTCCTTAAAAGGGAGATGCTCTACCAACTGAGCTACCAGGTCATTATTTCAGCGCTAGCGTATTGCTGTTTGCGGGTGCAAATATAAGGGCATTATTTTATTTCACAAGCCTTTTTTCGAATAAATTTAATTTTTTTTGAAATCCCCTTTATTTGAATCATTTTTACTCAAAATTTAAAGATGAAAATTGTTTTGGTGGGTTATATGGGGAGTGGTAAGACCACTGTGGGTAAGGAGTTGTCCAAATATTTGGGTTTCAGGTTTTTAGACTTGGATGCTTACATTGAAGAAAAGACCGGAATGAAAATACCTGCTATTTTTAAGGAAAAAGGAGAGCTTTTTTTTAGAAAATTAGAGCATCAATATTTATCGGAGGTCCTGGAAAAAAATTCCGATATTATTCTTTCCACTGGGGGAGGTACACCATGTTATAGCGGCAACATGGAGGTCATTTCCAGACTTACCAAAAATGTATTTTATCTTAGGGTGTCCATTCCGGAGTTGGTAAAACGTCTTACCAAAGAAAAGGAGTACAGACCCTTGATTGCCCATATAGAAGAAGCGGATTTGCCAGAATTTTTCGGAAAACACTTGTTTGAACGATCCCCTTTCTATTCCTTGGCCGCCCATACAATACCTAGTGATGGAACACCACAGGACATCGCCTTGAAAATAAAATCACTCTTACGCTAAGGAAACTGAGTCGTTCTTAGCCTTAAATTCAACTTTAATATGTTCTTGTAAGGATGTGGAAAGGGAGATCCCCTTATAATCCGCTTTCACAGGATATTTTTTATGGTTTCTGTTTACCAAAACAGCAGTTTTTAACTGTTTTAAAGGGACTCTAAGAAAATGGTGGACCCCATAGATCAATGTAGTTCCCGAATTAAGGACATCGTCTACCAACACTACTGATTTATTGGCGTACTCCTCCTCCGGAATAGAGGTCTGAACCCCACTTGCTACCGGATCTTTTTTATCCATGGAGACCTTGCACAAGGTGATCTCCGCATTCGTTATGTTTTGGAGTACCCTTTTAATTTTTTTAGCAAACAACAGGCCTCCACCTTCGATTCCGGCAATTACGATTTCCGACTCCTCAACATTGGCTTCATAGATCTGGTAAGAAATCCGTTTTATTTTGTGTTGTATCTGTGCGTGTGAAAGAATTTGGTTCTGCATGAGGTGTTCGTTTACTTTTCAAAGATAAAGAACAGTTCTTTATCTTTTCGAGGTTGAATAGAATTATAGGCCCTCTCCAGTATTTTTATTTGAAAAGAGGGTTTGAAAAGATTTTCGTATTCTGTTTTGCTGCCTCCAAATGGTGGTCCTACCTCAGTCAGGGGGAAATCGAAGAACAAGCCTACAATCTTTCCGCCAGGCTTTAATATCGCTTTCATTTTTTGAACATAATCTGCTCGGCGTTCTGGAGCTAGGGCACAAAAAAAGGTCTGTTCCAGGATCAGGTCAAAACCATTCTCCTCAAGATCAAAGAAATCTGCTTGTATCAATCGATCTTTAGGGAAGTCAGGGCAAGCAGTTTTAATACGCTTTAATGGTTGTTCGGCCAGATCTACCACATATACGTTCCTAAAGCCCAACATTTGTAAGTAGGCCACTTCATATCCGTTACCCGCTCCGGGGACCAGAATTTTGATCTCTTTATGTTCTAGTTGGTCAATATATTCCTTTAGAGGAGTGGAGACATGGCCAATATCCCATTTTAGATCCCCATTTTTATATTTTTCCTCCCAAAAATCCTTAGTCAGTTTCATCTTTATAGTCGTCTATATCCCTTCGGTCTTTTTTTGTTGGCCTACCGGTTCCTTTTTTGCGATAATAGTCTTTGGAATATTTTAAAAGTTCGTTTTGGGCGAAGGCTTCTTTTGGGGTTGTGTCTACCCTATAGATATCCACTAGTTTGGCGCCAACGCGACTTGGAGGGATGTCCAGAACGGTAAACTCGTAATTGATCTGATCTTTGCGGACTACAATTTTATCTGTTACATACACCTCTCTAGAAGGTTTGACTGCCTGTCCGTTTATTTTGATATGACCTTTCTTGCAAGCCTCTGTAGCGATGTTTCTGGTCTTGAAATACCTAACACTCCAAAGGAATTTATCTATGCGCATAAACTATTGAAATTCTTTATTGATGACTTCCACAAAAATAAGGGAAAATTGTATCTTGCGGACCTTAAAAAGAGATTCATGAGAGTAAACAGAATATTTTTACTGTTTTTATTGATAGGAATGGTATGGTCATGTAAAAAAGACGACGGACCAGGTTTTGAAACCATTCCACCCAGGGCTTTGGATGAGGTGGTTTTGGAGAATGATGCTGCCATAAAGGAATTTTTGGAGACCCATTTTTATAACTATGAGGAGTTTGCCAATCCTACGGCAGAATTTGATTTTAAAATTAAAATAGATACCATCTCAGGGGATAATGCAGGTAAGACGCCTTTAATGCAGCAGGTACAATCGGAAAAGGTGGTGGTGACCAACGACGATCTTGGGCTAGAGAATGAACAAAGCGTAGAGCATACGTACTATTATTTGATCGCTAGGGAAGGAGAAGGTGAGAGGCCTACTATAGCAGATTCGACCTTTTTGAAATACGAGGGCTCCTTGTTGGATGGAACCGTTTTTGATGGGACTGCAAACTATTCGTGGCAGTATCTTCCATTTTTTCTTAGAGGATATGCCAAAGGGGTAAGCAAATTAAGGGCAGGTAATAATATTGTTGTGAATGATGATGGCACCACTAAAATAACAAACAGTGGAATCGGGTTGGTGATAATGCCTTCCGGGCTTGCTTATTTTAATCAAATTCAGGGTGGTATCGGACAGTATTCTCCGCTAATTTTTAAACTGGATGCGGGGCTAGTGGTCACCAATACGGATTATGATAATGATGGGATTCCGTCTTTTATGGAAGATCTTAATGGGGATGGGAATTTAACCAACGACAATACCGATAGAGAAGCCGAGGTAAAGGCTAGAACTGGTTTAATACCAAACCACTTGGATGCAGATGATGATGGTGATGGAACCCCTACCAGAGATGAAATTATAATTGATGCCAATGGGAATATTACTTTCCCCGATACGGATGGGGATGGTATTCCTGATTACTTGGATAAGGATACAAAATAGTATTCCAATAAACCATATAAAAAAAGCCCGCTACTTGTAGCGGGCTTTTTTATGAATTATAAGTTCAATTACATCTTAAAGGATAAACTCAAGATAAGTTGATCTGGTCTTGTATCAATTCGGTCTCCAGTTGGAACTCCGTTTGCTGAAAATACAGAAACTTCATTTTCACTGAAACCTCTTTCATATCTCAGGTCCAAACCAAAATTGCCAAAGCTCAATCCAGCCCCGATGTTCATTCCAACGGTGACGTCATTTTCCACATCGCCAATGGTAACCCCGTCAAAATCGGTATCCAAAATGTACTGAAAGGCAGGGCCAGCAAAAACATTCAATGGGCCAATGATATTTAATCCTACCAAAATGGGAGCGTCCAATTTGCTCATGGACAAACTGTTGTTCTCGTAGTCCGACTTAGTTTTGGTATACATCAATTCAGGTCTTAAATAAATTTTATCCCCGATTTTACCAAAAAAACCTAGGTGGTAACCCACATTTCTGTCTGGATTTCTATAGGCCTGTTCTGCTGAATCAAAATAATCCCCGTTCCCGGCATAGTTAAGACCTCCTTTGATACCAAATCCTGGTCCATTTTGAGCGAATGCCACAGCTCCGATCAATGCAAAAACTGCTACTAAAAAAGTTTTTTTCATAAGTGTTCTTTTAAATTGAATACGTTGTGCAATTACGGCACAACTTTATTAATTGATTAACTTAAAAAGAATTAATCTTGACACGAAAAGGTGAGGTTATGGCACAAAAAAAACCGCTAAAATATTCCACTATTTCTAGTTGGTAGTTTTAGCAGTTTAGTTGAGTTCTGTACCACAGTTTTCTATGTTTAGAATCCTCATTTCCCTTTAAGGGATTTGATTATTTTCTTTTTAACACAGTCACAACGGCTTTTTCTATTGCTTTATTGTTCAACCCGTATTTTTCCATTAACTCTTCTGGTGTTCCACTCTCACCAAAAGTGTCCTTGGTAGCTACAAATTCCTGTGGTGCTGGATGGTTCAAGGTTAAGGTCCTTGCGACACTCTCTCCCAATCCGCCCAAGAAATTGTGCTCTTCACAGGTTACAACGCACCCTGTTTTCTTCACAGATTTTAAAATGGCCTCTTCGTCCAAAGGTTTTATGGTATGTATGTTGATCACTTCTGCGGAGATCCCTTGGGCCTCCAATGCTTCTGCAGCAATTAGTGCTTCCCATACCAAATGGCCTGTAGCGATAATGGTGACATCTGTTCCCTCGTTGAGCATTATTGCTTTTCCAATTTCAAATTTTTGGTCGGCCGGAGTAAAGTTGGCAACTTTTGGTCTTCCGAACCTCAAATAAACAGGACCTTCATAATCTGCAATGGCTATGGTAGCTGCTTTGGTCTGGTTGTAGTCACAAGGGTTGATGACAACCATGCCCGGAAGCATTTTCATAAGTCCTATATCTTCCAATATTTGGTGGGTGGCACCATCCTCACCTAAGGTTACCCCCGCGTGAGAGGCACAGATTTTTACATTCTTATCAGAGTATGCAATAGATTGTCTGATCTGATCGTAGACCCTTCCAGTGGAAAAGTTGGCGAAAGTTCCAGTAAACGGAATTTTGCCTCCAATGGTCAATCCTGCAGCAATCCCCATCATATTGGCCTCAGCAATCCCAATTTGGAAAAAGCGCTCAGGATTCTCCTCTATGAATTTCTCCATCTTTAATGAGCCTACCAAATCTGCACAGAGTGCAACAACATTGGGATTTGTTCTTCCCAATTCTGTCAACCCGGCTCCAAATCCGCTTCGTGTATCGTTTTTTCCTTGATCTATATATTTTTTCATTTCTGTATTTCTTTAGTGTAATGCCCTAAGGACACCTGTTTGTAAAAGGGTTTGGATAAGATTAGTAGTCACCTAGTGTTTCTGGGTTTTGGGCCAAGGCCGTTTCCAACTGCTCATCATTTGGTGCCTTTCCGTGCCAAGCATGGGTATACATCATAAAATCTACCCCATGTCCCATAATGGTATGTAAAAGAATACAGACCGGTTTTCCTTTACCTGTTCTGCTTTTTGCTTCTTTTAGTCCTTTGATGATAGCTTCCAGATTGTTCCCCTCTACTACTTCCAATACATCCCATCCAAAGGCTTCAAACTTTTTCTTTAGGTCACCCATTGGCATCACATCGTCGGTCGCCCCATCAATTTGCTGGCCATTGTAATCAATGGTCGCTATGATATTATCAACTTTTTTACCGGCGGCATACATTATTGCTTCCCAGTTTTGACCTTCCTGTAATTCCCCATCACCATGTAGGGTATATACTAGTTTAGAATCTTTGTTCAGCTTTTTCGCTTGTGCGGCACCGAGGGCAACGGACATTCCCTGGCCCAATGAACCGGAAGCTATCCTTACCCCAGGAAGCCCCTCATGGGTAGTTGGGTGTCCCTGCAATCGGGAATTTATCAATCTAAAAGTATTCAATTCTTCAACCGGAAAATATCCTTTTCGTGCCAAAACACTGTAGTACACAGGAGAGATATGTCCATTGGATAAAAAGAAAAGATCTTCCCCAATACCATCCATGTCAAATCCTGATTTAAGTTCCATGACTTCATTGTACAAGGCTACCAAAAATTCTGTACAGCCCAAAGAGCCTCCAGGGTGTCCTGAGTTAACCTTATGTACCATCCGTACAATGTCCCTACGTGTTTGTACCGTAATATCCTGTAATTCTTGTGTTGTTGGCATTTCTTATCTTATTTTATAGTTCCCAAAAGTAAACGGTATCTTTTGGGTATACAAGTATGATTTGTTATATTTTGTTAACCATCAGGACAGTGGGTCAACTTTATTTTTTTGTTAAGGACATTTGAGGCTTAGTTGATTATATTTGCCGACTTAAACAGAGATTTGGAATTTACATTATTACATAAAGACCCTAAGAGTAAAGCACGTGCCGGAAAAATGGTAACGGATCACGGTACAATAGAAACCCCGATTTTCATGCCTGTTGGTACGGTTGCCTCGGTAAAAGGGGTGCACCAAAGAGAATTAAAAGATGATATTAATCCTGATATTATCCTTGGGAATACCTATCATTTATATTTAAGACCCAAAACAAGGATTTTGGAAGAAGCCGGGGGCTTGCACAAATTTATGAACTGGGACAGGAATATTTTAACCGATAGCGGGGGCTACCAGGTATATTCCCTTTCCGATAACCGCAAGATCAAGGAAGAAGGGGTAAAGTTTAAATCCCACATAGACGGTTCCTATCATGTGTTCACCCCAGAAAATGTTATGGAAATACAGCGTACCATTGGTGCCGATATTATCATGGCTTTTGATGAGTGTACGCCATACCCATGTGATTACAACTATGCAAAAAGGTCCATGCACATGACGCATAGATGGTTGGAGCGTTGTTTGACCCATTTGGAAAAAACACCTTTTAAATATGGATACTCACAAGCATTTTTTCCTATAGTTCAAGGATCAACCTATAAGGACCTTAGAAGGCAATCAGCAGAATATATTGCCGGTGTTGGAGCAGTGGGGAATGCCATTGGTGGATTGTCAGTTGGAGAACCTGCAGATGAAATGTACGCCATGACCGAGGTTGTGACAGAAATTTTACCCGAGGATAAACCTCGTTACTTAATGGGTGTGGGGACTCCTATCAATATCTTGGAGAATATAGCTTTGGGAATAGATATGTTCGATTGTGTAATGCCAACACGTAATGCCCGTAACGGGATGTTGTTTACGGCCCATGGCACCATCAATATAAAAAATAAAAAATGGGAAGATGATTTTTCCCCTTTGGACGAAATGGGAATCACCTTTGTAGATACAGAGTATACAAAGGCCTATTTAAGACATTTGTTCGCCGCCAATGAATATTTGGGCAAACAAATTGCAACAATTCACAACCTAGGCTTTTATCTTTGGTTGACCCGTGAAGCGAGAAAGCATATTTTAGCTGGGGATTTTTACGAATGGAAAAATATAATGGTAAAACAAATGGATAAGAGGCTGTAATGTTGACCATCTTAGATAAATACATATTAAAACGGTATCTGGCAACTTTTACAGTGATGCTGATGCTTTTTATCCCTATTGGGATCATGGCCAACCTTGCGGAGCAGATAGGGAAAATGATAGACAATGAAGCGCCCTTGAACGAGATCGCTTATTACTATCTAAATTTTACCATCTATATCGGCAGCTTGCTGTTTCCCATCTTTTTGTTTTTATCTGTAATCTTCTTTACCTCAAAACTGGCTAATAACACGGAAATCGTGGCCATTTTAAGTTCTGGGGTTTCCTACGGCCGGTTCTTAAGGCCTTATTTTATTGGAGCTTCAATTATCGCCATCATCATGTTCGTCATGGGGATGTTCATTGTGCCCAATGCCAGTAAAGGGTTCAATGAGTTTAAATACAAATACCTTAAAAAGGGCAAACAGGACAGGGTTACAAGCAATATTTTCAACCAATTGAATGAAAATGATTTTATCTACGTCAGTAGTTTTGACCCGGCCCGGCAACGTGGTTATAATTTTACCTTGGAACATTTTAATGATAAGGACCAATTAGAATATAAAATTTCGGCAGGGAATATCAGATGGAAAGAAAAAGATAGTGTTTATGAGTTGACCTCATACATGAAAAGAACGCTGGTGGGTAATAAGGAAGTGGTTGAGACCAAACGTAAATTGGATACCATTTTTAATTTTCAGATAGATGACCTTACGCCGGTTTCCTATATAGCGGAGACCAAAAATTTATTTGAACTGAATAGTTTTATTAAGGCGCAACGCAAAAAAGGGGCCTCCAACATCAATAGTTATCTATTGGTAAAGTATCGAAGATGGGCATTGCCTGTCACCGCATTTATATTGACCATTATTGCCGTTGCGGTTTCAGCTGCAAAACGCAGGGGTGGCATGGGTGTGAACCTCGCTTTCGGGATTGGGGTGGCCTTTATCTATATCTTTTTTGATAAGGTTTTTGGAACCTTGGCCGAACAATCTGGATTTTCTCCAATGTTGGCAGTCGTATTGCCCAATGTAGCCTTTGGAATTGTAGGATTTTATCTGTTGCAGAATGCCAAACGATAAAATCAAGAATTACCTCCATCTTCATTTTATTGTATTTATCTGGGGATTCACAGCTGTTCTTGGGAAGCTGATAACGGTGGATGCCCTGCCATTGGTCTGGTATCGCATGTTCATGGCTTCCGGATTAATTTTTTTATATATCGCCTACAAGAAGTTTTCACTTCGGGTGCCCACCAAGACATTGATCATTTTAATCATTGCTGGGGTGGTCATCACCTTGCATTGGATTACTTTTTTTAAGGCCATAAAGGTATCCAACGTTTCGGTGGCATTGGCCACCATGTCCACAGGAGCCTTTTTTACCGCATTATTGGAGCCAATTTGGTATGGTAGAAAAATAGTCTGGTACGAGATCCTCTTTGGGATCATTGTAATGCTGGGTCTCTACCTTATTTTCAATGTAGAGTCAAGTTATGTGGAGGGGATTGTTCTGGCCCTTATATCGGCCCTATTGTCGGCAACTTTCTCCCTGATCAACGGGAAACTGATTCAAAAGGAAAGGCCATCGGTGATTTCCATATACGAAATGGCAAGTGGGGTAGTATTCTTGTCTATTTATCTTTTTTTTAGTGGAAGCTTTACGACAGACTTCTTTCAGCTTTCCTCCGATGATTGGATGTATATTTTTATTTTGGCGTCAATTTGTACGGCCTATGCCTTTATAGCCTCGGTAAAGGTGATGAAGTTTATCACTCCATACACTGTAATGCTGACCATTAATTTAGAGCCTGTTTATGGTATTTTCTTGGCTTTTATTATCTTAGGGGAAAGTGAGAAAATGGATCCCATGTTTTACATTGGGGCCCTGGTGATTCTTTCCACTGTAATTGCCAATGGTATTCTAAAAAATTGGACAAGGTTAAAAAGTAAAAGAGTTCGCTAAGGTTCTCCTTTAAAGTTTTATATTTGTCTGCTTTTATAATTTAAACTGTAGTTTCATGGAGTATTTGGATTTTGAACTTCCGATCAAAGAACTTGAAGAACAATTAGATAAGTGCATGGTTATTGGAAAGGAGAGCGACGTTGACGTAACCGAGACCTGCAAACAAATAGAGAAAAAGCTTTCCGAAACCCGAAAAGAAATCTACAAAAACCTTACAGCATGGCAAAGGGTGCAACTTTCGAGACACCCAAATAGACCATATACCCTGGATTATATCAATGCTATTTGTGGCGATACCTGGTTGGAACTTCACGGTGATAGAACCGTAAAGGATGATAAGGCCATGATAGGAGGATTGGGAAAAATTGGTGACCAAACATATATGTTCATCGGTCAGCAAAAAGGCTACAATACCAAAACAAGACAATACAGAAACTTTGGGATGGCCAATCCCGAAGGATATAGAAAGGCTTTGCGTTTGATGAAGTCTGCAGAAAAATTTGGCGTACCTGTAGTATGTTTGGTTGATACTCCCGGTGCATATCCTGGAATTGAAGCGGAAGAACGTGGACAAGGAGAGGCCATTGCAAGGAATATTTTGGAAATGACCAGGTTGAAGGTGCCGATTATCGTATTGATTATTGGTGAAGGTGCTTCAGGTGGTGCTTTGGGGATAGGAGTAGGAGATAAGGTATTGATGTTGGAGAATACGTGGTATTCTGTAATTTCTCCAGAATCGTGCTCTTCCATTCTTTGGAGAAGCTGGGAATATAAAGAACAAGCGGCGGAATCATTGAAATTGACCTCTACCGATATGAAAAAGTTGAAGCTTATTGATGAGGTGGTCAAAGAACCTGCCGGTGGAGCACATGCCAATAGAGAAAAGACTTTTGAAATCGTAAAAAATAAAATTAGCTCCCATTATGAGGATCTAAAAAAGTTATCACCAAAAGATTTGGTGAATGCCCGAATGGATAAATATGCCAACATGGGTGTCTTTAACGGCTAATAAGCCCGTTTAAAAAACTTTCTTAAAATCTGGAGGATTCAAACTCCAGATTTTTTTCGTTATCAACACAATTTCGTAACTTATCAACACCCTTATTGTTAACTAATGGTGAACATCCTATGACCCATATCATTGTTAACTAAAGGTTAAATAGCATACTTTAGCACTCATGGAAAAACCAAGTCCGATTGTCGGTCGTAAAATAGATCAATCTGCTTTAATCAACCTTGAAAGGGGAAAAATACCGCCTCAAGCAATTGATTTAGAAGAAGTTGTGATTGGAGCGATGATGATAGATAAGAAAGGGGTAGATGAGGTAATAGATATTCTACATCCTGATGTGTTCTATAAGGACGCCCATAGATTCATCTATGAGGCCATCTTTAAACTGTTTGAAACCTCGGAACCAGTGGATTTATTAACCGTTTCTTCCCAATTGAAGAAAGACGGAAATTTAGAGGCAGCAGGAGGGGATTTTTATTTGATTAAACTGACCCAAAAAGTAGCATCCTCAGCCCATATTGAGTTCCATGCACGTATTATCCTTCAAAAATATATTCAGCGCAGCCTGATAAAAATTTCAAGTGAGATCATTCAGGAAGCATATGAAGATGCAACCGACGTATTTGATCTTTTGGATACCGCGGAAGCCAAATTATACGATGTTACCCAAGGTAACCTAAAACGTTCTGCCGAAACAGCCCAGAATTTGGTAATTCAGGCCAAAAAGAGGATAGAGGAGATCGCCGGAAAAGAAGGCCTTAGTGGTGTTCCTTCCGGTTTTGATAAGTTGGATAAACTTACCTCTGGATGGCAACCCAGTGATTTGATCATAGTAGCCGCCCGTCCTGGTATGGGTAAAACGGCTCTGACCTTGTCCATGGCAAGGAATATGGCCGTAAACAACAATATTCCCGTGGCTTTTTTCTCTTTGGAGATGTCCTCGGTCCAATTGATCACCCGTTTGATTTCTTCGGAAACCGGACTGTCCTCAGAAAAACTGAGAACCGGTAAACTGGAAAAACACGAATGGGAACAATTAAATGTTAAAGTAAAGGCATTGGAAAATGCCCCATTGTTTATAGATGATACCCCATCCCTTTCTATTTTCGACCTTAGGGCGAAGGCAAGAAGATTGGCCTCACAACACGGGATACGAATGATCGTTATTGATTATTTGCAGTTGATGACCGCAGGGGGGAGTCAAAAAGGAGGAAACAGGGAACAGGAAATATCAACCATTTCCCGAAACCTTAAGGCTTTGGCCAAGGAATTGAACTGTCCCGTTATTGCACTTTCACAATTATCCAGGGCCGTAGAGACCAGGGGAGGAAGTAAGAGACCCATCCTATCGGATCTTAGGGAATCTGGAGCAATTGAGCAGGATGCGGATATTGTGGCCTTTATCTATCGTCCTGAATATTACAAAATTGACGAATGGGATGATGATGAACGCACGCCAACCGCAGGTCAGGGTGAATTTATTGTCGCCAAGCATAGAAATGGTGGTCTGGAGAACATAAGATTGAAGTTTATCGGTAATCTCGGTAAATTTGATAACCTGGACGACTTCGATTCTCCTTTCGAATTCCAGTCAAAGATGAATGCCAATGAGGATAACCCGTTCATTACTAAAAATCTCCCGAATGCCGATGAGGCTTTTGGCAGTTCTATGAACGATGATATGGATATGGATGACAGTGAGGTTCCTTTTTAATTAATCTAAATTTTACATGCCAAAGAATTTCAAACAGTATGGTTTGCTTGTATGGATTTTTTTGGTGGTGACTTCTTGTTCCTAACAAAAGAACAAAGCTGATCTTATTATAGAGAATGCTGTCATTTGGACAGAGAATATGGAACATATCCAAGCAGAAGCTATGGCTATTCGCAGAGATTCTATACTCGCTATCGGCTCTAATGATGATATAAGAAAATACAAAGGAGAACATACAGAGGTTAAGAATATGGCGGGTAAATTTGTTTCGCCAGGCTTCATAGATGCTCATGTGCATTTAATGATGGGAGGCAATGCCCTTTTGAGTGTAGAACTAAGAGATGCCGCTACTCGAGAAGAATTTATCAAACGAATTGCTGATTACGCAAAAACATTGGAACCGGGAAGTTGGATTCTAGAAGGTAATTGGGATCATACTTTATGGGGAGGAGAACTCCCTACAAAAGAATGGATAGACCAATTCACTAGCAAAAATCCAGTTGTTTTGTATCGATTAGACGGGCATATGGCTTTGGCCAACTCCTTGGCTTTGGAAATTGCGGGAATAAATGAGGACACCCCAGATATCGAAGGTGGAGAAATCGTAAGGGATGAAAAAGGCTTTCCCACTGGAATTTTGAAGGATAATGCCATGAGTGGCCTTTTAAACAAAATTCCGCCGATGACAGTTCCTCAAAAAGAAAAAGCATTAAAAGCTGCCATGGCATATTTAGTGTCCAATGGTGTTACCTCGGTGCATGATGTTGATAGCATCGGAACTTATCCCATTGCCAAAAAGCTATTGGATTCAAATGAATTGGTAATCCGTATGTACACCCTTAATCCTTTAAATAATTGGGATACACGTAATACTACATTTAAGACCAGTGATAAATGGTTGAGAACTGGCGGATTAAAAGGTTTTATGGACGGCTCTTTAGGCTCACATACCGCAGTGTTTGTTGATGATTATTCAGACAAGCCTTCAGTTAAAGGTTTCTTTATAAATGATAAAGAGGATTTGTATCAATGGATCTTAAAAGCGGATAACGCAGATTTTCAAGTTGCGGTACATGCTATTGGAGATAATGCAAATCATACCTTGTTAAATATTTTTGAGAAGGTTATTGAGAATAACGGACCAAAAAATCGGCGCTTTAGAGTCGAGCATGCACAACATCTGTTGAAAGAGGATATCGAGCGATTTTCAAAATTGGGTATTGTGGTGAGCGTCCAACCTTATCATGCCATTGATGATGGTAGATGGGCGGAACAGGCCATAGGGCCGGACAGAATAAAAACCACTTATGCTTTTAAATCGTTGTTGGACGCAAATGTTACCTTGGCCTTCGGTAGCGATTGGCCTGTAGCTCCAGCATCCCCATTACACGGTATCTATGCTGCGGTAACAAGAAGAACTTTAGATGGAGTAAATCCTAACGGTTGGGTTCCCAGTGAAAAAATAGCTGTAGAACAGGCATTATTGGCATATACGAGGGATGCGGCCTATTCTTCCTTTGATGAAAATAGGAAGGGCACCCTGGAAATAGGAAAATTGGCAGATTTTGTAGTTTTAGATGGAGACCTACGTAATATTGACCCTGTTGATATTCCCGAAATTAAGGTCTTGCAAACCTATGTAGGAGGTAAATTGGTTTATACAAGAAACTGATCACTTTTTCTAAGTCACTAGATTTTCAGAAACCTAACTTTTGGATTTTTTTAGAAGAACCATTCGTAAGTAGGAGTAATTATCCTACTTATTTCTCTTATCTTTATAATTATATACTAAAGCTGTTTATAATGTCTAAAAGTTTTTGGACTATACTTTTTCTCCTTTTTTCTTTCAAAATATTCGCGTCTGCAATCTTAATACCCATGGATGCGGATAGTCAAAAAAATCACTTAAAAGCTTACGGGATTACCTACTGGGTGCTCACCAAACAACAAAAAGTGCAATGGTTGTTGAACTATAGGGGAGGGTCATTTCTGCTGCCCGATGGGGATAACATCCGCAAGGAATGCCAAATTCGCGGTGTTTCCTTTGAAATAATCTCCGACGCCCAGGCTGAGGCCATTTTATCAGAAATTAGTAGTCCTTCAAAAAACCAGGAAGCCGTAATTTTGGAAAAAGCACCAAAAATAGCGGTCTATTCCCCTAAAGAAAATTTGCCTTGGGACGATGCCGTGACCATGGTACTCACCTATGCCGAAATTCCCTATGAAACCATTTATGATGAAGAGGTACTGAACAATAAACTCTTGTTGTTTGATTGGTTGCACCTTCACCATGAGGATTTTACCGGGCAGTACGGTAAGTTTTATGGAGCCTATAGGGCAGCACCGTGGTATTTGGAGGGAAAGGCGCAGGCAGAAAGCTTGGCCGCTAAATTGGGGTACTCAAAAGTTTCAGAGGAAAAAGGGGCTGTGGCCAATGCCATCCGCAATTACGTGATAGGAGGCGGATTCATGTTCGCCATGTGCTCAGCTACCGATAGTTTTGATATTGCCCTGGCTGCAGATGGGGTGGATATATGTGAACCCATGTTCGATGGTGATCCCTCAGAGGCCAATTACCAAAATAAGTTGGACTATAGCAGGACCTTTGCGTTTACCAACTTTACCTTGGAACGCAGTCCGTTGCAGTATGAGTTTTCTTCTATAGACATGACCACTAAAAGAGGGATGGTGCCCAAGGAGTCCGACTATTTTTCATTGATGGATTTCTCTGCAAAATGGGATCCGGTGCCAACCATGTTATGCCAAAATCACACCTCCCTTGTCAAAGGCTTTATGGGACAGACCACGGCTTTTGCCCGCAATGAAATAAAACCAACGGTAATGGTATTGGGTGAAAACAAAATTAACGGGGAAGCCCGCTATATCCATGGCATCAAAGGAAAGGGATTTTTTACCTTTTATGGGGGCCACGACCCAGAGGATTACCAACATAGGGTAGGGGATCCAAAAACAGAATTAGAGCTACATCCTACTTCTCCAGGGTACAGATTGATCTTGAACAACGTCCTGTTTCCCGCTGCCCAGAAAAAGAAACAAAAAACCTAAACCTTTCTGTGGGCTATGAGTTGTTCCAATATATGCTCTACCCCATTTTCATCATTACTTTTGGTTGTGTAATTGGCTGCCTGGAGCACATTGGGGTGTGCATTGGCCATGGCAAAGCTATAATCTGCCAAAGCCAGCATTTCCAGATCATTGTTGTAATCTCCAAAAACCATCGTTTCTGCTTTGGTAATGTTATGTTTTTTTTGAACCTGTGCTAGGGCAAATCCTTTATGGGCGTTCTGATGGGAAAGGTCCAACCAGTTTTCTCCAGAAATCTTAACCTTTAGATCATCCTCCAAATGTTTAACTGAGGGATATATAAATTTCTCAGAGTTTTCAAAATGATACACAGCTACTTTTAGGACCTCCCCTTCAAAAGTGGATATATCCTCCATGACAGTATATTCGGAATAGTATTCCTTCAATTTATTCAAAAACTCACTGGAATTTCCGTTGAGATATGCGTTTCTCTTCCCGCAAAGTACGGCGTGGGCTCCATGTGCATTTTCAAGGGATTTTAAGATAGTATCAATATACCTTTTATCCATAGGGGTGGAAAGAAGTTCTTGATCTTGATGCATGGCGAAACCCCCATTTTCTGCAATAACGATTATTTCATTTTTAATGGATTGTAGTTTGTGAACAATACTGTTGTATTGCCTTCCACTAGCCGCTACAAAGAGAATGTCCCGTTTTTTGAGCTCCTCAAAGAGTTCAAAGAAACGCGCACTTACTTCATGGTTAGAATTCAGCAGGGTGCCATCCATGTCCGTTACTACCATTTTTATTTTTGATAAATCCATTACTGCATTTTTATTAGGTTACAAAGGTATTTGTTCTTGGGGTAAATGTGGAAACTAGGAAAGTAAAGTTTGTGGTATTTTTGTAATATCAACAACGATCGGCATCTTTGGGGAATAGGAAAAATAGGTCATTATGAAATTTTATCAATCAGAAATAAGTCTACCGCCCTTTAAAAGGGGCTTCCATATTATAACGGACCATATTGTCAAGGCTCTTCCAGAACTAAAAAGTATTGATCTGGGCATGTTGCAGGTTTTTATCAAACATACCTCCGCAAGTTTAACCATTAATGAAAACGCGGACCCTACTGTGCGATTGGATTTTGAGAGCCATATGAATGTGATGGTTCCTGAGAATGCCTCTTATTACCAGCATGATTATGAAGGTTCGGACGATATGCCGGCACATATTAAGTCTTCACTGATGGGAGTCTCGGTACAGGTCCCTATTACCAATGGAGCCTTGAATTTAGGAATTTGGCAGGGCATATATCTATGTGAGCACAGAAACCATGCCGGAGGAAGAAAGTTGGTGGTTTCTGCTTTTGGTCATTAGTGGATAAACCGAATATTCGTAAATTAGGGATACGTTATAAAATTAGTATACTATGGGAGCAAAAGAGGATATCTTAAATAAAATTCAAATCTTGATAACCAATCATTTTAAGACCCCTGAGGAAGCATTTGCATTCTTTGATAAGGATGGGGATGGTAAAATGACAAAGGGTGAGATTGTGGAGCTGTTAAAGAAAGCAGAGATCAATGGATTTATTCGGGGAATGGTGTCTGCCAAATTGGTTGAAGGCTACGATAAATCTGGCGATGAGCTCATAGATTGGCAAGAGTTTAAGCAGGCCATCGCGAAAATCCAGTAAATAAAAAATCCGATTCATATGAATCGGATTTTTAATAAGCGAGATATATTGTTAATGTTACTTTATTTGATTCACAACAGCCTTAAAAGCTTCTGGGTGGTTCATTGCCAAATCGGCTAAAACCTTACGGTTAAGCTCAATGTTGTTGGCTTTTACTTTCCCCATAAACTGAGAATAGGACATTCCGTGTAATCTAGCACCTGCATTAATACGGGTGATCCATAGGGAACGGAAAGTTCTTTTCTTGTTTCTACGGTCTCTATAAGCATATAACATTGCTTTTTCAACCGCATTTTTAGCTACTGTCCAAACGTTTTTACGTCTTCCAAAGTAACCTTTGGCTTGCTTCATCACTTTTTTTCTCCTAGCGCGTGAAGCAACTGAATTTACTGATCTTGGCATAATTTTAAGTTTTTTTGTAGTAGGCGTTCTGAATGTATTTCAAAATCTTTTTAAGGCCTAACTCCAGGGTTAATACTAATTACCGTAAAAAACGATTACTTTAAACGTAATTGTTCTTTAATGCTGTTAACATCCGCCTCGTGTACTAAAGTAGAGTGGGTTAACGCAAGCTTACGCTTTTTAGACTTCTTCGTTAGAATGTGGCTTTTAAATGCGTGCTTTCTTTTGATTTTACCGGTACCCGTAAGCTTAAAACGCTTCTTGGTACTGGATTTTGTTTTCATCTTAGGCATCTTGTTCCTATTTATGGTTTATCTCGCTTATTATCTTTGCTGTTGCCCCAAACATTGGGAGTCTCAACAGGTATATTTTGTTATGCTATATTGCTTTGGAAACTAAAAAGAAATACGTTCTTATTTCTTTGTTTTCGGAGCAAGGAACATCGTCATACGCTTTCCTTCCAATCTCGGCATTTGCTCAACTTTCCCTAGCTCTTCCAATTCGGAGGCCAGTTTCAGCAACAATATCTCGCCTTGATCTTTGTATACGATAGATCTTCCTTTAAAGAAGACATAAGCTTTTAGCTTTGCGCCATCCTTTAAGAATTTTTCAGCATGCTTCTTTTTGAACTCATAATCATGATCATCCGTCTGTGGACCAAATCTGATTTCCTTAACCACTACCTTAGTGGCTTTGGCCTTCATGACCTTTTCCCTTTTCTTCTGTTCGTAAAGAAACTTCTTGTAATCCGTAATCTTACATACGGGTGGATCTGCTTTTGGAGAAATCTCCACTAAATCCAACTCTAATTCTTCAGATTTTGCTAGTGCGTCCTTTAAAGAGTAAACACCCACTTCAACATTGTCACCTACCAAACGTACGTTTTGAGAGGTAATTGCTCTGTTGATATTGTGCGGATTCTTATTTTCTCTTCTAGGCTGTGGCCTAAATCTTTTTCGTATTGCTATGGCTAATATATTTTAGTTAAACATTAATTTTTTAAAACGACTTTAAGGTACTATTTATTTCATTAGTAACCAAGTTGGCGAAGTCTGTTAAGGAGATAGAGCCTAAATCATCGCCTCCATGTCTTCTAACAGAAATCGTGTTTTCCTGTTCCTCATTGTCCCCTACAATCAGCATAAACGGTATCTTGTTCATTTCTGCCTCTCGTATTTTCTTGCCAACAGTCTCACTTCTCTTGTCTACAAGGGCGCGAATTTCGTGATTTTCTAGGGAATTTAAAACTTTTTGGGCATATTTTTCATGCTTCTCACTTATAGGCAATACAATAGCCTGTTCTGGGATCAGCCACAAAGGGAAATTTCCTCCAGTATGTTCCAGTAAAAGTGCAATGAATCTCTCCATACTTCCAAAGGGGGCACGGTGAATCATGACCGGTCTGTGCAATTCATTGTCACTGCCTTTATAGGTAAGGTCAAAGCGCTCCGGTAAGTTGTAATCTACTTGAATTGTTCCCAATTGCCATTGTCTGCCCAGGGCATCCTTTACCATAAAGTCCAGCTTGGGGCCATAAAAAGCGGCTTCCCCACTTTCAACAACAAAATCCAACCCTTTTTCTGTCGCAGCATTTATAATTGCATTTTCTGCTTTTTCCCAATTTTCAACCGATCCAATATATTTTTCAGGGGTATTGAGATCTCTCACGGATACTTGGGCCGTGAAATTTCCAAAACCTAAAGATCCCAAGACATATAGGGTAAGGTCAATAACATTTTTAAATTCTTCCGCCAATTGGTCCGGGGTACAGAATATGTGGGCGTCATCTTGGGTAAAACCACGTACTCTGGTAAGACCGTGCAGTTCCCCACTCTGTTCGTACCTGTATACGGTGCCAAATTCAGCAAAACGTTTTGGTAGATCTTTGTATGAATGTGGTTTGAAATTAAAAATCTCACAATGGTGGGGGCAGTTCATTGGTTTCAACAAAAATTCCTCATCCATTTTTGGAGTCCTGATAGGTTGGAAGCTATCTTCCCCGTATTTGGCATAATGCCCGGAAGTAACATAAAGCTCCTTCTGACCAATATGTGGAGTTACAACCATCTCGTAGCCTGCTTTCTTTTGGGCCTTTTTTAAGAAATTCTCCAAACGCTCCCTAAGGGCTGCTCCTTTCGGTAACCACAAAGGAAGGCCTTGTCCTACTTTTGCCGAAAAGGTGAACAGTTCCAATTCCTTGCCCAATTTTCTATGGTCTCGTTGCTTGGCCTGCTCCAATAGCTCCAGGTATTCTGTGAGTTCCTTTTGTTTTGGAAAGGAGATGCCGTAGACACGGGTCAACTGCTTGTTGTTTTCGTTACCTCTCCAGTAGGCACCGGCAACACTCAATATTTTTATGGCCTTGATGATCCCGGTATTGGGGATGTGTCCCCCGCGACAAAGATCGGTAAACGTATCATGGTCGCAGAAAGTAATGGTACCGTCCTCAAGATTTTCTATCAGTTCTACCTTATATTCATTTCCTTGTGCCTTATATTTATTTAAAGCTTCTGCTTTGGTTACGGCACGCATCTTATAATCATGTTTTCCGCGCGCTATTTCCAGGGCCTTTTTCTCTATTTCTTGAAAGTCCTTTTCGGAAATGCTGCGATCTCCAAAATCAACATCATAATAAAAGCCATTGTCAATAGCTGGACCAATGGTCAGTTTAGCGCCAGGGTACAATTCTTCCAAGGCTTGTGCCACAACGTGGGAAGAAGAATGCCAAAATGCTTTTTTTCCTTCCTTGTCATTCCATGTGTATAGTACTAAGGATCCGTCTTCTAAAAGTGGTGTGGATACTTCTATAACGGTGTCGTTGTATTTTGCAGAAATAACATTTCTGGCAAACCCTTCACTGATACTTTTTGCAACGTCCATTGGAGTGCTGCCTTTTTTGCTCTCCCTAATACTACCATCTGGTAATGTAACCTTAATCATATTTATGCAGAATTATAAGCTACAAAGATAGGGTCATCAAAAATACTTTCAATAACAATTATGATTCTTTTTTGTGCAGATACATGCAAAACTAATTGGGGTTGCATGGATATGTTCTGTTCGGATTGACCATGATTATTTTTTTGTAATCGACTTTGATTAAAATCAGAGCAAAGGTTTATGAATGGTATTTATGCAGTTTTATTGCATTTATAAACGTTTTACTTACGTTATATAGGTTACTAAGAGTTTGTATAAGGATGTCAATCATGTAAAAAAACTGGTTAAATGTTGATATATAGTTAATTAAATGTGTTAAAATTTATGAGGTTCAAATTTTTATTATATATTTGAGCAAACGTAATAATAACGTTTTATAATTAAACTGTATATCCTAAACCGTAATCCATGTATTTGTCCTCTGAAAAAATTCTCGAAGAAAGTGTGATTTATTCTGCAATGCCTTCATTGCGTAATGGCTTAAAAATTTACAGAATCGGGTTGTTATTAATTTTGTTAATGACTGTTGTTCCGCATTTGGCCGCTCAAGAAAATATTTACATACAAGATGAAGCTGATTCTTATAAGGCATTTAATGCAAGTGCCCATCTAAAAAATATGCATATATGGCATGGATTTGTGGTGCATCCAGGAGCTGTTTTTGCAACCAGTTTGGAATATAAGACTAGAAATGAAAAATTTACATTCGGTGCATGGGGCGGAGCAGGATTTTCTAGTATAGATGTCATAAACCAAGATTCAGGAGAATATATAAGTGCAGATTACAAAGAATTCTCATTTTATTCATCCTATAAGTTTTCTGAAAAATTTTTCATAGAGGCGGTGTCCCATAATAATTATACGGGGGTTGAGGAAAGGGGAGATGAGTTGCGCTATTGGAGTTATGATGTAACCCAGGGCTATAATTTTGTGGACCTTAATTTTGGATACACCTTAGGAGATCATACCTTGTTATATCTTGCTACCATTTTAGGAGGAGGGTCTGGGGATTACGAGGTTCTGGAAGATGGTTCCATGGAGAATTCTTGGACACACTACTTTGAAGTGAAAAGTAAGGTGTGGCAAAAGGATAATTATAAGTTATCCCTTTTTGCAGGAGGTGCATGGTCATTTTTTACAGATAAAACCTTCTATACCGAAGGTGCAGGAAATATTATAAATGTAGGGTTGGCCCTTAACAAAGATATTGTAATAGGCAGCTATAAAGTGCCAATAGAGGTTACAGCTATGTGGAATCCTGAAAAGGAGAAAACGGTATTGCAATTAGATATTATGTTGTTCTAATCATTAAAAATCAAACTCAACTAAAACTAGAATCCAAATGAAATTAAAAACCAATTTTCACATGAAGCACCTTATTAGGTCGCTCTTGGTTTGTACGCTGTTAATCCAGGCAATGGGCTGTGCAGAACCAATAGAAAAATCAAACAATAATAATGAGACAATTTCTGCCGAAGATGATCTGATTGTAAGCGCCATCGATCTTAAGGGAAAAACTATTGGCTATTGTACGCCTTCCTTAAATGCCCCTTATTACCAAGCATTATTGCAAAGTATTAAGGAGACTACAGAAAAAAATGGAATGACATTTTTATCTGCGGATGGGCAGGACGATATTAATAAACAGGTCGCAGCCGTGGAAGATTTAATCACAAAAGGCGTGGATGCGTTATTGTTGAATCCTAAAGATCCAGACGCTTTGGTCGGGGTAACAAAACTGGCCAAGGCTGCGGGTATTCCGGTATTTATTATAGACAGTTCCATTAATCCGTCAGCAGAATATGTTACAACGGTCCAATCCAATAACCTGGCAAATGGGGAATTGGCAGGAGAATGGTTGGCTGAAAGATTTGGAAATAAAAAAATGAACATAGCCCTTCTTAGTGGTAATGCCGGGAATCCTGTTGGTAAAACACGCAAACAGGGATTGTTGCAAGGGATTGCTGAGGAGCAATTAAGAAGCTTGGGATATATAGATTTAAATATAAGAACGCAGATGTATACAGATTGGTCCTATGCCGGTGGCCTTAAAGCAATGGAGGATATTTTGGTTGCACATCCAGATATAAATGTGGTAATAACCGAGTCTGATGTTTGTGTTTTAGGGGCTATTAAAGCAATTGCGCAAGCTGGCAAAACAGATGATATTCTGATTGTTGCGGGCGCTGATGGTCAAAAAGAAGCTATCAAATACATAATGGAAACAGATTTTTATGGTTGTACCGCGATGAATAGCCCGGTGCAAATAGGTAAAAACGCGGTGATGTACGCTATACAATATATGAATGGGAAGAGAGATTTTTCGAAAACTTCATATACGGCTCCTTTGCTTATTACCAAAGAAAATGCTGCTGAATATTATAATCCCAATGCCTTGTTTTAATCATTGATGATGACAGATATGAAAAATACAACAAGTGAATATAGGCTGGAGATGACCGGAATATCCAAAAGTTTCGGAATAGTGTCAGTCTTGGAAAATGTCAATTTAAAAGTGAAGGCCGGAGAGATTCATGCCTTGTTGGGCGAAAACGGAGCAGGGAAATCCACTTTAATGAAAATATTAAGTGGTGTGTATCAAAAGGATGCCGGTCAGGTTTTGCTGAATGGTGAGACAATAAATCCAAAAAACACACACGACGGTCAGGTGTTGGGAATTAATGTGGTGTATCAAGAACTATCATTGATAAATGATTTGTCGGTAGCAGAAAATATTTACCTACATAAACTTGGTGCCAGTAAGTTTTGGATGAATTGGAAACAAATTACCAAGGACGCACAAGAATTGATTGATTCCCTTGGTTTTGATATAAATGTTTCGGCCAAGGTTAGGAATTTGAGTATCGTCCAAAAGCAAGTGGTGGAAATAGCCAAAGCGATATCCGAGGATACTAAGGTCTTGGTTTTGGATGAGCCTACCACTGTATTTGATCCTACAGATACCCAAAAGCTTTTTGATAATTTATTCAAACTAAAGGAGCGTGGAATTTCTATCATTTATATATCACATCATCTTGAAGAAATTTTCAAGATTGCCGATACGGTAACAGTACTTAAAGATGGGGTTGACACTGGTAGTTTGCCTGTAAAAGATACAGATACTGATGGTGTTATTAAACTTATGATTGGCAGGGAACTAAAAGATTTGTATCCAACGCGCAATGTAAAAATTGGTGATGTTCCCGTATTTGAAGTACACAATCTAACGGCCAAAGATACTTTGGTTCACGATGTGACCTTCAATGTGAAACCAGGAGAGGTGCTTGGTATTGCAGGTTTGGGGGGTAGTGGCAGAACAGAAACGGCCAAACTTATTTTTGGTGCCCACAAGAAGAAATCTGGCAGTATTATTTTAAATGGAAAAGAGATTAAAACCAATACCCCGGTTGATGCTGTTGGCTATGAGATTGGTTTAGTGTCTGAAAATAGAAAGGAAGAGGGTGTGTTCTTACCATTGTCCATTCGAAAAAATATTAGTGTTACCAGTTTTAAGCCAATTTCAGGAAGGTTCGGATTTATAAGTGTTGATAAAGAATGCAAAAACGTTCGAAGTTTAATAGAGAAGTTAAACATAAAAACGCCCAGTTCTGAGATTGATGTGAAAAATTTGAGTGGTGGGAACCAGCAAAAAGTAGCCTTGGCAAAATGGCTTAGTATTGATAGTAAGGTAATTATTATTGACGAACCTACGCGTGGGGTTGATGTTGGTGCTAAAATAGAAATTTACCACCTTATCAATGAAGTGGCAAAAAAAGGTGTTGGTGTAATTGTGATATCGTCAGACATGCCAGAAATAATGGGTATTGCTGATAGGATATTGGTAATGCACGAAGGTACTATTTATGGGGAGCTACCTAAAGAAAAATTCTCCGAGGAAAACATACTTCGATACGCCATCGGAAAACCCTTAAAAATTAACTCTTAAAATATACAACAATGGCTTTAACTTTAAAACAACAACTAAGTAGTCCGGGAGGTGTGCTTCAGTTTTTAATAAAATACAATACCATATTCATATTCCTTTTGCTGGTGATATTTTCAGCAATAATTTCAGATGTCTTTTTTACATCTGTTAACCTAAGTAATCTTCTAAAACAAGTTTCCGGCATAGGTATTATTAGTATTGGGATGCTTATCGTAATCCTATCGGGAGGAATAGATTTGTCCGTAGGGTCCATGGTCGCTTTATTGGCCGTGACATTTGCAATACTTGTAAATATTTTCGCCCTACCACTGGCAATTCTTATGACCATAGCTATCGGCTTTAGTTTGGGAAGTGTATCTGGTTATTTGGTAGCATACCAGAAAATGGCCCCCTTCATTGCCACCTTGGCATTGATGACCGTTGCTCGTGGTATGGGATTTATCTATTCAAAGGGTTCTCCTATCACCTTCAAAACATACGGAGGTTTGTATATGTCGGACTTTGCGAACAATTCATTTTTAGGTATTCCAAATATTGCAATTGTATTCCTTGTCATTGTTATTCTCACTATGGTTATGCTGCGGTACAATGTCTTTGGCAGAATTATCATAGCGATTGGAAGTAACGAGGAGGCATCGCGCTTGTCGGGTATAAAGGTCAATAAATATAAATTTTTGGTCTATGCTATTTCCGGTTCTTTGGCGGCCATTGCGGCAATTATTGTAGCATCCAGAACAAATCTGGGATCTCCCAATATGGGAATGGCCTGGGAATTGGATGCTATTGCAGCTGTAGTTATTGGTGGTGCAAGTTTGAGCGGAGGTAGAGGTACAGCCATAAATACACTAATGGGTGTGTTGATTTTGGGGTTGATTGGTAATATTTTAAATCTTTTAAATGTTCCTTCCTATCCACAGCAAGTGGTAAAAGGGGGGATAATAATCTTCGCTGTTTTGTTACAACGTTTTGAAAATAAATAATAATATTTTATGGAAAGTATAAAGTTAAACACAGAAAATCTGGGCAGGATTGCGGATAGCGTGGCAATTCCATTATATGATAGGTCAAAGATCAAGGCTGGAATTGTCCATGTGGGTATTGGCGGATTTCACAGAGCACACCAGGCGTTGTACACAGATCAGCTGTTACATAAAAAAGGTAATGAAAACTGGGGGATATGTGGGGTGGCCTTATTGGATTTTGACAGAAAGATATACAATACGTTAAAGGAACAAGATGGGTTGTACACCTTAATAGTGAAAGAATTGGATGGGTCACTTACTACCACTGTTATAGGCTCCATTGTAGATGTTTTATATGCGCCTGAGGATCCTAAAGCTGTAATTGAAAAAATGGCCAGTCCTGAAACAAAAATAATTACACTTACCATTACGGAAGGTGGTTATAATTATAATGAGGCTACCAAGCAGTTCGATTTTTCAAACCCTTTGGTGCAGCACGACTTAAAACATCCTTCTGAGCCTAAAACAATATTTGGCTATTTAACCCAAGCATTAAAATTACGTAAGGAAAGAGATCAGAAAGGTCTAGCGTTACAGTCTTGTGATAATGTACAGGGTAATGGACATATATTGCAAAGCATGCTGCTCAGCTTTGTTGAAAAAGCAGAGCCTGGTTTGGTAGATTGGATCAAAAAAGAAATATCCTTCCCTAATAGTATGGTAGATAGAATTACTCCGGCAACAAGTTCGTTGGATGTTACTGCATTAAAAGATACCATGGGGGTCGATGATGAGTGGCCGGTTGTTTGCGAGCCATTTAAACAATGGGTTATAGAAGATGATTTTATAACAGGAAGACCAGCCTGGGAAGATGTTGGGGCGCAATTTGTGAATGATGTGGTTCCTTATGAAAAAATGAAATTGGCATTGCTTAATGCAGGGCATTCTGTACTGGGGATTTTGGGCGCATTAAAAGGGTATTCCACAATAGACCAAGCTGCCGGAGATATAAATATTGCTAGATTCCTTGGTTTATATATGGATAATGAAGTAACGCCAACCCTGGGAGATTTGGAAGGTGTAGATTTAAAGAAATATAAACACTCCCTAATTCAGCGCTTTGGAAACATATATATAAAGGATCAGATAGAAAGAATTTGTTCTGAAAGTTCCGCGAAACTTCCAATTTTTTTGCTCCCTACTATAACTGCTCAATTAAAAACAAGAGGTAATATAGATTTCGCTGCTTTTGTAATTGCGGCTTGGGCTATTTATTCGTTGGGATTGGATGAAAATGGCAATAAGATTGTTATCAAAGACGCTATTTCGGAGGTTTTACAAAAAAGAGCTATTGAGGCTAAGGAAAATCCAAAGACGTTTATAGAAATTGAAGGAGTATTCGGTGATTTAAAGAATGAAGCTTTGTTTGTGGAATCCTATACTACTTCCTATTACAATATAAAGAACAAAGGTTTGGAGGCGTGTATTGTAGATTTAAATAGCAAAATCTTAAATAAAATAAATGAGTAGTACAGTATGTTTTGGAGAGGTGTTGTGGGATAATATTCAAGTGTTGGAAATTGCTGAAAAGTTAATTCGATCATCAAATGCTTTTGTATTGGGAGTTTGGTAGCCAGGAATTAAACTTCTAAGGAAACTTTGTTCGCACTGTTGGAAATCTCAAAGTAAATTATTTTGTTGTTAACTTAAGGAAGCCATACTACCA
The DNA here is from genome assembly GCF_040566555.1 of Sediminicola luteus. Taxonomy (GTDB): domain Bacteria; phylum Bacteroidota; class Bacteroidia; order Flavobacteriales; family Flavobacteriaceae; genus Sediminicola. The sequence continues at coordinate 2,885 of NZ_JBEWYP010000010.1, read as the reverse complement.
AAAGGATGTCCTCCTTAATTTGATGAACAAGGCAGAGTTGATCAAGTCAAAGAATGAAGAAATATATAAGATAAGTCCAATGATAGCTGAAAACCAAGTAGAGCTTACGACGACTTCCTAAGATTCAATTCTAGTTGCATAGGGTAAACGTTCTTGAAAAATAAGTAATTCAAGAACGTTTATTATGTTATAACCTGCCTGAACTAAGTTGTTGAAGACTTTCTTTAATAGTTAAGGTTCTTAGTTTAGTTGTGTAGTATTTAAATCGATCAACCAAAGATTGGTGTTTGTGCAAGTCACCGAATATAGTAGATACTTCTAAAAAAGCTTCTGGTTTTACATGGGATTTCGCAGCAGCCCTTACAAGTTGATTGCTTAGTGAATCCATTATCTCATATGTATTTCCTTGATCATCTTCCCCGTCATAATATTTGCACCATGCCGCAATAAGGAAAGCAGAATTCTCGATATGGTCCTTTTTAGCCAATTGATCTTGAGTGGTGGGCAGAATAAATAATGGTATTTTAGAAGAACTTTCTTTGCAGATCCTAGAAAGTCTATCCTTTATATGTGCATTTTTAAACCGTTGTATGACTTCTCTTTTGTATGATTGAATATTCTGCTCCGAGGAGCCTACTAAATTATTAGCAACTTCTTTGTCAATAAACGCATTCAGAAAAAGAACAAAGTCTTCATCATTTGCAACTTCGTGTACATATTTATAACCATGGAGAGTCCCTAGAATCCCCAAAATTGAATGTCCGGCATTCAAGATGCGAAGCTTCATGTTTTCAAAAGGTTCAATATTTTTCACGAACTGAATTCCTGCTTTTTCCCAATCAGGCCTATCAAAGAGAAACTTATCCTCGATTATCCAGCTGCTGAAGGTTTCGCAAACAACTGGCCATTGGTCATAAATGAGATACTTTTTTTTAAGTAATTCAATATCTTCAGAGCTGGTAACCGTTGTAATTCTGTCAACCATGGAATTGGGAAAGCTGGTATTTTGCTCTAGCCAGGGAAGTAAGGAGGGTTCTGTTTTGGCTACATAATTGAAAAATGAGGATTTTATGGTATCTCCATTTTTTTTTATGTTGTCACAGGAAAGAATGGTGCATCCTGGTATTCCCCGGTTTTTGCGCAGCTTAAAAGCTTGGGTTAAATAACCAAAAACTGTCTTTGGGTTAAATTTGTTAAGAATGTCTTGTTCAACCTCAGGATGCGTCAAGTTAAATTCACCTGTAATTTCATTTAAATGATAGCCATCCTCTGCTATTGTAAGGGAAATAATTTTTATGTCCGGTTGTGCCATTCGTTCAATTGCTGCTAGCGGATTCTCTGGCCCGTAAAAGTATTCGACGATGGCGTCAATAATTTTGTACTCATGAATGCCATTGGTATTTTTAAAGATGGCGGTATAGAGTCCGTCTTGATCTTTTAGGATATTGTATATTTTTCTATCAGACTCTAGTAAATCAATCCCACAAATACCAAAGTTCAATTCATGGTGTTTTTCAATAAGTTCTTGCATGTAGGCAGCTTGGTGTGCTCTGTGAAAGTTGGTAACACCAAGATGTACAATGCTAGTTTTTATTTTATCACGATCGATGTTGGCTTTTAATGTACCACTAGGTAAGGAATATGTGTTTTCAGTATTTAAGTAGAGTAAATTGGGCATAGAAGCGTGTGGTAAATTAAAGTGTAAAATTATATCTTCCTTTTTTCTGTTTTTATATAAATATAGGTTGATAGGATCAATGGTTAAAATTACTAAAAAGAAAGTAAACATAATAAGGACAAGGGTAATTAGAAGTTAATATGATTCTATAGATTGATGTTGTATTCCTAGATTTTATAATGTATATATTTGTTTATCGCAGCCTAGTGTAAAATGGATTTTAGAAAAAGAGATAATGTAACTGTTGATTGTGTAATCTTTGGTTTGGATACCAATGGCCTGAGTGTTTTACTCCGAAACCGTACATTAAATATGTACGATGACGATTTTTTGGTAATTAATGATTGGGTGTTGACTGGTTATTATGTTTTTAAAAGTAAAACCCTTGAAGAATCTGCTGATCTCATATTTAAAGAGATTTCTGGGATACAAAGTGCAGATAAAATACAATTCCGCACCTATGGTAACCCCGGAAGGATTAAATCAGAGAAAGATTTATTGTGGGTCAGAAGTAGGGGAGTGCAAGCACAAACAATGACCATAGCCTACTACTATGCCTTGCCGTTGGAGAAGGTTGGTCTTAAGCACGAAGGATTTAGGTGGTTTCAATACCAGTCCTTGCCAGAATTAGGTTTTGATCATCAATTGATAATCCAAGACGCTTACGAAGATTTAAAGAAGAGGATCATGACCGAACCTATCATCTTTAACTTTCTTCCCATGAAGTTTACCTTAAATGATTTGCAGTTTGCCTTTGAGTCGGTTCTTAATATAGAGATAGATAATCGTAATTTCAGGAAAAAGGCAATGGGTAAGCCATATATAGTGCCCTTGAATGAAAAAAGAAAAGGGGTATCTAAAAAGCCGTCTAAGCTATATGTCTTTAGTAGGGATGTATATGATGCGGTCAAAGAAAAGGATTATATAATCAGTGTGTAGTCCTGTATTAGTTTCCATATACAATTCTTCCGAATTTAATTGAACCTGTAAATCCTTGTATTATAAGGTGTTCTGATGGGCACAAAAAAAAGTTGAAAAAAAGGCAAAAAAAAGTGTTGTGTTATTGTGGAAAGGTTGTAGGTTTGCAGCCCGAAACAACGCAGGTTGCGTAGGGAAAAGCGGTCGAGAGGCCATGTTCATTGAAGGTTCTGGAGCAGCGAAAAAGAAAAGGAAAAAGTTTTTCATTTTTTATTTGCGGGGAACAAAA
>NZ_JBEWYP010000009.1:0-145235 GCF_040566555.1 Sediminicola luteus | reverse complement strand
AGGCCTGCCGCTAGCGTTCATCCTGAGCCAGGATCAAACTCTTCATCGTTGTTTTGTAAATATTATTACATCTGCAAACTTTAAATTGTCCGAACCCAGCCCTTAGTATTCTATAAGCTAATTTTATTCAATTTTTTATCCAACTACCGTTTCCGGTAATTGAACGCTGTCTTACAATATGTCAATGAACTTGTCTATTCTTGTTTTTATTCTGTCGCTCTGTCTCCCAAAGCGGGTGCAAATATACAACCCTTTTTGTTCCCCGCAAATAAAAAATGAAAAACTTTTTCCTTTTCTTTTTCGCTGCTACAGAACCTTCAATGAACATGGCCTCTCGACCGCTTTTCCCTGCACAACCTGCGTTGTTTCGGGCTGCAAACCTACAACCTTTCCACAATACCACAACACTTTTTTTTGCCTTTTTTTCAACTTTTTTTTGAGCCCATCAGAACACCTTATAATACAAGGATTTACGAGCGGAAAAAAATGGACGTTTATCTTGGGGCAAGGATTGAGCTCCTTGTCTGAGCTCTTTGCCCAGACCACTACTATTTAGGCCTTATGATTAAAATCGGCAGATTGGAGAGTTCCTTCTCTCAAAACTGATCAAAAAAAAAAAGGCAAAAGCGAGTAGCGAAAGCCTGGTTCTGCCCTATTCCGGCAGAAGCCCCCATATAATTAGGAGAAGAAATTCCAAACAAGACCAAAACGGATCACAAAATCCCTGTATGGGTAGTTTGGGGCCGAATAAAAGTTAAATCCTGAGAAGGAAGAATTGAAATGCTCTGCTTTTAGGAAGAGCCTGGTCTGTTTCACCTTTGCATTAATAAAGAAATCCAACAAAGGATAACCCCCAAGTTCTTCACGATTCTGAATATAGAATTCCCCAAGTAAGGGATTATAGGCATCCATATTATAGGAGGTGAAATACTTAAAGGTGACGCCTGTCTGTAGGTGCATGGCCCTATCGAATACATCCTTGGAAAAGTATAAGGTATTCCTGGTCACCAGCTGGGGCACATTTAGGACATTATTCGTTTGATCTACCTGTTGGTACATTACCGTATTGTTCAGGGCAAAATTCCCCACCTTAAACTCCTTATTATACTTAATCTTGAGATACGTAACACTGTTGCCCTCTTGAAAGGGACTTACAGCGGCATTTTCCTCTCCGGCATCTATCTGCTCCTGGGAGGCAGTTGATGTGAAATAGGTATAGTTATCAATGATATTGTATTCAGCAGAAAGGCTTCCCAATAATTTGGAGTCCAACCCCAATAGTAAACCGTTGACACGTTCCTTTTCAAAAACCTCATTGTTCTGCCAATTGTAGTTGACATAGTCACTTTGATATAACAGGTAATTGAAATTTGGCATTTTACTGGATGAATTTATACCAAACGTCGCTTTTGCCCCAGATTTAAGTTGGTAGCTAGCGGCGGCATTTATAACACTACCCGTTAACTCACCCGACACTCCATAATCTATTCCACCATTCAATTTGAATCCACCTATTGTTTTCCCATATTGTGCGCCAACGGTAATCTCTTCGCCCTTTAATTGGTTGGATATCTCCTCCCCCGAGGCGTTGATCAACTTACTGTCAAAAAAGTAGTTGTAATTGTACAAGGCTATATTTCCCTTTAATATCCCTAACGTCTTATTGCCCAACTCCACATAACCTTGGTTATACATAGTCTTCAAATTTGCCTTATCTGTTATTGCACTAACAAACGCATCGCCAAAATAATCGTCCTGGACCGTTTGACTAAATTGATAATATTTGGTCTCATAATTGAATTGGTGTCCAAGGGTGAGATAATTCTCCCTGGACCTGGTAGTATCCTTGCTCTTTTTAAAGAGATCATATTCCTGTTCAAAAAAGTACCTTTTGCCCAACACCTTATTGTTGGCATTTGTAAAATTAACATCTATCCTAGATCGATCCGTAAAGCTTGTATTGCCTGATTCAAATTGAAGTTCCTTATTGGATAGCCCACCATTTTCCTCTGATAAAAGATCCTGTGCCGCTATATGGGTACGTAGCCTATACCTTCCACTTTTGGTTTCATAGGTGGCAGAAGTTCTAAAGTTACCCGATTCGGCCTCATTGAACTGATATTTCCCTAGGGACCTAAATCCCTTGTATGCCAAAGAAATATTTAAGCGGGGAGTCATATTAAAAGTTAGCAATGCATCCAATAACTGCCCTTGTTCCAACGTAGTCTTAAACATCAATTCGGTCATAGGAGTAGGCACCCTATAATACTTAATGTCTTCCACTTCCATATAATTGAAATGTTTGGCCTCTGCTCCTAGGGAAGGATACAATGTGTTTTGCTTAACTGTTACGCCCAGACTATTATAAGGTTGCCCAATATTGGAAAAAGGCATAAGTTCAAAGTTGTCCTTTCGCAGAAAATTGTATTTGTATTCCTTTTGAATAGAAATTGTAGTATCCAAGAAGGTGGTGTCCCTGGCATAGGATATAATCTTGTAGTCCTTTATCGTAAATTCCGGTTCAACCTTGCCTTTTGAGAATGGTTTTGGTTTCTGAATGGGCGAAAAGGAGGCTGTATCCTTTTCACTCACCCTTAAGGCAGGCAGATCTTGACCGTAAAAAAAAGCTGAATTACATATAAATAGAAGTACTACTAAATATCTCATTCCAAAAAATTAGTTGGGCAAAGGTAATTTTTTTGTTTCTAAAGAAATGTGAAAAATCCGGTAATCACAAGATCGAATTTCACGACCCCTTATCCGTTATTGCTAATTTTACAACAATTAAAATTGAAATTATTATATTTTTTATCCATTTTTGCAAAAAAGTTAAAATGTTAAGAAAATTATTCCTGTTACTGCTGTTTAGTGGTGCATTTTCCTATGGACAATTCAACGAGAGTGCTCCTTGGATGCAAAACATCAAAAAGGAAACTACCAATACCTCCAAAAGCGGTTCAACATCATATTCCATTTACGAGATATCGGAAGCCTTTCATAAGTATTGGGAAGATAAGGACCCTAATATAAAAGGTTCAGGCTACAAGCCTTTTATGAGATGGGAAAATTATTGGAAACAATTCGTGGATGAAAACGGGTACCTGCCCTCCTCAAAACAGATTTGGGATGCCTGGGAAAACAAACGCAACAGCACAGCAATTGTCAACCCGATTAGTGATTGGAGCTCCCTTGGCCCTATCAACGTGGACGCTTATGCTGGAAGATTGCCTGGACAGGGCAGGGTGAACGCCATCGCAGTGGACCCTAATAACCCCAATATTTGGTACGTAGGTGCCCCTGCGGGCGGTTTATGGAAATCTACTGATGCAGGTGCATCATGGTCAAGTCTCTTTGATGATTTTCTTCAAATAGGGGTGTCGGGAATTGCGATAGACCCAACCGATTCCAATATCATTTATATTGCAACAGGAGATGACGATGCTGCTGACTCTTACAGCGTAGGGGTTTTTAAGTCCATCGACGGCGGGGTAAACTGGAACGAGACAGGCCTTAATCCCAGCAATACATCGGAAAATTGGTTGATGAATGAAATTACCATAGATCCCACCAATTCCCAAACCATATGGGTTGGAACCAATCAAGGTCTTTATAAGTCCATTAATGGCGGGGTGTTATGGACCAGAAAAAAAATAGGGAATATTAAGGACTTCAAACTAAAACCCAATAACAGTAATACCATCTATGCGGTTACCACCAATGAGTTCTTCAAATCCACTGATGGAGGGGAAGTATTTACGAAAATTACAAGTGAACTTCCAACCAATTCCGGGAGGCTGGTTTTGGGGGTTACACCAATCAATGCGGCCGTTGTTTATGTTTTAAGCGCAGATACCGGGGCTAACGACTATGCGTTCCAAGGTCTTTATAAATCCAATGATTCCGGAACCACCTTTACAAAAACACCCAATGCCAACAATATTTTAGAATCTAACCAAGCATGGTTCGATTTGGCTATGGAAGTATCTCCTTCTGATGAGAATGAAGTTTATATTGGATGCTTAAACGTTTGGAAAACTACCGATGGGGGTACGACATTTATTCCACTAAACCAATGGTATTTAGATAATCCTGCTTATACACATGCAGATATTCACACTTTAAAAATATTTAACGGGAATCTTTTTTGTGGTTCCGATGGGGGGATTTATATGTCCCAGGACAAGGGCAACACCTTTACAGATTATACAGCCGGCATTGCCATAGGACAATTTTATAGAATTTCCGTTTCCAAAAATAACGCTTCACAGTTAATCGGTGGACTACAGGACAATGGAGGTCAGGTACTAAGCGATGGAAAATGGAACAATTACCACGGGGGAGATGGCATGGACAATGCCATTAGTCCACTAAACGACAATCTGGTTTATGGCTTTACCCAATACGGCGGATTCCTAAGCATCTCTACAGATGCGGGACAAGCCATAACTACCATAAGGGCGCCTGAAGTAAATGGCAGTAATCTTCAAGGAAATTGGATCACACCTTTAGCGATAGATGCCAACGGAGCTGTTTATGCAGGCTATAATGCCCTTTATAAGCTAAACGGCACAACTTGGGAAAAAATTTCGAGAAATATAGGAGAAGGTAAGGGCAATATTGAGGATGTAGAAATCCACCCCACCAATCCTAATATAATTGTAGTGGGTCAGGACAATCAACTTCACCGAAGTACAGATGGCGGATTGAACTTTACCCTTATTCAAAGTTTCGATAGAGAGATTTCCGATATGGCCTTAAATAGTTCCGATGAGAATATCGTGTATGTGGTCACCTCCAGAAGGGTAGGAATTAGTCAAAATCAGCAGCCAGAGGATATTGGGGTCTACAAAATAGAGATTGACGGTACCACCGTAACAGAAACCAATATTACTTATAACTTATCTACAGATCAGGCATTTTTCTCAATTGCACATCAAGGCAGAAATACCGATAATCCTATTTATTTGGGGACAAGTCTTGGGGTCTACAGATTGGATGACACCTTAACAGAATGGGAGGATTATTTTACCGGCCTTCCGAGTACGGCAGTTGGGGATCTGGAAATTAGCTTGGATGATGAACTCATAACCGCCTCTACCTATGGGCGGGGCGTTTGGCAGTCTCCCATCCCCATTAAAATACCCGATTCTGACATTCGATTAATTGCATTGAGTCCTAAGGAAAATACAGTACTCTGTGGTGAAATAATACCTGAATTAACAGTTGAAAATAAAGGATCCAGCCCTATTACCGAAGTCACAGTCAACTATACCATAAATGAAGCGCCTGCACCGAGTTTCAATTATGCCATAGCCCTAAACTTTGGGGAAACAGGCACTATTCCTTTACCACCGCTAAGCCCGGATTTATTTGGTCGCAATGCACTGAAGATCACTACAACCATTGCCAATGATGCCTTTTCCGATAACAATACGTTGGAACATCGGTTTTTTGCCAACGATTTTGGGAATGGCGGAACCATAAATACTTTTGAAACAGAAGAAGAAACCCTGATCACATATAATGAAGGTAGTGATGGCAGCGTTTGGGAAAAAGGCGTTCCAACAGGAAGCGTCCTTAATCTAGCAGCATCTGGCCAACAAGTTTACGCCACAAATTTAGATGGCAACCATCCGGACAATGTAAAGGGTATCATCCTGAGTAATTGCTATGAGCTTTCATCAATCTTGGCACCGGTACTTAAATTTAAAATGGCCTATGACCTTGAAATTAATTTTGATTTAGTCTATGTGCAATATTCCTTGGATAGTGGATTAAGCTGGGAAGTGCTTGGTAACATCAATAGCACTCCCAACTGGTACAATAGTGACAGGACCAACGCAAACTCCGGCGAAGATGACGATTGTCAAAACTGTCCCGGAGCGCAATGGACAGGCACTAATACCGATTTAACAGAGTATTCCTATGATTTTACGGCCAATGCCCTTAATGGAGAAACCGATTTAACCAATGAGCCGAATGTTATTTTCAGGATTGTATTCCAATCAGATCCAGCAGTTAATAAAGAAGGAGTGGTCATAGACGATTTTGTAATAGAAGGGTTTCAAGATGACGACGATGACGATAACGATGGCATCAATGATGATGTAGACAATTGTCCCTTAACAGGTAATGCCAATCAGTTGGATACCGATAATGACGGCAAGGGAGATGTGTGCGATTTGGATGATGATGGAGATGGCATTCTTGATAAGGACGACAATTGCCCATTAATTGCCAATGCTGATCAATTGGACGGTGATAATGATGGGATAGGCGATGTATGTGACTCGGATTTGGACAATGATGGTGTCCCCAACGATGTTGACCTGTGTGACAACACCCCAAAAGATGCAGTAGTGAATGTGGATGGCTGCGAAATATTTTCTTTGCCGAGCAATAATTTTAAAGTATTGACTACAGCAGAATCTTGTATCTCCAATAATAATGGAACAATCACCATAGAGTCAGTAGCCTCCAATGATTATACAGCCAACCTTTCTGGCGGTTCCATTTCACTGACAGAGGATTTTACAGCGGAAACGGTATTCAATAATCTTCCAGCAGGGAATTATACAATCTGCATCACTGTAGCAGGGCAACCGGAATATCAAAACTGTTTTGGAGTAACCATATCCGAACCAGAGGCTCTCTCGGTTTCCTCGAAAGTAAATACCTTGGGGAAAGAGGTCAGTTTACAACTGAAGGGAGGAAATACCTATACCATTTTAGTGAATGGTAAGACATATACCACTTCGAAAAGTGAGATTACCTTGCCGCTAACAGAAGTAGAAAATAACATAGTGGTTAAAACCGATTTGGAATGTCAGGGGAGTTTTGATCAACAGATCATTTTATCCAATGAAGTCTTAATTTACCCTAACCCTATAGCAAATGGAAATTTAACCATACAATTGGGACGTGAGTTATTAGAAGGCGCAGATGTTAGTTTATACACTATGACAGGGAACAGCGTATTCAGCAAAAATTTCAAGTCCACCACAGGCTCCATTCAGATTAATGTAGATGGCCTTGCCAAGGGTGTCTACTTGCTTAATATTACCATGAACAACAAATTAACCAGTTATAAGATCATAAGAAAATGAGAAAATTAAATTTATTATATATCATCCCATGCGTTATTCTTATGAGCTGTGGAGGAGGCGACTCTGGAAATGAAACGCCTATTATCCCGCCACCGCCTCCCGTGCCATCACCATTACAAGCAACCCTGGTATTCCCCGAGAACAACAAGGAATGTACTGAGGGAATAGTTGAAAACGACACCCAGAGTACTGTAAACTTTCAATGGAACAATTCAGAGAACACAGATACTTATGAAGTCAATTTAAAAAATTTGAACACCAATAATTCCATAAGAATAACTTCCAATTCCAATGCTGCACAAATTACGCTCAGTCGTGGTGTGCCCTATGAATGGTTCGTAATTTCAAAAGCTAATGGCACCAACCAAACGGCTCAGAGCGAAGTTTGGAAATTTTACAACCAAGGGCCTGGAATTGAAAATTATGCACCTTTTCCTGCCGAAGCAGTATTCCCGAAAAGGGGAGCCAATTTAACGAGCACCAATACGGTAAAGCTTCAATGGAATGGCGGCGATATAGATGAAGATATTGTATCCTATACCCTATTATTCGATACTGTTGAAACCCCGGTCATAGAATTGGGAACAGGTCCAGATAATTTTATGGATGTCACTGTAAGTCCAGGGCAAACCTATTATTGGCAGGTCATTACTTTTGATTCACAGGGCAATTCATCCAACTCAGAGATATTTTCATTTAGGATCAATTCGTAAGCAGTCTTAATGAGGTTTAAAACTCATTAAAACTGAAGTTTATAATTAAGAAAGCCATGTTATTGGAACCCTCCAATACATGGCTTTTTTTTGACCAATAGAATTGGTTTTTATAATCCAAAAAGACAATTGCTTATGGATGTTAGATCTGTATACCGACCATTTAACATTGCTTCTGCCAGTATTAATCTTGGTGGAGGCAACTAACCTATTTAAAAAGAAAAACCCCCGCAAATGCGAGGGTTTTAAGTTGTATGTAATTAAGAATCTTTAGTTGGAATAACCGAAATTCTGAACCATATTAGAGTTTGCGTTGGTCTCAACTGCTGGAATTGGAAATGCGTAGTTAAAACTTCCGTATGCTGGTCCAGCTTGGTTAGGATCCAAGTTTGGAATATCCATATTAGATCTTGCCAAATCATCGAACCTAAAGCCTTCAAAGCTAAGCTCTTTTCTTCTTTCCAATAAAATATTGGCTTGGGAAGCAGTAGCATAAGGCAAAGCGTTTCTGTTGGTAGCTATAGAATTCAAGAAAACCAATCCATTACCACCTGTATTCTGCAAAGCTTCAGCATAATTCAAAACAACCTCCTCATATCTGATGATACTAATGTTGTCATCGAAGGTAGCAGATGGATATTTACCGATATTTCTCAAGTTACCTGCACCATCAACATCTATCATTTCTGCAGAACCACGTATGTCTCCTGCATCAAAGATATTGGCAAAAGCGTCATAGGCTTGGATATCCCCATAGGTATTACCTCTGTAAATGTTTGCCAAACCGTTTATTCCGTTATTATCATTGTTGTTTACCGCCAACTCAAAAATGGAATTCACAGCTCCGTCTATAGACCAACTTGCTACAAAATCCCCTGCAGGCACGATACTGAACTCGTTAGAGTTTACCACTGCAGCTGCAGCAGTCAAAGCTTTTTGGTAGTCACCAAAATAAATCTCTACTCTAGACCAAAGTCCATTCACGGCATGCGTTGTAATGTACTGCTTACTAGGATCATTCAAAGACTGGGACATTAGGGATAAAGCCGTAGCGAAATCCTCTTCTATCAATGCCTTTACCTCACCAACTGTATTTCTTGTTGGTAAAAGGTTTTCTCCTTTAAATTCAGTAACATAAGGAACTCCCAATGCACTTAAACCTCCGCTTTGTACGTGTTGTTGACCATACAACCTTAAAGCGTCAAAATGAGCTAAGGCTCTTACCGCATAGGCTTGTGCTTTAATATGGTTGATCGTAGTCTCATCTCCAGTAACTTCAGCACCTATTACAATATTTGCTGAGGCGATTACCTCATAGATTTGCGTCCAAGTTCCTGTGGCCTGACCATCTGTTTCCGTCATGGCCATGGTACTTACAGTAACAAAACGTCCTGAGTTACCATTTGAAAATGCATTGTCAGATCTGGCATCACCATAAATGATGATATCCCTACCATAATACTGTGTGGACGTCAACCTATTGTACATGCCCAACAAAATTCCTTGTAGATCTTCCTCAGTGTTTATACTGGTCTCTACCGATTTATTAACGGCAAGAGTTGGATCCAGACTATCCTCACTACATGACACCATTGTGGCAGCAGCTAAGACAGACATTATAAATAATTTATTTATTTTTCTCATGGTTTCTTAAAATTTTAAATTAACACCAAAAACGAAAGATTTTACAGGAGGAGTAGTCAATCTTGTAAAACCATCAGCTCTAACCTCTGGATCGTACTTCAATCTATCATCCTTCACCCAAGTAATTAGGTTAGTTCCTCTAACGCTAAAGTTAATGGCGTCCATCCCCAATACCTTTGTAGCTGAAGAAGGCAATGAATACCCAATTGATAGATTTCTTAACCTTACATAATCTCCTTCATATAAAAATCTAGATGAAGTAAAAGAAGCTCTGTTACCGTCACCAGCATTAGCTTGTAATGCAGGATAATCAGTAATCTGGCCTGGAGTTGTCCAGCTGTTCAACAATTCTGAAGTACCGTTAAAGGTTCTTGTAGAGAAAGTACCGTTACTCTTGGTATATCTAGACCAATCCTCGTATACCTTATGTCCGCCTGCAGTGTAAAAATCTGCATCCAAAGAGAAACCTTTAAAGTCAAAATGTGTACCAAAACCAGCACTGTACTGTGGAGTTGCATTTTCACCTTGGTAAGCTACCTCAGCAGCATTGTAATCATTGGTTGTAGCACCATCAGTACCATTAACATACCATAATGGATCTCCATTTGCAGGATCTACACCAGCCCATCCTCTCATGTACCATGCGTTGATTGGCTGACCAACTTCGATTCTTCTTGTACCTGTTGTAATGGTTATTTCCTCACCATTAGCATCCAGAGCCAATTTGGTAACTTCGTTATCCAAAGTTGCATAGTTTCCTGAAAGGCTCCAGTTTAAATCATTGCTACGGATGATATTGAAAGTTAAATCAAGTTCAACCCCTTTGTTGACAATCTCTCCAATATTGGTTGCCACCTCAGAGAAACCTGTAGTTCTTGATAATGGTACATTTTGCAATAAATCATAAGTTCTTTTGTTGAAGTAAGCAACAGAACCTGATACCACATCATCAAAGAATCCAAAATCCACACCAACATCATAGTTGGCATTTTTCTCCCATGTTAATAGGCTATTTCCAAAACCTGTTGGGAATATGGCACCTTGGTTATCATAATCAGCACTGAACCCAAGCAAAGCCTGGTAAGAATTGATATCAATTCCAGAGTTACCACTTACACCATAAGATCCTCTAAGTCTCAACTGACTTACAAAGTCAACAGATGACATAAATTCTTCCGAAGAAACATTCCATGCTGCACCAACTGACCAGAAATCACCAAAACGCAATCCTGGGGCAAAACGTGATGAACCTTCGTTTCTATAAGTAGCATCAAATATATATTTACCAGCGAAGTTGTAGTTCAACAACCCAAGGTATGAAGCATTTGCCCAATCAGTAAAATTACTTGAAACAGCAAAATTAGCACTTGTATTATCTAAATATGTAAGTCCATCAACTGGAAAATTCTCACCTGCACCGTAAAGATAATTGGTCTTATTTTTTTGATATTCCTGTAAGGCAGTCAAGTCAAAGTTATGCTGACCCAAAGAAAAGGTATAGTTCAATGAGTTTTGTGTAACCCAGTTGAAGTTTCTGTTGATAGAACTTTCAGCAGTTCCACCATCAGCTAAACCACCACCGTGAATTCTGTTCTCATAACGTCTGTAAGCAGATAGATTGTAATCAATTGAGAATCTAGTCTTAAACTTCAAACGGTCTATGATTTCATACTCTAAAGATGAGTTGATGATTGCTCTTGTCAAATCATTCTCAGCAATATCATTTTCAGCTAAGTACAATGTGTTGAACAGAGAAGTGTTCATATTGGTATTCAAAGTTCCATCTGTATTATAAGGCTGCTCCGTTGGAGGCATGAAGTACCTTGATAGGAATGGATTTGCAAAAAAGGCACTCTGCTCCAAAAAGGCGTTCTGTCTTGTATTGGAAACGTTCATATTCGTAGTGAACTTCAATTTTTCAGAAAAGTTTCTTGTGAAGTTAAACACTCCATTGATTCTTTCAAAGTCACTACCAACCACTAAAGCCTCTGTCTTGCTATATCCCAAAGAGGCGTAGAAAGAACCTTTTTCATCACCACCAGAAGCGGAAATATTATGATTAACGATAGTTGGGTTGTTTCTTTTTACTTCTTCACCCCAATTACCTTCTGGACGACCAGCATCAATCCAAGCAGCATAAGCACCCCATCCACCTCTTGTTGGTGCCTCAGCAGGAGCTTGGGCTCTCGTGAAATTGTTTCCACCATCACCGAATGTATTGTAAAGGGCATCATAGTACAATTGTTCTCTTTGAGAGGCAGTTAAAGGAGTTGGCTGATCTACAGCAAAATCCTGTACCCCATAAGAAGAAGTGTAATTAAAGGATGTTTTTCCTTGTTTCCCTTTTTTGGTAGTAATTACGATAACCCCGTTTGATCCCCTTGCACCGTATGCAGAGGTAGCAGAAGCATCCTTAAGAACGGTGATACTCTCAACATCTTGATTATTGATAGCAGATAACGCACTTAATGAACTAAAAGAAGTAGAACCAGAAAAGTTACCACTAATTACCGGCACTCCGTCAATAACGAACAAAGGATCGTTGGATGCAGAAATAGAACCAACACCCCTAATTCTGATATCCTGGGTAGAACCCGGTGTACCAGATGAAGATGCAATGGTTAAACCTGCAACCTTACCTTGCAAAGCCTGATCAACAGTTACCAAAGGCACGTCATTGATTTCAGAAGACTTCAACTGCACTGTACTACCAGTAATCTCATTTTTTCCTCTTGTAGAGTAACCCAAAACGATTACTTCCTCCAAGGCCTGAGCATCCTCTTGCATTTGAAGATTGATAACATTATCAGAACCAACGGTTCTTTCTGCTGTTTTTTGGCCGATATAGCTGAACTTTAATACTTGTCCAGCATTGGCACTGATGGCGTAGTTACCATCAAAATCTGTTTGTGTACCTGAGGTGGTTCCAACCACAACAACAGACACTCCAGGTAATGGCAAACCTTCTTGGTCCGTCACATTACCTGAAACAGTTTTTCCTTGTGCAAAGGAAAAACTTACGCATAACACCATGAAAGATGTTAAAATCCAAGTTAACTTTGATTTCATTTAATTGTATTTTTGAATTAGTCAGCGGTAAAAATCCCAATTAAATACTAATAATCCAAAATAATGTACTCCCACAATAGAGGATATGTTAAAAAAAATAGAATATTTGTAAATTATATAATACAAAAAGACGTTTTTTGTCAATTATCTATAATTTTAACAAGCTTTGTTTAGTTATTCTTTATTTTAAATAAACATTAATGCTAATACAGTAAATCTTTAGAAAAATCAATGTTAATTAGGAGCTTATATCATGAGGCAGGAACGGATGAAGCAGGTCGAGGATGCCTTGCGGGACCAGTGACAGCCGCAGCCATCATCTTGCCGGAAGATTTTTATCACAAAGACCTCAATGATTCCAAAATGGTCACCGAAAAAAGACGGGACATATTACGGCCTATTTTAGAGCAGGAATCCATCACTTTTGGGGTTTTTCATATATCCCCTCGGGAAATTGATAAAATAAACATCCTGAACGCAGCTATTTTGGCCATGCACAAGTCCATTTTACAATTGACAAAACTACCAACTTGCATTATGGTAGATGGGAACAGATTTAAACCATTCAATAAGGTGCCTTATGAATGTATTGTAAAAGGTGACAGTAAATATGCCAGTATAGCCGCAGCATCCGTGCTTGCCAAAACACATAGGGATGCTTATATGGAACAGCTACACGAAGAATTCCCTATGTACAATTGGATCAAAAACAAAGGGTACCCCACAAAAGAACATCGAGAAGCCATTAGAAAATATGGGATCACAAAATACCACAGGAAAAGTTTCAGACAATTGCCAGAACAACTGAAACTTGAAGTTTAAAATTATAAATTTGCTGAAAAGCATCCATATGAACTATAGGATATTATTGATCATAGCACTACTCTTTTTTAATTGTACCGAAAAGAAAAACACCTCAACCACCTTACTTGATTTTGTGCCCAAAGACGCATCCTTGGTTATTAAGATCAATAATCTGTCCGGGCTGAAAAGTGAATTGAAAAACAATGAATTTTTATCCCTTATAAAGTCCAACACCATTTACACCAAAGTTTATGAATCCATAAAAAATATTCAATACCTGGATCCCAAATCGGAAAGTCTTTTGGTATTCACCGAATTGGGAAAAGAAAACTTTGAATACCTTTTTATAGTTACTACAGCAGAAGGACTCTATAATTTAGAGGGCACTAAAAATATTTCTGAAGAAACGTTTACCTACGAAAATAACAGCATCAAAAAATATAACGTTGAGGGGTCTTCTTTTTTTAGCACCATTATTGACCAAACAGCCATCATCAGTTCATCACAGGTATTATTGGAAAATAGCATCCGTAATACCATGGAACCAACAACAAATTTGCGTTTAAAGGAGCTATATAAAATATCCAATTCCAAGAAGTCGGCCACTCTTTTTCTGAACACCAGAAATGGCAATTCCCTTTCCAGCGCTATACTCAAAGAAAATTCCAGCTATAAGATTTCCAGCTTTTCTGATTGGATCAACCTAGATTTCGATTTTGCCCAGGATCATCTTAACTTTACAGGAATCAGTATGGCCACTGACTCCTTAAAGCACTTTACCAACTTATTTAAAAATACGGGAGCTCGCACCAATGCCATCCCATCTTTTGCACCTCTTACATCAGAAGCAATAATCTCCTACACATTTGATGATTATGGAACTTTTGCAAAAAACCAACAACGGTATCTAGACAAGTCAATCCCAATGGACACTTTATTTAATACAGTTGAGGAGGTGGGCAACATCTATTTAAATGGAAAAAAAGCCGTTATTCTAAACACTTTTGGAGCCGAAAAAATCATAAAATTTTTAGAGGAGCGAAAAAAGGGCAATAGCGAATATCAGGGTACCGAGATCTTGGAACTGAATGAAACTAATTTCTTAAATGAATTTTTCAATCCTCTGGTAAAAAAATTCAAAGCAAATTATTGCACTATTTTGGATAATGCCTTTGTTTTTTCTTCTGAAATTGAAACGTTGCAAACCATTATAAGTAATTATAAAAACGGCACTACTTTCAACAACACCAACTTATATGCCACCGCGAATGATGTCTTGGCGGACGAATCAAATATTTTGTTCATATCCAATGCTGATGGTATCTCCAATATATTAAAGGAAGAGTTTTCCAGTAGCCTTTTTAACGATTTTAAGCCCAATACACTCTCAAAGTACTTATTTGCCGCCCAATTGGTTGCCGATGAGGAATTTTATCATATCAATACCGTAATTCAGAAAATTGAAAAGGAGGATAGATCAAACAGCACTTCACCCTTATTTACCATTCAATTAGATCAACCTATAGCCACTACCCCACAGTTTGTAACCGACTATAGGACCAAAAAGAAGGAGATTGTTGTACAGGACAGTGAAAACAATCTTTACCTTATCTCCAACGAAGGAAAGGTGCTATGGAAAAAAGCACTTAATGGCAAGGTTCAAGGGAAAATCCAACAGGTAGACATCTATAAAAATGGAAGATTACAATTGGCCTTTACCACCAACAATCAGTTCTTGATCTTGGATAGAAATGGCAATGAGGTTCCCCCTTTCAATAAAACCTACCAAGATGGCAACCTAAATCCCTTGGCCATTTTTGACTATGATGGCAGAAAAGATTATCGGTTTGTAATCACCCAAGGAGAGAAAGTTTTTATGTACGATAATAAAATGAAGGATGTAAAAGGCTTTAAATACAATAATGCCGGACAGTCTATTATAGACGTACCCCAACATTTTCGTATAGGAAATAAAGACTATCTCGTATTTCAATTGGCTGATGGTACATTGAAAATACTAAACCGAGTTGGCGATGAACGCATTAAGGTTTCAGAAAAAATTGATTTTTCCGCCAATGGGGTACATCTATACAATGATAAATTTTCCGTCACCGATAAAAAGGGAATCCTTTTTCAAATTGACGATAAGGGCAATATAGGAAAGACTAATTTAAACCTTGCCAAGGAGCACGGTATGGATGCCAGTAGCAGGCACTTGGCCTTAATGAACGACAATGTCCTAAAGATTAACGACAAGGAAATAGAATTGGACCTCAGTGTATATTCCAGACCTAAAATATTTTTTATCAATGATAAAATGTATGTAAGTGTCTCCGATATCCAAAATCAGAAAATATATCTTTTTGATAGCCAAGGACAGACCATCTCCAACTTCCCGGTATTTGGAACCTCTGTTATTGATCTAAGTGATATGGACAGTGACAAAAAAATAGAAGTGGTGGCCAAAGACATGGATAACTCATTGATTGTGTATAAGATATATTGATATTGATCAGGCTACCAACTTTACAATTTACATTCCCAATAATACAAGAATCCCCAAACTATGGGGATTTTTTTGTATCTTAAGGTAAGTGAATATATCACATTTGTTAAGTGCCTTATTTCTTCTCCCAAAGGCAAAAAATGATCTATTTTCCAAAGTCTCCCCTTTCAGGTCTCTACTTATATAAAACCAAGAGATTCCTGTAAACGACCATTTTAAAGATTGTCCAGACCATAAAGATTGAGGAATAATGAAAACAAACAGCTACATAGCAAAGGTCCTTATGACCCTATTATTGATGTTGGCATTTTCTACCGATGCCCATTCCCAGATTCTTAAGAAACTAAAAAAAAGAGCTGAAAAAGCCGCGGAGCGTACTGTTGAAAGACGTGTAGATAGGGAAACACAAGAGAAGACAGATGAAGTGTTGGACAGTATTTTAGAACCCGGCAAAAAGGGTGAGAAGCCATCACCACAAGAACCTTTACCTACAATTGTTGGAGGGCAAGAAACGAGAAATGGAGGCAGTAACCCCAATAACAATGGTCAAACAGGAGAAGCCGGTATTAGCGGTTCGGGTGGCATTGCTGTTTACAGCAAATTTGATTATGTGCCTGGTGATCAAATCATATTTTACGATGATTTCACAAAGGATTTTGTTGGCGATTTTCCCTCTAAGTGGAATACTAATGGGGGCGGTGAAGTAGTAACCATGAATGATTCTCCTGAAAAATGGATGGAATTGCTTCCCGGTTATAACATATACTACATACCTGATGTACCAAAGTTACCGGAAGAATATACTATAGAATTTGATGTGATGGCCGTGGGATTAAGCAATAAAACGTCTTCAACGGCTACCATGCGTATAGCTCTAAGCGATGACGATAAATTTAAGGATGGGGCCAATTTTGTGCATGCCCAATTGCCATTTTGTCAATATGCGGCTGTAGGAATAACGATGTCTAACCACATCAACAACAAACGAGAAATATATAGCGTGGTAAGAGCCGACCTTAGGGAGGAAGTATTACAGCGTCCACATGTTTCCATTGCAGTAAACAAAAAACGTTTTAGACTGTGGGTCAATGAAGAAAAACACATTGATATTCCAAGAATTGTTCCAGAAGGTGCTGTTCTTACTACCTTAAAATTTCACATGAACAACTTCAAAGATGGGGAAGAGCGCCTGTTCATTACCAATTTAAAAGTGGCAGAAGGAGGGTTGGATCTAAGAAGACAACTTATTTCCGATGGAAAAGTATCGACGACCGGAATTCTTTTTGACACTGGTTCTGACTTAATCAAACCGCAATCCTTGGGCATCATACGTCAAATTTCACAGGTTTTAATACAAGAGGGCGCTATGAAGTTAAATATTATAGGGCATACCGATGCTGATGGGGATGCAGGGGCAAACCTACAATTGTCAAAAGACCGGGCGCAAGCAGTCAAGAATGCCCTGGTAGAAGTTTATGGAATTGAAGGATCAAGGTTGACCACCGAAGGGAAGGGTGAGGCCGAACCAGTTGGGGATAATTCAACTACAGAAGGCAAGGCCCAAAATAGAAGGGTTGAATTTATAAAAATATAAAACTATGAAAACGTATTTCACCACCTTATTATTGGTCCTCTCCTATGTATGGGGATCTCAGGCCCAAACAGATTGTAGCACCTATTATCCTTTAAAGAAAGGAACCACTTTTCAATTGACAATGTATGATGATAAGGACAAAAACACAGGGACTATAGATTATGTGGTTAAGGAGGCCACCGAAAATTCAGCTACCATGTCCTATACAATGCATTCAGATAAGGATAAACTGATAGCTGAGTCCGAATATAAGGTGCGCTGCACTGATGATGGGGTCTCCATTGATTTTAGTTCCCTTGCCGCCCCGGGCACTATGGAACAGTATCAGGATATGGAAGTAGACATTACAGGAACGGACCTTATGTTACCAAATAACCTGAAACCAGGAACCTCCCTCCCGGATGCCAATATGTTGATGACCATAAAAATGAAACCTATAACTATGAAAATGACCGTAGATGTTTTCAACCGCAAGGTAGACGGAATAGAAAGCGTCACCACCCCTGCTGGCACCTATGATTGTATTGTAGTCTCTTGGGATCATGAGTCAAAAATGGGAGTCAAGATAAGCGGTAGCGCAAAACAGTGGTTGGCCGAAAATGTTGGCATGGTAAAGCAAGAAAATTACAATAAAAAAGGAAAGATGATCGGAGGCAGTATTTTGACCGCATTTAATCAGTAAAATTTGGTCATTCTGATTACCCTTGTTCTATCTGCCCTAAAAATGGAAATTATGAATTTAAAAATCGCATTACTATTTTGTCTCATTATTATATCCATACCAACAACTGCTCAAGAAGGTTGTAGCAAATATTATAACTTGCAGGAAGGAGCTGATTTTCAATATGACAATTACGGCAAGAACGGCAACAAAGAAGGCTCTATTCATTATAAGGTCCATAATGTATCCCACAGGGATAAGGATACAGAAGCATGGATGAAAATTACCTATAAGGATACTAAAGGCAAGGAATACCTTTCTTCAGACTATAATATCAACTGCATTGACAATGTAGTTGAAATAGACTACGAATCCATGATTTCAAGCGAAACTCTGAAACAGTATAAAGGCAAGAAAATGGATATCTCGGGAAGCGATATAGTACTTCCCAATGATCTGAGTATTGGGCAAAAACTAGAGGATGCAAGTGTTACCATGACTATGGATGTGGGTGGCACAAAAATGAACTTTCAGATAGATTTGATCAATAGAAGTGTAGAAAAAAAAGATGCTACTACTACTCCTGCAGGCAGTTTTGACTGTTATGTTATTTATGGTGAACGGGTGACCAAAAAAATGATGCAACAAACCTTTCCATCTAGATTATGGCTGGCCGAAGGTATAGGGATGATCAAACAGGAAACCTATGATAAAGGCGGGAATCTAATGAATAGAATGGTCCTTACCGACTATTCAAATTAATGGCCTAATCATATTACTTATAGTCAGGCCTAACTCTAATGCATTCTGCTTCGAACAAGGCCTCAAAATGGGCGATCAATTTTTTCCTCACCTCTTCCATGGGCACTTCTCTCCTGCCCAATTCCACATTCAAGGAAGTTACAGCCTTACCTTTGATCCCACATGGGATCATCAGATCAAAATAACCCAAATCGGCGTTGACGTTCAGTGCAAAACCATGCATGGTTACCCAGCGACTGGCACGGACACCCATAGCGCAGATCTTACGGGCAAAAGGGGTACCTACATCCAACCAAACACCAGTTTCTCCTTTTGATCTCTCTCCCTTCAATCCGTATTCTGCCATGGTCAGGATCACCATTTCCTCCAACAGCCTCAGGTATTTGTGTATATCAGTAAAGAAATTATCCAAATCCAAAATAGGATACCCTACAATTTGCCCCGGACCATGATAGGTAATATCCCCTCCTCTATTAATCTTATAAAAACTAGCGCCTTTCTTGTCCAATTGTTTTTGGTCTACCAAAAGGTTTTCCATATCCCCACTTTTACCCAGCGTAAAAACATGGGGATGCTCTACCATTAAAAAATGGTTAGGGGTATCCAATGAAGCACCTTCCCTCCTGTTTTTAATTTTAATATCCAACGTAGTCTTAAACAATTCCTCTTGGTAATCCCAAGTCTCCTTATAATCCTTAAGCCCTAAATCCTGTAGCTTTACTGTTTTATTCATACTTCATCGTACACAAAAAAAACCAAATTTGGAATTTTTCAGTCTATGTATGCAAAGTAACTAATTATTTGGGTTATTTAGGATGACAAGAGCCGCAATAACTCCCGGGACCCATCCGCAAAGGGTCAAAAGAAATACAATAATTAAGGATCCACAGCCTTTCCCGATAACGGATAATGGCGGAAAAAGGATGGCCAAAAGCACTCTCCAAAAACTCATTTTTTGATTGTTTTGATTGATGTACCTATAAGACGATAAATTCTATAATTTGTTACATTCCCATAGAAAACATAATCTCCCCCGAACAATACCTATTTAATCAATTGATAGATTTGCCTAGAGTACCTATATTTGCAGCCTTAATCAAGATTTTATGCAACTTTCGGAGCAAGAAGTAATCAGAAGGGAAAAATTGGCCAAATTAAGGGCTATGGGCATCGATCCATACCCAGCGGCATTATATCCAGTGGATGCTACATCAAACAGCATTAAAAAGGACTATAAGGAAGGTAAAAAAGTTGTTATCGCAGGCCGACTCATGTCCAGAAGGATACAGGGAAAGGCCTCTTTTGCAGAATTACAGGACAGCAAAGGTAGGATCCAGGTCTATTTCAACAGGGATGAAATCTGCCCAGGCGAAGACAAAATAAAATATAACGACGTTTATAAAAAGCTGTTGGATATCGGCGACTTTGTTGGCGTAGAAGGCGAGCTGTTCACAACACAGGTAGGTGAAAAAACTGTCATGGTTAAAGATTTCACCATCTTGAGCAAGGCGTTAAGGCCCTTGCCACTACCCAAAGTAAATGCCGAAGGAAAGGTCTATGATGAATTCAATGATCCTGAATTAAGGTACCGCCAGCGTTATGTGGATCTTGTGGTTAATCCCGCAGTAAAAGAAACATTTATCAAGCGAACCAAAATAACAAATAGCATCCGTCAATTCTTTAACGATAGGGAATATTTAGAGGTTGAAACACCAATTCTTCAGCCTATTCCAGGAGGAGCGGCTGCAAGGCCCTTCATTACCCACCACAATGCACTGAACATGCCCCTTTATTTGAGGATTGCAAATGAGTTGTATTTAAAAAGACTAATCGTCGGTGGCTTTGATGGTGTATATGAATTTGCAAAAGATTTTAGGAACGAGGGGATGGACCGTACCCATAATCCTGAATTTACAGTAATGGAACTCTATGTAGCCTACAAGGATTACAATTGGATGATGGATACCACGGAGCAATTGTTGGAAAAAGTAGCCTTGGATGCCAATGGAACTTCCAAAATAACGGTTGGCAAAAACGAAATAGAATTTAAAGCCCCTTATCCTAGGGTTCCTATTTTAGAAGCCATAAAAATTCATACAGGGCACGATGTTGCAGGTATGGATGAAGTGGAATTGAGGGCTGTTGCAAAAAAATTGGGCCTAGATGTGGATGAAACCATGGGCGTAGGCAAACTGATCGATGAAATATTTGGCGAGAAATGTGAGCATTTCTATATCCAACCTACCTTCATTACAGATTACCCTAAGGAAATGAGTCCACTTTGTAAAGCGCACAGGGATAATCCGGCACTTACGGAGCGTTTTGAATTGATGGTAAATGGGAAAGAATTGGCAAATGCCTATTCAGAGCTCAATGACCCTATTGATCAACGGGAACGCTTTGAAGAGCAATTACAACTTTCAGCCAAAGGGGATGATGAGGCCATGTTCATTGACCAAGATTTCCTAAGGGCATTAGAATACGGAATGCCGCCTACCAGTGGTATAGGCATTGGGATAGATCGTTTGGTGATGTTGATGACCAACAATGCATCCATACAGGAAGTATTGTTCTTCCCACAAATGCGTCCGGAGAAAAAGCCAATAGAACTATCTGAAAATGAGAAAATCATTTATGATGTCCTTAAAAAGGAAAAAAACATGTCTTTGGAAACCTTAAAAGAAGCTTCTGGATTAAGCAATAAAGCTTGGGACAAAGGGATAAAATCTTTGGGCAAACACGGCTTGGCCAAAGTTTCCAAGGTAGATGACTCCTTAATGGTGGAATTACAAGAATAGAATTAATCGCTTATAAAAGCAATCATTATAAAGAGGAGGGGTATTTTGCCCCTCTTTTTTATTTTTAAAACTACCGTAAAAAGTATAGCTTAGGGATTTTAAAAACCAACCATGGACCTAAGTAAAAAAATGGGCCTTTTATTAGGGCCTATCGCATTTTTGATCATCATTAATCTGCCCTTTCATCTTATTTCAGAAACTGGAGACCCCGTAGTGGCTGTTGCGGTTTGGATGATCCTCTGGTGGATAACAGAAGCGGTTTCCATTTCCGTGACCGCATTATTGCCACTTATATTATTCCCCTTGCTCAATGTGATGTCCATTGATGATGTTGGGGCCAATTATGGCAGTCCCATCATATTTTTATTCTTTGGAGGTTTTGTTTTGGCCTTGGCCCTTGAAAAAGTAAATCTGCACAAACGGATCGCCCTAAATATCATTAAGATCACAGGAACAACCCCTAACAAGGTCGTGCTTGGGTTTATGATAGCCACGGCATCAATGAGTATGTGGATCAGCAACACGGCCAGTACCGTTGTAATGCTCCCTATCGCCATATCAGTGATCCGTTTGTTAATTCATGATGAGGACGGATTCACGAAGGATGACAAAAATTTTGCTTTGAGTGTTATGCTGGGTATCGCATTTTCTGCTAATGCCGGAGGTATCGCTACCGTTATTGGAACCCCTCCCAATTCGGTTTTGATCGGTCTATTGGAAAATGAATACAACATAGAAATCTCCTTTTTAAAATGGATGGTAATTGGAGTGCCGTTTTCTTTGGTTATGGTCACTATTAGTTATTTGGTCCTCGTTAAGTGGATGTTTCCGAACAAACAACTAAAATTCACGGCCTCCAAGCAGGTCATTCAATCTGAATTGGAAAAATTGGGACCTACCTCTTCCAAGGAAAAAATGGTACTTGTTATTTTTGGCATTACAGTATTTCTATGGATCTTCAGAACCATGATCAATGGGATATTCCCTGCCTTGGGATTATCGGACACCATCATAAGTATGATTGCCGCCGTAGCCCTATTTGCGGTACCCCATAATATAAGAAAGGGCGATTTTATCCTTCATTGGAATGATACGGAAAAATTGGCCTGGGGAATTTTGGTGCTTTTTGGAGGGGGCTTGGCATTGGCCAATGGAATGTCGGCAAGTGGTATTGTTGATATGGTCACTACTGCAATTGCCAATAGTGATATTAGCATATTGCTTACCGCTTCCCTACTAATCGTCTTGATCTTGTTTATGACGGAACTGATGAGCAACGTTGCCTTGATTGCTGTCTTGGCACCGGTTGTGGCGGGGATAGCCATCGGGTTAAATGTTCCTATAGTTTATCTACTTATACCAGTGACCATGGCCAGCAGCTGTGCCTTTATGCTCCCCATGGCCACTCCGCCAAATGCTATAGTTTTCGCAAGTGGATACATCAAGGTTTCACAAATGGCAAAAGTGGGACTTATACTTAATTTAATTTCCGTAGTGATCCTTATATTTATGTTCCAATGGATATTGCCCTTGGTATTTTAAGAAAAAACAAAACCCCTATATATACAGGGGTTTTATCTGACTAATCTAAAAACAAGTTTCTTGAAACCAATGTTTTATATTTATATATACGTAGCTATTAAGGTTTTAGGATGTCGATCTAAGTGCGAATTGCTATAATCATGTTCCCCAAACCATTCCCCTAGGTTGGGGCCTTCCAAGAGTTTACAAAACTGCATAAAAAAGCCCTTTCATAAAAGGGCTTTTTAATAGCTAAATTTAATAATGACAACCAAAGTGGCGACACTTAGACAATAATACCTTATTAACTGTAATTCAACATCTTATATCCAAAATTATAACACATATGCATTCTCACGTTACAAATTGTCTATCAATCAATCTTTCAAATCTTGTTCCAAACGGTGGTTCAAAAGGGGCATAAGGACCGATTGGTTATGATTTCGTTAACAAAAAAATGGGTTTATTTTTCGGTTATTTGAAGAAATCAAAAAAAAATTGACTGAAAATGACTAAAAAATTACTCCCAAAGTTGCTTTTGCTGCTATTGGTTATGGGCTATTGTACCCCTACTGAGGCCCAACTTTTCAAGAAAAAGAAAAAAGAAAAAACAGAGGACAGCTCCAAACCAAAAAAAGACGGCATTCAACCTTATGACAAGGTTATTACCAAGGATGCCAAAACAGATCAAGGTCTTTTTGCCGTACATGAGGTAGAGGACAAATTCTATTATGAAATCCCTGATTCGCTTTTCAATAAGGAAATGCTGATGGTAAGTCGGATTTCAAAAACTGCCAACGGCATAGGTTTTGGAGGAGGAAAAATTAATACCCAGGTACTTCGTTGGGAAAAAACACCGAAAAAGGTGCTTTTAAGAGTCGTTTCTTATGACGTTGTTGCGGCAGACTCCCTTCCGGTACATGAAGCGGTATCAAATTCAAATTTTGAACCGGTATTATACACCTTCCCTATCAAGGCTTTTCACAAGGATTCAACCAACACCTCCACGGTAATTGAAGTAAACGATTTCTTCGAAAAAGATGTGAATGCTTTGGGAATGCCTGAATATTACAGGAAACAATACAAGGTTTCCCGTTTGGATGACAGTAGAAGTTATATTGAAACTTTAAAAAGTTACCCGTTAAACATTGAAGCCAGACACGTAAAAACGTATGCTGCCGGAGAAGCCCCTTCCAATGAGAGCCTTGGTTCCATTTCCATAGAAATAAACAATTCCATGATTTTGTTACCCAAAGAACCTATGAAGCGCCGTTACTTTGATGAGCGTGTTGGTTGGTTTGCCAGAGGACAGGTAGATTATGGCCTGGACGCACAAAAGAGCAAGACCATCCGTTACTTGGATCGTTGGAGATTGGAAGTAAAGGATGAGGACAAAGAAAAGTTTGCCAACGGGGAACTCGTAGAACCTAAAAAACAGATCGTGTATTATGTGGACAGGGCTACTCCTAAACAATGGGTTCCTTTTATCAAACAAGGGATCGAAGATTGGCAGGTAGCTTTTGAAGCTGCTGGCTTTAAAAATGCCATTATCGCTAAAGACCCACCAACGAAAGAAGAAGATCCAGAGTGGTCACCAGAAGACGTGCGTTATTCTGTAGTACGTTATTTGGCATCTCCAATACCCAATGCCAACGGACCCCATGTTAGTGATCCCAGAAGTGGTGAAATTTTAGAATCGGACATTAATTGGTACCACAATGTAATGACCCTTTTGCGCAATTGGTTTTTTGTACAAACTGCAGCGATCAACCCAGATGCAAGGGGCGTACAATTTAAGGATGAAGTAATGGGACGTTTAATACGTTTTGTGTCCTCCCATGAAGTGGGACACACCTTAGGCCTTCCCCATAACATGGGAAGTAGTGTTGCCTACCCAGTTGATTCCCTGCGATCGGCAGAATTTACTCAAAAATATGGAACGGCACCTTCCATTATGGATTATGCCCGTTTTAATTATGTGGCTCAACCAGGAGATGAAGGTGTTGCCTTAATGCCGAATATCGGTATCTATGACAAATACTCCATTAATTGGGGATACAGACCTATTTTGGACAAAAATGCGGTAGAAGAGAAAGCTACCTTGGACAGTTGGATATTGGAACATGCTGGAGATCCTATGTACAGATTTGGAAGCCAACAACGAGACGTGGTCGACCCAAGTTCCCAGACCGAAGATCTGGGCGATGACGCCATAAAAGCCAGTGATTATGGGATTGAAAATTTAAAGAGAATTGTTCCCAACCTTATCACCTGGACCGCAGAAGACGGGAAAGACTATGAAGACCTTGGAGATCTATACAATCAGGTTTTAAGCCAGTACAATAGGTATATGGGACACGTAGGCAATAATATTGGAGGGGTTTACGAGTACTATAAAACCTACGATCAAGAAGGGGCTGTTTATACACACGTTGCCAAAGACCACCAAAAAAAGGCAATGGATTTTATCCAGAGACAACTCTTTAAGACACCAGAATGGTTATTGGATCAGAATATATTCAATAAAATAGAGAACTCAGGTTCTGTAGAAAGGGTAAGAGCGCTTCAGGTAAGAACCTTGGACAATATATTAAGCTTGGGTACTATGGCTAGAATCATAGAAAATGAAACTGCCAATGGCAATGATGCCTACCGCTTATTGAACGTGACCGAAGATTTAAGAAAAGGAATTTGGTCCGAATTAAAAAGTGGTCAGAAAATAGACACCTATAGAAGAAACTTACAAAAGGCACATATAGACCGGTTGGCGTATTTGATGACCGCGGAAAACCTGACCCCACCCAAGGGAAGATGGGGAAGCCGTCAGTATACGGTCCTGAATACGAGTCAATCCGATATTCGTTCTATAGCCCGTGCAGAAATGAACATCTTGAAAAGGGATATTAGAAATGCCATTTCCAGGACTTCAGACAGTATGAGCAAATACCACTTACAGGATGCCCTTGTGAGAATAGATATGATATTGGACCCTAAATAAGGGATAACTATCTAAATTATATAAAAAAGGTGTGGTGTTAAAGCCGCACCTTTTTTATTTGTATCCTCTTAAAAGCCCCCATTATTGAACATATACGATACACCACAAAAAAACACACTTTCACAACAATATTTATTGTTGCATCCTAAATTGCATTAAGTTTATACCAGATTAAAATCCCAAGTTTATGTCTCAGAAAATAAAAAGCCTACTGTATTTTGTTTGTTTCATGGCATCGGTTGCTATGTATCATGGTTTAGAACCACAATTGGAACAGAATTCTACTGCCGTTGAATCGGTAAAAATTAATAAGGTTGACAACAATGGATTGGATTCCGATAAAGTTGCCAGCTTGGATATTATGGAATAATTATCAATAGAAACTACGAATCCTACTTATAAGTTTAAATCAGGTATATCCCTACATATACCTGATTTTTTTTGTCCTAGATTTTTATCAAATACCCAACTAACACATCCTCACTTCGTTTTAGAATGAGTTAAATGATTCCCAAATTCCGATCTCCTTTTAAACCAATTGCACCTTCAGCTATCCTATAGTGGTAACCTATAAAATACTACTACAGATGAAAAAGGTAATTCTATTAGGGCTTTTAATGATTGGCTTTATCGGCCTAGCCCAAAATGATAGGGGAGAAAACAGAAATCGAGGAAATTTAGAAGATCTGTCCCCAGAACAAATGGCCACTTTACAGACCAAGCGCATGACCTTGGCCTTGGATCTAAACGAGGCCCAACAAAAACAGCTTCAGAAAATCAATTTGGACCAAGCGACAAGTCGCAAGGAAAAAATGGACGAGATGAAAGAAAAAAGAGAGAGTGGGGAAATGACCAAACCTTCTTCCGAAGAGCGTTATGCCATGCAAACCTCAAAAATGGACAAGCAAATAGCGCATAAGGCACAAATGAAACAGCTATTGTCCAAAGAGCAGTATGAAAAATGGGAGAAAATGGACCGAAGAAAAGGGCATCATAAAAGCCAAAGGGAACATCGCTCCAAAGAACACCATAGAACAAAAAATTGATCTGCATCCAATTTTAAGGGCAGCTAATGTGTTGACTACAAAAAAGCCCCATCCTCAAATAAAGGATGGGGCTTTTTATTTTGTATATACCTTTTACTGCAATTGGGGAATGATTGTTTCCAACGCTGTAATGGTGGCATCCAAATCTTCGTAAGTCAAGGCATCATTCAGGAAATAACTTTCAAACGCGCTTGGCGGCAAGTAGATTCCTTGGGAAAGCATTCCATGAAAATACTTCTTAAATGTTTCATTATCCCCTTTGGCCGAGGAAGCAAAATCAACCACGGGCTTATCCGTAAAATGTAATGAAATCATAGATCCAAACCTGTTGATCTGATAAGGTATTCCCTTCCCTTTCAGAACCCTTTCAAAACCTTTGTGTAGGTATGCGGTCTTATCTGCTAGGCTGCGGAATATTTCCGGATTATTGTTCAATTCGGTCAACATGGCCAGCCCTGCACTCATCGCCAAAGGATTTCCACTTAGGGTACCTGCTTGGTATACGGGTCCGACTGGAGCCAAATAATCCATTATTTCGTTTCGAGAGGCAAAAGCACCTACCGGTAATCCTCCTCCAATCACTTTTCCAAAGGTTACAATATCGGCATCGATACCCAATACCTGCTGGGCACCACCTCTTCCCAAACGGAATCCGGTCATCACTTCATCAAAAATCAAAAGGATCCCTTCTTTGGTACAAAGTTCCCTAAGGCCTTTCATAAAATCTTCATCAGGGATGATGCAACCCATATTTCCTGCAACAGGTTCAATGATTACAGCTGCAATCTCTCTTCTATTGGCATCCGTCAGTGCCTTCACACTGGAAAGATCATTGTAGGTTGCCAAGAGGGTATCCTTAGCTGTTCCTTGGGTTACACCTGGACTATTTGGGCTTCCAAAGGTAACCGCGCCACTTCCTGCCTGAATAAGAAATGAATCGGAATGTCCATGATAGCATCCAGCAAATTTTATGATCTTATCTTTTCCCGTATAGCCCCTTGCCAAACGTACGGCACTCATACAGGCTTCGGTACCACTGTTCACAAATCTTATCTTATCGATATTTGGAACCATGGACACTGCTAATTTCGCCAAGTCCGTTTCAATCTCCGTAGGCATGCCAAAGGAAGTACCTTTCTTGGCCTTTTCTATGACTGCATTTACAACAGGTTCATGGGCATGACCTAGGATCATAGGGCCCCATGAGGCAATAAAATCTATCAATTTATTTCCGTCCTCGTCGTAGAGATAGGCACCTTTTGCCTCCTTTACGAAGATAGGGTCACCTCCTACTGCCTTAAAAGCCCTTACCGGAGAATTTACGCCACCTGGAATATATTTTTGGGCCTCATCGAACAAGGCACTACTTCTTTTGTACAACATGCTTATTTTTTAATTTTTTCGGATTTAACAATCACTTCCTGACCGATGGCCAGATTGCTGTTGTTCATTTTATTCAATTTCATTAAGTCGTTCACAGAAACAAAATACTTGCGCGAAATGGAGTACAAGGTATCCCCTTTGGTCACCACATGCACTTTATAGTCGTAGTCTTTAGATTCTTTTTTGACCACATAGCCTTCATTGGCCACATCCTTGTCATATTTGTAAAGTTCGTATTGCTCAATGAAGGAAATCAATTTTTGGGGGTACCGCTTATCCGTTGCATAACCTGCATCGCTAAGGCCCTGGGCCCATCCCTTGTAATCGTCAGAATCCAATTCGAACAAGGAGGCATATCTGGCCCTAGAAGACAAGAATTCACTATGGTCCCTAAAGGAATACATGGGGTGGTTGTATTTCCTGAAACACTCTCCCTTTTCATCATCGTCATGGTAATCATAATCGCCACTCCAATTGGTATGACATTTTATCCCAAAATGATTATTGGTCCTCATGGTAAGGGCACCTCTTCCGCCACCGCTTTCCAAAATTCCCTGGGCCAGGGTAATACTTGCTGGAATGCCATAGGCTTTCATTTCAAATTTTGCTATCTCGGCAAAAGTTTGAATATATTCTTGTGTGGAGGCAATTGGAAACTTCACAAATTTTCCTTCATCCTCTGGTAAAGGATACCCATCAGAATCCACCTTGTTTTGGGTGTTGGAGTCTGTTCTGTTTACTGTAGTCTGATGGACCCTTCTATCCCTGTTGGATTTGGACGCCCTCTTTTTGGCACCACAGCTCGTTAAAAAAATGGCTAGCATTATTAATAACCCTAATCGTTGTATCATAGTTCAATCAATGGTAAATTTTTCTTTTTCAAAACAATGTTCATGCCTGCTATTCCTTGCAACCCTCCTGAATGGATCGCCAAAATTTTGGTATTGGGCTCAAAATAATCCTTGCGGACCAGATCCAAAATTCCAAATAGCATTTTTCCTGTATATACCGGATCCAAAGGGATGGTGGTTTTCGATTTAAAGTCGTTTATAAAATCTATCAACTCTTTGGTCACCTTCCCGTATCCACCAAAGTGATACTGGGTATTCAGGTCCCAGTTTTCCCTTTGGGCAAATTTACAAATATCTTTTTGCAAAAAATCACCTTTTAATGCGGGGAAACCTAATACTTTTTGATGTATCCTTGATGAATTGATCAAACCTGCAATGGTACCCCCGGTACCCACACATACGCACATGACATCAAATACTGAATCCTCTTCGGTCAATATTTCCTCACAGCCCTTCACCGCCAAGGCATTTGCCCCACCCTCGGGAATGATATAAAATGACTCGAATTCCTGCCTTAACTGCTCCAAAAATTCTGGGCTTTCTTTGGAACGGTAGGCCTCTCGGGAAACGAATTTAAATTGCATCCCCTGCTCTTTGGCCCAAGCCAGGGTAGGATTATCTTGCCAATGGTCCACAAGTTCCTCCCCTCGTATGATGCCGATGGTTTTTAGTCCATGCTCTTTCCCGGCATAGGCGGTTGCAGCAATATGGTTGGAAAAGGCGCCACCAAAGGTCAAAAGGGCATCATACCCAAAACGCTTGGTCTCTGATAGATTATATGTAAGTTTCCTGAATTTATTACCAGAAATAAAGGGGTGGATCAGGTCTTCCCGCTTAACAGATAGGGTGACCTTTTTCTCATTTAAAATGGGCAATTCAATCCGTTGATTATAAACCTTCACACTTATGCTTTTCTACCGCCAAAGATATTTAATAAAGCGAAACGGTCTTCTGTTCTTGTAGTAATCTAGATTTTTTTCGTTTTCATAAGCCTCCCTTTCAAAACTAATATTTTTATAGGCCTTATAGGTATCTAAATAGATCATGGACCTAATTACCCATTCCAATGTGTATAATACATAAAATGGGACCACTAAAAGTTCTTGTTGCTGCTTTAGGTGTATCCTTTCATGGCTCATCAAAACCGCATCTTGTCTCAAAGCCGAATTTTTCAAGATGATGAAGGGCCAGACACATAGACCTACATAATTCTTGTGAAAAATATATTTAAATACAATGACCATTACCTTGGATTACATTAATGCGTTAATAGAAATATACTAAATATCGGTTTTATTAACAACAGAAGAATAAACAACCTTAGTATACCAAAGGGTCATCTCCACATGGTTAAAAATTCTTAAATGCTTCCCTGTTCATAGGAAATGAAGTAATTTTACAGGGATGAAGAAAATTATTCCTTTGGAAGAGGGCGACTTTTATCTTTCCCCTGAAGGGTATAAGGTATTTACCGAAAAATACCATTTAAAAAGGGGATATTGCTGTGAAAGCGGCTGTAGACATTGCCCCTATGGATATGACAAGAAGACAAATAGCAGATAGGTACAGTATATATTCGGCATGATTTTTGAGGCAATTTAATCAGAAAACAAGCTATGTTAACTAAAAAAAACGCTATGAAAAAACTCGCATATTTAATTGCACCGTTACTAATACTCCTTTTTATGGGCTCTTGTACATCGGTAAGGGTACTATCGGATTACGATAAAGAGGCAAATTTCAATACCTTTAAATCATATGCCTTCTATAAAACCGGCATTGACAAGGCACAAATTTCAGATTTAGATAAGAAACGAATTTTGAAGGCCATTGAAGTCGAAATGGCTAACAAAGGTTTTGTGAAATCCAACGACCCTGATATATTGATCAGCATTTTCACCAAAGAGCGCGAACAGGTAGATGTTTATAACAACTACTGGGGAGGCGGATTTGGATGGGGATGGAGTCCCTACTACTGGGGATGGGGCCCAGGATTTGGCTGGGGCCCAGGATTTGGCTGGGGAGGCGGCAATAATGTAAGCACCCGGACAGAAGGTTCCCTCTATATTGATATGATAGATGCCAGGAACAAGGAACTGGTATGGCAGGGCAGAGGAGTTGGTACTTTAAACAATACCAGAAACATAGAAAAGAAGGAGGAACGAATCAGAGAATTTGTTTCAGAAATCCTAAAGGCCTATCCCCCGATGATGGCCTCCAAATAAACAAAATCCAATATTTAGAAACCGTCCCAAGAGGGCGGTTTTTTATTTTCCAGGGGTATTTTCAAAGCAATCAATCGCATCATTTTTCGTATCTTTATACCATTAAAAATAGACCGATGTCCTATAAGAGCAATCATATATTAGAAAAGCTGCCGAAGCACCTTAAGCAGTACATAAAACCTCAGAACTATGACGACTATACCTCGATCAATCAGGCTGTATGGCGCTATGTTATGCGAAAGAACGTGGACTACCTAAGTAGGGTTGCCCACAAAAGTTATATGGACGGACTTAAAAAAACAGGTATTTCCATAGATCACATTCCCAATATGTACGGCATGAACCGTATTCTAAAGGAAATAGGATGGGCGGCAGTTGCCGTTGACGGTTTTATCCCACCCTCGGCATTTATGGAATTTCAAGCTTATAATGTCTTGGTAATTGCATCGGATATCCGACAATTGAACCATATAGAATACACCCCGGCACCGGACATTATCCACGAAGGCGCAGGGCACGCACCTATCATTGCCAATCCTGAGTATGCAGAATACCTAAGGCGTTTCGGGGAAATCGGATGCAAGGCACTTTCCAGCGCCAAGGATTATGAACTCTATGAGGCGGTGCGACATTTATCTATCATCAAAGAAGCTTCGGACACGCCACAGGAGGAAGTGGACAAAGCAGAAAAATTGATAGAGGACCTGCAGCAAAACATGGGAGAACCCAGTGAGATGGCCCTGATCAGGAACCTACATTGGTGGACCGTAGAATACGGCCTGATAGGGACCGTCGAGCAACCTAAAATATATGGAGCTGGACTCCTATCTTCCATTGGTGAAAGTGCATGGTGCATGACGGATGAAGTGAAAAAGATCCCATATTCCTCTGAGGCCGCACACACCTCTTTTGATATTACCAAACCCCAGCCACAACTATTTGTGACTCCAGATTTTGCATTTTTAAGTCAGGTTTTGGAAGAATTTGCAAATACAATGGCCTTGCGCACGGGAGGTTTGAAGGGAATTACAAAACTCATCCACTCCAACGCATTGGGCACAGCAGAACTAAGTACAGGACTTCAAATATCCGGTGTCTTTGATCGTGTGAT
This sequence comes from Sediminicola luteus, assembly GCF_040566555.1. GTDB lineage: Bacteria > Bacteroidota > Bacteroidia > Flavobacteriales > Flavobacteriaceae > Sediminicola. The sequence continues at coordinate 112,443 of NZ_JBEWYP010000009.1, read as the reverse complement.
CCAATTTGACAATAAGCCTGCCTATATAACAACTAAAGGCAAGACCGCCCTTTCTTATCGAGAAAGGGAATTGGTAGGACACAGCACCAAACATCATGCAGAAGGATTTGGTTCTCCCATTGGCATGCTAAAAGGCATTAATCTGGCTATTGAGGATATGAGCCCTCGGGATTTAAAGGCCTACCATATCTATGAAGGGGAAACTGTTTCCTTAGAGTTTGAAAGTGGTGTTAAAGTTACAGGCGACATTGTAACGGGCACAAGGAACCTTAGAGGGGAAATCATCCTTATAACCTTTGAAAACTGTACGGTAACCTACGAGGATGAGACCTTGTACCAACCAGATTGGGGCTTGTACCATATGGCGGTAGGAGAAAAAGTAATCTCTGCCTTTAACGGGCCAGCGGATCTCAACAGTTTTGATTTGGTATCCCATAAGCTTACGGAAACTACCATAAAGGCCAAAAAGACCAAAGAGACCACCCAGCTGGAATTGCTTTACCAACAAATCAGGGATTTTAGGGAAGGAACAAATACAACAATCTCCAGAAACAAGGTTTTTCAAGAAGTCAAGGTCAACTATCCACAAGACTGGTTACTATCCGTAGAACTCTATGAATTGGCTGTCAGCAATGGGGATGAAGAATTTGCTGCCGAAATTGTAAAACATCTTGAAAAGGTCAAGCAAGAAAATCCAAAACTGGGTCACTTAATCGATGATGGCCTAGAATTGGTTGCAAAGCATTTGATGGTTTAAAAGGGCGTTAGTTACATGATAGAGGGATAAATAAAAAAACAGTGCCTAGAGAATTGTATTATACCATTTTAAAAATGCACAGGGGCGTTATTTAATAGAATTTAAAGAAAATATACTCACCTATATTATTGCAACTCCAAGGCTTCTAAACTCTCAATTGGTGTTTCCTGATACTGCAACGTCCATCCCAGGGAATTGGTTAAAATATAGAACTTGGAAAGCTCACTCATCAATCGGTTTTGGGCATTTTTACGTAAGGAGGAGGCTGCAATCTTTTTTTGTAGCGATGCTGCAACATTCTTCTTGATCTTATTGTAATCATCTGCCCCAAATTGAGAAAAATAATCCGCCGAAACGTCGTAATATTCAAAATCTGGATTTATTTTAATTTCCGGTTCTGGAATGTTAAGTATGTGTAAAATTTTGTGTTCTTCATCAAGCTTAAAGACAATCTTTTCCAGATCATAGACCACACTTACATCGGCATTTACTACCACCAAGGCTTTTTTAGAAGCGGTAAACAGACTCCCAAACACCAACTTAGAATCGCGGTAATTATATACTTGAGCAAAATGACCTTCGGTAACAATTAGCTTGGATACATTCTGTATTTGTTGCTGAATAAGCATGGAATTTTCCTGTAGTATACTATTTTGTTCTTTGCTATCTGAACAGGATTTATAGACCAATAATACCACCAATGAAATTATAATACCGACAAGGATTCTCTTCATAATTAAAAGCTCATAAATGGATATTCATTTTGAAGATACACAATTTTTACTTCTAATGCCTTTACAAATTTCTGATGGCTATCAGATTCAAAATTAAAAGGTCTATGTTGCAATCCTCTTTGAATTACAGCCACCTTCTCCATAGTCGGCCTAGCCTCTTCTGCAATCCAAACCAATGAAAACCGCTCCCAAATATAAGCTATGGCCAGCTCATTGGGGTGTACCATATCCTCCGCATAAAAACGATAATCGCGCAGCTCGTCCATCATTATCTCGTAAGATGGAAAATAAGATATAGACCCTTTCTTTAGCACCTTGTGAATAGCCGCAATGAGGTGTGCCTTACTTTGTTGGTTCTCCACAAAACCATCTTTCAAATGTCGTACCGGGGAGACCGTAAACACAAGTTGTACCTCTGGATTACTAGACCGTACCAATTTGATGATTCGTTCAAGACTTGAGGCAACCTCATCCAATGAAAGTAGCTCTTTGGTAAATTGTTTTTGGGGGACTTTATGACAATTGGCCACGACTGCACCAGATGTATTGTTCCGGTATACCCAGGCTGTCCCGAGGGTAATCAAAATATGGGATGCCCCTTTAATTTGTTCACGGGTCTGTTGCAACCCATTGTTCAATTTATCTAATAACGTTGCTTCTGAGGAGCTACTCAATCCAGAATGTCCATCAAAACAGTGCCATTGTTCATTCAGAAAGAAGATGTCGGCTTTGGTATATTCCTTTTCTGCCATCGCCCTAGAAATCAAATTTTCAATGGCCAATGGATGGAACAATATCCCAAAAGGGTTGAGCACAGAACGATACTTGTAGTACTGCAACTTCTTTCCTATGTGCTCAGCGAAGCAAGATCCCAGAGTCAATATTGTACTATCATAGCCAAGTGGCTTTTTCGCTGCATCAAGGGGCACTTGTGTTTGAAGTTTCATGGTATCTATTATTTAGCAAAACACCCAAGAGATATTAAAAATCAATTGGGTGCTTCCTTAGACTTGTTTTCGTTCTCGATTCTGCTCGAACCGACAATTTCCTATTGCAAATATTCTTTTGCCTTTTCCAATGCCTCGGGAATCCCAGCCGGGCTTTTACCTCCCGCCGTTGCAAAGAAAGGTTGTCCCCCTCCTCCACCTTGGATAAATTTACCCAATTCTCGAACAATGGTTCCTGCATTCAATTTCTTTGAGGCAACCAACTCTTTGGAGATATAACAAGACAACAATGCTTTCCCATCCTGCTCCGTAGCGAACAATAAAAACAGATTTGTTTTATTGGCTCCCATTTCAAAGGAAAGGTCCTTGATACTCGCTGCGTCCAAATCTACCTTCTTGGTCAAAAATTGAATCCCATTAACTTCGGATAATTCGTTCAACAAATCCCCTTTTACATTTTTCGCTTTGTCTTTCAATAAAGCTTCCACCTGCTTCTTAAGGGCGTTGTTTTCCTCCTGTAAGGTTTCTACTGCCTTTTTTGGATCCGGGGCATTGTTCAACAAATCCTTGATTTCATGCAAGGTCCTGTTGTTTTCAAAATAAAAATCCTTGACCGCATCGGACGTTATGGCTTCTATCCTTCTGATCCCAGATGCCACTGCTCCTTCTGATCTTATTTTAAAATGCCATATATCCGCGGTATTCTTTACGTGGGTTCCCCCGCAAAGTTCTATAGATTTCCCGAAGCGTACGGTACGCACGGCATCACCGTATTTCTCACCAAAAAGGGCCATAGCTCCTTGTTTCAAGGCCTCTTCCATAGGCACACTTCTGTGTTCTTCCAGAGGAATACGTCCATCGATCCTAGCATTTACAAAATCCTCAACATCCCTTAACTCATCACTCGTAACCTTTGCGAAATGAGAGAAATCGAAACGTAAATATTTTGAATGTACGGCAGAGCCTTTTTGTTCAACATGGGAGCCCAAAACCTCTCTAAGAGCTTGGTGCAACAGGTGTGTTGCGGTATGGTTGGCAGCAGTGCGCTGTCTTTGGTTTTGGTCTACGACTGCCTTGAATATCTCTGTAACATCATCGGGGAGGTTCTTGCTGAAATGCAATATTTCATTGTTCTCTTTCTTTGTATCCAGAATGTAGATCACATTTCCATTGGAAGTCTCCAAATAACCCTTGTCGCCCACTTGTCCTCCACCTTCTGGATAGAACGGGGTCATATTAAATACCAATTGATATTGTTCCCCTTCCTTTTTGGAAGTTACCTTTCTATACTTCACCAACTTCACATTAGCCTCTAACCTATCATACCCCACAAATTCCTGTTCCGGATCATTCATTAAAATGGTCCAATCCTCTTTGGATACTTCGGATGCGGAACGGGAACGGGATTTTTGTTCCTGCATAGCGACCTCAAATCCTTTTTCATCCAATTGAAATCCTCTTTCCCCAAGGATAAGAGAAGTAAGGTCTATTGGGAAGCCATATGTATCATAAAGCTCAAATGCCTTTCTCCCATCAATCAGTTTTCCTTTTGCATTTGCCAAAACACTATCCAAAAGCACCAAGCCCTGATCCAATGTCTTTAAAAACGAATGCTCCTCTTCTTTGACCACGTTCTCAATCAACTGGTGCTGTTCCTTCAACTCTGGAAACGCTTGCCCCATAGTGCGACTAAGAACCTGTACCAACCTGTACATAAATGGTTCTTTGGTATCTAAAAATGTAAATCCATATCTAATTGCCCTTCTAAGTATCCTACGGATCACATAACCAGCACCGGTATTACTTGGCAATTGTCCATCGGCAATGGAAAAAGATACGGCACGGATATGATCGGCAATCACTCTAATAGCTATATCTGTCTCTTCATCTTTACCGTATTCGGAATTTGTAATGGTCTCTATCTCCCTAATTATTGGAGTAAATACATCCGTATCGTAGTTAGATTTCACCCCTTGCAACACCATACAAAGTCGCTCAAAGCCCATGCCGGTATCTACATGTTTTGCTGGAAGGGACTCCAGACTGCCATCGGCCTTTCTGTTGTATTGCATAAATACAAGGTTCCAGATTTCCACAACTTGAGGATGGTCCTGATTTACCAAAGATGCACCAGAAACTTTGGCCTTTTCTTCTTTGGAACGGATATCAACGTGTATTTCGGAGCAGGGTCCGCAAGGCCCCTGATCTCCCATTTCCCAAAAGTTATCCTTTTTATTGCCATAAATAATACGGTCCTCAGGGACTATGGCCTTCCATAGCTCCAAAGCTTCTGTATCCATCCCCAAGTTATCCGCATCTTTGCTTCCTTCAAAAACAGAAACGTACAAGCTCTCCTTATCAATTTTATAGACCTCTGTTAGTAACTCCCAAGCCCAGGAGATCGCCTCTTTTTTAAAGTAGTCTCCAAAACTCCAATTCCCCAGCATCTCAAACATGGTATGGTGGTAGGTATCCTTCCCTACTTCTTCCAGATCATTATGCTTTCCACTCACCCTAAGGCATTTTTGGGTATCCGTTGCCCTTTTGGATTTGGGCACACTGTTCCCTAAGAAGAATTCCTTAAACTGGTTCATTCCCGCATTGGTGAACATCAGGGTTGGATCATCCTTAATGACCATAGGGGCCGAGGGCACGATCTTGTGTGATTTTTCTTTAAAAAATTCTAAAAACGTATTTCTTGCTTCTTGGGATTTCATGTAAAATGGTAAGCTTTTTATAAAATTAGCTGTTTGTGCCAAACAATTTTTATATTTGTTTGTTGCGATAATTGCGAGCACAAAAATAGGATAATTTCCATTTATGTCGAAAGTAAAATATTTTTACGACCCGGACACTCTTTCGTATCGAAAGATAGAGCCCAAGAAATCTAGAAAATATAGGAACTTAACGTTTTTTCTATTGGGTTCGGCCATCTTTGGTTTACTGGGACTTATCGTTATTCTAAACACCAATATTTTAAATACTCCAAGGGAACTTTCCTTACAGCGCGAAGTAAAAAATTACGAGCTTCAATTTGAGCTGTTGGGAAAAAAAATGGAACAAATGGAACAGGTCCTTGCCAATATAGAGGACAGGGACAATAATATCTACCGTTTATATTTCGAAGCCAATCCCATTCCTGAAGAGCAGCGAAGAGCAGGATTTGGTGGAGTCAATAGATACAAATCTTTAGAAGGCTTCAATAACTCCGAAATGATTATTGGGGCTACCAAACGAATGGACATCATCCAAAAACAGATGGTGATACAGTCGAAATCTTTGGACGAGATTACAAAATTAGCAGCAGAAAAAGAAAAACTATTGGCAGCCATCCCTGCGATACAGCCAATTTCCAATGATAAGCTTACCCGCATGGCCTCCGGTTACGGCTGGCGTTCGGATCCTTTTACCAAAGCACGAAAAATGCATTGGGGCATGGATTTCACCTCCCCAAAAGGCACACCCATCTATGCCTCCGGCGATGGGAAGGTTACCAGGGCCGATAATAATTCTTCGGGATATGGAAAGCACATTCGCATAGATCATGGGTATGGATATGTAAGCCTTTACGGACATTTGAGCAATTACAATGTGAAGTCCGGTCAACGGGTTAAAAGAGGCGACCTCATCGGTTTTGTAGGAAGCACAGGTCGTTCTGAAGCTCCCCATTTACATTATGAAGTATGGAAAGATGGAGATCGTATCAACCCTATAAATTTCTATTATGGAAGTTTAACGGCGGAAGAGTTTGAGAACATGCTGAAATACGCCACACAAGAAAACCAATCTCTGGATTAACATGCATATAGAACTTCCTGAAAAAAGGTATTATGGTATTGGGGAAGTCGCCAAAGCCTTTGGCGTGAACACTTCACTCATCCGTTTCTGGGAGAAGGAATTTGATGTGCTCCAGCCTAAAAAAAATGCCAAGGGCAATAGAAAATTCACCCCACAGGACATAAAAAATTTGCAATTGATCTTTCATTTGGTAAAAGAACGCGGCTTTACCCTAGAGGGCGCAAAAACCCATTTGAAGGAAGAAAAGCAGAAGACCCTTTCTACTTTTGATATTATTTCCAAATTAGAGGGGATCAAGGCCGAGCTAATAAAAATTAAAAACCAATTATAATTCTAACCATAAAAAATACGTATCCATGAAAAAGTGGCTTATTCCAGTAATCATTATTGTTGTTGTCATCTTCGGAGTTTACCGATGGGCTGTAGGCTTTAACAACACTGCCGTACAATACGAAGAGAATGCCAAGACCAAATGGTCCAATGTAGAAAGTGCATACCAACGTAGGAATGACCTGATTGGGAACCTTGTCAAGACAGTACAAGGTGCTGCCGACTTTGAACGAGGTACGTTAACAGATGTAATTGAAGCGAGGGCGAAAGCTACTTCTACCACAATTGACGCCAATAATCTTACTCCGGAGAAATTAGCGGCATTCCAGGAAGCACAGTCCGGTCTTTCCTCTGCGTTGTCAAGATTACTGGTAACCGTGGAAAGATATCCCGAACTAAAAGCCAACCAAAACTTTCTGGAACTACAAGCTCAGTTGGAAGGCACGGAAAACCGCATTAATGTAGAAAGGAACAGATTTAACGAAGAAGTCAATATCTACAACATCCACATCAAAAAATTTCCGAACTCCATGCTTGCAGGCATGTTCAATTTTGATCCTATGACCAGATACCAATCTGATCCGGGAGCAGAGAATGCCCCTGATGTGAATTTCGACTTTAATTAAAAACACCTATATGTCCAAAGTAGAAGATTTTTTGACCGCTGAAGAGGAGGCCGCAATAGTGCAGGCTATTGTGGAGGCCGAAAAAAATACTTCTGGGGAGATTAGGGTACATATTGAGGCCCATACCAACAATGACCATTTCGAGCGGGCCAAAGCAGTATTCCATTATTTAAAAATGGATAATACCAAAGAGGAGAATGGGGTACTCATCTATGTGGCCGTTGCCGATAAAAAGTTTGTCGTTTTAGGGGATAAAGGCATCAACAAAGTGGTGCCCACGGATTTCTGGGACACCACCAAAGAGGCCATTGAACTTCAATTTAAGCAACGGAACTTTAAACAAGGCCTCATAGACGGAGTTTTAAGAGCAGGTGAGGCATTGTCAAAACATTTTCCTTGGGATCATAACAATACTAACGAACTGAGCAATGAGGTATCTAAAAGTTAGTATTCTACTTTTATTTTTACTGGTATTTTCTGTAGCTTTTGGGCAGTATACCATTCCTGAAAAACCAAAACTAGAGACCAGCGTCTACGATTACATCAATTTACTGTCCAATACGGAAAAAACATCCTTGGAACAGAAACTGATCAAATATTCCGATAGCACATCAACCCAGATCGTGGTGGCCATCATCAATTCTACCGACGGGGAAAATATCAATTTTTTGGGTGCCCAATGGGGACAGGCCTGGGGCATAGGACAGGAGAACAAAGACAATGGTGTTTTAGTCCTGTTGGCAAAAGGGGATCGCAGGGTGGCCATTAATACGGGTTATGGGGTGGAAGGATCCTTGACCGATGCTATGACACGTAGGATTATTGAGACCGTTATTATCCCCGAATTTAAAAAGAACGATTATTATGCAGGTTTGGACAAAGGGGCAGATGTCATGTTCCAGGTCCTAACCGGAGAGTTTAAGGAAGACCGGACAAAAACGGAGAACCGTGGCTTCCCTTTAAGATCACTTTTACCCTTTATCATCTTTTTTATCATCATCATTATCCTATCCAACCGCAACAAAAGGGGTGGCGGAAAAAATGGTGGCAGACGGGGAGGTTTCGATATTTGGGATGCCATCATCCTCAGCAATATGGGACGTGGCGGTTTCGGCGGAGGGTCATCCTCAGGCGGGGGCGGCTTCGGAGGCGGTGGTGGTTTTGGCGGTGGCTTCGGCGGCGGTGGTTTTGGCGGCGGCGGTTCCTCTGGAGGTTGGTAGTTAGAAACACCCTCACCCGCAATACTATACATTATAGTAGCATTCCCTGTTTTTTTTAATCAACCCAAAACATACTGTTTTTATTGGCCTTTTTACCCCCAAACTGATCAAATTTGAAGGTAACGCTGAACATAAAATAACGTTGCAATACCGTACCCTGAAAATCTTGGATAAAATCTTGTCCCGTGGTCCTTCTGGTATTGATATTTTGGTTCAATAAATCGTAAGCCGACACCTTCAAGGTCACATTATTCTTTAACATTTGCACTCCCAAACTCATGTTCCAAAAAAGTGCATCCCTATCGAATCCCGGACCTACATTGCCATTGTAACTATAGTTAATATCATTACCCCAAACAATATTTTCTGGCCAGTAGGTAGTAGCTTTAAAGCCTACATTGTGGGAGATGAAATTCACATCTTCCACGCCGTCCAAATTGTATCGGGTATCATTAAAGGTAATGCCATATTCTGGCTCCAACTCCACCAGCTCTCTAAAATTAAAGGTGGCACTTACTCTAGGGCTGAGGGATAAGGCATATGCCTCTAGTCTGCTCCCATTGGTAAACCCAATGTTTTTATTGTAACCAAAATATGGTTTGATACTATATTTTAAGGTGTATGTACTGTCTTTTTTTATCTGTTTGGACAAGCTAAACCCTCCATTTAGATTGTAATTTCCATCGATATTATCATAGGTGGTTGTACGTAATAGATCTTCCGTGGTTGTGGTAATTGGGGACACTCTGCCCTTCTCTGTAAAAATGCCCAAATAGGCATACAATCCAGTACGTTCTTTCCAATTGTAATTATTGTAATTGATATAGGTCTGATTGGATACAGCAGGTGCTAGATTTTGATTTCCAACAACAATATTCAAAGGATCACTCACATTTGGAATTGGCTGCAATTGATTTACTGTAGGCGTGTTCAATCTAGAATTGGACCATAGGCTCAGACTCTTGTTCTCCCCAATCGCATAATTGGCGTTGGCCCTGAACAAGATGTTTTCGTATGTTTTTTCAAAGGCGGAATTTTGAATCACGTCAAAATTTTCAAGGGTGGTAATTTTATAATAGGCCGTTACCCCAAAACGAAATTTTTTATTATTTCTCTGAAGACCTAAACTAGGTGTCTGTTGTATATTGCTAAACTTAAAATCTGAACTCTGCAATTGGTTAAAATTGTCATACCCCAGTGTGGCAGGATCAAAATCGAACACAAACTTTGTGTTGTTCTGCTGAAAGTTTTCATATTCATAACCGAAATCCAAAAACAGATCTTTTACCAGCACCTGACGATAGGTAAGTTCGGCGCTGTAAGAATCATTCTTTGTGTTATTGTTGGTTTGTTGGTCCAAAATATCCTGACTTGCATCATCCCCAAAAGTGTTCCGAATGGAGTTAAAGTTACTTTCATTCCTATTTAATCTGTTGTCATTGGTAATGGAAAGACGAACGTACCTGCCCAGGGTATCCAATTTTTTAAACAAAGTCAGCTCGTTGGAAAACCTACTTTGATATCCATCATCACGGGTGAGGGAACTATTGCTGTTGATGGCATTACCATTCTCATCACTAGAGAGTGTTGTTCTTTCATTGACGGAATTTGTCCTACTTATATTTATACTGGGCTCCAATGATATCCGGAAGGTCTTATCAATATCAAACTCTAAATTGGCACTCCCTTGGTTGGAATTGGTATTTCCGTTGAAGTTGGTTTCTGAATCTGTAAAGAAACGTCCATCTGGCAAGATATTCTCCCTAGACGTCTTCTCATCATTAAAAGAATCACTATATGCAAAAAAGTAATTCCCATTCACCTCATATTTATCCTTTTGTTGGTTGGCATAACTGGCCCCTACATTGGAAGAAGTTGTAATACCCTGACCAAAACCAAAGGACATATCCCCAATTCTAAAGGCTCCCGAATTATTAAAGGTAACACCTCCACTTGAGTTGCCCACCATATCGTAAATCTCGTCAAAAGAAAAACCACTGTTGTTGATATTGTTGCTTCCTGCAATGACACTCATACGTTCCTGTCCGTTGAAATAATTGACAAGGCCATTCAACTGATACCTGTCGTCCGTACCATATCCTGCGGCCAACCTGCCCAAATATCCATTGTTCTTATCTTCCTTTATGGTCAGGTTGATGGTCTTGGTCTCGCCATCTCCAGCTTCGCCGGTAAATTCTTGGGTCTTTGTTTTGGTATCTGTAATTTGAATTTTATTGATGATTTCCTTGGGCAAACTTTTGGTGACCACTTTGGGGTCATTACTAAAGAACACTTGTCCGTTTACCAATACTTGGCTCACCTCTTTTCCGTTTACGGTTATTTTTCCATCACCGTCTACCTCTACCCCGGGCAACTTTTTTAGAACATCTTCCACAGTAGCATCTGGTCTAGTCTTAAAAGAGTCCGCATTAAACTCCAACGTATCCTTTTTTATAGTGATGGGCACCCTTTCTCCAGTCACTTGCACCCCTTTCAGTTCTTGCGCCTGTTCCTCCATTTCTATGACCCCAAGATCAAGGTAGGACTTTAGGGCAACCTTCCTTACAATTGACTTATAGCCATTATATGAAAAGTATAGGTGCACCTCTTTTAAAGCTGTTTTTCCCTCTAGGGCAAAAGATCCATTTTTTTCTGATATGGTATAAGTGATCAAGGTGCTGTCCTGAATGGATTCTGCATAAATCGTAGAAGCCTCCAGTGGTAGATTGGAGGGGGCATCCATTACAATTCCTTTTATAATGAACTCTTGGGACTGAACTTGAAACGATAAGAAAAGGGCAATAAAAAAGAGGCAAAGAACCTTAAGCATAGATTTATTTTTGATTGGTTGTGCGAAAGCACGTTTCGAAAATAATCTAACACCTTAAGACCTTTGCCCCTCTTAACAGATTTTTATGACTTTTTTATTTCTTTCTCATAAACACGGATATGGGCACTCCAGTAAAATCAAAATGCTCCCTTAGTTTGTTCTCCAGAAAGCGCTTATAAGGATCGCGCACATATTGCGGTAAATTGCAAAAGAATGCAAACTGCGGATATGGCGTTGGCAATTGTGTACAGAACTTAATCTTTACATATTTCCCTTTGTATGCCGGCGGCGGATTGTTTTCAATAATAGGCAACATGATATCATTGAATTTACGCGTCTGTATTTTCTTGCTTCTGTTCTGATATACCTCAACAGCAGTTTCTATAGCCTTATAGATACGTTGTTTTGTCAAGACTGAGATAAACAAAATGGGTACATCTGTAAAAGGCTCTATAGCCTGTTTGATTTTCTCCGTGTACCGTTTTATGGTATTGGTTTCTTTATCTTCTACCAAATCCCATTTGTTCACCAAGATGACAATACCTTTGTTATTGCGCTGCGCCAACCAAAAGATATTCTCTACTTGTCCATCAAAACCCCTTGTAGCATCCAATATTAAGATACATACATCAGAATGCTCTATGGCCCTAACGGAACGCATCACAGAATAAAATTCCAGATCCTCTTTCACTTTGGCCTTCCTACGGATTCCCGCAGTATCCACAAGGTTGAATTCAAATCCAAAACGGTTGTATTTGGTATCAATACTGTCCCTGGTGGTACCAGCGACATCGGTAACGATATATCTATCTTCCCCAATCAAGGCATTTATAAATGAAGATTTTCCTGCATTAGGTCTTCCTACCACAGCAAAACGTGGCAATTCACTTTCTTCAACTACCTCTTGTTCAGGTAATACTTCTATCAAGGCATCCAATAGTTCCCCAGTTCCACTCCCACTAATACTGGCAATGGTATAGTACTCTCCCAAGCCTAAAGAATAAAATTCCACGGCATCTTCGGCGCGCTTGCCATTGTCTACCTTGTTAATGGCCAATAACACGGGTTTGTTGTGGCGTCTCAACAGATTTGCCACATCTTCATCCATACCGGTTACACCAGCTTCCACATCCACCATAAAAATAATGGCATCGGCCTCATCAATGGCTAGCTCTACCTGCTTATCAATTTCCACTTCAAAAACATCGTCACTACCTAAAACATATCCCCCTGTATCAATAACCGTAAACTCACGTCCATTCCAATCACTCTTTCCGTAATGTCGGTCGCGCGTAACTCCGCTAACCGCATCTACGATCGCCTCTCTTCTCTGTATCAACCGATTAAAAAACGTCGATTTTCCTACATTAGGTCTCCCTACAATGGCTACAATTGCACTCATACTTCTTTAATTTGCTGCAAAAGTACTATTTATATCTGAAGTAAAATGCTATCTTTTATTACATAATCAATTGTACCAGTGAAAAGTCTATCGAATGAGGTCGTTTTAAGACCACGATTTCAACATCAATTAAATACCCCTAAAGAAGTTGTACTCGCCAGCTTCGAGAAAATAAAAAAACCTCCTTTTCTCGTAAAACGGATCGATGATCATCTTTTTATAAAGTTCCAACAAGATCTTCGTACTTTTTGGACTCCGGAACTTCACTTGGAACTCCATGATATGGATAACAATTCTTGCAGAATAAATGGTCTTTTTGGCCCTAGTCCCACTTTATGGACGTTCTTTATGTTCCTACACTTTGGAGTTGCCACCCTATTTATTGTCATTGGCATTTGGGCCTATTCCAATTGGACTCTGGACAAACCTATTGGATTGCAGACAGGGATGTTGGTGATTTTGGTAGTAGTCTGGGGTCTACTGTATGCCTTTGGTAGAAAAGGCAGAAAAAAAGGAGAGCCCCAAATGAAGGAGCTCTATTCTTTTATGTCGGAGGTAATTAACCTCTGATTATTGATTGTATCCAAACCGTTTCAATTGGTTGGGATTACTGCGCCAGTTTTTGTTCACTTTCACATACAGTTCCAGGTGTACCTGTTTGTCAAAGAATTTTTCAAGATCTTTTCGGGCCTCTACCCCTACCCTTTTTAAGGCAGATCCTTTATGGCCAATGATGATACCCTTTTGGGATTCTCGTTCAACCATAATTACCGAGCGCATTCTAATAATTTCTTCGTCTTCAAAAAATTCCTCTGTATCTATTTCCACAGAATAGGGAATCTCTTTTTTATAATGTTGTAATATTTTCTCGCGGATGGTCTCATTTACAAAGAAGCGTTCCGGCTTGTCCGTTAATTGATCCTTTGGATAATAAGGCGGTGACACGGGCAACAATTCCATAATCCTATGAAATACTTCTTTGACATTAAAATTCTGAAGGGCGGAGATGGGGTGTATCTCAGCTTCGGGCAATTGAGACTGCCAATACTGCACCTGCTCTTCCAATACACCTTGTTCGGATATATCGATCTTGTTCAATAACAATAGAACAGGAATCTTACTGTTTTTTATCTTTTCAAAAAAACCTTCATCTTTTAAGGCCTTCTCCCCTATTTCTACCATATAGATAAGAACATCTGCATCCTCAAATGCAGATTTCACAAAGCCCATCATGGAGGATTGCAACTCATAGGCGGGTTTAATTATTCCCGGAGTGTCCGATAAGATCATTTGAAAATCCTCTCCGTTCACAATCCCCAGTATCCTATGTCTAGTGGTCTGTGCCTTGGAGGTGATGATAGATAATTTCTCTCCTACAAATGCGTTCATCAAAGTGGATTTTCCCACATTGGGATTTCCTATGATATTTACAAACCCTGCCTTATGCTCTGCCATCTTTTACCTTTAAAAAATACGTTTTCATTGCTTGGTTTACCTTTGGTGCCAAATAGAGAACCGCAATCATATTGGGGATTACCATAAGGGCAAAAGATAAATCGATCAGATTTACCACTAGGTCTACCGAAGCTACTGCTGCAAAGGTAATACTTAAGATATAAATGTGGTTGTAATACTTGCCAATTTTGGCATTGGTCAAAAAGGAAAGACATTTGGTCCCGTAATAGGAATAGGTAAACAAAGTGGAAAGGGCAAAGGCCGCTACCACCACCATCAACAGAATATCCCCAACCCCATAGAGCGATTTTTCAAAGGCGATCAAGGTCATGGTTATGCCGTTGTTTTCCGCCTCCAAGTGGGCGCCACTTAAAAGGATCACCACTGCTGTAAGGGTACAGACCACAATAGTATCTATAAACGGACCTAACATGGCCACGAGTCCTTCCTGTATAGGTTCATTGGTCTTGGATTGCCCATGGTACATGGGTGCGTTCCCTACTCCCGATTCATTCGAAAATACTGCCCTACGGATCCCTATGATGATAAGCCCCCATAAACCACCCTGTACAGCAGTCTTAAAATTAAAGGCTTCTACGAATATCAATTTAAGGGACGGAAAAATTTGCCCCGCATTAATAATCATGATATAGATAACGGCAATCAAATAGACCAGTACCATAAAGGGTACTATTGCCGTGGCCACTTTAGCGATTTTTTTGAGTCCCCCAAAAATAACAAAGGAGGTAATGATGGATAGGACGATGCCTATCCCCAATTTCCAATTGAAATCGCCCAAGAGGGCAATATTTTCATTGGGCTGAATGACTCCCATAAGGGTTTGCGTAAATTGGTTCACCGTAAAGGCCGGGAGCACCCCGAAGAGTCCGGCTATACAAAAGAACACCGCCAAGGGTTTGGCCTTTATGCCCATTCCTTTAGTAATGTAATACATTGGGCCACCTTGAAGGTTTCCGTCACTATCATTTCCACGGAACATTATGGCAAGGCTACACGAATAAAATTTTATGCACATCCCCACCAATGCAGTCACCCAGATCCAAAAAACAACTCCGGGACCACCTAAATAAATAGCAATGGCCACCCCAGAAATATTCCCTAGGCCAACGGTTGCCGCAACGGCAGAAGAGAGTGCTTGAAGGTGACTTACCTCTCCCGGATCATCGGGATTATCATATTTCCCAGATGTAATTGCAATGGCATGTCTGAAATACCGATAGGGCAATAGTTTGGAATAAAAAACCAGGAACAAGCCTCCCCCAATAATAAGAAAGAGCATAACCCACTCTGTATAAGGTAAGACCGAGGCTAAGAAATCATTGATTACGTTCATAAAATTTGAAAAATTTCTAAGATATGTAATTAAATAGATGAAGCCCGAAAGTAACTAAAAAAGATTTATTGATTTATGTTTTGATAATAGCAAAAAAGCTTTGTATCTTTGCACCCACAGCGCGGGATAGAGCAGTAGGTAGCTCGTCGGGCTCATAACCCGAAGGTCACTGGTTCGAGTCCAGTTCCCGCTACTAAGCAAACCAGATACGAAAGTGTCTGGTTTTTTGTTTTATGAAAAAGCGATGCTTGCATCAGCTTTAGAGATAAACAAAAACAGGGCGCAAAGCGACCATGGTTTTCTTGGTAAAGCCACCCCCAAGGCCCTTTCCGTAGTGAAACGAAGGAAAGAATCCAGTCCTCCTCGAAACTTTGGAAACCAAAAAAACAGGGCTCAAGGCGACCATGGTTTTCTTGGTAAAGCCACCCCCTAGGCTCTTTCCGAAGTGAAGCGGAGGAATCAATCTAGTTCCCGCTACTAAAAAAGCAATACTTGCATTGGCTTTGGAGTAAAAATTAAGTTGACGCAGAATCGCTAATCAGAAATTTCCTTACTTCTATACCTTAACTCTCCTGTTTCAATACCAATTGCAGTCTTGGCCAATATCGTAAAGACAAATGCTCCCAATGCCCAAATACCTAGTGTAACACCTATTTCAATACCTGTAGGCAGATATTCAACTATTTTTCCATAAGGTCCTGGAATAAAACCTGGAACAATTAAGCCAAACCCTTTTTCAATCCATATAGCGACAAATAGGACAAAACAACAGAAGTATAATACTTTGAGATTGTTTCTTAGTTTGCCAAAGGTGAGCATAATTGTTGCCATCACATTAAGCGGAATAGCTGTCCATATCCAAGGCAACAATGCACTTTTCCCATGTAGTCCAAAAAATAGATAGTAAGCACTCTCACTATGATGTGTGGGAGCATAAAATTCTTTGAATAATTCAGATACCAGCATTATTAAATTTATCTGGGCAGCTACAGTTACAATCAGAGCTATTTTCTTGATTGTTTTATCTTCTATTTTAAATTCTGTAAATGATCTAATTACTGCTAGGACTAAAATAATGAGAGCGGGTCCGGCAGCAAAGGCGGAGGCAAGGAATCGAGGGCCCAATAAGGCATTGTTCCAAAAAGGACGGGCCTGTAATCCTTGATACAAGAAAGCGGTGACCAAATGAATGCCCACAGCCCAAAACACAGAGAGCACAGCACCTGGAACATACACTTTTTTCATTGCTTCTTTTCCTTGATAATGTCTAAAAAGTATATAAAATGGAATACTAATATTTATGAATAGATATCCATTTAATACTATAACATCCCATGTTAGCATGGAATTTGGAAAATTAAAAACTCCTATTCCGGGCAACATATGCCAAAGTACGGACGGACCTCCCATATCAGCCACAACAAAGGCCAGACACATAATCAAGGCGGCTACGGCCAACCCTTCTCCTATAAGTACTGCTTGTTTAAAATCTATATCTCTTAGTATATAGGTAGGCATTACCAACATAACAGCAGCAGCAGCAACTCCTACCAAGAACGTAAAGTTTGAAATATAAAGTCCCCAACTAACACCATCAGACATTCCTGTCACACTGAGTCCTTTGTCTAATTGAATGGAATAACAATACATCCCAATGAGCATCACTAGGGTCAAAAATCCCATCCAGATATGATACTTTTTAGATCCTTTGGTAGTCGTATCCAAACTATCGATCACCAAACTTTTAAATACTTTAAATCGTCTCATTATCTATTGTTTTAAATCAACTTAGTGAGGTGCTGTCATTATGCCCTACACTTTGATTTATATACTTTCTCTTGCTATGCTTTTCTGATGGTTAATCCATAAAGTACCAGAACTTCGGTTCTGTTCCCAGGTCTTCTTTGAGCCTAAAGACCTTTTTGTTTTCCAATACCCATCTGATGGTACTATTGGGGTCTAAAAGGTTTCCAAAAATTCTGGCTCCAGTAGGACAAGCTTCAACACAGGCCGGGTTTTTTCCTTTTCTTGAACGTTGAACGCAAAAAGTACACTTTTCCATCACTCCTTTTTTACGCATTCTATTTCCTAGGTAGTGCTGGTTTTTGTTTATTTCATTTTCCGGCACTTCTGGTTTACTCCAGTTAAATCTTCTTCCATCGTAGGGACATGCTGCCATACAATAGCGACAGCCCACACACCAATCATAATCTATAACCACAAGACCATCTTCTTCCTTCCAAGTTGCCTGTACGGGACAAACCTCAACACAAGGCGGATTGTCGCAATGAAAACACTGCGTACCCATATAAAAATGACCTTCTGCAGGCACTTCGTGATAGTAATTATCATCTGCCTTATCAAACTTAAACCCTTCCCCATCTTTCATTTCATGGATACGGATATACTGCATTTGTGAATTTCTATCTTGATTATTCTCTTCTACACAAGCACTCACACAGTCCATATAACCTTGACATTTGGAAATATTAAAGGCATAGCCAAAGAGAACGTCCTCTTCTGCATTTTCTGCCGTCATACTAATATTTTTTCCTGTACTTAATTCATACGAACGCATCAGCCGATTTATAGTACCTTGTTTCTCTTCATCCGTCATCAATTTATAGTTCCCCTTAAACTGTTCTTCCCAATCAATCTGGGCCTTTTCTTTAGTGTCTGCACCAGTTGTTACACTGCACGATGTGCTAATGGCTCCCGCCCCAATGAGCAGACTAGCCGTTAGTTTTCTAAAAGCTGATCTTCTATCCATTTTGACATCAAAAACCTGTTCGAAACCATCTCTGTGTCGTTCTTCCCCAATTGAGGCATTTATGGCAGCCTCATAAAATTCTTCAGCATTAATTTCTTCTTTCTGGCTATTGCAACTTCCTTGAGCGTTACCGCATCCACAAGATCCTGAAGATTCTTTTTTATTTTTTAGACCTAGGTCCAGAGAGTACCATTTTTTATTTTCGCTCATACCTTTATTTTTAATGACCTAAACCTTCTTCACGATCTATAACCTTTTGTGTATTAAACTGTACCGGCCATCTTTTTTCATAGGCCGGACTATGGGGATTATGGCAATTCACACAGGTCATTGAGGCGCGTGGTGGTGCCCATCCTGCCACTTTTTTACCATGGGCCCCTCCTTTCCAATCTTCAAACTGACTAAAATGGCATTGAGCACAAAGCTTATAACTAAGGTTAAAATCTACGTTTTGACCAGTCAATGTATTAAGATTGTTCATGTCATTTCCATTATGACAGGTTGCACAATTTATAGTTTCAGTGGTAGCGTGATTAAGTTTTATGTTCCAATGAGCTTTTTGTCCCTCTTGGCCCTTCATTTTTGCAACAGGTTTGCTATGACATTCAATGCAGGCAAATGATTTAATTTGCCCCTTTCTTTCTGGTATGAAAAATATATGCTCCCCTTCTGTGATTTTGATTAGCTCTGTATCAGCCAATAACTCTTCAGACGTAAGTGTACCGTGATATGGTTTCTGTTCTGCTTCAATTTTATCAGTTATCGAATGGTATTCCACTTCCTCTTTGCAAGAGAAAAAGGATACTGCTAGAAGTATTAGAAAGTAATATATCAGTTTTCTATTTCTCATCTATTTTATCGAATTGTCTTAAAAAAGTACTAGTATCTAGTTTTGGCTGTATGGTGTTTTGTGGCAAATGGCATTGTCTACAGTTTACCCGTTCTGGATGTGTCACCCTAATTTCTTTTGGCGCACTCGGCCCAGCGTGACAAGAGATACAACTTTCTCTCATCTGTAATTGATGAGGGATCATAGGAGGACTTCCAGGCATTGCATTGTTCATGCCTTCACCCACCTGAGGCGGTTGTGCTTTTGAAAAGGCAAATTCCTTAAAAGTAGAGTTGGTATTTTTTGTTACGTGACATTGGCGACAATTAACCATTTCTGGATGTGGAGTCACAGGGGCGTACGCATTAAACTTTTCTACAAAGCCTCCATTTTGATGGCACTGTATACACGTGTTTCCGCCAAAACTTCGCTCTTTGGCAACTGGATGCGGAATACTTGGTGGAGCTCCTGGAAAGGCTCTATTGTCATAATAGTCCTTAAGCGAACGCTGATGGTTCTCGTCTATGGGCATATTTGCATTATCCCGACCGGCAATATTAAAACCATTAAAAACACCACTTTCCGAGGGAATGAAATTTCCCGTGGGCGTATCGATAATAGGCGTATATGCTCCTTCCAATCCCTGCTGGTAACTAAAGCTCCAAACAGTTATGAATGCTATAAAGAAGACTACAAAAAATGATATGATTCCAAGTCTCTTTCTCATTGTTTATACTTTTTCTACTTTAACAGCACACTTCTTATAATCGGGTTCTTTAGAAATGGGACAGAAAGCATCTAGTGTCACATCATTAATAAGCATATTTTCATCAAAGAAAGGAACAAACACTTGCCCTTTGGTTGGTAAGCCTCTTTCGTTGATGGAAGCAGGTAAAATACAAGAACCCCTTCGGGAAGTAACTTTTATATTTTCTCCATTTCTGATACTTAGTGTTTTTGCATCGTCAGGATGAAACTCTACGTATGCATTGGGCATAGCCTGATGCAATACCGGAATTCTGCGTGTCATAGAACCTGTATGCCAGTGCTCTATAACTCGCCCTGTATTTAACCAAAACGGATATTCTTGATCTGGCTTTTCCGGAGCATCCTCAAATGGGCGTTGCCAAATGATGGCCTTTCCATCTGCATTCCCATAAAAGTGAAATTCCTCTCCATTGGAACAAGCAGGATCATATTTGGCATTAAAACGCCATTGCGTTGATTTTCCGTTTACATAAGGCCAAATTGCGCCAGATTCTTTTTTAAGCACTTCTAGTGGCGCCATACCATGCTTTGCTCCTTTATGGAATTGCCTGTACTCGTTGTATATTTCTTCAACATGGTTTTCCTTACTATAGGGAAACAGGTCTCCATAGCCCATCCTTTTTGCCACTTCAATAAACATCCATGCATCTGGGGTAGTTTCTCCCGGCCCTTCTATCATTTTATCCCAATATTGGGTTCTTCGTTCAGAATTACCATATAGACCACCTTTCTCAATATGCCATGAAGCTGGAAGAATAACATCCGCCACATCCGAAGTAGGCGTTGGAAAAACATCTGAAACGACGACGAAACACGACTTCTTTTCCATACCTGGGCGATATCTACTTGTCTTGGGCAATGATACCAATGGGTTTGTAGCTTGTATCCATATAAAATTTATTTCTCCACGATCTACTGCCCTGAACATTTCCGTAGCGTGATAGGTAGGTTTAGCGGGAATTCGCTCAACGGGAACCTTCCAGATCTTAGCGGCCATTTCCCTGTCCTTCTTATTGGTTACCACGCCGTGTGGCAATTTATGGGTAAATGTACCTACCTCACGAGCCGTACCACAAGCAGAAGGTTGTCCTGTTAATGAAAAGGGGCCATTTCCCGGTTGCGAAATTTTCCCGGTCAATAAATGAATGTTATAAACAAGATTATTCATCCAGGTGCCTCGTGTATGCTGATTTAACCCCATACACCAATAGGAAACTACTTTCTTATTGGGATCACCATAAATTGATGCTAAATATTTTATGTCTTTTACCGATACCTTAGAATATTTTGAAACCTTTTCTGGACTATAATCCTTCAGGAACACTTTATAAGCTCCAAAATCTATTTTCTCCGGCTTATCTGTAAATTTGTAATTATCCTCAAGCCCATATCCCATATTGGTAAGGCCCTTACTAAATGTACAATGCTTCTCAACAAAGGATTTATTTACCCATCCGTTCTTTATTATCTCATAGCAAATTGCATTTGCCACGGCTAAGTCGGTTTGAGGTTCAAATAAGATGGATTTGTCAGAAGCTGTGCTGGAACGCGTAGTCCTAGTAGCGAAGTCAATAATTTTTGCCCCACGTCTGGTCTTTTGCTCTAACATTCTTGAGAATAATACTGGGTGCATTTCTGCCATATTATTACCCCAGGTGATGAAGTAATCCGCATGATCAATATCCTCATAACAGCCCATGGGCTCATCTGCCCCAAAAGTGGTCAAGAAGCCTGTTACCGCACTTGCCATACATAGACGCGCATTACAATCCAGATTATTGGTGCCAATAGCACCTTTCATGAATTTGGAAGCAACATAGCCTTCAGGTATAGTCGACTGCCCAGAGGTATACATGGCAACGGAATCTTTACCATGCGATGCAATGGTCTCCTTCATTTTTGTTGCTACAATATCTAAAGCTTCATTCAGAGGAGTCTTAACATAACGGCCATTTTTCTTGACCAAAGCATGTGTAAGCCTATCCTTGGATTGAATGCACATGATCTGGTGATATCCTTTTACACACAATAGCCCCTTGTTTACAGAGGAGTTGGGGTCACCTTTTACAGCGACCGCTTTACCATTTTCAGTACCTATAAGTACCCCGCATCCTACCCCACAGAATCTACAAGGTCCTTTTTTCCAATCCAGATTTGCGCCTTTAGGAATTCCTTTTTCTTGATCGCTTGCGAAAACAATTCCGGGAAAAATTGACGCTGCAGCTGTCATCGCTGATAACATGGCCATTTTCTTAATAAAGCTCCTTCTATTGGTGGTTGATTTGTACATGAACGTATTAATTTTGAAGTGTGTTGAAACCAGAGACTAAAGACAATAATTTAAGACTGCTTATGGCTTCTATTTTTTCTTTTAGCATTTCATCTTCCTTTTCGTCACGTGTATCTGTAACCAAAGCCAAAACATCTTGATTCTCTGCAGGAACAACTTCACATTGATCCAGACTTCTCAATGCATTCATTAATTCTTCTTTTTTCCCCGTGATAGCGTGGGCTATGTAGCTTTTTATTGGCATTAGTATTGGTTTTAAAATGAGAAAAGGTCGGTTGCAAAAAAATCACTACTGATATTTTAACAAAAATGTAAAAATGGAATTTTAAAAAATGTGACAAATGTCATTAATGGTTCAAAAAGTATGTGTTGTATTTGAATTTTGTCAACAGTTTTATTTTTAAATCCATCGTATGTGACCATAAAAAAATTGAACAACACCAATGAAATAGCAGTAAGATGGGCTTAGAAGAATGAAAAATAGGTGCAATCGATAAGATTGCGTTTCATATAATAAATAAGAACTGATTATTTATTTTATGATTTGTTAAGTTCAGTTTTAAAGAGATTAGGATTAATAATTAATTGAACCCATCCCCAGTTATTGGTATTATCATTAGGTCTTCCACCCTTTATCAGGCTCATACTCTCCGAAGCAAACATATGGGAATACCCAACGTTTAGACTTACGTCTTTTATTAGTTTTTGGGAATATACCAGGTCAATCTCTGTTCCCAAATATGTATCTGCATTGCCTGTAAGGTCTGCATTCGCTGCAAAATAATGTCCTTTTAACAGGACATTGGAATTTTCTCCTGTAGTAAATACCATTTTTGCATAAAAGTCATTAAGCCCTACATTATTAGCGTGATTGCCCACATAAAAATAATCCATAAAGCCATTAAACTTGTGATTGGTGCCATATAGGGGAAAGAAAGATTTATTTTTAGAATCTCCATCTTGGTTCGTTCCGCTTAGAATTTCAATCCCTGCCCCATAAAGTACTTTCTCGGTTTTATACGTCCCTTCAAGTGACAGTTGATAAGCAGCTAAATCTGTTGTGGCATTTGCATCCCCAAATTGATAATAAGCACTTCCTGTAAACTTTACATTTTGAATGGGAAATTCAAAATAAGATCCGGTTGTCTGTCTATAGGAAACACCATCTGGAATGTTGTTCGTATTGTCCGTAAAATTTTGAAATCCCGTATTCAAAAACAGAAAGCTTGCAGAGCTGTTTTCCCATGATTTCTTGAGATAGGCATACTGCATTGATTTATAAGAAAAAAACCCCTGAATATTAAACGCTGTTCCTTCATTTGTAGGTTCTTCTTGGCTGAAGGCACCAGCTATATCGAGCATTACATCATTTTTATTGTACTTTATGATTGCAGCATCATGAAAACGGCCTTGCATAGCCCAATCGAGGCCTCCAAAAATACGCTGATCATCATACGAAATAACCTGTCTGCCCACTTTGGCAGACCAGTTTTCATTAATGGATAATTGTCCCCATGCTTGAAATAACGAAAAAGAATCATTTCCGTCTATAGCGAGTAGTTGTCTTGTGTCTCCCCAGGTGCTCACGTCTTGAACAGCGATAAATAGTTGAAGTTTTTCTGCTTTATAACCAATGTTAAGCCGTGTGCGCTGGTTGACAAAAGCGGCAGGATCTGCGTCATCTGGAAACAAATTATTGAAACCGTGCCGATATTCAAAACGAGCTCTTAAATCTGCATCTACTTCTAGGGTTTGGCCTGAACTATTAATTGACGTTAATACGAGTAAAAAAAGGAGTACACTTGAAATTTTAGAATAGGACATTAGATCTAATATTAAATATAAAGCCCCAAAGATTAGCTATTCAATTGTAAGCAAAGATGACTTTTGTCATCTGCACAAAGGAATAATTTTAGTTTGGTCGTAAATAGTCGGATTTTTTAAATACCCGGATTCCAGCCAAGAGCAATAGCTACTTGTTTGTTCTCTTTGATTATTGAGCGTAACATATAGGGTCTGTCTGCCTCAACATTTTGTAAGGTATTCTCAATAGATTCACCGTCTATCAAAACCAAACCTGTAAAGTTCTTTTTAGGTTGATGGCCTAGACCATATCTATTGTCTTCTACAAGCAATAGCATCAACATTTTTTCTGGATCGTTTGTAGAGCAATAGATGCCAAGATCATCCCATAGGTACACTTTACTTTTAGATTGCTTCATTGGCTCTATACGTGTAGCCTCACCCAGTATATTTTTCAGGACTGAATAGTTTGTTGGAAAACTTACTGTAGTGTGATTGAATCGTATTTCATTATGATCACAATGTATGACAATAGGGTTTCCCCTTTTTTTTCTTTTGTTTATGTCTCTGAAGTCAAATAGTCCCATAAAAGGCAAGATATTTATTTTTTTGAGCATAGTTGATAAATTTGGCTTTATTCCGATTCATAGTTGTATTTAATGTAGAGTATCAGAATGCCAGATGGGGTAGATTCACTATACAGGCAATAAGAAATATTGGCTATATATCGCCAAATTTGAGGTTTCTTCAAACTAATAAGCCCAAACCACTTCAGATAAGGAGCGGTGGAAAGAAGTTAGTTCCAATAACAAACACTAACAGCACCAAAATCAACGAATCGGTTTCCTTGATCCGCTTCTTTAGATTCATTAATTCTATTCTAACTACAGAACAAAAAACAATTATTCGACCTATTGTTTTAACCTGATATGCTATATTTAGACTTATCAATTTGCATTTCTATGAAAATTAATCTTCTCCGCAAAAAATCTCTGTTTTTGAGTATCCTACTCATAGGTTTTATAACCACTTCAGGTTTAGCACAGCTTAAAAATCAAGACTACGCCAATTTAGTGGCTTTATTCAAAGAATGGAGAACTTTTGAAAATCCTCCTTTACGCAACGGAGCACCCGATTATACAAAAGAAACCTTTGAGAAAAGAGTACCCGCATTTAAAATCTTAAGAGATAAACTACGCAACATTGACACCATCTCCTGGCCTATTCCATATCAGGTTGATTGGCATATTGTAAATGCAGAAATGAAGGGGTATGAATTTAACCAAAGAGTGCTGCGCCCATGGGAAAGGGATCCCGCCTTTTACAAGTCGCTCTGGACAGACAGAAGTGATGTCCCTGCACATGAAGGACCAACCCACCACGGTATAACCGAGCTTTGGACCTATAAATTTCCTTTGGATAAGGAAGGTTCTAAAAAATTAATAACCGATTTAAAAGTTATTCCCGCAATAAATGAACAGGCAAAAATAAATTTGACAGGCAATGCCAAAGATCTTTGGATTGCAGGAATACGTGATATTAAAGATCAGAGCAAAAACCTAACCACAATAAAGGATTTTCCCGGAGTGTCTAAGGATAAAAATTTACTCAAGGCTATTGACAATGCCATTCAATCTACCAATGCTTTGGTAGATTGGCTTCAGACCGAAGCTAATACTAAAACAGGACCATCCGGTATAGGTAAGGATGAGTATACCTGGTACCTACAAAATGTTCATTTGGTGCCTTTGACTTGGGAAGATGAGGTAATGCTTTTAAAAACAGAGCTTACCCGAGCCTGGGCTGCTTTAAAATTAGAAGAACACCGAAACAGAAAATTGCCCCAACTTACCGATGCCAATACCCCTGAAGAGTACGATAATCGTGCAAAAGCTTCAGCCAAGAGTTTACTCAATTTTTTAGATGAAAATGAAATGGTAACTGTAAAGGACTATTTTGAGCCTGCCTTAAATCAACATCTTGGCGCATTTGTCCCCAAGGACAAACGCAACTTTTTTTGGATTACAGCGCATTATGATCAACGCCCATTGTATTCCCATTTTTACCATTGGTTTGAATTGGCTCGTATGGACACAGAACCCCATAAAAGTGAAATTAGAAAAGGCCCATTGTTATACAATATTTTTGATTCAAGAAATGAAGGTATGGCCACCGCCGTTGAAGAAATGTTTATGGATGCCGGTCTCTATGATGATCAACCGCGATCCAGAGAAATTGTTTATATCATGATTGCCCAGCGTGCTGCCCGTGGTTTGGGATCGCTTTATGCCCATGCCAATGAAATGACCATGGAAGAAGCGGGAAGCATCCATTCAGAATACACCCCTCGTGGTTGGATGAAAACAGAAAAAGAACTATTACTTTTTGAGCAGCATCTTTATCTACGCCAACCAGGTTATGGAACAAGTTATATAACAGGAAAATATCTAGTTGAAAATACGATGGCCGAATACGCTAGGATGAAAGAATTAAATAACGAACCTTTTGAAATGAAGAAGTTTTTCGACCAACTGAATTCCATTGGAAATATTCCTATATCCTTGGGACGTTGGGAATTGACCAATATGAGAACTTTTATTACTGATTAGCCCCGAATAGGTTGTAATTACATCAATCCCATCTGTATCAATTTAATGTGATATCCTCTACTTAAGTACTTTAAAAAGAATTCAGATATTAAATAGAATTCAATAAACAATATATAAATTATATAGAACCACCCCCTTGGTCCATTCCGAAGTGAAGCGGAGGTAAGAATCCAGTTTTTCATATAACTTTTAAAATTGGACTTTGTCCCAGCTTTGGAGACAAACAAAAACAGGGCGCAAAGCGACCATGGTTTTCTTGGAAAAGCCTGATTTGAATATTAAATCCTATGCCGCAGATATTTTGTCATTTCAAGAAGCATGGGAATAAAAAAAACAGCTTTTTACAAAACTGTTTTTTTAGGTCGGTTTTAAATAGCCAATTAGGCCGTTGCATTCTGTGGTGCCCAATGTGAGCATAGCATATCAGGGGCAGCTTTTTGTGGGTTGGCACAGGTAGGGCCTTGGTATCGGGCACAAGTGGTGCAATTGGGATCATTCTTTAAGACTGCCTTCATCTCAAAGCTATCGCAGGTATAAGAGTTATTTACTTTTACGAGATGTACCTTGCACATCATAGTGTCTGTAAGGTTTTCACAATTATTGCAGCTATTTCCTAAACGTATGGACATGATTTCTAGATTTTAAAATTTTACATACCCTTAAGTTAATACCATAAAGCTTTAGAAACAATTTAAATAACTGGTTTATAGTATTTTATATTTAGACTAACTTAAAATATTATGCAATAGATTAAATAATGGGATTTCAATATTACCGTTGGGGCCCGGGGTTTTCATCCTAAACCTCCCGGCGAGGTTGTACCGTTTTATTCATTTTTCTTTGATAGTGCATTATACTACTCACTTTAGGCATTCTTTTGAGTTCTAGAATCAACATTTAAATATTAGTATTACCTTCCTACCGTTTTAAAATAATCAGCACTACGGATTCCCACTATACCCACCGACTCATCTTCGTATTCACACTGTTGAATACCCTCTTTGCCAATGGTCAAATTCCGGTGGACAAAGATTCCGTGAAAATTGTTCGGCACCAATTGGAATTGAGGCAC
This sequence comes from Sediminicola luteus, assembly GCF_040566555.1. Classification (GTDB taxonomy): domain Bacteria; phylum Bacteroidota; class Bacteroidia; order Flavobacteriales; family Flavobacteriaceae; genus Sediminicola. The sequence goes on along the minus strand of NZ_JBEWYP010000009.1, from coordinate 84,849 downwards.
GATAATGATTTTTTGACTTTTACGGACCGTTACTATTCCTCTGGCCTATTTTTAACGTACCGCCAACTTTTAAAAAAAGGTATTCTGTCTTCAGGTAAGGAACAACTCCAATTTTCTGTTGGACAAGAAATATATACCCCTTCTGATATCAAATCACGCGATATAGCGGATTTGGACAGGCCCTATGTGGGCTTTCTAGGCATCCAAGCAGGATGGTCACATATAAAAAATTCCAATCTTTTAGAGGCCGATCTGCTATTTGGTGTAGCCGGCCCTGCATCTGGAGCAAGTGGATTTCAAAAATGGTACCACCATACTTTTGTGGTATCCGATCCCCCCGTGTGGGGAAATCAAATGGAGAATAGTGTACATGCCAATATCTATGTAAGCTATTTAAAAGAATGGCGCTTGTCCCCCAACCCCTTTAGCGTACACATGTCCATTAAACCACAATTTGCTTTTGGGACAAGGGATATTTATGTGTATCCGGAATTTATGGCAACTTTTGGAAGAAGGGATCCTTTATCCTCCAGTATGACACAAAACCGATTGGGAACAATGGACAGGGAAATATTTTTTTCCCTTATGGCAGGCCACAGGTTTGTGCACCACAATGCTTTGTTGGAAGGTAAAATATGGGGAGATGATTCTGTTTTAGTAGTGGAAGCAGATAGAAATGTTTGGTATTTTGGCTTTGATTTTAAGCACCGTTTTGGCAAAAATAATTATTGGGCCGGCTACCGGATCAATTCTCCCGAATCACAAAGAACCCAGGCCCACAAATATATTATCCTTTCCTATGCCCGGAGCTTTTAACGATAATTCCAACACTGGTTACCTGACGTATTTTCCTTTTTTAGTTTGATTTGCTTGTTGGCTCTAAAATCATTGTTTAGTATATTTACTACAATTCAAAAGTTTTCGTACATTTAATCCGGCTCGAAGCAAGCTTGTTTTGATATAAATCAAATATAAACAACGGATTCATTGCCTAAAAGTTAGATTTCACTCTATAAAACATAGATTCAAAAATCATGAAATTAATCATCAGTTCCATTTCGGTTATTATACTATTTTGGAGTATAAATCTAGCATCTCCAAATAATATAAAAGACAGAGTATACCAACCTACAAATACAGTTTTGGAAAAGAACGGGAATAATGATTTTAAGGGGGTATGGATTAATGAGGACGACAAAACAAGAGGTATTTCCAAATGCCAAATATCTTTCAAAAACAACAGTATAGTTGTCCAAATGTGGGCCACATGCCACCCTCAAGACTGCGATTGGGGCGAAAAAGTATCAAATGAAGTGAAAAAAGAATCCAATAAATTTGAACTTATATGGGATCACAAATTTGCTGAAAGCGCTATAACCTATGAAATCATCGAAGGGAAACTAAAACTGACAAATAAAAGACGTTACAAGGATAATTCTGGGAGAGAAGATTTCACAGTTATTGAATATTTCACCAAGAAATAAGAACCAAAACCAAACAAAGGTTTTCATTATTTAAAGCATTTTGTAAATAACAAAAAAAGCATCCATCAAACCGCCTATTGTTGTCGAAGATGGGATCAGAATTGAATCATAGTCCATGCGTTGGCATGAGTAAAAAAAATACAATTATGAAAAAAACTGCAATATTATTCACATTAGCATTATTTCTATATTCATGTGCAGAATCGCAATCCTACAAGGGCACCTGGATCGACCAAGAAACCGAAAAGAGTATCCTCAATATCGAGGAGCAAAATGGAAAACTGTGGCTAAACCAATACGATCGTTCAGATGAAATAGTTATTGAAGGTTCAAAAGCATATATTAAGTATCCACATTATAATGTCCCTTTACTATTAAATGACCAAAAAGATATTCTTACCATTCGTGGGGTGAAATATATTCTTTTGCCCAATAGCTTGAAAGGTCAATTTACAGGGAAATGGAAAAACGAAAATGGAGACCTCAGTTTTCTAGTGCAGATAGATGAAAATAGTGACTTGAATTGGGACATTAATACAAATGACAACAAACCCATTAGGTACTATCCGAAGCCAATAGAGAGTGGATTTCATTTTACTATGGGGCAAGATACTTTGACATACAAGCTTGTCGATGGCCGACTTGTAGATAACAAAGGCAATAAATATTTTAAAGATTCAGAAATAAACTAGTTATTGCAATACCTATTGTTCATATTGATAATAGGCAAAAACAAAAAAGAGGGCTTTCGCCCCCTTTTACATTACAATAATCCGTAGTTCTTACGAAAACTTTATTAGCTTTAAAGCATTATGCCTTCGGTGATTTCTCCAACTCTCATGACGGGTTAATGGCCTATCAATACTGATGTTGTTCTCCTTTTGTTTTTGCTTTGTATCTTTCATTACTTACTTCTTTAATCCTCAATTGTGATGGACGCAATAAGCACCCTTATGTACACATCTAACTAGACGTTTACATTGTTCAACACTTACGCAATTGGGAGAAGTTTAACAACCACAAAATCCAAATTGGACATCCACAAGGAGCTATAGGTGTTTTATCATGAAGATAGCTGTTATTTATACTTTAAAACATTTGGGAATATCACTTTAAAATCTTCAACAAGTCGATGTCCCCGATTGAAAATATATTCTCTTTGTAACATTCTAGAGTTTAGGGCGTCCTACACTCAATCAACCAAAATTCACAAAAAATAGAAACCATCAAACTGACGGATTGTATATATGTAAAAGTCTATGATGTCAGGGGCCGAACCGCCCAAGGCATTCACAGATGTCGTCACAGTGCAAACTTATACAGAGCGCTAGCTACAAAATGAAAATAACTACAACTTTAATCTTATTCTTTACCATATTTTTAGTTCAAATATCTAGCGGACAGAATGAACTAAAAATTGAAAAATCTGAAAATTCCAGGCTGATTGAAGTGCTGAATAATTCAAAACTAATTGCTGAAAACAGTGAGGGTCATTTATCTGTAAAAATTTACATAATAGATAATGGCAGTGGCAGCTCAGGATTTGAAGAAGGACATGAAGTATCTACTAATTTGCTCGTAGCTGTTTCTGAATTTGACGAAGATCTAAACCAAAATCTATTCGAATTTGGACCTTTATATAATCCAAATTTTATTCAATGGTCAAAAATCAATGAATATGAAAGGGAGTTTGAAGTCGAGCATGGCACTTATGACGCTCGAAAGATGGTTACGTTGAAAGTAAATATCATTGAATTAAAACTAAATTAATTCACCGGCAACCAACAACTGAGAAAATTCATCGAAGTCAATTGCCTTAAAACATAGTCATTAAGTGCCAAACCGAAAGGTTGTGATTTTTGCGAAGCCCACCATTTTTTTTTAATTTACAACTACGTTAAAATCTTTTAATTTGATAACGACTGTCCTTCTGTGGGCTTTAAAGAATGGTAAGCTATGAAAACAACACCCGAACACGATGCACGGATAGCAAAAATGACCTTCGCTTCGGTATATCCACACTATGTCACAAAAATTGAAAAGAAGAATAGAACAAAGGAGGAATTACATCAAGTAATTGAATGGCTGACAGGATTTGATGAACGTAAACTGCAAAAACTCATAAAGGATAAAGTAACATTTGAAACCTTCTTTCAAAAAGCAAAACTAAATGCAAATGCCCATCTCATTACAGGGGTAATATGTGGTTATAGGATAGAAGAAATCGAAACACCATTAACCCGCAACGTACGATATCTGGATAAAATAGTGGACGAATTGGCTAAAGGACGTAAGATGGAAAAGATTCTACGAAAGGCTTAGTCTAAATCCATTTAAGAAAAGTACATAGCGAGCCTAGAACATCTCGAAATCAGTGCTTTGGATTAAGCATCAATCAACCCCCAAATGAGAAAAAAGAAACTCAATTTAAAAAATTTAAAACCAAACGCTGATAAGGAACACAGACGCGATGATGGTCATAATCATGGTGGGCAATCCAATAATTTCAAAGCATATTTACCTGCCATTCTTAGTTTTTTAATGCTATTAATTGGCATTGCCTTAGATTATAATGAGGTTGCATTTTTTAAAGATTGGCTGCGCATTGTTTGGTACGGAATAGCCTATGTACCTGTAGGGCTCCCGGTAGTAAAGGCAGGCTGGGAAAGCATTAAAAGAGGAGATGTTTTCACAGAGTTTTTTTTAATGTCCCTTGCCACCCTCGGTGCTTTTATAATAGGAGAATACCCAGAAGGTGTCGCAGTTATGTTGTTTTATGCTGTTGGCGAATTATTTCAAAATGCAGCAGTCAAAAGGGCAAAGTCCAATATCAAGGCCTTGCTGGATGTCCGTCCAAAAGAAGCCAACGTATTTCGAAATGGTGATATAGAACGTGTTTCCCCCGAATCAGTGACCATAGGAGAGAAAATCCAAGTTAGGGTGGGCGAAAAAATACCGTTGGATGGTATTTTAACCTCTGAAAAAGCATCCTTAAACACCGCTGCTTTAACAGGAGAAAGCAAACCGGATACTATTGTAAAAGGGGCAAAGGTTTTTGCGGGTAGCATCAATTTAGTAGGTGTTATTGAAGTAGAGGTCATCAAAGAATTTAAGGATAGTTCTATTGCCAGAATATTGGACTTGGTTCAAAATGCCACAGCTCGAAAGTCAAAAACAGAATTATTCATAAGACAATTTGCACGTATTTACACACCTATTGTTGTGTTTTTGGCAATTGGTGTTACGTTCTTACCCTACTTTTTTGTGGAGGATTATGTCTTTAGGATTTGGTTGTATAGGGCTTTGATTTTCTTGGTGATTTCTTGTCCATGTGCATTGGTCATTTCCATTCCCCTGGGTTATTTTGGCGGATTGGGTGCAGCCTCAAAAAATGGAATTTTATTCAAAGGAGCTTCTTTTCTCGATGCCATGACCAAAATAAACACTGTGGTAATGGATAAAACAGGCACCCTAACCAAAGGTGTCTTCAAAATCAAAGAGGTAAAAGCCAGTGGTTGGGATGAAAAATTGCTCATGAAATACGTAATGGCCATGGAAGAGCAATCCACACATCCCATTGCTAAGGCCATTTTGGAATACAAAGCAGAAGGGCCAGGTTTTGAAGCTTCGGAAGTGTCTGAAATAGGAGGAAAAGGCTTGAAAGGAAGCGTAAATAAAAAAACAGTTTTGGTTGGTAACAAAGCTTTGATGACCGCTAATAAAATCGAAGTCAATAGGGAAACGGAAACCATTGAAGATTCGGTTGTTTTTGTTGGGATTGATGGTGTATTTGCGGGCTATGTGGTGATTGCAGATGAACTAAAAGAAGATGCCAAAGAAACCATTACCAACTTACATAAGATTGGTATTTCGAATATTATAATGCTCTCCGGAGACAAGGATTCCATAACGCAAAAATTGGCCTCAGAATTAAATATTGAAAAATCTAAAGGTGGACTATTTCCAGAAGATAAGTTAAATGAAGTAGAAATCTTAAAACAGAATCCCGAAAACAAAATTGCTTTTATTGGCGATGGTATCAATGATGCTCCTGTTTTGGCAGCAAGCAATATTGGAATTGCAATGGGAGGTTTAGGAAGTGATGTGGCAATTGAAACTGCCGATGTAATTATTCAAACGGACCAACCTTCAAAAGTGGTAAAAGCAATAAAAATTGCTCGTTCCACCAGAAAAATTGTTTGGCAAAATATCATATTGGCATTTGGTGTTAAACTGATCGTGTTAATTTTAGGAGCAGGTGGTATTGCTACTATGTGGGAAGCTGTATTTGCTGATGTTGGGGTGGCACTATTGGCAATTTTGAATGCTGTTAGATTACAGAAGATGAATTGGGATTAGAAGGTTAATAGTTGGTTGATCCTTTTAACGATCTAGGAGCTATTACCTTATTAGTCTAAAAACTGTGGACCAAACACATTTACTTTTACTAAAGCCCGAATAACTTAAATACTATAAATGAATAAAATTAAAGGTATTAAAAAGCAAAAGTGGTAACTTTATAAGTTAAGGCCTAAAGGCCAGCTCTGACAGGAAATAAATAGTTTTCCGAGCGCAAAACTAATAAAAGTTCAACCACTAGAATATCATTATGAAACAGCTTTTTATATTAGGATTTTTGTTCCTAAACTTTACTACATATGCCCAAATTGAACTTCGTGGAGATCTTGGGGATGTTTACTTTTCTAAGGATTTGTATAAAACCAAATACAATTCACCCTCCGGGAGTCCCTATCTAATTGAAAAGTTTACTCCGGCCAAAATTAACGCTATCAATGAAACCAAACTGGTTCGTTTTGACGCCTATGAAGATAGGGTCGAAATTATGGTTGATGAAAACCAATTTGTTATTTTAACAGATACTCAACCCTATACCATATCTCTGTTGGATGGTTCGGATAAAATATATGAGACAAAAACCTACCTTGATGAAAAAGGCAATGTAAAAGCCTCATTTTTTGAACTACTTGCCAAACAAGGGAATTATAAATTATACCTCAAAGAAAAAATTGAATTTACAAAAGCAGTTAAGGCTCAAGGATATCAGGATAGTCAACCTGCAATGTTTAAAAAACAGAAAGAATCCTATTTTATCACAGATTTTAAAGGGCAATCGGATCAACTCCTCAAAATACCCCATAAATTAAAAAATTTCTTAAAATTATTCCCCGCCCATTCCAAAACAATAAAAACGTTTATAAAGGACAACAAATTAAAAATCGATAAGGGCGATGATCTTGTGAAAATATTTGACTTTTATTTTAGTAAAATATGAATTACAGATCTGTACGTTCATAACTCTACTTTATAATTCATGAGTCTTTACCCCCAGGCGGCAGTTTAACCCTAGAAAATTATTCATTATCTTAATAATGTCATTTTTGAACCTATAGCATTAAAGAACCATGAGCCAGCATATCGTAAAAATACTAGAGGCACACTATATCACACATAACGTAAAACGTTTTGCTGTGGAAAAGCCCAAAGGATATGATTTTATCCCTGGACAGGCCACCAATGTGTCCATTAACCTCCCAGAATGGAAGGACCAATTAAGACCGTTTACCTTTACCTCTCTTAGAGAATTGGGATATCTGGAATTTATGATAAAAATCTACGATGATCATGATGGGGTAACCAAAAAATTGGGCAGCATCAACGCAGGTGCCGAATTGCTTATTCATGATGTTTTCGGTGCCATACAATATAAAGGTCCAGGCGTTTTCATTGCAGGAGGATCGGGCATTACGCCTTTTATCTCCATCTTTAGAGAACTCTACAAGCATAGGAACATACATGGCAATAAACTGATCTATTCCAATAAAACATCAGAAGATATCATTATGGAAGCGGAACTACGTACAATGCTCCAAAATGATTTTATCAATATATTTACCCGTGAGAACATAGTCGGGTTTCGGGGCATTCGGATCGATCGTAATTTCCTTGTAAAAAATATCGCCGACTTTGGACAAAACTTTTATCTATGTGGGCCTAAGGACTTTGTTGAAAATATCACCCATCTTTTACTAGATCTAGGGGCTACTGCAGAAACACTGATTTTCGAAAAATAGAAATATTACGCAACCTTTCGCGCCTTAGAGTACCTATATAAAAATCAACTTATATGAAAGTTAGCACCTTCTTTTTTGGGCTTCTATTATTTCTATCCTCCTGTAACAAGGATTCTGATAAATCTATCTATCAAGACTATCAAGGGCTATGGGTTCTGGTTAAAATGTCGGGAAACACCCCCGATTCTGAAACCACTGGCCAAGAAATGGGGTGGCAAGAATCCTATAAATTCAATAGTGATGGCACCTTCTCTAAATCACGAGAACAAAATGGCACAGTTACCGAATCTGCTGGAACCTATTCTGCGGTGAAATCCGAAGAAGGGAAAAGATTGGAACTCACCTTTGCCTCTACAAGCGATATCATTGGCAGTTGTCTTGGAGACCAAAAAGAAGTATTGCTCCTTCAATCCTCAACTGTTATGACCAGCACATGGAACCAATGCGACGGCCCAGGGTTGGAGTATGAAAAAACCATGAAGATCGATTAAATTAAATTTTCTTATCCTTAACTTACCCGTGCCATTTGTAAAAAAGCTTCCTTACTTTTACAAGTGAACAAATTTCTTAGCTATGATTATCGACGTCCATACCCACATTAATAACTATCATGAAGATCGCGTAGTTTCCCTGGAAGAATGCCTCAACCAACTTACGGACACAATGGCCGAAAACAAGGTAGATTATTCTCTGGTTCTTACATCCTATAAGGTAAACGAGCACAGGCCCAGCACTAAACAGGTAGTGGAAGCCATTAGCGGCAGGAACAACTTGGGTGTTGTTGCTGGAATCAGCTATTTAAATTACAACCATAGGGACCTATATGAAATAAGTGATTTTCTTGAACAGGGTCTCATTAAGGGATTAAAATTGTATCCCGGTTACGAACCCTTCTATCCAAATGACAATAGGCTAAAGGTGGTATATGATATGGCCGTGGAGTACGATGTGCCCGTAATGTTTCATTCTGGGGATACATATTCCCCAACGGGAAGGGTAAAATATTCACATCCCTTACATATTGATGATGTAGCAGTGGATAACCCGGAAATGAAAATAGTTATCTGCCATGTGGGAAATCCTTGGATCAAGGACTGTATGGAAGTGGTTTATAAGAACAAACATGTACATGCCGATTTTTCTGGATTGGTGCTTGGTAATTTTTCAGATAAGTTTGAAAGATATATGAAGAAGGAATTGGAAGAAATGATCACCTATGCCGGAGACCCAAAATATCTTTTGTACGGCACAGATTGGCCCATTTCCAATATGTCTTCCTATCTAAATTTCATTAAACAACTAGATCTTCCAGAAGATAAAAAGGAACTTATCCTGTGGAAAAACGCTGCCGAACTGTTTAAGATTGATGTAACCAAGCTATAATCAATACCCATACTGCAATTGTAATATCAACCTTAGTTCTATAAATTCTAAGGTACAATACCATGAATCGTATTATGCTAAAATATATTATGTGCCTAGGGATTTTCCTTGGGATCCTTTCGTGTAAATCATCCAACGCAAGCCAAAAACAAAGCCCTCAAAAAACGAACGCCATAGTTTTGGAGCATAGCCTCGACATTCCTAAATTAGACCGTTCCAGACAGATCAGGATTTACCTGCCCATAGGGTATTATGAGTCGGACCAGTCCTACCCTGTTCTCTATATGCAGGACGGACAGAACTTATTTGATGATGCCACTTCCTATGCAGGAGAATGGGGCGTGGATGAAAGTTTAAACGCCTTGGCAACAAACTCCGGGTTGAAAATGATTGTTGTTGGGATTGATAACGGCCAGGAAAAACGAATCAATGAGTTGAGTCCATGGGAAAATAAGAAATACGGTAAGGCCGAAGGAGAGGAATTCGTGGAATTTATGGTACATCAGTTAAAACCTTTTATCGATAGTAATTTCCGTACCCTTCCCAATCGAAAAAACACATCTTTGATGGGCAGTTCCCTTGGGGGGTTGATCACCCATTATGCTATGTTCCAATATCCCGAAGTATTTGGCAAGGCTGCCATCTTTTCTCCTTCTTACTGGTATGCCGATGAGGTCTATAGTTTTACCAAAAACAATCCGCTCCCAAGGAACACCAAGATTTTTATGTTGGTAGGCGAAAAAGAGGAAGGCATGGTAGAACCTGCCAAAAAAATGTACCACCTAATTTTGGAAACGGGGCAGAAAAAGAAAAACCTCAAATTGGTCTCCGACCCTGAAGGCGAACACAACGAACGTTTTTGGCGCAGACAATTTACCCCTGCCATGGAATGGCTTTACCTCAGTAAAAAGTAAGCCCTAAAATTACCACAGCCCTAGGTGCTTGTTAATGCACTACTAAACTTCCCATCCCTATTTTTCGCCAGTGGGATTTATTAAATGGTTTGTAAAACTTTTGGACTGGTCTGACCTAGACCTAATAATTACAAATATTTACGGATCAGGACCGGCAATAAAAGAAGATCAAATACTAAAGCGCTCAATAAGGTTACAGCTGCCAACAGGCCAATGATCAAACTGGGTTCACTATTGGAAAACAACATCACAGCAAATCCAAAGAATAAGATTAATGAGGTAATCACCAGGGCGCGACCTGTTTCTGAAAAAGTCTTGCCCAATGCACTTTCCTTGGGCAGTCCCTCGGCCAAACAAATTTTATACTTGCTCAAAAAATGAATGGTATCGTCCACTGATATTCCGAAAACCAAGGCAAACACTATAGATGTGGTTGCCTCCAGGGGAATTTCTAAAAATCCCAACAAAGCCCCGCAGAACAACAAGGGAAAGATATTGACCGCAATGGAAATAAAGAGCACTTTAAAGTTTCTGAAAATAAAAGCCATTAACACCCCTACCAAAAAAATAGCAGCCAACAAGCCCTGTAAAATACTATTCCGCACATCATTGGCATTGGTGTCCAACAGATAGCCTTTGCCAGTAAGGGTAAATGCTACTTTGGTCGTATCTATTTCATTGTCTATAAAATGGTTGATGCCCTTATAAATATGTACCAAACTATCTGAGCCAACGTCTAAAACACGAGCTGTTATCCTTGCTTTTGAACCATCTTCATTCACAAACCTGGAATATCTCTTTCTGCTCAATTTCTGTACATCCATCGCCAGAAGTTCAAATTCCTCCTTGGTATCGGGTAAGGTGTAATAGATACTTTTGTTCAAATGGTTGGCCTTATTGGCAAATTTATAGAAAGTGGTCACAGATTGTATGCTCTTGATCGCCGGTTCTTTTTGCAAGCGCTTTTCCAATTTGTCCATTTCCTTCAATACACTATAATCAGATACCATATGATTATTTTTTGCTATTACGGCTACTTCCAAAGGTCTGGAGCCTGCATAATTGGTTTGGAAATACTGAAAATCGGAAGCTATTCTACTGTCCTTTGGAAGACTTTTATAGAACCTGTAATTGGTATTGATATTAAAGACCCCAACAAGACATACCAGTCCAAAAATAAGACTGCCCACAATGATGGCCCTACCATGGTTCCAGGTAAATTTCTGTATTTGGGTGAGTTTCCCACTGCTCCAAGAAAAGCCCACATGTTCCCGCAATAGGTGCCTTTTGTTTACAATAACCAATAACGCACTTCCTAAAATCATTACAGTGACGAAAGTGACCATAACCCCTATGGCGGAAATAAGACCAAAATCGCGAATCCCCTCCAATTTGGAGGTCAATAACGATAGGAATCCGAATGCAGTGGTCATAGAGGTCAGAAAAGTCGGCACGCCAACACCCTTTAAGGCAACAACCATGGCCGATGCGTTGGTTTTACCGGAATCCAATTCCTTAAGGTATTTGTCCATCAGATGAATCACATCGGAAACACCTACAATCAAAATGAGAATGGGATAAAAGGCAGAAAGGGCAGTAAGCTCCTTTCCCATAAGCACTACAACACCCAAAAACAGCAGTAATGAGATACCAATGGAAGTAAAGGCAATTCCAATAATGGCGGCCTTTCTATAAATCAAAAACAGCATCAATATAATCAACACAGATGATGCAATGGTGGTGTATATAAGCTCGCTCTTTTGAAGTTCCACAATTGCCTTATAAAAGGGCGCCCTTCCCAAAACATGATACGTATCCAAATCATGGCTTGCCAAAAGTACTTCCATACCACCTAGCAGTTCCTTGGATTGGGAATAATCCAGATTTTCATCCGTTTCCAGAACCACTACCAATGAGGTTGCTTGGGCATCTATAAAGGAATTCACAAAAATATTCTCCTCTTGGATGCGCCTCCAATCCTCTTTGTAGGCTGTGGTATCCTCCCGATGTATAATGGGAAGCCCCATATACCCAAAAGAGGTTTTTAGTGGATAGGATAAGGTGGTAAGGGATTCACTTCGATTTACAAAAGGCAGGGTTTTGGCATCTAATGAAAATTGATGAAAACGTTCTAAGAAACCGTTATCAAAAACGGTGTTTTTATTTTCAACTGCAATAAAAAGATAGCTATCATCCGTACCAAATTCCGAGACAAAATCTTGATAAAACACCAGTTCCTCGTCTCCCTCAGGAAAAAAGGGCTGTAGATCAAAAGAAAATTTGAGTCCGGTCAAAGAAAAACATGCAGCTAGGGCCAAAAGAGCAAAACTTAAAACGACAATTTTTTTATATCCAATAATCTTCTCCATCGATACTAAAAAAAATCGTTTTAAAATGAAGTGGCACTACTCTTATAATTCAATAAAATTATCTAAATAAAGTGTCCAATCATAATTTTTATAGACTAGATCCACACCTTTTGTACTATTTATGATGCCATTCTTCTTTAGGATATCCTTGGTTCCTCCTTTTCCACCGAAGTCGCCCCTGAACCAACTGAACAAGGAGGTGACGGCGGCTTCTCTTTTAGTCTTATCAAAATCAGATGTATTGGTCAAGAAGCGCTTTGTGCCCTTTGTCAGTTGTTCGTCCAATCTATCAGCTTCGTAAATGGCTACAGGCGGACAATCTTTGGCACCACAATTAAGGGCAAAATGTATGCGGTAATCTCTTTCTTCTACCCGCAGTTTCCGTTCAAATTTACTGGGAAACCACTTTCGGATATAACCCAAACCGTATTCCCATTGTGATTTACGGACCATTCCGTGTTCTATATCTGCAAAAGAGAGCATATTGCCCGCGATATTGATCTGTTCCATTTTGAAGAAACTACCCCTATCTTGGTATAGTTCGGGGTTTTCGGCCAATATAACCTGAATATAGGCATTGTAAATATTCAGCCAAAAAGCAGTTTTCTGATCGTTGGTCCTTAGTTGATTCTCCAATTCTTCCAAACTGGTCTTTGCAAGGATGTCCTGTAGGTCTTTGGTGTCTTTACCCTGTTTTATATTCTTTAAAAATTGTTCGGATAGTTCGTTGAAGTCTACCTTTTGATGAGCATTACCGCCTTCTAGAGCATAATCAAAAGGTAAAAAAGGCAAGAAAATTAATAGTAGTATACTGAGTACTTTCATAATAGTGAACTTCTGATTAGTGGAATAATTACGCTAATTATTGGCAATGGGTTTGGTTCTTAGTCCGTATTTCTTAAATTATCTTTCAAAAAACAGATACTTATTTGAATTGAAATGTTTAAAATTGAACTTTAACCGATGTACTTTCGTAAATAGTTAAAGGAATAACCCTCTTGAATTTAGCCTATGCTCAGCATAATAATCCCTGCACACAACGAAAAAGAGAATATTGAAGGTCTCATCAGCATACTCTCAGCACAGCTGAAGCAAAACCCAACTTTCCAAGTCGAAGTTTTGGTAATCCTCTCTGGTGGTAATACCGACGGTGCTGAACATTTAAAAACTACGGGGCCCTTTCATATCATCCAATGCCAAGGAAAAGGTAGGGCCATACAAATGAACTTGGGGGCCAAAATAGCAAAAGGAAATATCTTAGCATTTTTACATGCCGATAGTATTCCTCCAAACGGCTTCTTGAGCAATATTTTTGAGACTATCGGTAACGGCTATGGCGCAGGCCTTTTTTCATACAAATTTGACAAGAGTGGCCTACTTCTTAAAATAAACGAATTTTTTACCGCGAAAGACGGACTTTTCACTGGAGCAGGTGATCAATGTCTCTTTATCACAAAGTGTAATTTTGAAAGCTTAAAAGGCTTTAATGAGGAACAAGTTATCATGGAAGATTTTGAGTTTTGGGGTAAAATCAAGAAAAATAAAATTCCCTATAAAATTGTGAACAACAACCTGGTGGTGTCCGCTAGAAAATACGATTACAATTCTTACCTGCGTGTCAATTTCACCAATCTAGTCCTTTTTCTAATGTTTAAAACTGGCTTTACGCCAGAAAAAATCAAGACCACCCATAATACCATGCTCAACCTTCCCAATGACAATTATAAATAACCTGTTCTTCCCCCATTATTGTCCATTACAAAACAGTAATGTTTCATCACTTTAAAAATTAAATATATCTTTAAGCTATTAAAGCTGTCTAGACCTTGTAAGAGTAGATGCCGAATGTCCTCTTATCCCAATTTCAACTTGGAAAACCTAAGGCCTAGATGTTTCTAAACCAATAGTTTGATGAATAAAAAGTTTGAAGTAACTGTAGATGAAACCTATAGTTTTACCATTCCTTTAGCAGATTTGGAACAACTGGACACGACCCCTACAGGTCCCCTAAAATACCACGTGCTACAAAATAGCAAACCTTTTAAGGCAGAAGTGGTAAAGTCGGATATGAACCAAAGGGCATATACGGTCAAGATCAATAATAAACCCTATCACATTAAAATTACCGATGACCTGGATCTTTTGATCAAGGAAATGGGATTCGCCCTTGGTTCATCCAAACAGATCGATTCCATCAAGGCTCCAATGCCAGGTTTGATTTTAGATATCCATGTGACCCCTGGACAATCGGTAAAAGAGGGCGATCCCCTTCTAATATTGGAGGCCATGAAAATGGAAAATATCATCACCTCGCCACGAGAAGGAGTTATTAAGGCGGTCCCTATAAATAAGGGAACGGCTATTGACAAGGGACAGTTATTAATAGAATTCGAATAAAAAATGAACATAAAAAAAATACTGGTTGCCAACCGCGGTGAAATTGCCATTAGGGTAATGAAAACTGCCCAAAAAATGGGCATCAAAACGGTGGCCATCTATTCTACCATAGACAGAAATGCCCCTCATGTAAGATTTGCCGATGAGGCTGTATGTATAGGGGAGCCACCCTCCAATGAATCCTACCTCTTAGGTTCCAAAATCATCAAGGTGGCCAAGGAACTTCAAGTAGACGCTATTCACCCTGGATATGGGTTTCTAAGCGAAAACGCAGATTTTGCGGAAGAAGTGGAACAAAACAATATCATTTTTATAGGCCCTAATTCAGATGCCATTAGAATAATGGGCAGCAAACTAGCGGCCAAGGATGCCGTTAAGGACTATGGCATTCCCATGGTTCCAGGTATAGACAAAGCCATTACAGATATTGACAAGGCCAAGGAAATTGGAAAGAAAATTGGGTTCCCTATCCTGATCAAAGCCTCTGCAGGTGGAGGTGGAAAAGGTATGCGGATCGTTGAAAAAGAAAGTGACCTGGAATCCCAGATGAAAAGGGCCATTAGTGAAGCAACCTCTGCTTTTGGGGATGGTTCCGTTTTTATAGAAAAGTACGTGGCCTCGCCAAGACATATAGAAATTCAGGTGATGGCAGATACCCATGGGAACATCATTCATCTTTTTGAAAGGGAGTGCAGTATCCAACGACGGCACCAAAAGGTAGTGGAAGAAGCCCCGTCCTCCGTACTCACACCAGAATTAAGGGCAGAAATGGGAGAAGCAGCGGTAAAAGTTGCACAAGCCTGTAATTATATAGGTGCCGGAACCGTGGAATTTCTATTGGATGAAAACCATAATTTTTACTTTCTGGAGATGAATACCAGGCTACAGGTGGAACATCCGGTGACGGAACTGATCACTGGGATGGATTTGGTGGAACTGCAGATAAGAGTGGCTAGGGGCGAAAAACTCCCTATCGCTCAAAAAGATCTAGGAATAAAAGGACATGCCTTGGAATTACGGGTTTATGCCGAGGATCCATTAAATGACTTTTTACCTAGTGTGGGCCATTTGGACACCTATGTGCTACCAGAAGGTGAAGGCATACGTGTGGATAATGGGTTTGAGGAAGGCATGGATATTCCCATCTATTATGATCCTATGTTGGCAAAACTGATCACCTACGGAAAAACAAGGGAAGAGGCCATACAATTGATGATTTCGGCCATAGACCGTTACTTGGTGGCCGGCGTGGAGACCACCTTGGCCTTTGGCAAATATGTTTTTGAACATGAAGCCTTCCGCTCTGGTGCTTTTGACACCCACTTTGTAAAAAATTATTATTCTCCAGAAGCCCTAAAAAGTGCCAAGGAAGAAGAGGCTAAAATTGCGGCCATGATTGCCTTAAAACAATATATGGAAGATCAAAAAATTCTAAGATTGCCAATTCAGTAATATATGGATTCTAAAATAAAAGAACTACAGGATAAAATCGCCAAAGCCCATTTGGGTGGAGGGGAAAATCGAATAAAAAAACAACATCAAAAGAAAAAATTGACCGCCAGAGAGCGGGTCAACTATCTTATGGATGATGGTTCCTTTGAGGAAATTGGTATCCTTGTGACCCACAGGACCACCGATTTTGAAATGGACAAGGAGCTCTATTATGGTGATGGTGTAATTACGGGATACGGGACTGTAAATGGCAGATTGGTATATGTGTTTGCCCAAGATTTTACCGTATTTGGCGGGGCACTTTCAGAAACCCATGCCGAAAAAATCTGTAAAATCATGGATCTAGCGGTTAAAGTTGGTGCTCCCCTAGTAGGACTGAATGATTCTGGAGGAGCGCGAATCCAAGAAGGGGTTCGTTCCTTGGGAGGTTATGCGGATATTTTTTATAGAAACGTCCAGGCCTCTGGGGTGATCCCCCAGATATCGGCCATTATGGGACCGTGTGCAGGAGGGGCAGTTTATTCCCCTGCCATGACAGATTTTACCATGATGGTGGAAGACACCAGCTATATGTTCGTAACTGGTCCCAATGTGGTAAAAACAGTTACCAATGAAGAGGTTACCTCAGAAGAGCTGGGCGGCGCAAGTACCCACTCTACCAAATCAGGGGTGGCACATATAACCTCAGCCAATGACGTGCTGTGCTTGGAGGATATAAAAACATTGTTGGGGTATTTACCTCAAAGCAACAAAGAAGCCCCTAAAACCCTTCCTTTTGAGCTTGGGGACGAGGTTAGGGATACCCTATCGAACATTATTCCCGACAATGCCAATAAACCTTACGATATGCATGAGGTAATCAAAGGCATAATAGATGACGATAGCTTTTATGAAATACATAAGGACTATGCGGAAAACATATTAGTCGGGTTTGCAAGAATCGGTGGTAGAAGCATTGGTATCGTTGCGAACCAACCTATGTACTTGGCAGGCGTCTTGGACGTGAACAGTTCAAAGAAGGCCGCTAGGTTTGTGCGTTTTTGCGATTGTTTCAATATTCCCCTTTTGGTATTGGTAGATGTCCCTGGGTTTTTACCCGGAACGGATCAGGAGTGGAACGGGATTATCGTACATGGCGCCAAACTACTTTACGCTTTGAGCGAGGCTACTGTTCCCCGTATTACAGTCATTACCCGTAAAGCTTATGGTGGCGCCTATGATGTAATGAACTCCAAACATATTGGAGCCGATTTGAACTACGCATGGCCCAGTGCAGAAATTGCGGTCATGGGAGCTAAAGGCGCCAGTGAAATCATCTTTAGAAAGGAGATTTCGGCAGCAGATGACCCCTCAAAAAAATTGGCTGAAAAGGAAGCGGAATATGCGGACAAGTTTGCCAATCCATACAGGGCGGCCCAACGAGGTTTTATAGACGAAGTGATCCTGCCTAAGGATACAAGAAGAAAACTGATCAAAGGTTTCAGCATGCTGGAACACAAAGAGCAAGTACGACCGAACCGAAAACACGGAAATATTCCCTTGTAACAGAAAAGCCTTCTTAAAAGAAGGCTTTTTTTATATCTGATATAAGCAGAACATTGTTACAATTTGTTTTCTATAATTTCTTGGACCACTTCTGGGTTCAATAAGGTGGAAGTATCCCCGAGGTTTTCCATTTCATTACAGGCAATTTTTCGTAGGATCCTTCTCATGATCTTCCCTGAACGTGTTTTTGGAAGTCCACTTGTGAATTGGATCTTATCCAATTTGGCGATAGGACCAATCTGTTCTGTAATGATCTGATTGATTTCCTTCCTCAGGTTATTCTGGTCCCTAGACTCCCCTGTAACCTTAAGAATTACATATCCATAAAGCGCACTTCCCTTAATATCGTGGGGAAAGCCAACAATAGCTGATTCTGCCACTGCAGGATGCTCATTAATGGCATCCTCTATGGGTGCGGTACCAAGATTGTGGCCAGATACGATGATCACATCATCTACCCTACCCGTAATTCGGTAATAGCCAACCTCATCTCGTAGTGCCCCGTCCCCAGTAAAATATTTGTTTTCATAGGCAGAGAAATAAGTATCCTTATACCGTTGATGGTTGCCCCAAATGGTTCTGGCCATGGCAGGCCACGGAAATTTGATACAGAGCCTCCCGTCCACTTGATTTCCTTTAATTTCATTGCCATTTTCGTCCATCAATGCTGGTTGGACCCCAGGCAATGGTAAGGTCGCATAAGTTGGTATGGTCGGGGTGGCATAAGGAATAGGTGAAATCATGATGCCGCCTGTTTCAGTTTGCCACCATGTGTCCACTATTGGACTCTTCTTTTTGCCCACGTTTACATTATACCAATGCCAGGCCTCTTCATTGATCGGTTCTCCTACGGTCCCCAATACCTTAATTGAAGAAAGATCGTGCTTTTCTACAAAATCCAAGCTTTCTTTGGCCAAGGCCCTGATCGCTGTTGGTGCAGTATAAAACTGATTGACCTTATGTTTTTCTATGATCTCCCAAAAACGTCCAAAATCGGGGTAACTTGGCACCCCTTCAAAGAGGACAGTGGTTGCCCCGTTTGCCAAAGGACCATATACAATATAACTGTGACCCGTAATCCAACCAATGTCGGCGGTGCACCAATACACATCCTTTTCCCTATATTGAAAAACATTCTTAAAAGTATAGGCAGTGTACACCATGTAGCCTGCTGTGGTATGCAACATCCCCTTTGGCTTACCTGTAGATCCAGAAGTGTATAAAATAAACAATGGGTCTTCGGCATCCATGATCTCAGGCACACAATCGCGATAAGCCTCATCCAATAAAGGCTGTAACCATTTATCACGACCTTCCTTCATCGCTATATCGGAATTTATCCGTTTTGCCACCAATACGGTTTTTACACCTGGGCAATCGTGAAGGGCCTCATCTACAATTCCCTTGAGGTCTATTTCTTTTCCTCCCCTGTAGGAACCATCGGATGTGATTACCATTTTACAATCACTGTCATTGATCCTAGTAGATAGTGCCGTAGATGAAAATCCAGCAAATACCACGGAATGTATTGCTCCGATACGGGCACATGCCAAGAGGGAAATGGCCAGTTCAGGTATCATGGGCAAATAGATACATACCCTATCCCCCTTTTTAACACCTTGGTCCTTGAGCACATTGGCAAATTCGCAAACACGTTCGTGTAGTTGCCTATAGGTAATATGTTCAGCTTCCTCGTCCGGATTATTCGGTTCAAAAATAATGGCCGTTTTTTCGCCCCTGGTCGTCAGATGTCTATCGATACAGTTTTCGGTAATATTGAGTTGGGCCCCTTCATACCACTTTACCTCCGGTTTTGTAAAATCCCAGCTCAGTACCTTATCCCATTTTTTTCTCCACAGGAAATGTTCTTCAGCTACTTCTTCCCAAAAATTTTCTGGATCCCTCACCGATTTGCGATACACCTGATAGTACTCTTCTAAATGTTTGATATGGTAATTACTCATGATGGAATTCTAAATTTTTACTATCGATTTACATTAATGGACTATAGCCTTCCCGGCTCCACTGGGAATTCGAATGTCCTCTACAATTTCCTGTACTTGTTCTGGGGGATCAGGGGCAAACATATTGACCAATAGGGCCACTATAAAGTTAACGATCATAGCGATGCTACCAAAGCCTTCCGGTGAAATTCCAAACCACCAATCCTTAGACAGTCCAGCCACTGCATCTTTACCGCCATCAAAAAGACCAAATTTGAATTTAAGCATGTAAAAGAGCATTAGGGTAATACCCACAATCATTCCTGCTACGGCCCCTTCCTTACTCATTTTTTTATAAAAAATCCCCAATACAATGGCCGGAAAAAAGGAGGCGGCTGCAAGGCCAAATGCCAGTGCGACAACTGCCGCCACAAACCCAGGTGGATTGATTCCGAAATACCCGGCAATAATCACGGCTACCGTTGCGGAAATTCGTGCTGCCCATAATTCGCCCGCTTCGGAAATATTAGGTTTAAAAATACTTTTAATAAGATCGTGGGACACAGAAGAAGATATCACCAACAACAAACCCGCAGCTGTAGATAATGCTGCAGCCAAGCCTCCGGCAGCTACCAAGGCAATGACCCAGGCAGGCAAATTGGCGATCTCGGGATTGGCCAAGACCATAATATCATTGTCAATGGTAAGCTCGTTATCCATTTTATTGGCTACGTACTGTATCTTCCCATCCTTGTTTTTATCGTCAAAAATTAATAGACCGGTATCTTCCCAGTTTTTAAACCAAAGGGGCATACTGGAGTAATCTTTATTACTAACAGTATGGATAAGGTTGGTTTTGGCAAATACGGCCACAGCCGGTGCGGTGGTATACAAAATCGCGATAAGCAATAAGGCCCACCCTGCTGATTTACGGGCATCCCTAACTCTTTTAACCGTAAAGAATCGTACAATGACATGTGGTAATCCCGCAGTCCCCACCATTAAGGCCAAAGTAATGGCGAACACATCGGTGACGGACTTGGATCCATCTGTATATTCGGCAAAGCCCAATTCCGTGGAGAGTCCGTTTAATTTATCCAACAAAAACATTCCTGAGCCATCATTTAACGTAGCACCCATGCCCAATTGGGGAATAGGATTTCCTGTCATTTGAATGGAGATAAAGATGGCAGGAACCATAAAGGCAAATATGAGAACACAATATTGTGCCACTTGGGTATAGGTAATCCCCTTCATTCCTCCCAATACCGCGTAAAAGAGAACAATGACCATCCCTATGATTACCCCTGTGGTGATATCAACTTGCAAAAATCTGGAAAACACCACACCAACGCCCCTCATTTGTCCCGCTACATAGGTAAAGGAAACAATTAGGGCACAGATAACGGCCACAATTCGGGCCGTTTTGGAATAATAGCGCTCCCCAATAAAGTCGGGCACCGTGAATTTTCCAAATTTTCTAAGATATGGCGCCAATAGTAGTGCCAACAGCACATACCCTCCTGTCCATCCCATGAGGTAAACAGAACCGTCATATCCGGCAAAAGCAATAATACCCGCCATGGAGATAAATGAGGCTGCAGACATCCAATCCGCCGCAGTGGCCATTCCGTTCGCCAAGGGTGAAACATTGCCACCGGCCACATAAAATTCTTTCGTAGAACCTGCCCTGGACCATATGGCTATGCCAATATAGAGTGCAAAGGTTATCCCTACAATGATGTAGGTCCATAGTTGTACACTCATATCCCGTTTATGTTTTTCTTGGTAGGTTTATTCCTCATTATATCCATATTTTTTATCCAGTTTGTTCATCAGCCTAACATATATAAAGATGAGAATAACGAACACATAAATAGATCCTTGCTGGGCAAACCAAAACCCGAGTTTAAAACCTCCGAGCTTTATTTCATCCAATGCATCCTTGAACAGGATACCTGCACCATAGGACACTAAAAACCAAATGGACAATAAGAGCAATAAATACCTTAGGTTTTCCTTCCAATACGCCTTTGCTTTGGCTTGTTTTTCTGACATGGATTCTCGATTTTACAAATTGGCATTGTCAACTTTTGCATTGATTTTCCGTTATGATTTTAACACCCATACAGCACAATCCTCAAATATGACGTTTTAAAAATAGAGATTTAACTACTAGCAATCAACATTTACATCGAATCGTTTTCGTGAAAAAATAACATAACTCTATTTGCTTTGAATCTTAAAGGACGACTGTTACTTTTCTCCTTGAAAAAGCACATTTTAGATCCGTTCGAGATCAATTATCACCTTTTAAATAATGACCTTTCGGGAAAGCCCAAGGGCAGCTTATGCACGTATATATTACAAGTTAATCCTTAAAACAATATTCTATGAGAACTATAATTGCGCTTATCGCGATCACTTTAATAACATGGACTGCTTCTGCACAAAAAGAGGTTACCCATGAACTATATAAATTTTCTGAAGTAAAGGCTTATGATGGGATCACTGTAAAGCTGATTCGTAGTGATGTAAACAAAGCCGTAATTACCGGAAATGACAAAAGTGATGTCGCCTTTGTCAACAAATCAGGGCGTTTAAAAATACGAATGGAACTGGACAATTTTTTGGATGGCCATAATACCACAGTTATGCTGTACCATACAGAAACACTGGTTCTTTTGGATGTAAACGAAAAGGCAAAGATAGTTTCCGATGATGTGCAAAGATCCACCAGTTTGGAAATGCGGGCACAGGAGGGCGGCGAGCTGAAACTTCAAATAGAATCCGGAAAGGTGGACGCAAAGGCCACAACCGGGGGAATCGTTTCCTTATCAGGGGTCTCAAAGGTTCAAGATATTTCCGTTAATACGGGAGGCGTCGTCAAAAACGAAAATTTAAAAACTGAACAGACCAATGTATCCGTAAACGCCGGAGGCACGGCCAATGTGAATGCAACAGATATTGTGGACGCCACGGTAAGGGCCGGAGGTACCATCAATATTTATGGAAATCCGAAAGAGGTTAAAGAAACCAAATTTGTAGGGGGAAATATAAATTCCATACAGTAACATGGACTACTAAAAGCAAAAAGCGCCTTGGATACCAAGGCGCTTTTTGTTTTATGATGTTTCTATTGTTCCAAACTGTCGGCTTCAAACCCAATTAGCTCTTGTGCTTGGAAAATGGGCGTAATTTCTATAGGGTTGCAACAGACCTCACAATCCTCCACATAGGTTTGTTTGGAAATGGAAGTATCCAACAACATGCTAATTTCTTCCCAACAATAAGGGCATTGAAAAAAGTGTTCAAACATAGTTGTAATCTCTCGCTATAATTCTATATTCAATAATTGACCTGTCAACTGCAACAATTGCAATTCAGCCAGTTTAGCGTCATATTTGGCAAGGTTTTTATTGGTCTGGGCATTTAATAGGTTGATCTGTGCCTGGCGGAATTCTATAGATGTAATCCTCCCCAATTTAAATTGCTCTTCCGAACGTTCAAAATTATTTCGGTTGGTCACGACGTTCTGTTCCTGTATCTGATAAATGTTCAGCCTATTCTCATAGATGGCCAAGGCATTTAAAATATCCCTATTAACTTCCAACTCAATTTGCTTCCTTGTCAATTCCTGATTGGCATAGGATATTTTGGCATTTTTGACCCTTACGGTAGTTCCTCCCCCATCAAAAAGGTTCCAAGTAAGATTGGCGCCAACAGCAAAATTAAGGTTGTTCGTATTTGTTCCTGGGAAAAATGCAGAAGCAGCGCTCTGATTAAGGTTCCATCCGTATGCACCGGTCAATCCAATGGTCGGCAAATACCCCGATCTGCTCACTTTAATATCATAATCGTTTATCGCCAAACTCCGTTCCGATTGTAATACAGCAACATTGTTATTGTTGGTGAGTTTTACAAATTCGTCCAATTGCAATCTGGGGATAAAACGTACTACCGTATCAACCTTGAATGTATTATTAAGGTCTTGGTTCAAAATCACATTCAAATCCCGCTTAGCGTTGGCCAAATTCTGATTGGCATTCAATAGGTTAATGCTATCATTGGTGACATCCACTTGGGCGTTTAATATATCCAGTTGGGTATTCTGCCCATATTCAAAGGAGTATTCTGCTCTTTTTATTCTATCCTGGGATATCTCCAAGGCCTGTAGCAATACCTTTTGATTTTCTGTTAACCTGGCAATTTCAAAATACACACTAAACAATTGTAGAATTGTATTCTCTATGGTTTCCCGAGCCTGTAACTCGCTTAACTGATACTGTTCCTTTAACCTTTTATAGTTGTAAAAGCGACCCAGCCCATCAAATAACACATAATCGGCACGGATAGCCGTATTGTAGCGTTGTGCTTCGGCCTTTTCTAATTCAACATCAGGAAAGGGATTTCCATTATCATCTAAGCGACCTGGAAATTCTATGGTAGAATCGTCCCTGTTATAGTTGGCCCCGGCAGTTCCTGTTAATGTTGGCAAATAGCCAGAGTTAAGTATCCCCGTATTGTTTTCGGCAATTTCTACATTGTTCTTCGCCACGACTATGTTGAAATTATTCTGGAGTGTGGTTACCACAGCTTCTTCCTTGGATAATAAGTTCTCTTGGGCGGCTATGTCATGCCCGAAAACAATTGATAAAATAAACAGTAGATAAAATTTCTTCATGGACCTATATGCTCTTTTCGGTAGTTTCTTCGATCTTACCGTTGGAATGAATTTCGTTTTCTATTTGGTGATGATTTGTTTGCATGTGTCTTTCCTGATCTTGTTCCTTGATCGCTCTTTCCACTTCCTCTTTGGTCACATGTCCACCAGTGGCCAACCATTTGGAGCCCACCTTGAATCTATTGCTAAATGCTAGAAAAAGAGGCAGCATCAATAAGGTGAGAAGCGTGGCAAAACCAATACCGTATGCAATTGAAATCGCCATAGGCTTTAAAAACTGTGCCTGCCTGCTCTTTTCCAAAAGCAAAGGTGCCAATCCTGCAATGGTAGTAATAGATGTTAAAAAGATGGCCCTAAACCTAGATTTACCTGCTTCAAAAATAGCATCATCGAATTTCATTCCACCCCTTAGGTTAGAATTGAACTTGCCTATGAGCACCAATCCATCATTCACCATAATCCCTATCAAGGCAATAATACCCAACATAGATAGAATATTAATTGGAAAATCATGCAGCCAGTGTCCCCACGCTACTGCAGTTAAACTAAAGGGCACCAACAAGATGAGCAACAGGGGTTGGCTAAAGCTCCTAAAAGTAAAAGCAATAACTATGTATATCAACAACAGCACGGTTAACCCAACGGATTTTAATGAACCCAATAATTTCCCGGCCTCCCTATTCTGGCCCTCATAAGAGGCAGTTACGGTTGGATATTTTGATTGTATCTCTGGCATGACCTGCGTTCGGATATCCGTCATAATATCGGTGGCGCTGGTAGCCTTATCATCCTTTAGATCGGCGGATATTTGAATTTCCCTTCTTCCATCCAAATGGTTGATGGCCACATCCCCTCTTTCTATGGTGTATGTAGCTATTTCCTTCAAGGGGACTTTATTGCCAGAAGGGGTAGTAATTCGCATTTCATCAAGGTCCGTAATGGACGATCTATCCTGACGGTCATAACGCACCCATACTCGGATCTCATCCTGTCCTCTTTGGAAACGTTGTGCTTGTGTGCCAAAAAATCCAGCCCTAACCTGATTCATGATGGTCCTTAAATCCAATCCCAACAAATAGGCATTTTCCTTAAGTTCCAATCGTATCTCCTTAATCCCGGCAGGATCATTATCGGCAACGTCCTTTAGGAGCGCATTGTTCTCCAAGGCTGCTTTCAATTCTTTCTTGGCGGCCTTTAGTTCCTGAATATTATTTCCCATTAGGGAAACCGAAACGGGGTCTCCACCAAAATTTCCTCCAGACCCATAAATCAAACTTTCAACACCCAATACAGGTCCCACTAGTTCCTGCAACCTACTAGTGACGAGATTGGAAGCTATTTCATCCGGTCTTTCCTCTCCCGGCAATAAATTGATGACGAGGGAGGCGGCGGAAGAACCTGGTCCCACGGTCCTGATCATATTTTCAAAAAGTACTTTATCGGTTCCTTTTAAATAGATTTCCGTTAGCTCTTGGTTCACTATTTCAGCCTTTTCTTCGATCATGCTAATAATGGAATCCGTGATCTTTTCATTGGTACCGTTGGGCATTAACAAGGAAACCTGAACCCTGTCACTGGCAATTGAGGGAAAAAAAGCGGTCCTTATAATCCCACCACCCACAGATCCTAGGGTAAGCACCAATGCCATTATAAAAAATGAAAACGTTAATATTTTATGTTTTAGAGTAAATCGCAGTGAAGGCCCATAAACATTGTCACGCATCCAGACCATCATCTTATCTCCGTATTCATTGATCACCCGCAACTTCGAAAAGACTTTGGCAATGCCCTTTTTGGGTTTCTTGTCCAAAGGTTGTAAGGCTTTTGAATGAGCTAAATGCGCGGGTAAAATAATCAAGGCCTCTACCAAAGATACCACTAGGGTAAGAATGACAATTACCGATACCTCACTAAAAAACTCCCCAATACGCCCATCTAAAAACAAGAATATGGAAAAGGCAAGGATGGTAGTTATAATGGCAGAAACTATGGGCGGTATTACCTCCATTGTTCCATCTATGGCCGCTTGAATAGGAGTTTTTCCCCTCTCGTAGTGTTGGTAGATGTTTTCGGCAATCACAATACCATCATCCACCAGGATACCAATTACGATAATCATTCCGAATAACGAAAGTACGTTTATGGTTACATCGAAGAAGCCCGCAAAAATGAACATTCCCAAAAAGGAAATAGGAAGACCAAAGGCCACCCAAAAAGCGAGTCTTGTGTTCAAGAATAAGGAAAGGAAAATGAGGACCAAAATCATCCCCATAATGGCATTTTCGGTCAATAGTTCTGTCCTTTGTGTCAGGGTAACCGATTGGTCACTGACAACATTGGCTTGTACGTTATTGTATTTATGGTTAAATTCCTCTACGTAGTCCTTCACCAATTCGGCCGCAGAAATTAAATCTTCGGTATTGGTACTGGTAATACTCACATTTACAGCCAGATTTCCATTGAAATAAGACGTATTAGGTGTTTCAGAGAAACGGTCCCTAATGACAGCGACATCCTTTAACCTTACGGTCTGACCCGATGCATCGGCCCGAACTATGAGATTGGAGAGTTCATCTCCATAATAAGATCTATTATTGGCCCTTATAAGATACTCTTCTGCATCTGTCTTTATATTACCACCTGTTACCAAAATATTGGCATTGGCAACCGCCTGGGAAACATCATTGAACGACAGGTTGTAGGCAAGAAGACTGTTCTCATTAACCGCAATTTCAATCTCCTCTTGTGGATATCCGGAAATATTGATCTGGGATATGCCCTCCATAGTTCGGATATCGTTCTCTATCTGCCTTCCAATTTGTTTTAAGGTGGCCAGAGGCACATTATCGCCACTAACGGAAAAACTGATAGTCTGCCTTACAGCTTCAAGTTTGGAAACGACCAAAGGCTCCATACCTGTTGGAAACGAAGGCACCCTATCCACGGCATTTTTAACCTCGAGCAGCATAAAATCAATATCCCTTCCCTTCTCTATCTCTACATTGATGGTACCGCTATTTTCCCTAGAGGTGGATGTTACCCTATCCACTCCTTCCAATCCCTTAAGGTTGTCCTCAATTTTCAGAACGATACCTTCCTCCACCTCTTGTGGTGAAGCACCGGGATAGGCTATATTAATGGCGATGTTCTTGGAATCCGATAATGGAAAAAAGGACGACTTTAAAGAAAGTGCCCCTGCAATTCCAAATACCACGAAGGCAAGTATAAATACGCTTACCGCTACATGGTACTTTATAAAATATGCTATAAGACCCCTCATTATTCTTCTGTTTTAGCCATGTCCTTCAATACTTTCACCAACATTCCTGCATAAGCTCCTATAACAGGCTTGGACAAAATGGTCGTCCCATTGGGCACTTCTTTCAACACCACCTTTTTATCACTGAAAAATATGGGTTCAACATCTATCATATCCAAGATAGAGTCCCTGACCACAAAGATTTTATCCCCTTCCAATAATAGGCCTCTATCTATTTCAATCGCTTCTGCCTCTTCCTTGGTGTTCAAATTAGCCTGCAGGTACATCCCTTCCTTTAAATCGGGATTGCGTACTTCTATAAATGCGCGAATGGTTTGGGAAAGCTGATCTATATTACCATTGATCCTGGCTACCTTCCCCATATATTTCTTACTGTTATCCAAGTTCACTAATTCTACCTGTTCTCCCAATTTTAAAAGATCACTGTAGCTTTTACTTACGGCAACCTCCAATTCATAAACACTGGTATCAATAAATTCCCCCAGTTTTTGTCCGGAACGCACCAAAGTACCTTCAGTGACCAAAGCATCGGTCACTACCCCGCTAAAGGGAGCTGTAATCCTATATTTGGAAAGGCGTTGTTCCTGGTTTTTTACGTTATAGTAATTTGTGAGTATGCCTCTACCGGAAATAAAATAGCGTTCCTTTTCAGAATCCATTGTTGGTAATGGAGGTGTAGTATTCTGGATGTCAAAATTTCTAAGATAGGCTTCCCATTTAGGAAAAACTTCTGGATAATCTAACCGAAGATCCGGCATGATGGACGTAATCAAATTATACAGATTGCTTTTGGAGGATTGTACACTGGCATTATACTCTTCGGCGTCAATACTTATTATAGTCTGTCCTGCACTGTACTTTTGTCCTGGTTTGAAAAGAACACTTCCGGGTTTAAAAACCCCTTGGACTTCGGAATAAAGTTCAACCCTTCTTTTGGCCATTAAGTTACCATTGGCAGAAATTACAATGGGTACTATCCCATTTTCCACGGTTTGAACAAATACGGTTTTTACGACTTTTTTGGGAATTGGTTTCTGTGTGTTCTTATTGGCGATAATTACTGAGGCAGCATAAAATGAAACTGCAATTAGAAGTAATCCAAGTACGGACAGCACTATTTTTCTTGTATCCATTAAGTTAAGGCTATGAGATAATTGTTGTATAGACAACAAAAGTACCCTATAGTTTAAGCCTACTTAGTTAAAAAAATCCTAAAAAGCTGAATTTTAGGGCATAAAAAAAGGATGCTCAAAGCACCCTTTTTAACCAAACTAACTAAAATTATAATCAACTATTCATTCTCGTCTTCAAATTTTGTATCGGCCATTCTTGTATTGTTGAAATCGACCGTTTTAAATTTGGTGTTTATATTTCCTTTGTCATAATCGAAAACCAAAAATTCATTGGAATTCATCATTTCTAAATTTTTGAAGGAATTAAATCTGTTGTTCTGTATTTGAAAAATCTGAAGACTGGCCAATTGACCAAATTCCATTGGGATTTCTCCGCCAAGTTCATTGTTGGCCAAAACCAACTCTTTTAACTTTACCAAGTTCCCTAATTCTGAAGGGATAGACCCGTCCAATGTATTTTCAAAAAGGCCCAATACTTCTAATTTGGCCAAATTGCCCAAGGAAGTTGGGATAGCACCTTTTAGGTTATTACTGGAGATGTTCAATACCTTAAGGTTTGTAATTTCTCCTATACTCTCAGGAATGCTTCCAGAAATGAAATTATTGAAAACGGTAAGTTCTTCCAATTTCTTCATTTTTCCCATATCCATAGGAAGTTCTCCTTTGATACGGTTCATTTCCAAGCGCAACACCTTTAGTTCATTTAGCTGAACCATGGTCTTGGGTATTTCACCACTAATCCCGTTAAATGCCAAATTTAATTGCACTAAGTGACTTAGCT
The DNA here is from genome assembly GCF_040566555.1 of Sediminicola luteus. Lineage (GTDB taxonomy): Bacteria > Bacteroidota > Bacteroidia > Flavobacteriales > Flavobacteriaceae > Sediminicola. Next base: position 55,392 of record NZ_JBEWYP010000009.1, on the reverse strand, counting down.
TTCCAATACTCTCAGGAAGTACTCCTTGCAAGTTATTGCGGAACAAATTAATTTCTACGACCTTGTCATTGACCACTTTTACCCCATACCATTCAGAAACTGGTTGGTTAAGGTCCCAAGTCTTGGTCCATTCATCACCATTGGTGCTGTTATACAGGGCCACCAAAGCTTCCCTATCATCTTGGCGAACTTCAGCAAAGACAACCGAGTGGGATGCCAATGCAAAAATCCCCAATAATAGGAAACTCGTTAAACTGCAAACTTCTTTTTTTAACATCATAATCTAAATGTTTTAGTTGCTATCATCTTCGAACTTGGTATCCGCCGTACCTGTGGCACTATGGATGAACAAATCCTTAAAATCATTAATTTTATATCTATCTGCCTCTTCATCAATATCCAATAGGGCCAATTGTGTATGTCCCTGACGAATACCAGTAGCAGTTACGTCTTCAAAATTATTATTCTGCATCTGTAATAATTGCAGTTTGGGCATTGAAAAAATGAGTTCCGGAAAACTACCGGACAAATTATTCTCTGCCAACGTCATTGCTTTCAAATTTAAAAGTTCGGCCATCCCATTGGGCACCTCACCTTCTATTTCATTATCTGCAAGTTCCAATCTTTCAAGAGATTCTAAATTCCCCAGTTCCATTGGTATCTTACCACTAAATGAATTGTAAGAAAGATATAACATCTTTAAATCCTTCATCTTTCCAATACTAGCAGGCAAATTACCAGATAGCCCGTTATCGAACATATCCATGATTGCTAGGCGATCCAGATTCCCAATATCCTCGGGAATCTCACCTTCCAATTTGTTTTTACCCAACCTTAGCACCTTTAATTTTCTTAGTTTGGTGATGGTTTCCGGTATTTGTCCATGTAAGGTATTAAAGGCCAAATTCAACTCTTCAAGAAAAGGTAGGTTGCCCAGGGATGTTGGCAAGATTCCTTGAAGGTTGTTGTTGAACAAATTCAAAGAAACAATTTTACCATTTTCCACTCGTACACCATACCACTTGGAAACAGGGGTATTCAAATCCCATGTCACCTTCCATTGAGCTCCTTTTGTACTGGTATATAAATCTATAAGAACTTTTTTTTCCTGGGAACTAACATTGGCCCTTACTAAAGGCCCGGATAACATAAATACAATTAAAACAAAAAATGCCTGTTTCATGTAGTTTTCACTTTATTGTGCGTCAAACTGTTGTAGCTCAACATTCCTAGGAATTATCTTACAAATAAAGTTCAAAAGAAGACTAACAACAAAAATAATCGATGTAGGACAGGTGCCCTATCGATATTTGTTGTGAAAGTGCCGAAAGTTGTGGTGTAGCTTTATAAATTTTGTAGGGGATTAGGACTTTTCTGTCATTTCCTCCAATTCCATGGTTATTTCTTCCCAGACATCCATCAACTTTTTTAGCTCCTTTTTCTTATTCTCATAGGAATCAAAAAAGTTCTTTTGGGCTATAGTGGCGTCATAGTTCATGAGAAGTTCATGGTCGATATTGGCAATTTCCTTTTCGAGCACTCCAATGGAGCTTTCGGCATTGCTCAACTTGTTTTTAAGGGACTTTATTTTTTTCTGGTCCTCAAAGGTCACCTCATTATCCTTATTTTTCTCTTTGGTCTTTACAGCCTGTTGCTTTTTCTCAATGGCCCTAAAATCCTGAACTTTTCGTTCTTCCAGATAAAAATCGATATCTCCGAGGTACTCCCTGATGTTCCCGTCTTTAAATTCATATACATTGCTCGTTAGGCCCTGTAAGAAATCCCTATCGTGGGAAACCAAAATAAGGGTGCCTTCAAAACTCTGAAGTGCTTGTTTAAGCACATTCTTGGATTTTATATCCAGGTGGTTCGTAGGCTCATCCATTACAAGCACATTAAAGGGCTGTAATAACATTTTGGCTAGCGCCAATCTGTTGCGTTCTCCTCCGGACAATACCCTAACGTATTTATCTGCCTCATCTCCCCTAAATAAAAAGGATCCAAGTATATCCCTCACCTTGCTTCTATTGGTTTCGTTAGCGGCATCTATCATTGTATCCAATACGGTCTTGCTCCCATCTAGATACTCCGCCTGGTTTTGGGCAAAATATCCGATCTGCACATTGTGACCCAATTTTAGATGACCCTCATGATCCAAATCCCCGACCATTATTTTTGCCAAGGTAGATTTCCCCTGTCCGTTCTGACCAACAAATGCAGTTTTGCTCCCTCTTTCTACCAAAAGGTCGATCTCCTTTAGCACATCGTTCTTCCCGTAGCTTTTGGATAAATTTTCTATTTCTACGACTACTTTTCCAGGAGTTACAGAAACCGGAAAACGCAATTTCATCACGCTATTATCATCCTCATCTACCTCAATACGTTCAATCTTGTCCAATTTTTTGATGAGCGATTGTGCCATGGAAGCCTTAGAGGCTTTGGCCCTAAACTTTTCGATCAACTTTTCGGTCTGCTGTATCTGTTTTTCCTGGTTCTTTTGGGCACTCACCTGCTGGTCGCTGATTTCTTTTCTCAAGACCAGATATTCAGAATAGGGTTTGCTGTAATCATAGATACGCCCCAAAGAGATCTCAATGGTCCTATTGGTGACATTATCCAAGAACATCTTATCGTGGGAAACGATTACCACGGCACCCGTATAATTTCTTAAAAATTGTTCCAACCAGATGATGGACTCAATGTCCAAGTGGTTGGTAGGCTCATCCAGAAGCAGCACATCATTGTTTTGAAGCAAAAGCTTGGCCAACTCTATACGCATTCGCCATCCCCCTGAAAAAGTTTCGGTCTTCTTATTAAAATCCTCTCTTTTAAAACCAAGACCTTGGAGTACTTTCTCTGTCTCCCCTTGGTAATTGTACCCTCCTAAAATTTCATAGTGGTGGGTAATATCATTGAGATCTATGATCAACTGGTTGTATCCTTCACTTTCATAATCGGTGCGTTCCACCAATTGATGGTTAATGGTATCCAATTGAAGTTCCAAATCCTTGATTTCCTTGAAGGCCTGTTGGGCCTCCTCCAAGACGGACCTTCCAAGTTCAAAATCTATATCCTGTTTAAGAAATCCAATTCTGATATCTTTATCCGAAGCAATAACACCAGTATCTGGTTCCAATTCCTTGGACAGTAATTTTAGCATGGTGGATTTACCCGCTCCATTTTTTCCAATAAGTCCTACCCTATCTCCCGCATTTAATCTAAAAGCTATTTCTTCAAACAAATATTCCCCAGCAAATGAAACAGAAAGATTATGTATATTCAGCATGTTTTGTGACTCTTGTTACTTTATGAAAATCAATAAATTGTACCTTTGTACAAATTTTATGCAAATGTTAAAAAAAGGAAACAAACTCTACAGCATTTTAACAGGAAGTTGCCCTAAGTGCCATCAAGAAAGCATGTATTTGGACCAAAACCCCTATCATTTAGGTAATATCCTCAAAATGAACGAGCGTTGTTCACATTGTAACACCAAATACAAAATTGAACCTTCCTTTTTTTATGGGGCTATGTATGTGAGTTATGGAGTAGGAATAGCCTTTGCCGTAGCTGCCTTTGTAATTGCATTTTTAATCGTTGGGACTACCTTGGTCAATACCTTTATTGCTATTGTGGCCACAATGATTGTTTTTATGCCGGTGATCATGAGATTGTCCAGAAATATTTGGATTAACCTATTTATGAAATACGATCCCGACGCCGTTAGGAATTAACCAGATAATATTTTTTGGTAAATCGTTCTATATCGATCTCCTTGGCAAGGGAGATTCCATTTTCAATATAATTAAAAAGATCCAATGCCAATTTTGGTCCGGTCATTACTCCTCTGGATCCAAACCCGTTCAGCACATATAGGGCCTCTTTTTCCGGATGCCTCCCAACCAAAGGTCTTCTATCTACTACTGTCGGCCTTATTCCGGCAACATGATCCACTACCTCATAATCGCATTTTAAAAAAGTATTGAGCTTTTCCAAAAGTTCCGCTTTGGACTCATCAGTGGGCAAATTGGTTTTATCCTTCCATTTGTACGTGGCCCCAACCCGGTAAAGATCATTGCCTAATGGAATGATGAACACTGAGGATTTAATAACCTTATCTTCCTTTAATCCTGGAGCTTTTATGGTCAACAACTCGCCTTTGGTACCATTCAGGGGCAGATAGTTGAAGTAGGGATTGGAGCTTTGTCCATACCCAGTGGCAAAAACAACATTTTTGGCTATAACTCCCTTATAACTAACTTGGTTTTTTTCAAAAACCAATTGATCAAACATCAAGGTTTCCTGTAAGATCAGATCTTTTTCCACCAAGTAGTTTTTATAGACTTGAAGTAATTTTTTGGTCGCTATTCGGCCTGTATGCAATACTTCGCCATATCCAAAGGGAGCATCAATGGCGCTGTTCTTATTGGCCAGGATCTTTGTAGATAAAAAGTGGGCCATTTGTGGCTTATCCGCTGCTTCGAACCACATATTCTGTTCCTCAATGGATGCGAACCGCCTTAATACGGGCAGTTTATAATCTAACTTGGTCTGTAGCTTTTGCTCCAGTTTTTGGTAAAAAGGGATGGCCATGTCCAATTGTGCCTTGGCATCCCATGCCAGGGTAAATCGTTTAAGGATAACAGGATTGTACAAGCCCCCAGCCACATTGGAAGAAGTTTGGGAATCATCTGAAATCACCTTAAAGGATTTATTGTGTTGTTCCAAAACCTCACAAAACGAAATTCCCGCCAATCCTAAACCTACCACCAAGTAATCTACCATATTGCAAAAATAAAAAAACGCCGCATGTAAAATGCAGCGTTTTTCTAATATGTATTGAATTGGAGTTTTATTTATGAACCTAATAGGCCCACATATCTTGTTCCCTGTCCCTTATCACCTCTTTTATACGTTGGGCTTCCAGAACTTGGAATAAAGCGTTGTCCGCTATGTAATCTTTAATCTCACGGTCTCCGTGAACATTATCCTCTTTATAAATTGTGGCATTGAACCTACGGGCATTGAGCAACATATCAAAAGATATGGGCTGTGCCGTATTTCTTTGGTTGAATACTTTTGCCTCGTGAAGAATTTCTCTGGCACTTGGGTACCATACCCAAAACAAAGGCACTTTGGCTTCGGCAAGGTCCATGGACTCATCGTCAATAAAGTTAACATCGGGTGCAACGGGTGCAATTCCCAACAAACGATATTTCAATTCCCCTTGACGCTTGTCAAAATACCAAATTCCTTTGATAAGATATTCTTCAAGATCGGCAGCGGTAAGATCTCTCCTATTGATGTATTCCTGGGAAATTTGCTCCCCAGCATTCAACTGCTCGTATCCATAATCCGTGGTATCCACTTTTTGAAGGGTCGCCTGAAGATCATCAAGAGTCCTTTTTTCAGTGAAATACGCATCGGCATAAATATCCTTAAGCTTCCCACTCTTAATGTTCTTCATCAGAACATCGTACAATGATCTTCTATCAGAACCAATACCAATGGTATCCAAAGGATAGTACAATGGAAAGTTGACACGCTCATCCAAATCAATGACTTCCCAAACGGTTTTGGACCAAAGGATATCCCTATCATCCACATAACCATATTTCAATGGGGCATCATTATCATTCGCTTTTTGCGCGGCTGTCTTCTTACCTACCTCATCGGGCATTTTGGCATTCAGAATATTTGCCTGGGCCATCATTGAGATTGGCAATAGTGCAACAGCTCCGATTAATAAAACATTCTTCCAATTCATTTCTTCTTATTTATATATTTATTACACCTTACATGTAATTTGTCCTTTAGTGGTATACTGTTATACATATACTAACAACATACCACTCCCGGACTCTTTTTTAAATTTACTAGTTTGTAAGCTCTACAACTACAGGAGAAACTTTCTTAAGTTTATAACTTCTGTTGTTGGTAATATAAGCTTCAATATCAAATATTTGAACCGCATCTCCACGACCTGCTCTCTTAAGGGCAGATTTAGCTCTATCATCAAGCTTGTTTCCATTTACACTAACCGTTGGCTGACCTGGCACTTTGAATTTAAATCCGCTAACAGCAAGGTTCAAATCGAAATCAAAATCATCCAACATAGCACCTACAGTAGAGATCTCCAAGTTAGTCCTTGGCATTTTCACACTTCCGCTTTCACCTCTAATAGAACCTTCTGGTCTAGGAATATCCTTGATCCTGAATTCTGTCTTAGAACCAACCACCTGTCCATCAGGCAATTTACCTGAAGCGTTGATAGTCACTGTTCTACCCGTACCAGGATTCATAACATACTTGCTTCCGCCAGATCTAGAAAGACCAGGAGCATTTGCATTTACATTATTATCTGGAATACCAGGAATGGATATGGTAATAGGATTGGAAACCCCACGGTAAACCACATTCATTTTATCGGCAGAGATTACGGCTGCATTTGGCTTTGTAATAGTTGCAAAAGTAGAGTTTACAGGTACTTCTGTACGCTCACCATCCTGCATAAAGACCAAGTTACCTTTTAGTGTATGGTCTCCTGCACTACCGGCACTTACCAATAATTTCACTTTACCTTCTTCGATAGTATAATCAGGACCTTCTTTTAATTTTCTACCATCCAAGGTTAAATTTACCTCGTTAGGCTTTGTAGAGGCATCTTTACGACCCAAAACAATATTTCCTGTAAACTTCTCTCCTTGGTAGTAAGCAGATTTCTCCTGCTCTAACAAAGTGGTATAGTTGGTCATGGATACCTCACTGGTCAACTGACCTTGCAACATAGCCTTAAGGGCATCTTGCTCGGTAGCTTTAATATCAGCTTGTAGGGCAGTAAGCTTGGTCAATGAAGCTATCAAAGGAAACCCTTCGTAGTGATAAGCCAACCAATCAACTTTGATCCCATCCCTATTTTCTACCTTACCTTGAGCATCGCCAGTTTCAAATCTTGCCTTTACAGCATCTTTGACATCTTGCATGCTTGCAGGTAAAACGGTAGAGACCTGGTTGCGGTACTCGTTGATCCTTTTCATGAATTCTTTACCTTCCTTACCTAGGTTATCGCCCTGGAAGAATTTTTGATCTAGGTAATCTGTTTTGTCCATGACCTGATAATCCTTAGGGTCTTCAACACCCTTGACCATTTCCTTTTTAAGATTTTCCAAGTAATCAAAATACTCTTGGGACAATACCTTTATTTTCTTGGCATCTTGTAAAAGTGGGCCGAACTTTTCTTCGTTTTCGCCTGCTTTTGTTTCCAAGCCGCTCAAGAAGGCAAGGTTATTCTGTGTTGTTTTGGTATTGGACGCCTCCAACTTTTCGTTCATAAGACCGAAAGCTGCAAGTACTTCCTTACTCATATTCAAAGCCAACATACAAATGAAGACTAAGTACATAAGGTTTACCATTTTTTGACGCGGTGATTGTTTTCCTCCTGCCATGTTTTCTAATTAGGTTTTAATTAATAATTTGATTTGGGTTAACTAAGTACGCTAATTAGTTTTTACTCATTGCAGAAAGCATTCCACCATAAACTCCGTTCAAAGAAGAAAGGTTAGTAGCCAATGAAGCCATTTGCTCCTTAAGGGCACTTGAATTTTGTATTACTTCTTCGTTCATAGAAGCTTGTCTGCTTGCGCTATCCAATTGAACCTTATAAAGACTGTTCAAAGATTCCATTTGGGCTGCTGCCTGTGACATTTCGTTAGAATATTTCTTGGTAGATTCCATAGCATCCACTGTAGGGGCGATACCTTTGGCTGCACCTTCAAAATTTTTGATGCTACTTCCCAAGCTGTTCATTAACTCAGCGTCAACTCCAGCTTCTTTTAATAGATCATCTAATTTTTTAGACAAAGAAGTTTCAGCATCCTTAACCTCGGTAGATCCATTCGCTTTTCTAGCGGACAATTCACCACCAGACAATTCTGGATAAACTAAAGACCAATCGTATTCTTCCTCGATAGGTTCAAATGCACTGATCGCGAAAATTAATGCTTCAGTAATAAGTCCAACTGCCAATAATAGTCCTCCAGTAAGGGGACCGAACTCCCAGTGTAGAATTTTAAACAATGCACCAATAATTACGATAGATGCTCCAAGCCCGTAGGCCATGTTAAATAATTTTTTTGTTGATTTTGACTGTGCCATAATAGTAAATTTAATTTTAGTTTAATGTTAAATAATAAGAATTTGGTTTATTGTTAATCACTTAGTGAATTTCTTTAGTTGGTTGAATCCTGTTCTCCCATATAGTCTTGTACGGTCCTGAAACCAATATAACTACGGGCAGAATCCTGATATTCGTAATCCCTGGTACTTACCTGCAAGAAATAAGCAACATCTTTCCATGATCCTCCACGGATCACCTTTCTTCTGTTTTGAGCAGATACAGCATTAGGGTTCATTGTAGAAACAAATTCATATGAGTTTGGATCATAACTGGAATTTGTCCATTCCGCAACGTTACCTGCCATATTATAAAGGTTAAAATCGTTTGGCTCAAAAGACTTTGCCTCTACCGTATATAAAGCAGTATCCGCGGCATAATCCCCTCTCTGAGGTTTAAAGTTGGCCATAAAACATCCTGTATCACTGATTACATAAGGTCCACCCCAAGGATAGGTACCTCCTTCAATTCCACCTCTTGCTGCATATTCCCATTCGGCCTCGGTTGGCAATCTAAATTGATTCACAAATTGCTTGTTCCTGCTTTTTTGATCATCGTTTTTAAATTTGGTCCTCCAATTACAAAAGGCCTTTGCCTGTTGCCATGACACCCCAACCACAGGATAATCGCTATATGCATCATGCCAGAAATAATCATTGTGCATTGGTTCGTTATAGGAATATTCAAAATCCTTGATCCATACTGTGGTATCTGGATAGATCTCCAACATTTCCTGTCTGATGAAATCCTTTCTATTACCGGTCTTGGAACGGGCCGCAGCCTCTATGTCCATCCACTTGTAGCTGTATTTTAATTTTTTGACATCTATGATGCGTTGACCATTATAAGACTCTTCCTCTGTTAAGTACATGGAGTCTACCATGATCTCAGTATAATATTCATCTGGATAATCATTGATATCCCATACCAAATCCTGGTCTCTGTTCAAGGCCCTACCTTCATATCCTGTTTCACCCATACCCTGATAATTGTTCATCATGTATTTTTCATAGGCCGACATTCTAGTAGTATCTGCATCCTTAAATGCATAATCACCAATTCCTCCGTCTTCAGGGCCTAATCCCAACTCATCTGCAAGGATGGCCAACTTTGTTCTGGTAATGGAATCTTTCACCCAATCCACAAACTGACGGTATTCACTATTCGTAATTTCCGTATCATCCATATAAAAGGAGGTTACAGTTACGGTCTTGGTCGGTGCATTTAGGGTTTGGGCCATATCTTCTTCTGACTTACCCATGGTAAAGGCGCCCCTTGGAATCAATTCCATTCCATATGGTTTTTCCGGGTACCACTTTTTACCTTGGGCTCCAACTAATTCCCCTTTTGTTTTGGACCCACAACTTGCGAGTAAAAAAACAAATGCTATAGATAACAACAATAGCTTCTTCATACTTTAGGTTAAATTTCGATTTAAGAATGCAAACTGCAAACGCTTTTATTACTTTCTAAAACTGCTTTTTAAATAAAATATTGTATTAAAACAGTTTATACTTGAAAAAAAATTTGATTAATTAAAGCCTTTCTTATAGGCTTTAAACCACCTTTCGGGAATATTTTGATTACATGCTTCCAAATAGTCCTTTTCCGTGCATGGTAATAACGCAGGTGTGTTTGTTTTATTATGTGAAGTTAAAATTGATGGGACCTCTACCCACCACCTTTCGGTAAGATTACTTTTGTAGAATATTAAATCTTCGTCATCCGTAGGCACTATAAACTTGGTAAAGGAGTCTTTATCAAGGTATGGGGATTCTTTTATTCTAAAATTGACCCCTTCAATAAAGTACCAAATTATTTGTGACATCAGTTGGAACGACTGTACACTGTTTTCCATTTCATAAAGCCCAAAGAGGGATACTTTATCACTGATTCCCGCATATCGGGCAATGGCGCATATTTCCCTTCCAGTAAATCCATTAGGGGAAAAATTGTCGGACATGCCAATATCGGACGCTCTAATGGCTCGTGCGTCCAAGCTAACAATATCTGCATTTCTCAACACAGGTTCCGCCAGAGAAACATCAAAGGCGATTTCCCCTAACCTATAGGCATCAAAAAGCAGACGCTCCATAAGGTCTATTTCCTCTTGGGCATTAAAATAACTTTGATACCCAATATTTGAGAAATTAAAAAGATTGTTTGGCTTGTCCGTAATGATCTTGCTCATATACGAATTGGAAGATATCAGTTCTTCCGCATCCCCAAAATCGAACTTACTATCAACAGCCACAAGGTTGATCATGTTCTTAAGGCCGTCAAAGGCCCTATAGGTGGGATAGGTTATGTCTTGGGTGGCACCTATTATAATAGGAATGATATTCTCTTCGAGCAGACCTGCCACGATTTCCTTCACCACAAAATAAGAGTCCTCTACCTCTTCTCCTTGTTCCACATCGCCCAAATCAACGATGGTAGAGTTCCAATTGCCCAACATGAGTTTATACAATTGGAGGCGGAGACCTGAAATATCCAGACGCCCCATTTTCTTCTCAAAAGCATTTCTGGATTCATGCACCCCAAAGATGGCTATAGTAGCGTTGGCCAAAACCGGTAGACCTTTGCGTTCCGTGTGCTTAAAAATGTTCTTTCCCAGTGCCTGAGGTGGAAGTAATTCACAATGGGCCAAAACCTTATCCTCAATAGGAACCAAAAAATCAAATGCCATACTTATTTCTTCGCTTTAGGTTTTGCTTTTGCTTTTGTTTTTTTCTTGGGTGTCTTCTTTTCTATCAATGCCTTGGCTTCTTCCAGTTTCATTTTCGAAGCATCCACATCTTTGGAAAGTTCAACTTTGATCTTTCCTTTCAAGATATTGTGCCTGCCCCATCTAGCCTTTTCAATGCGTATTCCTTCTTCTGGCCAATCTTGGACCACTTTATCAATTTCCTTCTGTTTTTTGGCCTCTATCAGCTCAACAATATCCTCTTTGGAAAGGTTGTCGAAATCGTACTTCTTGTTCACATTGATGAACATGCCGTCCCATTTTATAAAAGGCCCAAAGCGTCCGGTTCCTTTTGTCACCTCTTTTTCTTCATACATGGCTATAGGAGCATCGGCAAGTTCTTTCTCTTGAATAAGCTCTGCCGCCCTTTCCATAGTGATATCCAAAGCGCTTTCGCCAGGTGCCATGGAAACAAATGTTTTCCCAAATTTTACATAAGGGCCAAAACGTCCAACATTGGCCTCTACTTCCTCCCCTTTATAAACTCCCAATTTCCTTGGTAATTTAAAGAGATCCATAGCCTCTTCAAAGGAAATGGTGTTCAAGGAATGTTCAGGTAACAAACTTGCAAATAATGGCTTTTCTTCGTCTTCAACGGTTCCAATCTGTACCATAGGCCCAAACCTTCCCAAGCGAACAGATACCTGTCTGCCCGATTTAGGATCCTTTCCTAGAATACGTTCCCCGCTCGCGCGATCTGCATTTTCTTCAACATCTATCACATTGGGATGGAAATCCTTGTAGAAATTGCTCATCACCTTTTGCCAATCCTCATCCCCGGATGCAATCTCATCAAAATCTTCTTCCACCTTGGCGGTAAAGTTATAATCCAAAATATTGGCAAAATGGTCCACCAAGAAATCGGTGACAATCATACCTATATCTGTAGGTACTAACTTCCCTTTATCCGAACCTACTTTTTCTGTCAGTTCTTTGGACGCTAACTTATCGCCTTTAAGCACCAATTGCATATAGTTTCTCTCCGTGCCTTCAATGGTGCCTTTTTCTACATACCCCCTATTTTGTATGGTGGATATGGTTGGGGCATAGGTAGATGGTCTTCCAATCCCTAATTCTTCCAACTTTTTAACCAAAGAAGCTTCACTGTACCTATAAGGTGCTCTCGAAAATCGTTCCGTAGCCGATATATTGGTATTTTTTAGAGCCTCCCCTTCTTTCATTGCCGGTAGCATTCCGTCTTGCTCCTCAGCCATATCCTCATCGTCAATGCCTTCCATATATACTTTAAGGAAACCATCGAACTTGATCACCTCTCCGTTGGCACTGAACTCATCTTTATGGGTACTGGCACTGATCTTTACATTGGTACGTTCCAACTGGGCATCACTCATTTGAGAGGCCAGGGTACGTTTCCAGATCAGATCATATAGTTTTGATTGGTCACGCTCCAAGGAAGGTGACTGTATTTTCATATCCGTTGGGCGAATCGCCTCATGGGCCTCTTGTGCCCCTTTGCTCTTGCCCGTAAAGTTTCTTACCGTACTGTATTCCTTACCGTAATTACTGATAATGGCCTCCTTGGCTTCCGCCAATGCCTCTTTGGAAAGGTTCACACTATCCGTTCTCATATAGGTAATCAATCCCGCCTCGTATAAACGCTGCGCTACCTGCATGGTCTTGCCTACGGAAAAATAGATCTTCCTGGAAGCTTCCTGCTGTAAGGTAGATGTGGTAAAAGGAGCTGCCGGAGATTTTTTGGCAGGCTTTTTATCTAGGTTGGCGACAGAAAAATTGGCGCCAATATTTTGTTTTAGAAATGCTTCTGCTTCTTCTTGCGATGAAAATGTCTTATTCATTTTCGCAGAAAAGGCGGCACCTTCTTTAGTTTTAAAAACTGCGGAGATCTTAAAGGACGCTTCTGGGGAAAAGCCTTCAATGTCCCTTTCGCGTTCCACGATCAATCTTACGGCAACAGATTGCACCCTTCCAGCTGATAGTCCTGGCTTAATTTTTTTCCAAAGTACAGGAGAAAGCTCGTAACCTACCAACCTATCCAATACTCTTCTGGCCTGTTGGGCATTGACCAAATTATAATTTATCTCACGTGGATTCTCAATAGCCCGTTGAATTGCGGCTTTGGTAATGGAGTTAAAAACAATTCTTTTGGTCTTGGCCTTGTCCAGATTCAATTCCTCTGCCAAATGCCATGATATGGCTTCTCCCTCTCTATCTTCATCACTGGCCAACCAAATGGTATCTGCTTTTTGGGCTAGGTCCTTTAGTTTTTTTACGAGTGCCTTTTTATCGCTGTCAACTATATATTTTGGTTTAAAACCATTTTCCACGTCAACTCCCAACTCTTTAGAGGGCAGATCGGCAATATGCCCAAAACTGGACTCTACCTTATAATCTTTCCCTAAAAATTTCTCTATCGTTTTTGCTTTAGCAGGCGACTCTACAATTACTAAATTCTTTGCCATTCAATCTTTTTTGTTGTCACAAAAGTATATCAATTTTTTTATTTAATGCTTTATCCCATCATCACATATAAAAAAAGCACCCTTTATATGAGGGTGCCCAAGGTATTCGAGGAGCATTTTATCAATCTAAATTCAAGGAACTTAGAAATTCTATCCCCCCTTCCTGATATCGGTATTGATATAATACATCATCCCCCACCATCAGTAATTGATTCTCCAAAGGAATAACATCAAAGGTGACGATATCCTTAAAATGATCCAATAATCTTAACTCCTGAATCTGGGTTTTATCATAGACCTTTAAACCAGACTCCCCATCGCAAACAAACAGCATATCGCCCTTTATACCAAGACCATAGGGGCCGTCCATGCTATAACTTTTCGCCAAAACGGGATTGGCAATATCCGTAATATCCACAATGAACAGACCACTTTCCGTTGCCCCACATTCATTACCACCTCTCAATGTAACATATGCATATTGATCATCCACAACAACAGGGTCACAAGCTGTTCCATGTTGGAATTCGGAAATAAAACCTGGAGTAGCCGGAGAACTTATATCATATATATACATCCCACTCCTACTACCCAAAAATAAATTATTGCCCCTATTAAAGATAGTCTCAATATCAAAACCGGCAAATACGGGCTCCAGGGCTTCTGGATTCTCCAAATTTTCGATTTTGAACACATTGATGTTATGACTGTCCACGGCATATAAATAATCGGACACTATTTTAAAGCGAGCCATGGAGCCTCCCTCGCCCACTGATCCGTCATTCATAGCTTCGGCCATTGCAAAATCTATTGTTCCCCACCTATTCTGATATTCCTCAACCAATCTTCTCTCGGTAACCACTTCCCACCCGACGATAATTTCATTGGAATAATCAATACCATCAAATTCATAAAAATCGGCCTCAGCAGGAAAAACAACATTGTCCCTGAGCACATTTTCCAATCTGTTCACCTGCCGGATATTGGAAATATCAGAAATATCAAAAACAAGGAGATCCGTTATACTATCCGCATAGAGGTAATCATCCTTGATAGAAATATCCACGTTCCCGGCTATTTCAATAAATGCAATTTTCTGGGGCGCTTTCGGATTACTGTTATCTATGACATGTACTCCTTTATATAGATCATTGACAAAAATAATATTCTGGTACGCATACAGTTTTCCAGATTCCTCAATCGCCTTGGGAGGCAAAATATCAGCATTGTTTCTAAAATCGGTCTTTAGCATGGTCATGGGCCTCGCCACAAGATAATCAGCGTAAGCACCATCGTCATGTTTATCATTGCACGCACCAATTCCCATAAAGAGGATTAGGAGGAAGAGTATTTTTATTTTTGGCATCTTCTTGGGTGTTTAATTAGGTTGATAATCTTTGGATGTGCGTTATTACAATAAGTTGCGCATATTTTTGATAAATATTTAACTGTCAAATTGTCACGAATCTTCAATTAATCCTATCTTTGCAGGCCTATTAGAGTTAAAGGCAATTACGATACAATGGAGAAGATAATAGACGAATCGGTTCAAGGGACACCCCTATCCGTAGGTAAAAACCAAGAAAACAAACGCAAGCTTTATATAGAAAGTTATGGCTGTGCCATGAACTTTTCCGATAGTGAAATTGTCGCTTCCATCTTGGCCAATGACGGGTTCAATACTACCGATATATTGGAGGAGGCCGATCTTGTATTGGTCAACACTTGTTCCATCAGGGAAAAGGCAGAACTTACGGTCCGCAAGCGATTGGAGAAATTCAACGCCGTAAAAAAACTAAGACCACAGATGAAGGTAGGGGTTTTGGGATGTATGGCAGAGCGTTTGAAAACCAAATTACTGGAAGAAGAAAAAATAGTGGATATGGTCGTTGGGCCAGATGCCTACAAGGACCTTCCCAATTTGATACAGGAGATCGATGAAGGTAGAAATGCCGTAAACGTAATCCTTTCCAAAGAGGAGACCTATGGGGATATAGCCCCTGTAAGACTGCAATCAAACGGAGTTTCGGCCTTTGTTTCCATTACCCGTGGTTGCGACAATATGTGTACGTTTTGCGTTGTCCCCTTTACCAGAGGACGCGAACGCAGCAGGGACCCACAGTCTATCTTGGAGGAGGTAAATGACCTTTGTTCCAAAGGTTTTAAGGAGGTTACCCTTCTGGGACAAAATGTAGACAGCTACCTATGGTATGGCGGAGGCTTGAAAAAAGATTTTGAAAACGCAAGTGAGATGCAAAAGGCCACGGCCGTTAATTTCTCCAATCTTTTGGATATGGTAGCCAATGCCCAGCCCAAATTAAGAATCCGTTTTTCTACTTCCAACCCTCAGGATATGACATTGGATGTGATCCATGTGATGGCAAAGCACAGGAATATCTGCAACTATATCCATTTGCCGGTACAGAGTGGCAGCAATAGGATCCTTAAGGCGATGAACCGTTTACATACCAGGGAAGAATATTTTGAGCTTATAGATAATATAAGACAAATAATCCCTGAATGTTCCATCTCCCAGGATATGATAGCCGGATTTCCTTCAGAAACCGAAGAAGACCACCAAGACACCCTTTCTCTCTTGGAAAAGGTGAAATACGACTTTGGTTATATGTATGCCTATTCGGAAAGACCGGGCACCTTGGCAGAACGCAAAATGGAAGATGATGTTCCAGAGCCTGTCAAAAAAAGAAGGTTGGCCGAAATAATCGCCTTACAAAGGGAGCATGGCCACTTTAGAACAAAACAGCATTTAGGCAAGGTAGAAGAGGTCCTGATTGAAGGGGAGTCAAAAAAATCTGATTCGCAATGGATGGGCAGGAATTCACAAAGCACGGTGGTTGTTTTTCCTAAGGAAAATTACAAAGTTGGCGATTTTGTAAACGTAAAAATAAACGATTGTACCTCTGCAACCCTCATAGGGGAAGCGGTAGGCTACAGTGATAATAACTAACAAGGGCAAGAACTGCAACCGAGATTTAGATCAATTTCTTTCTAGTTGCATATCCTTAACGAACGTATAAAAATGGATTCGGTACAAGCCATAAAACAACGATTTGAAATCATCGGGAACGATGTAAAGCTCAATAGGGCCATAGAAAAGGCCATTCAAGTAGCGCCTACCGATATTTCTGTTTTGGTCACAGGAGAAAGTGGGGTGGGAAAAGAAGCAATTCCCAAGATCATCCATGCACTATCCCATAGAAAACACGCCAAATACATTGCCGTCAACTGCGGGGCGATTCCCGAAGGCACTATAGACAGTGAACTTTTTGGTCATGAAAAAGGTGCGTTTACAGGGGCAACAGCTACCAGAAGCGGTTATTTTGAGGTTGCCGATGGCGGAACCATTTTTTTGGATGAAGTTGGGGAATTACCCCTCACCACCCAAGTACGCCTCTTAAGGGTATTGGAAAATGGTGAGTTCCTAAAAGTAGGTTCCTCACAGGTCCAAAAAACAGATGTTCGTATCGTGGCCGCCACGAACGTGAATATGTTCGAGGCCATAAAAAAGGAACGGTTCAGGGAAGACCTCTACTATAGGCTCAGCACTGTAGAAATCAATATACCACCCTTGCGGGAAAGAAAGGAAGACATTCATTTGCTCTTCAGAAAATTCGCGTCCGACTTTGGTCAGAAATACAAAATGCCTACTATCCGCCTTGAGGATAATGCGGTTGAAACCTTATCCAAATATCATTGGCCGGGGAACATTAGACAGTTGCGGAATATTGCAGAACAAATTTCAGTTTTAGAGGAGCAGAGATCTATTTCTTTTACCACTTTAAACAGCTACCTCCCCAATGCCGGCGGTTCAAATTTACCTGCGGTCATTAAACAAGAACGAAAGGAGAGTGAATTTAGCAATGAACGTGAAATTCTCTACAAGGTGCTCTTTGACATGAAAGGCGATTTAAACGACCTTAAAAAACTAACGTTGGAGCTGTTAAAAAACAATGACACTGATAAAGTTCAGGAAGAAAATGAAAACCTGATCCGAAAAATATATGGTAAGGAAGGTGATGAGGAAGACTTTACAGAAGAGGAAGAGCAGCTCAGTGAACTGGAAGTTTTAAGTCTCCCAGAATCAAAAACTGACAGTAGTTTACCTAAGCCCGCTCAGGAGGACAAGTATCATTTTGCCGAGGAAATAGAAGAAGAGGAAACCCTATCTTTACACGAAAAGGAAATTGAATTGATCAAAAAATCTTTGGAACGCAACAAGGGCAAACGAAAAGCAGCAGCGGCAGAATTGGGTATTTCAGAACGCACTTTATACCGCAAGATCAAACAATACAATCTATAACATGAACAGAATAAAAAATATAGTTGTTCTACTCATGGTTGTTTTTACCCTTCAAGGATGTGGGGTATATAACTTTACTGGAGGGAACGTAGGAACGGCAAAGACGTTCCAAGTAAATTATTTTCAAAATTATGCCGCCCAAAGTCCCGGCTCTACCATCGAGCCCAATTTGGACAGGGATTTCACCTTGGCCCTACAAGATCTAATTTTAAACCAGACCAGTCTAGACCTGGTCACCGCTGGCGGGGATCTGATATACGAAGGGGAAATTATTGAATATAGGGTTGCTCCCATGACAGCTACCTCTAACCAGACAGCCGCCCAAAACAGATTGACCATTGGGGTAAAGGTTCGCTTTTTCAATAAGACCAAAGAAGATTCCGATTTTGAGAAGAATTTTTCGTTCTTTTATGATTACGATGCCAATACGCTATTGGATAGTGTAAAAGGCGAGGCACATGAAGTTATTTTTGAAAGGATAACCCAGGATATTTTTAATGCATCATTAGCAGATTGGTAGATAGGTATGAACGTATCGGATTTTACATTTTTATTGCAACATCCAAACAAGGTAGTTTCGGCGGTGCAGACAAAGCACCTGGAGGACATTATTGAAGAATACCCCTATTTTCAAGCAGCACGGGCCGTCCATTTAAAAGGACTAAAAAATTTGAACAGTTTCAAATTCAACAATGCGCTTAAAATTACTGCTGCCCATACTACTGACAGGGATGTGCTTTTTGATTTTATCACTTCTAGGGATTTTCTCCAGAATGCCATTGCAGATTCTATTTCTGGCAGAAGCCTATCCATTAATGAACATGAAATTATTTCTGAGGAGGTTACTTCAGATGCCCCTATTGAAACACTGCTCAATGAAAGTTCCGAGGACAAACCCTTGCCGCAGAATGTAAAGGAGGCAGAGCAAATTCTGGACCCCGCCCTTTTTAAGTCGATGGACCCCCATATGGACGTGGCCATTGCCAAGGCAAAAAAGGAGGCCGAAAAAGAATTGGAAATTGGCAAACCCCTCCCCTTTACCAAAAAAGAAAAATATTCCTTTACCGAATGGCTACAGCTTACCTCAGCTACCCCAATTGAAAGGGAACCCGTAAAAGAGGACAGCAAGGATGTGTCATTGGATCATGTAGACGACGATGAAGAAATGGCCAAGAGGAAAAAGTTCGACCTGATAGACAAGTTCATTGAAAACAATCCAAAAATTGTTCCTCGCGAAAAAATAGATAAGGTAGATATTTCGGAATCCTTGAAAATGGATAAGAACGAACTAATGACCGAGACCTTGGCCAGAGTTTATTTGGAACAGAAAAAGTATAAAAAAGCGATACAGGCTTACAAAATTTTAAGTTTGAAATATCCAGAAAAAAGTAGTTTCTTTGCAGACCGAATAAAAACGGTAGAGAAAATACAAAAAGAAAACTAATAATATAATGAGTACATTTTCAATTTTCCTGATTCTTATCATTGTTGTTTGCCTACTATTGGTGTTGGTTATTATGGTGCAAAACCCTAAAGGTGGCGGATTATCTTCTTCATTTGGAGGAGGCGGAAACCAAGTAGTTGGTGGCGTTAAAAAAACAGGAGACTTCTTGGATAAGAGTACCTGGACTTTGGCAACCTTATTGATCGTTTTGATCTTGTTGTCCAACGTTGCCATAAAAGGTAGCCTTGGCACAAACGATTCCAAGTTGTTGCAAGGGGATGATATAGAAACTACGGTTCCTGAAAGTTTACCGGAAGCTTTACCGACAACGGATGAAGCTGCTCCAGTGGAAAACCAGGAGTAATAAACATATTATACGAAACAATAAAATGCCAGCCTGAATGACAAGCTGGCATTTTTGTTTTACAATATGTCAGTTTTAAACCATTGGCATAATTTCTGACGTATAGTAAACCAGAATTTTAAAATTTAAAAACTAAAAATATGTCTAAAGTAAACATCAAACCATTAGCGGATAGGGTCCTTATAGAGCCTATGGCTGCTGAAACAAAAACTGCCTCAGGTATTTACATTCCAGAGACCGCAAAAGAAAAACCACAACAAGGTAAGGTAGTGGCCGTTGGTCCAGGTACTAAAGACGACAAAATAACAGTAAAGATTGGCGATACCGTACTTTATGGAAAGTATACCGGTACAGAGCTAAAATTGGAAGGTAAGGATTACCTTATCATGCGCGAAAGTGACATTTTTGCAATTATTTAATTAAAAAAACAACTAAGAAAATGGCAAAAGATATAAAATTTGATATTGAAGCACGTGATGGCCTAAAAAGAGGCGTTGATGCCTTGGCAAATGCGGTAAAAGTAACCTTAGGACCAAAAGGAAGAAACGTTATCATCAGCAAATCCTTTGGCGCCCCTATGGTGACCAAAGATGGTGTTACCGTTGCAAAAGAAATAGAATTGGCAGATCCCTTAGAAAATATGGGAGCGCAAATGGTAAAAGAAGTTGCCTCTAAAACCAACGATCTTGCTGGTGATGGAACAACTACTGCAACCGTATTGGCCCAAGCTATTGTAAAAGAAGGATTAAAGAATGTTGCCGCTGGAGCCAATCCAATGGATCTTAAAAGAGGAATAGATAAAGCTGTTGATGCTATCGTTGCAGATTTGGCCAAACAAACCAAAAAAGTTGGTGATTCTTCTGAAAAAATAAAACAAATTGCCTCCATTTCTGCCAATAACGATGATACCATTGGGGAACTTATTGCCCAAGCTTTTGGTAAAGTAGGAAAAGAAGGAGTTATCACTGTTGAGGAAGCTAAAGGAACAGACACGTATGTGGATGTTGTGGAAGGTATGCAATTCGATAGAGGTTACCTATCTCCATATTTTGTGACAGATTCTGAAAAGATGATGACCAATTTGGACAATCCATATATTCTTTTATTTGACAAGAAAATATCTTCCATGAAGGATTTACTTCCTGTATTGGAGCCGGTAGCCCAATCAGGCAAGCCACTTTTGATTGTCGCTGAAGATGTTGACGGGGAAGCTTTGGCTACGTTGGTAGTGAACAAATTAAGAGGTTCTTTAAAAATTGCAGCCGTTAAGGCTCCAGGATTTGGAGATAGAAGAAAAGCCATGTTGGAAGACATCGCTATCTTGACTGGTGGAACTGTAATTTCTGAAGAAAGAGGTTTCTCTTTGGAAAATGCCACTTTGGATATGTTGGGTACTTGTGAAAAAGTAACCATCGACAAGGACAACACTACAATTGTTAATGGTGCCGGAAATGCAAGCGACATCAAAACAAGGGTAAACCAAATCAAATCTCAGATTGAAAGCACAACCTCAGATTACGATAAAGAAAAACTTCAGGAACGTTTGGCCAAATTGGCCGGTGGGGTAGCTGTACTTTATGTAGGTGCTGCTTCTGAAGTTGAAATGAAAGAGAAAAAAGACCGTGTTGATGATGCCCTACATGCCACTAGAGCTGCAGTAGAAGAAGGTATTGTTGCTGGAGGTGGAGTTGCCTTGGTTCGCGCCAAAGCCGTTCTTGCTTCTGTGAAGGTAGAAAACGCAGACGAAGAAACAGGATTACAGATTGTTGCAAGGGCCATTGAATCGCCTTTGAGGACTATCGTTGAAAATGCCGGTGGAGAAGGATCTGTAGTTGTTGCCAAAGTATTGGAAGGCAAAGGTCATTTTGGTTACGATGCCAAAACTGAAACCTATGTAGACATGCTTAAAGCAGGTATTATTGATCCTAAGAAAGTAACTAGGGTAGCATTGGAAAATGCCGCTTCTGTTGCCGGAATGATCTTGACTACCGAGTGTGCATTGGTCGACATTAAAGAAGAGTCTCCTGCAGGCCCACCAATGGGTGGCGGTATGCCAGGAATGATGTAAAAGGCAATCGCCCAAAGCATCTATTGAATATAAAAAAAACGCTCTGGTATCCAGAGCGTTTTTTTATTGTCTAATGTTTCTTACTGTCATCCGTATTATCTTCCCGGTATCGACAACAAGGATGTACCTGCTCATAAGCCTCTTTGCTAGCCTTTAGTTCCTTGGTATCATGCCCCACAGCCACTAAGGCCGTCTTTACTTCCATGGCATTGGTCTTGCGTTCGTCCATAATCAAGGACAATTGGTGGGACGGGATATCCCAATTGGCAAACTTTACACCGGGCACTCCCAAGGCAGCCTTTTCTATGCGCGTCTTGCACATCTCACATTTCCCATCGACCTCCATGGTCAACTTCTTGTTTTTATCCTGGGCGTAGGTCACCAAGGTAATACATATCATCGCTATTGCTAAAAATCCTTTTTTCATATTTTTGATTTTAAAGTTAATATTCAGATTCTCTTATAGTAAGGAATACATCTTATAATTTATATCTAAATCCTGTATAATACATGCTACCCATAATAGGCGCATACACAATACTTGTATCAAAATAAGGGCCAAAAGGGTCATCTGCACCCAAAATCGCCTTATCCTGCATAAAATTAGTCAAATTCTCTCCACCAACATATATTTCGAAATGTTTGGAAAACACCTTGGTTACTTGCGCATTCATTAAACTGTATGGCGCAGCAGTTTCCCCCAATTGATATTCTGAAGGGTTAGAACCAGTATTTGGCAAGCGTTGCTCCCCAATAGTATGCAAAGTATAATCAAAACGCCATTGCGCCCCATTTTCTTTGGGCAAGGTCACATATCCTATGTTGGCAAAAAATCTATTTTTAGCCTGTAGGGGCTTTTGAAAGCTCCCAGAATTATAATCGGTCTGCACATCGTAATTTTTATACGCGGCACGGACTTCCACATTTTTTACTAACTCATAATCCAGTTCAACCTGAAAGCTGTTCGCATAACTGCTCCCTTCTAAATTATAGAACGATATTTCCTGAGGATTCTCCCAATCTACCACGATTTGGTTTTCAAAGTCTGTGCGATAATAATCTACCGTGAAATTCCCTTTCCTATTGAAGAGATTAAAGCCCTGTAAAAAGCTTACTCCGTAGTTCCAGGCCACTTCAGGGTCCAATCCGTAGATTTCACCTCCCATGTTCTGGATATTGATCTGTCTTGAGGAACCAAAAAGCTGTTGGTTTTCTGCAAAAATATTTGCTGCTCTTCTCCCTTTTCCAAAAGACCCTCTTAAACTGGAATTTTCCCATGGAGTATACCGAGCATGTAATCTAGGTGTAACAAAGGTACCCAGTCTATTGTGCGTGTCTACCCGTAGCCCGGCAACCAAACTCAATGTCTCCAGATTATCATAGCTGTACTCGAAAAAAGCACCCACGGAATTGTCCGTACGCCCGTAATCTTCAGCATTTACAATTTCATCATAGGTATCCAAGGCAAAGGTGAGCCCGGTTTTAAAGTGATGTTGTGTACTCCCTATGATTGAATTGAAGATCGCATTGGAATAAAGACTATGATGATCTATATCGTATTGGTTGAACCCGTAATAAGATTCCTGCTTGTGCATGCTGTACGAGGCTTGGAATCCCAAACTTTGGAATGGCAGTTCTGGAAAGACGTACCCCAACTTAATAGAAGTATCAAAGCGACGCGTATCTATTTCTCCACCCCAGGCGTTGGTAGTAAATTTATCACTGTTAGGATCAAAGTCGGTCTGCCCTACCTGCTTCTCATCGTTCAAAAAACGAACATTCAAAAAACTGATAAAGCCCGTTTCAGGATTTTGGTACTGCCAGCGGTTCATCACATTGATCTGGTTCGCCAGGGGCACATCCAAAAATCCATCTCCATTATCATCCACATTCGAATCTCTCAAGTTACCATGTACATAAAGACCTGTGCTCCATTTATCGGTCAGTTTTCTATTGATATGGGTATTGAGCTCATATCTGCCATTTAATGCAGCATATCCGTTTACAAACAGTTCACTATCGGTAAGGGGCTTTACTAATTCCGTATTGATCTGTCCGGATATACTTTCGTAACCATTGACCACACTTCCCGCACCTTTCGTAATCTGAATGCTCTCAACCCAGGTTCCCGGGGTAAAGGTTAATCCAAAAGCTTGGGATGCCCCTCGCACCATTGGTATATTCTCTTGCGTAATGAGCAAGTAAGGACTGGTCAATCCCAACATCTGAATCTGTTTGGTCCCTGTAAGGGCATCTGTAAAATTCACATCAATGGACGGGTTGGTCTCAAAACTCTCAGAAAGGTTGCAACATGCCGCCTTAAGAAGTTCTGCACTGTTGACGGTAACCACATTTTGCGCACTAAAGAATGTTTTTTGCAGGGCATCCCTCTTTTTCTCAACCACCACCTCATTCAACATATTTGAAGGTTGCAGGGAGTGATGCACCATTTTTGGTCCGTTGACGGTGAGTGTATCGGTTTTAAAACCAACATAACTTATCACCAATTTATTATGCTTTTTTGAGTAAGGAATGGAAAAAGAACCCTCCTCATTGGTCATGGTGCCAATTTGGGAGTTCAACCAATAGACATTCGCCCCGGATAGACCGATATGTTTGTTATCTTCATTGGCCTCCATCACCATACCTTCCACTTTCTCTTGGGAAAGCGATAGCAATGGCAAGAACAATAAGATAGATAAATAGTATTTCATTTAATTTCTTTTATATAATTGAAACTTGGAATTAAAACCGTTTCCGTTAAAAATTCCTTTTTGCTCTCCAACATGATTGGAAAGAATTACTAATTATCTAAAAAAATTAAATTATAAAGACCTGGTTAAGGACTTGCACGTTCCTAACCAGTACGGGAGGTACATATATATCGTAAGATGCCAACTTAGCATCCGAACTAGCAAATAAGGTGTAATCGGTTTTTGATGGACTAAAAAAGTAGTGTTGTCCTATAGAACATTCAACTTGCGACGTTGTTAGGTCGTCCTGACCCACAATCACAGCTAATTCATAGGCGCAACAAGACTTGATACTCCATTCGACGCTTTCAGAATTTTTATTGGAGGGTTGGTCCATACCACACCTTTCGGCATGTTCAAAAAAAGCAATATCAACCAAGGCTTTTCCACAATAATGCATTCCTATGGTCCATGAGACCGTGGAGACCAAAAGAAGCAAGGCCATTGCAATAGAAAAAACTTTTTGAAATATTGATTTCATGGGTCAAAAGTATAAAATAAACTCACGCTCACCATATCGCTGGCATAAGTATTAACTTAAATTTACATATCGCAGGTTTGTAATTTTCAAATAAAAATGCGACCTAGAATTACTAATTGAATATTTTTGCAAAAAATCACCCTAATGTTAGCTACTTTAAGACCACACATTTTATCTATACTAGACAATAAAACTACAGATGTAGACACCAAACTGCAACAAATCTGTAACCTATTAAAGGAAAAAGTAACCCACTATGATTGGGTAGGTTTTTATTTTAAAAATGGCGATAAGAATGAGTTGAAATTGGGACCCTATGCCGGCACCCCTACCGACCATACCATTATCCCTTTCGGCAAAGGTATTTGTGGACAAGTGGCCGTCTCCAATCAAAATTTTGTGGTCCCGGATGTTAAGGCCCAGGACAACTATATTGCCTGCAGCATTACGGTAAAGGCTGAAATAGTGGTTCCCTTGTTCGTAAATGGGGAAAACGTTGGACAAATAGACATAGATTCCAACACTCCAGATCCATTTACCCTTGAGGATGAGAGGTTTTTGGAATTTATAAATGAGGAAGTGGCCAAAATTCTTTAAAACTTTGGTTGTTTTGTTGATAACCTGCCTCCTTTTTTAAAGGTAAAGACCTACTTTTGTGTCCTTATTAATTTCTTTAGATAAGCACACAAAAAATGAGTACCACAAAAAAAGCAACATCGGCCCTAATTTCTGTATTTCACAAAGACGGTCTAGCGCCATTAGTACAAAAATTCAATGAACTTGGAATCACTATTTACTCGACTGGAGGAACAGAAAAGTTCATCAAAGAATTAGGAATAGATGTGGTTCCCGTGGAGGATGTGACCAGCTATCCTTCTATATTGGGCGGTAGGGTTAAGACCTTGCACCCAAAAGTTTTTGGAGGAATATTAAACAGACAGGATCATACTGGTGACCAAGAACAATTAAAGGAATTTGATATTCCACAATTGGACATTGTGATTGTTGACCTATATCCTTTTGAAAAGACAGTTGCAAGTGGAGCTTCAGAACAAGATATAATAGAAAAAATTGACATAGGTGGCATTTCCTTGATCAGGGCCGCTGCCAAAAACTTTAAGGATGTTCTTTGTGTATCCTCTATGGATGATTACAGTGAGGTCTTGGAGTTGATCACAGAGGGCAAGGGAAGTACTACTTTGGAGGATCGCAAGAGATTTGCGGCCAAATCCTTTAACGTCTCCTCCCACTATGACACCGCCATCTTCAACTATTTTAATAAAAACCACGAAGAAGCAGTATTAAAAATAAGCGAGCCTAATGGGCAGGTCTTGCGTTATGGTGAAAACCCACATCAGAAAGGTTTCTTCTTTGGAGATTTTGATGCCATGTTCAATAAGGTGCACGGCAAGGAACTTTCCTACAATAACCTTTTAGACGTAGATGCCGCGGTAAATTTAATGAACGAGTTCAAAAATGACGCCCCAACCTTTGCCATCCTAAAACATAACAATGCCTGTGGGCTTGCCATGAGGGACACCCTTCACCAGGCGTATGTGGATGCCCTGGCCGGGGATCCTGTTTCAGCCTTTGGAGGGGTATTGATCAGCAATAAGGAAATAGACAAAGCCACGGCAGAAGAAATACACCAGTTGTTCTGTGAAGTTGTAATTGCACCTTCCTATGCCACTGATGCCCTTGAAATATTGAAAGGAAAAAAGAACAGGATTATTTTGATCCAAAACGATGTTGAACTACCTGAGACTATGGTGCGCACCTGTTTAAATGGTGTTTTAGTACAAGGGAGGGACAATATCACGGATGCGATTGAAGGTTTGACTTACGCCACTGACAATAAACCATCTGAAGGCGAGCTTGAAGATTTGATCTTTGCCTCAAAAATATGTAAACACACCAAATCCAATACCATTGTCTTGGCAAAAGGGAAACAATTGTTCGCGAGTGGTACGGGACAGACCTCAAGGGTAGATGCTTTGAACCAAGCGATCCACAAAGCCCAGTCTTTCAATTTTGACCTTCAAGGGGCCGTAATGGCAAGTGATGCATTCTTCCCATTCCCCGATTGTGTTGAGATTGCTGGCAATAGCGGCATAAAAAGCGTGATTCAACCAGGAGGTTCAATCAAGGATCAATTGAGCATAGATTATTGTAATGAAAATGGAATTGCCATGGTAATGACAGGCACTCGTCATTTTAAACATTAATTTTGTTACTTTCACCGATAAAACTTACTTTTAATCCGAAACCAAATTTGTATAAATGGGATTTTTTGATTTCTTGACCGAGGAGATAGCCATAGATTTAGGAACGGCGAACACCCTTATTATTCATAACGACAAAGTAGTCGTTGATAGTCCATCCATAGTTGCTAGAGATAGGATTACTGGTAAAATAATTGCAGTTGGGAAAGAAGCCAATATGATGCAAGGAAAAACCCATGAGAACATCAAAACCATACGCCCCTTGAAAGATGGGGTAATTGCAGATTTTGACGCTTCGGAAAAGATGATCAACATGTTCATCAAAAATATCCCTGCTTTAAAGAAAAAATGGTTTCCACCGGCGTTGCGTATGGTCATTTGTATTCCCTCAGGGATTACTGAAGTGGAGATGCGAGCGGTTAAGGAATCTGCTGAACGGGTTAATGGGAAGGAAGTTTATCTTATTCACGAACCTATGGCGGCAGCTATCGGTATTGGATTGGATATCATGCAGCCTAAAGGTAACATGATTGTGGATATAGGAGGTGGTACTACGGAAATTGCCGTTATCGCCCTGGGTGGTATAGTTTGTGACAAATCCGTAAAAATTGCGGGTGACGTATTTACCAATGACATCATTTATTATATGCGTACCCAGCACAACCTATATGTAGGGGAAAGCACCGCAGAAAATATAAAAATAACCATTGGATCCGCTACGGAAGATCTTCAGACCCCTCCAGAGGACATGTCGGTTCAAGGAAGAGATTTATTGACAGGAAAACCAAAACAGGTACAAGTCTCGTATAGAGAGATAGCGAAAGCATTGGACAAGTCCATTTTAAGAGTAGAGGACGCTGTTATGGAGACCCTATCACAAACACCACCAGAATTGGCGGCGGATATCTATAACACCGGGATATACTTGGCTGGTGGAGGCTCTATGTTAAGAGGATTGGACAGAAGATTGTCACAAAAAACAGATTTACCGGTTTATATTGCTGAAGATCCATTGAGGGCAGTAGTACGAGGAACTGGAATTGCCTTGAAAAACTTGGAACGATACAAGAGTATCTTGATCAAATAAAAAAGGCATACAGCGTAGGACGGTCATTTTTTTCATTAGGCACAACCTATATGGATGGTCATTTATATAACCCCCCAAAATAGCTAAAGTGAATGCAACAGATTATTCGATTTATAATAAGATATAAAATCTCCTTGCTTTATGTCTTGTTGTTAACAGTTGCCTTTGCCCTGACCGTTCAATCACACTCCTTTCATAAGTCAAGATTTTTTAATTCTGCCAATAGTTTTACTGGAGGCATATATCAGACTACAAATAACTTCACCTCTTATTTTGGGCTGGGAACAGAAAACCAAAAACTATTGGAGGAGAACAAAAGGCTAAAGACTATACTTTTTAACCTTAAAGTTCCTGAAACTATAGAATTGGATACAAGTACTACCACCTATGTGGTTACTTCTGCCAGGGTGATCAAGAACAGTTTTGCGAATCCTAGGAACTATATCACCATCAATAAGGGAAAAGCAGACGGACTGAAACAAGATATGGGGGTCATTACCGCTACCGGTATTTTGGGAATCATAGAAAGCACCTCTGAGCATTTTGCAATTGTTCAAAGTATCTTGAACACCAAATCCAATATCAACGCAAAAATCAAGAATACGGATCGTTTTGGCTCCTTGGTATGGAACACAAAAAAGTTTAATGTCGTACAACTAGTGGATATACCACGATTGGTACCATTAAAGATTGGGGATACCATAGTAACCGGAGCAAGTTCCAGTATATTTCCAGAAAATATACCCATTGGGACCATTAAATCATTTGACCTAACGACCTCAAAAAGTTATTATAGCATAGATGTCGATCTATTCAATGATATGACCAACATTAAAAACGTATATATCATCAACAACATAGATAGACCTGAAATATTACAATTGGAATCTGAATTAGAAAATGGGCAGTAAATACTATTTTATAAATATCGTTCGCTTTGTGCTGCTTGTATTTTTTCAGGTACTCGTATTCAATCAACTTAATTTCTTTGGATATATAAATCCAATGGTTTATATTCTCTTTATATACTGGTATCCTATCAAAGAAAACCGTTCCCTTTTTCTTTTGATAAGTTTCTTTTTAGGGCTGGCCGTCGATTTATTTTCGGACACCATGGCAATACATACCGCGTCCATTATAACCATAGCCTATTTAAGACCAAGTATCATGAGATTTTGCTTTGGGGTAAACTATGAATTTCAGAGTTTTAAGCTATCTAACAGTACTAAGGCACAACAAATTACATTTATTGCGTTATTAATACTAATACATCACATAGTATACTTTTCACTAGAAATTTTCAGTTTCTCCAATTTACTGATAATTTTGAAAAAAATAGCATCAACAAGCGCAGTGACCTTGTTGGTCTGTTTATTGATAAGTTCACTATTTAGTACCAAAAAGAATGAATAAGTTTCTTCTTTCCGCCTTCATTGTCATAATAGGAATTACCTTCATAGGTAGACTTTCCTACTTACAGGTATTTAATAATGCCGGGGAAAAAGTATCTGACGATGTAGCGGTCAAAGCCATTTATGATTACCCAGAAAGGGGCTATATCTATGACAGAAACGGGGAGCTTCTTGTAGCCAATCAGCCCGCATATGATGTCATGGTCATACCCAAGGATGTAAAACCCTTGGACACGTTGGAATTCTGCAACCTTTTAGGATTGGAAAAAGAGCAATTCATTAAAAATTTGAACAAGGCCAAAGTGTATTCCCCTCGACTTCCCTCCGTTCTAGTGCATCAATTATCAAAAGAGGATTATGCCCGTCTCCAAGAAAAAATGAGGAAATACGACGGTTTTTATATTCAAAAGAGATCACTGCGTTATTATGCCACCAACAGTGGTGCCAACGTTTTGGGATATATCAGCGAAGTAAATGAAAGAGACCTTGCGAACAACCCATATTACAAACAAGGGGAATTGCTAGGAAAAACTGGAATAGAAAAGGAATATGAAGACCTCCTTAGAGGTAAGAAAGGTGTTAAATACATTCAAAAAGACCGTTTTAACAGGGACATAGGCCCCTATAAAAATGGAGCATTGGACACCTTACCTGAACAGGGGAAAGAAATTCATGTCACCATAGACAAGAAACTACAGGAATACGGTGAACTTTTAATGCAAGGAAAGCATGGTGGTGTTGTAGCCATTGAGCCCAGTTCAGGAGAAATTTTGGCCCTAATCTCTGGTCCAACCTATGACCCGGCTTTATTGGTAGGAAGGGAGAGATCTAAGAATTACACGAAATTATATTACGATTCCATTTCCAAGCCAACTTATGATAGAAGCCTTCTGGCCGAAACCTCTCCAGGTTCTCCATTTAAAATCTTGAACGCCCTTGTTGCCCTGCAAGAAGGGGCCATTACCCCGGATACAAGAATTATGTGCTACCACGGTTTTTATGTAGGTAGCACAAAAAGAGGATGCCACTGTGGAGGAGGCATGAGAGATATGACCTCTGGTATTTCCAATTCATGTAATGCTTATTTTGCCGGTACATTTAGGAAAATTTACGAACAATTTCCAACCACGGATGAGGGAATGGATGTTTGGGAAGAACATATGAAGAGTTTTGGATTGGGTGATTTCCTTGGATATGATCTGCCCACGGGCAAAAGAGGTAGAATCCCCAGCAAGGAGTACTACGATAAGTGGTATGGAGATAATCGCTGGTCTTCATCCTATATAATTTCCAATTCCATTGGACAGGGAGAAGTTTCTGCGACCCCAATTCAATTGGCCAATATGACCGCCGCAATTGCAAATAGAGGCTTTTACTATACCCCCCACGTGCTTAAGAAAATTGACCACGAGGATATTAGTATCCCAGAATTTACAAAAGCTAAATATACTACAATAGACAAGAAACACTTTGATCCGGTTATTAACGGAATGGCTTTGGTTTACAAACAGGGGACAGCGAGCAGATTACAAATACCGGATATAGAAATTGCCGGGAAAACTGGAACTGTGGAGAATTTCACTAGAATCGATGGGGTGAAAACACAACTTACGGATCATTCTGTCTTTATTGCCTTTGCTCCAGTGGAAAACCCAAAAATTGCCATAGCCGTTTATATTGAACATGGATATTTTGGCTCTAGATATGCCGGACATATTGCTTCCCTTTTGATTGAAAAATACCTCAAGGGTAAAATTACAAGAACAGATTTAGAAAAGAGAATGTTAGAGAAAAACTTGGAAGCAGAATATGCCAAACCTCATAGCGGTCAACCCTTTATAATCAACGAGCGTGTCTGGTAAAAGCATCTTAAAACGTATAGACTGGTTAACCGTTTTAATTTACTTCTTGTTGGTGGGCATTGGGTGGATCAACATCTACTCCAGTACCTACTCGGAGGAAGACAAGGCACTTTTGGATTTTGGCACCTTATACGGAAAACAACTTTTTTTTATCTTGGTCAGTGTTTTTTCAATTGTCATCATCCTTGGAATTGAGGCCGATTTTTATGAACGTTTTTCTAGTGTTATATATATTATCTCCCTTATCCTCTTGGTCGGACTTTTTGTTTTCGGGAAAACGATTGCTGGAGCAACTTCTTGGTATGACCTAGGTTTTTTTAATCTACAGCCCTCAGAATTGGCAAAAGTGGGTGCCGCATTGGCCCTAGCTAAATATTTAAGTGATATTCAGACGGATATTAAAAGGGGAAAAGATCAATTCTTTG
Source organism: Sediminicola luteus (assembly GCF_040566555.1). GTDB lineage: Bacteria > Bacteroidota > Bacteroidia > Flavobacteriales > Flavobacteriaceae > Sediminicola. The sequence continues at coordinate 23,593 of NZ_JBEWYP010000009.1, read as the reverse complement.
CCTTTTTGATCATTTTGATACCCGCCATACTTGTTATCCCACAACCAGACCCTGGTAGTGCTTTGGTATTCTTTGCCCTAATTTTTGTAATGTTCCGTGAAGGCCTGCCCCTCTATTATTTGAGCATCCTCTTATTGATTTTACTAGTATTTGTTGCTACTTTAATGTTTGGCACTATTTGGGTAGGCATCGTATTTGCCATATTGATAGCCCTGATCTTTTTGTTGAAAAAGAAATCCTTTCGAGTTCCTATCATGCCCATCCTAACATTTTTTGTTATTGCCATCGTATTTTCACTCTCCGTAAATTTCGTTTTCAATAACGTTTTCGAACAACGGCATAGGGACCGTTTTAGCCTTTGGTTGCGCCTGGAAAAAGACCCCGCAAAACTGGAGGAGATCAAAAAAACAATAGGGTACAACACCTATCAATCAGAAAAGGCTATTGAATCTGGAGGCTTCTTTGGTAAGGGTTTTATGGAAGGTACCAGAACCAAAGGTGACTTTGTCCCTGAACAACATACCGATTATATTTTTAGCACCGTGGGGGAGGAATGGGGCTTCTTGGGAACCTCTGTGGTGGTCATCCTATTTACCGTGCTCTTCCTGCGCTTGGTTTACCTCTCAGAACGGCAAAAGAGCGGCTTTAGCCGCATGTACGGCTATGGCATCATCTCCATACTCCTAATACACTATTTCATCAATATAGGCATGGTCATTGGCGTTTTACCTACTATAGGTATTCCTTTGCCATTCTTCAGCTATGGAGGATCTGGACTTTTATTCTTTACGGCCCTATTATTTATCTTTTTAAAACTAGATTCGAACCGGTTGAACGAGTGGAACTAAAATTTCCACCCTTTTATAAGGACCTCTTTTTCCAAACGGTCTTCCCGATCGTTAGGGAGCTTCTCAAAAAAATCGATCCCTGTTAGCTTTTCCAAACTATCCACGGGCACCAAAAACTTCTCCAATGGGAGGGAACTTTCTTTATGTGGCATAAGAAATGCCAAAACCTCTAGATTTTCATTATTCCCTTTGGCAATAATTTTATAGAAAAACTTGGGAACCGCTACATCCTCCTCCCCTATTTCCTCGAGTCCTTCTTCCAACACCCCGCCAGTTACTACAAAAACACTATCATATTTTTTGGTCCAGTACCTGACTTTTTGTTCCAATCTATTCCATATCCCCCCATTAAAAGCATTCTCTTGGGGGCTTATATTACTGGTATAAAAGGTTTGATTGTAGGCCGATTCTGAAAATCGCATATCTCCAGCAGGGCATAAGTGACCTCTATCGAATCCCGATCCCCTATAATTTTTCCAATCCGCAGATTTAGTGCGCACCCTTGGATCCTCAATAAAATAAGGTCGTTTCCTATCATCATAGGTCAGGTATTCCTTCTTCAGTTCATACGCCACCCACTCCGCCTGCTCATAACGCTCATTATAAGACAGGGAATAGTAATTATGGTTCACAATAACACCAGTGGTCGAAGTTGGAAAAAGCAATTTCACATTTTTACCCACTTTTCCACTATCATAATCATCTTCATAGGTTTCTACCTCATAAAAATTATCAAAAAGCCAGAAAGCTATGATTAAGAGTAAGGTCAAAAGAGTGTAAATATTTCGTTTTTTCATAATGGGCCTTCAATTATAAAAGGTATGGGCTTGCCACAAAAATAAAAAGCCCGGGATAAACCGGGCCTTTATTCTATCAAAATTAAATAAGATTATCCTTTTACACTTGCCAATTTTGTTTCTTTAATATTGTTAGATTTTAAATCTTGTAAAACATTTATGGCTTCCTCAACATAGACATCCTTGGCCAAATCTTGGTGCCAGCGATCTCTTTTCTCCCTCAATACCTCATCTTGTGTAAACAACTCCTTTTCATATTTTAGGGATTCAAAGGACAAATGCGAATCATATTCCTGAATCGTCTTAAAATATTGAGATTTCTTCTTCATCCTTTCCTCTTCGCTTTTATAAGTGCTATAGTTCAAGGATATTACATTTTCATCTTGTTGTTGCTTTAACCATTTGGCATTTTCCTCGATCAACTTTATCTGTGAATTAAGGGCCATTCTAGAAGCACTGTTGGCAATGGTCTGCTCATAATCTATATAACCTTCCCAAGGCTTATAATCAGCCGCTGAAATCTTGTCCCAAGGCAATGGGTTTTGCTGATCTCTTTCCCCAAGATCAATATAACTATATCTGTCCGGAACGACCACATCACTCTTTACTCCTTCCAACTGGGTGGATCCTCCGTTTATTCTATAAAATTTCTGTGTAGTTAATTTAATAGCTCCAAGATCTCCATGCTCATTGCTTCTCACAATGTTGTCCAAAGGAATAACATTTTGTACAGTCCCCTTTCCAAAAGTCTGTTTGCTTCCAATGACAATTGCTCTTTTGTAATCTTGCATCGCTGCAGCCAAAATTTCTGAAGCGGATGCCGATAACTCATTTACCAAAATTACCAAGGGTCCATCCCACTGGATTCGCTCATCCTTATCGTCATAAACTTCCTTGCGCTGTCCTGAAGACCTAACTTGTACAATTGGTCCGTCCTTGATAAATAGTCCGGCCATCTCTACAACAGTCTTTAAAGATCCCCCACCATTGTCCCTAAGGTCCAAGATCAATCCTTCTGCACCTTCTTCTTTTAATCGTTCTACCTCTTTGGCAACATCAGTTGCGGCATTTCTATTGTTATAGTCTTCAAAATCTACATAAAATTTTGGTAGATTGATCAACCCAAATTTCTGCTCTCCTTTTTTAACCGTAGCGGATTTGGCATAAGATTCCTCCAATTCCACAACATCTCTTGTCAAGGAAATAATTTCTATAGAACCATCTACTTTTTTTACTGTAAGATTTACAACCGTACCTTTTGGGCCTTTGATAAATTTAATGGCATCATCAAGTCTCATCCCAACAATATCAACTGGTGGCTCACCTTCCTGGCCTACTTTCAATATTTCGTCCCCTACTTCCAAACGCTTGTCTCTCCAAACCGGACCTCCTGATATAATTTCCACAATGGTGGTCTCATCTTTACGTTTTTGCAAACGCGCACCGATTCCTTCAAACTTCCCTGACATGCTCACATCGAACTTCTCTTTATCGTCCGGTGCAAAATAATAAGTATGCGGATCAAACTCGTCAACTATGGTATTGATGTATTGTACAAACCAGTCCTTACGCTCCAATTCATCTACAAAGTCATAGAATTCATCCAAGGTATTTTCGGTAGAAGCCCTAGCTTCCGATTCGATCTCTTTTACTGATTTTGCCTTGTAAGCGGCATCTTTGGTCTTCTTTTGCTCCTCATCTGTCAATTTGGAATCATAGGTGCCCAAAGTGGCATATTTCAATTGCTTTCTCCATCGTTCCTTCAATTCGCCCTTTGTACTTGCAAAAGGCTGATTGTCATAATCGATATTGATCTTTTCATCGGAATTATAATCAAAAGGCTCTGAAAGCACATCCTTATAGATGCCCTTGGCTTCTTGCATACGTTGTATCAACCTTTCATGAACTAAATCAAAAAAGCTGATATCGGTATTTTTAATTTGATCATCAATTTGAAACTTATATTTTTCAAACTCATGGATATCCTTTTCCAGGAAATATCTTTTGGTAGGATCTATAACATTGATAAAATCCTCAAAGACTTCCACCGAAAAATCATCGTTGATATCTTTGGGCTGATAATGTCCTTTTTCAAGAACATAAGTAATGAGATCCAACAATAATTTGTCCTTATCACTGGTCTCAAATGATTTATTTGTAAAACTGCAGGAGGCTACAGCAATCAGCATCACCAACAATGCAAAAGCCAATTTCTTTTTCATATTCTATTTCTTTTTTTGATGTATTATTCCATCTTGGATTGCAAAATAATTTAGGTCTAACCCACTATATATGCACTACCTGACATTATCTGGAATCCTCTAAGATACTGAAAAAACCATGCCACATTGTTCTGTATCCATTAAATTTTTGTTAAACGACATCAAAGGCTTTTCCTAATGAAAAACGTATTTTTACACCATAAATTATAATCTATGGAAAAACCTTTGATTCTTGTCACCAATGATGACGGCATAACAGCACCGGGATTAAGAGCCTTGGTAAGGTATATGAAAGAGATTGGAGACGTGGTCGTCGTGGCACCAGACAGCCCACAATCGGGGATGGGACATGCAATAACACTGGACAATACGTTATACTCAAAAAAGGTCACCATAGATACAGAGAATGGGGGTACGGAAGAATATAGTTGCAGCGGCACTCCCGCGGATTGTGTGAAATTAGCGTTACAGGAACTGTTGGATAGAAAGCCGGATATTTGTGTCAGTGGCATCAATCATGGATCCAATTCATCTATCAATGTTATTTATTCCGGTACGATGAGCGCAGCTATTGAAGCCGGGATAGAAGGAATACCCGCCATAGGATTTTCATTGTGCGATTTTTCTTGGGATGCCAACTTTGAAAAGGCTGGGGATGCCATAAAGCGAATAGTTAGGGAGGCTCTGGACAAAGGGATGCCTCAAGGGGTGGTTTTAAATGTAAACATCCCCAAGTTGGAAGGCAAGGAATACAGGGGCATTAAAGTTTCCAGACAGGCTAGGGCCAATTGGAAGGAAAAATTCGACAAGAGGATCAGCCCCATGGGCAAGGAATACTATTGGCTTACCGGGGAATTTGAATTATTGGACAAAGGGGAGGACACCGATGAGTGGGCCTTAGCCAATGACTATATTTCCTTGGTGCCCACACAATTTGATCTTACGGCACACCACGCCATACAAAACATAAATAACTGGAACTTACATGAATAAAAAAGAAATTATCATCGGTTTTTTGGTAGGCATTATTGCCAATACCATAGGAACTTTGGCATATATCGTTCTATTTTCCGATTTGGGCATCGCGGAGACCTTTGCAGCCGCAATAAAACAAGAGCATATTGGTAGTTTATTGGCCCTTGGTGCCATCTTGAACCTTATTGCCTTTTTTGGCTTTCTGAAATTAAATAGGGACCACAGAGCCAGAGGGGTACTAATAGCGACCCTTTTGACTGCTTTTGTTATCCTTTACTATAAAATGTTTTAATCCAAAAATTCAGAACCTACAGATGAAATATTACATCATTGCCGGTGAAGCTTCTGGAGACCTACACGGCTCCAATCTTATCAAGGCCCTTAAAAAAAAGGACCCTGCCGCGGATATCCGATGCTGGGGTGGTGATCTAATGCAAAAAGCTGGCGGAGTCCTTGTAAAACATTACAAAGCAATGGCCTTTATGGGGTTCCTCGAAGTCTTGGGAAATATCAATACCATTTTCAAAAACATAAAGTTTTGCAAGGAAGACATCTTAAAATTTAAGCCCGATGAACTCATTTTTATAGACTATTCAGGATTCAATCTCAGGATTGCCAAATGGGCCAAAGAAAATAACATAAAAACAAATTACTATATAGCCCCTCAAATATGGGCCTCGAGAGAAGGAAGAATTGAAAAAATTAAAAGGGATATAGATGCCATGTATGTCATCTTACCCTTTGAAAAGGAGTTCTACGAAAAAAAACACAACCTTCCAGTGAATTTTGTGGGCCACCCCCTGATCGATGCCATTGGGGACAGAAAAAAACCCGATGAAGATAACTTTAGGAAAGTCAATCAACTGGACCCCGCCAAACCCATTATAGCCTTATTACCAGGAAGTAGAAAACAAGAGGTTCAGAAAATGCTATCTGTAATGTTATCTGTTACCAAGTCCTTTCCGGAATATCAATTTGTGATCGCTGGTGCGCCAAGTTTGGAAAGGGAGTTTTATGAACCTTTTTTAAAAGGCCCACAGGTGGGATTTGTGAATAACAGAACCTATGACCTGTTGAGCCTGGCCCACGCTGCCCTGGTGACCAGTGGCACTGCAACCTTGGAAACAGCCTTGTTCAAAGTACCTCAGGTGGTTTGCTACAAAGCTAATTGGATCTCCTATCAGATTGCCAAAAGGATCATCACCTTGGAATACATTTCCCTAGTGAATTTAATTATGAAGAAGGAGGTAGTAAGGGAATTGATACAGGACGATTTGAATACTAAAAATTTGACATCGGAATTGTTAAAAATATTGGACGGTAAGCAGCGAAAAATGATCTTTGACGCCTACGAGGACCTCGAAAAAAAATTGGGCGGAATAGGGGCTAGCGAGAATACGGCTACGCTTATTGTAGAAAATGCTTAAATTTGATAGGTAACCGGTAGAAAGTTAAAAACCAATACCCAACAGAATGATACGTAAAGTCTCCTTTATAGCCTTCCTTTTTTTAATGGCCAGTTGTGGCTCTTCTAAATCAACAACTGTAACCCATGTTGAGCGAAAGGTCAGTGTTCCAAGAAATTCTGTCAGTGTACCCAACAATAGGGAGGAAATCTCAATAAGCAACAGCACTGAAATGGCTGATGCAAGATCAGAGGCTTCCTTTAATTTCGCAGATAGGATTATTAATACAGCCTTAGAATATTCTGGAGTTCGTTATAAATATGGAGGCACCTCTAAAGACGGGCTAGACTGCTCTGGTTTGATGATGATCTCCTTTGGGGAGCATGACTACAACTTGCCAAGATCGTCCTCTCAGATGGCCGAGGAGGGCAAAAAAGTGAAGTTAAACGAAGTAGCAAAAGGAGACCTGTTATTTTTCTGCACCGGTAGGCGTAATAGAAAAATAAACCATGTGGGGTTGGTAGTCACTACAGAAGGGGATGAAATTAAATTTATTCATTCTTCCACCTCTAGGGGTGTTATTGTTTCTTCCTTAAGGGAAGGCTATTGGAACAGCGCTTTTGTAAAAGCAACCCGTGTTCTTTAGGCAAAACTCGGTAAAACTTTCTCTGTTCCTGATTTTCGGGATACTTCTAGGGTACTTTTTGGATACCTCACCAGGCATTCCATTATGGTGCACTATCATTTCCTTTATCCTTCTTGCCATAATTTATTATAGGACTGGCAAATCCCATTCCGTCTCATTTGGAATCCTAGCAGCATGCACCACCCTTTGTATAGGTTTTTTGGCCGTAAACCTTGCCCAGCCCAAAAATCACGCAGATCATTATTCCAGAAGCACAGATTCTGGTCTCCACTTATACCATTTACAAATTCAAGAAGTACTAAAATCAAACACCTTCTCCGATAACTATATCGCTTCGGTACTAGAAGTTGACCACAGGCAAAGTGACGGAATGATCCTCTTATCCTCAAAACCAGACTCATTAGGGCAAAGATTAAAACCAGACCAACAAATAGTCTTTTATGGATCGTATGGTGAAATAAACAAACCCCTAAACCCACATCAGTTTAGCTACAAGAGCTATCTGAATACCTTGGGGATTTACCATCGCATACAATTGGAGCCCCATCTTTTTGAAATAAGGGATCAGTCGCTTTCCACGCCTTATGGCTGGACATTCAAGATTCGGGAAAATATCATCGCACAATTGAAAAAAGCACAAATAGGCCAAGAGGAATTAAGTATAATCCAAGCTCTTTTGTTGGGACAACGTACCGATATTTCTGAAGACACCTATACTAATTATGTCAACGCAGGTGCCATCCACATCTTGGCCGTATCTGGACTGCACATTGGGATACTATTACTGATCCTTCAATATGTTTTGGCACCCTTAAAGCAATTAAAGCACGGACAAACCATACAATTGTTAGTTATCCTTGCCATTCTTTGGAGCTACGCCTTTCTTGCTGGTCTCTCCGCTTCTATTGTCAGGGCAGTAAGCATGTTCTCTTTTTTGGCGTATGCGATGTTTCTTAATAGGCCCACCAACTCCTTTAACATCTTGGCATTGTCTTTATTTTTTATCCTTCTGATAGAGCCCATGTTTCTCTTTCAAGTGGGATTCCAGATGAGCTACTCAGCAGTTTTTGCCATTCTTTGGATCTATCCTCTGTTACAGAAGTTATGGTCGCCCAACAATCTGATCCTAAAAAAGACTTGGCAATTGACCAGTGTTAGCATTGCAGCTCAATTAGGCGTTCTTCCCATTGCCCTGTTTTATTTTCATCAGTTTCCAGGGCTGTTCTTTATTTCAAATTTGGCCATAATACCCTTTTTAGGCATCATCCTAGGTCTGGGAATCCTAGTGATTATATTGGCCGTGACCCATACCTTGCCTTCTTTTATTGCCGCCCTATATAATGAAATGATTTCCTTCATGAACTTAATTGTCGGATGGGTAGGGAAGCAGGAAAGCTTTATTTTTAGAAACATTTCTTTTGACCTAGCACAAGTGATATTGGGTTATGCCCTCTTGGCAAGTGTATTGGTCTTTTTTTCAAAACGCTCCCCTAAAAGATTATTCATCAGCATGGCACTTGTGATGTGTTTTCAATCGTATCTAATCTATGCCAAATATACTGGGCAGCACAAGGAAGAAATCATAATACTGCACCAAACAAGAAATTCGGTTCTTTTTCATCGCATAGGGAACAACTTATCTATAAGCACCACCAATAATATAAAAGCAGAGTCACTACAGGAAGATTATAACACTGCCGAACGCATAGAAACTGTGAACCATGTTCCTTTAAAAAATGCATATAACATACAAGATCAGCAATTATATATTTTAGATAGTACGGGAATGTACCCTCCAAAGGGGTACCAACCAGATTTGATTTTGGTAACGCAATCCCCTAAACTAAATTTAATTCGATTTATAGATTCCATAAAGCCAAAACAAATTATCGCAGACGGTAGTAATTACAGAAGTGATGTATTGCGGTGGCAGCGGACATGTGAACAAAAAAAAGTCCCTTTTCACTATACTGGTGAAAAGGGAGCTTTTTATTTTATTGTAAACGACTAGTACTAATGCACGTTACCCATTAATTTTTTGATCAAAGGAGAAGCTATAAGAATTAGTAATCCAGCACCTATCGCATATTCTGCAATAAGCTGGAAACCATCTGTATACACAGAAAGGGTTTCAAACCCACCCACGTTTTTATCAGTACTTTCTATCGCCAATTTTTTACCAATAAAGCCTACCACTTGAAAAGCAAAGGCAGAAGATAAAAACCAAACCCCCATCATAAATGCCACTATTCTTTTAGGCGAGAGATCGGTGATTTTGGACAGTCCAACCGGAGACATAAACAGTTCCCCGACAGATATTAAAAAGTACATCAACAATAAATAGGCAAATGGCACCAAACCATTGGCATTGGCACTCGCACCACTTATTGCCAAGATATAGAAACTGACCCCTGCAAACAAAAGCCCCAGTCCAAATTTATAAGGTGTCCTTGGATTCAGGTTTCTTTTATTTAGAAAGGTCCACATCAAAGAAATAGGAATCGCCAAGATGATAATGAACATTGAATTTAATGAATTGGTCTGGGCTGCTGACATAAAGTCCAACTCCACATTTCTTGCAGCGAACAAGGTGATCACACTTCCAGATAGCTCATGGAAACCCCAGAATATGGTCATAAAAAAGGTGATCAGAACAGCCACGAACAGCTTTTTACGTTCGTCCAAAGTAGCCTGGTACATGATATAGCCCAGATAAGCCAAAATTGTTACTCCAATACCCTTGAAAATTACGTTGACTATATTCTGATCATCAAAAAAGGTGCCTTCAGCCCCTAAGGATTTATAAGCAGACAAAAGATAGGCGATCAATGGCGCAGAAAGAACTGCCAAAACAGGAACGAGAATCCCTTGTTTTATTCCCAATACCTTCTTTTGCATTACCTCTTGGTTGGGGGGCATACCCTTATCCCCAAAAACATTCTTACGTATACCGCTCCAAAAGAAGATCAGTCCGGTCAGCATCCCTATTCCTGCCAAGCCAAAACCATAGTGCCAGCCATAGCTGTACGCCAACCAACCACACAATAATGGGGCGACCCATCCTCCGATATTGATACCCATATAAAATATGGTGAAACCAGAATCCTTTCGCACATCCCCTTCTTCATACAAGGCACCTACGAACGTTGATATGTTTGGTTTAAAAAACCCATTTCCCACAATGATTAGGGAAAGAGCCAAGTAAAAAGCAATATCGTTTTCAATCGCCAATACGAAATGACCTACGGACATTAATATCCCTCCCAGAAAAATAGAGTTCCGCATTCCTAAAATTTGATCGGAAATACGCCCTCCGATCACTGTTGAGGCGTATACAAGGGATCCATAAGAAGCATAAACGGCCGCCGTAGCAAAATCCCGTTCGGCCAGGGCCTCAAAAATAACCTCTACCATGTAGAGGGTCAATAGGGCACGCATACCATAGAAGCTAAAACGCTCCCATAGTTCAGCGAAGAAGAGATAAAACAATCCCTTGGGATGTCCAAAAAGTTCTTGCTGTTCGCTTGGTTTGATGGTATTTGACATATAAGTTGTTTTGGTTAAAGGTTCTCTTTAATAAAGTTGGTCATTTTAGTAAACAGGTGCAGTCTGGTGTTGCCCCCATATATTCCGTGATTTTTATCGGGATAGATGGCCCAATCAAACTGTTTGTTTGCTTGTACCAAGGCTTCAATCATACGCATGGAATTTTGTACATGAACATTATCATCACCCGATCCGTGTACCAATAAGTATTTGCCCTTTAGTAATTCCGGGTAATTAAATGGTGAATTATCATCATACCCACTAGGGTTTTCCGCTGGGGTCTTCATAAACCGCTCCGTGTAAATAGTGTCGTAGAAACTCCAAGAGGTCACCGGAGCAACCGCAATTGCCATTTCAAACACCTCATTTCCCTTAAGCAAGCAATTAGTGGACATAAAGCCACCATAGCTCCACCCCCATATACCAGTACGATTTTCATCAATATATGAAAGATCACTCAAGGCTGTAGCTGCGGCAATTTGGTCTTCAACCTCGTATTTTCCTAATTCCAATTGGGTAACTTTCTTAAAATCCCTGCCTTTCAATCCTGTACCCCTACCATCAACACAAGCAATGATATATCCTTCGGCAGCTAACATCTGGTACCAATAATCATTGGAGGACATCCATCTATTGGCGACGGACTGTGAGCCTGGACCACTGTATTGGAACATTAACAATGGATATTGCTTTGTAGCATCGAAATCCTGTGGTTTGATCATCCACATATTGAGGTCGTTGCCGTTGATCGCAAGTGTAGAAAATTCTTTTGGACTTATGGCATATGCCTCCAATTTCTCTAGAAGGGCCTGGTTATCTTTAATTTTCTTTAGTTCCTTTCCAGTTTGGGCCTTATGCAAGGTATACACCGGTGGTGTAGTTGCACTGGAAAATGTATTTATGAAATAGGTGAAATCGGCACTAAAAGAGGCATAGTTCTGTCCTATTTTTTCGGTCAGCCTTTTTTTGCTTTTCCCACTGCGGCCAATACTGTAAACATCCCTATTGATAGATCCGTTTTCTGTAGACTGGTAATAGATCTTATCCGTTTTCTTGTCATAACCATAATAACTGGTTACTTCCCATGGACCTTTTGTAACCTGGTTCTTCAACTTTCCTTTGGAATCATATAGGTACAAATGGTTGTAACCATCCTTTTCACTACTCCAGATAAAACTGTCATCAGCCAAGAAAGTAAGGTTATCTGTAATATCAACATAGGCCTTGTCACTCTCCTCTAAAAGAAGCGACACCTTATTATTAACCGCATTGACAGACATAAATTTTAAAAGATCCTGATGGCGGTTCAATATTTGAACGCTGAGATTATTTGCATTGTTCATCCATTTTATCCGTGGAATGTAATAGGCATCTCCAAGGTCAACCATAGAGACCTTGCCATTAGCAACATCGTATAGGTGCAAAGAAACAACAGCATTATTCTCTCCGGCCTTCGGGTATTTAAACTCGTGTCTGCTTGGATATAATTCAGACCCGTACAAATCCATTGAAAATTCTGGTACTTCTGATTCATCAAAGCGAATGAATGCAATTTTGGTTCCTACGGAATTCCATTCAAAGGCACGAACAAATCCAAATTCCTCTTCATATACCCAGTCGGTTACCCCATTGATGATCTTGTTTTTAACTCCGTCCATAGTGACTTGGACCGTAGTTTCATCTGCTAAATTGAACACAAATAAATTGTTGTCCTGCACATAGGCCACTTTAGCACCATCTGGGGATAATGTTGGTTCCTGGATTTTTGAGTCAGCTATTTTGATGACCTCTTTGGAAGCAACGTCGTACAAATAAAAAACACCTAATGTAGAACGTCTAAAAATGGGCTCTATCTCTGTTGCCAATAAAATTTTACTTTCATCCTGACTAAATTCATAGGAAGTAAAATATGGAATTTCCTTGCTATCAGCAGATGAAACAATAGTCTCCAACTTCTCCAGGGTAGAATAAGCATATTTGTCGATCATGGAAGATTTCGTATCCCGATCGCTGTTTAGAACGGTATATTCGGTTCCGCTATTCATAGATCTCAGGACATCCATGCCCTCTGTCCTGAATTCACCATTCCAAATTTCCTCTAAAGGAATTTGCTTGTCCTGGGCCGTTCCGGCCACTATAAAACCTAAAATAAATAAGAGTGAAAAGTGTAGTTTTTTCATTAATTTTCAAAAATTGTTTAAAACGTCCAAGTTTACTAATAATTTCACAAAAAAATAAACTTTGTTCCTAAATAATCACAACTTTAGGATAGTATGGCCACTAAGGCATCTGGCCCCTCCAATTATTGTGTTTATCACTATCTTTGGCGTACAGATTAAATAAATGAAGATGGCCCCTATAGAAGGATTCTCAAAGCTTACCAAAGAAGAAAAAATTGATTGGATTTCTACTAAATACACAGATAACTCCAAGGAAACCAAGGCGACAATCAAACGGTATTGGAATTCGGACGAAGAACTCCAAAAGCTACATGATGAGTTCATAGAAAACACCATCACCAACTTTTACCTTCCCCTGGGTATAGCACCCAACTTTTTAATAAATGACAAACTGTTCGCCATACCTATGGCCATTGAGGAGAGCTCTGTGGTGGCCGCTGCAAGTAAAGCTGCTAAATTCTGGCTCCATCGCGGTGGATTTAAGACCGAGGTATTGGGTACAGAAAAAATTGGACAGGTACATTTTATGTACAAAGGGGACAGCCAAAAATTAGAGACATTCTTTAAGGGCATAAAATCCAAGTTATTGGAGGAAACGATTCCAATAACCAAAAATATGACCAAAAGGGGTGGCGGCATCACTGACATCCTTTTACGAAATAAGAGCAAAGAACTTAAGGACTACTATCAACTCCATTGCACCTTTGAAACACTGGATGCCATGGGTGCCAATTTCATCAATTCCTGTTTGGAACAATTGGCACTCACACTTAAAAAAGAAGCGTTGAAATATTCGGGGTTTTCCGAAGAAGAGAAGGATATTGAAATTGTAATGAGCATCCTTTCCAATTATGTACCCAATTGCTTGGTAAGAGCTGAGGTCAGCTGTCCCGTTAATGACCTGAAAGAGGGAAATGAAGTCTCAGCCCTTGAATTTGCAGAAAAAATGGTGCGTGCCGTTGACATAGCAAAAGTAGAACCCTATAGAGCGGTTACCCACAATAAGGGTATCATGAACGGCATCGACGCAGTGGTCCTGGCAACCGGAAACGACTTCCGGGCCGTGGAAGCCGGAATCCACGCCTACGCGTCCAAAGACGGACAATATACTAGTTTGACCCATGCCACCATAGAAGATGGGATCTTTAGATTCTGGATAGAAGTACCTTTGGCCCTGGGGACCGTAGGCGGATTGACGAGCTTACATCCTTTGGCAAAAATGGCCTTGGATATCTTGGATAGACCCTCAGCAAAGGAATTAATGCAGTTGGTTGCAGTTGCTGGTTTGGCACAGAATTTTGCAGCAGTAAGATCCTTGGTCACCACAGGGATACAACAAGGGCATATGAAAATGCATTTGATGAATATCTTGAACCAGATGCAGGCAACGGAGGCAGAAAAAAACACTTTGGTACATCACTTTAAAAAAAATACGGTTACACACAATGCTGTTGTAGAGGCAATGCAGGTATTACGAAAAGGGCAATGAAAGAACACTACTACAGCAACGGTAAACTTTTGATAACAGGTGAATACGCCGTCTTGGATGGTGCCCTAAGCCTGGCCTTGCCTACAAAGTATGGGCAATCCCTAAATATTTCCTCAATAGAAGGTGAAAACATCGTGTGGAAGAGTTACACCCACACAGAAGAAATATGGTTCGAAACCACTCTTGAACTAGCCGATATCAGACATCAAATACCTGTTTCAAAGACCGGCAATACTACAACAGAAGCTTCGGTTAGGAATACCCTACTACGTATCTTGAATGCTGCCTATCAATTAAATTCCAATTTCCTAAAGAACACTAAAGGACTACTGGTAGAGACCCATTTAAATTTTCCAAGGGATTGGGGTTTGGGATCCTCCTCTACCCTAATCAATAACATAGCCCAGTGGGCTCAAGTGGATGCCTTTAAATTGCTTTGGGACTCATTTTCTGGTAGTGGGTATGATATCGCATGCGCACAACATAGAACATCTATCCTATACCATTTAAAAAAGGATATACCAGTAGTAGAGGCAGTAAGCTTTGATCCTCCTTTTAAAAATCAACTGTACTTTATATATCTTAATGAGAAACAAAATAGCCGTGAGGGCATTGCCCAATATCGACAAAAGGAGTTTGATCTTCTCAATTTGATCTCCGCAGTCAATCAGATCACCAAAAGTATTCTAAAGTGTCAGGATATACAGGAATTCAATTCTCTGATTGACGAACACGAGCGATTATTAGCCGATAATTTGCAAATGGAAACCGTTAAAGAAAAGCTGTTTCCCGATTTTCCGGGAAGTATCAAAAGTTTAGGGGCCTGGGGAGGTGATTTTATTTTGGCCACAGGCACAAAAGAAACCATATCCTACTTCAATAAAAAGGGCTTCAAAACTGTTATTCCCTATTCTGAAATGATTCTATAACATAAAAAAGCCTCCCATTGGGAGGCTTTTTTATTATGAATTAACTTCTAACTCGATTAGTAGAAGATAGATCTTTTATCTTCAATCTCTGCTGCCTCTTTTAAAGCTGCAAATACTGCCGAACTTACCTTAGATTCATTAGCGGCCTTAACATTATTGGCATATGTACTGTAATTGTCCAATTTAGGAGCTGCCTCCTTATTTGTAACCTTTACCATAAACACACCTGTTTCACCCTTAATTAATCCAGAAGTAATCCCCTTGTCCATTGCAAATGCTTTGCCGACAACCAATGGTTCTCTTCCAGCACCTGGAATTGTAGGTGACTGCATGGTTAGGGCCGATGCAGTTGCCATGCTCACATTGTTGTCCTTGGCCAAAGCGTCCATTGATTTTCCTTTATTGGCTTCCATAATACGTTCTGCTTTTTTGTCCTTTCTAATTTTAGGAAGCACAATCACTGATGCATCTTCAGGAGACATAACACCTTCTTTATAAGTTGCTGTCAATTGAACCACTGCATAGCCATTATTGATGTTGAAACGTTTGATATCACCAACCTTGGTATCCTCGTTAAAGGCCCACTGAACAACAGGTCTTTGAGCAGACAGTCCAGGAAGGTTCTCATCCATCGCCTTTATTTTATTTACAGGTCTTACCATATAATCTTTGGATTTTGCCAACGCAGCAAAATTTTCTTTTGAATCTGCAGTTTCCATCTCAAATTTAGTGGCATCTGTAAACAATTTATTTGTAGTTTCCTCTGAAGGCTCTATTTCCCTGGCTAGAGTTGCTATCTTATAAATATCTTGTTTATCATCTACTTTTACAATGTGAAATCCAAATTCTGTTTCCACAAGGCCGATATAACCTACCGGGTTATTAAAAGCAACATCATTGAATTTTTCTGTCATTACACCTTCTTGGAAATACCCAAGGTCTCCTCCACGTGGAGCAGAAGGTCCGTCTGATTTGTCCCTCGCCAATTCAGCAAAAACAACCCCAGTCTTTTTAGCTTCTGCTAAAAGTTCTTTTGCTTCTTTTTCCGCTTCTTCCTTGGTTCTTTGAACTTCTGGATTAGCTCTTTCAGCGCCTGCAAAAGAAATTAGGATGTGACTCGCTTTCACAGAACCTTTCGATTTTTTGTCGACCATTTTAGAAAACTTGAAGAAATTTCCATCTCTGTATGGGCCATAAATGCCACCGATAGGCAAATTGATCAAAGAATCCGCAAATTTTGCTGGCAGATCATTTTTAGCCTTGTAGATGGTATCATACTTCAAGTCTGAATTCCTATCCAAGAAAGCTGCCAAATCAGTACTCTTTCTAAAACCAACTAGAGTATCGTTCGCGTCCTTAGAAGCGTTATACTCTACAGTATCGTCCAATAATTTAACTATTTCTTCCTTAACGGCATTTTCATCTTCCAAAGATGCTTTCTCTTCAAAATAAACAAAACGGATATCTCTAGCCTCTTCTTGTTTAAAATCTTTCTTATGGGCAGAAATATAATTTTCAATCTCTTTTTTGCTTACCTGAACAGCACTATCGGAAATCGAAGTATAAGGTACGCGTACGTAACTTAGATCTACCTTATCATTTGCCAATTTATATTCGAACTCTCCCTCTTTTAGGGTAGCTCCAACACCTGCTCTTATCAAATTGAAATAGGTCTGCTCTTTGGCCATTTGTATAATAGCCTTTTCCTCTTGCAACCAGATCTCATATTGAGCTGGATTATTCGTTTTAAGATCCGCAATAAACCCACGGAATTTATTGGCGTCGAATACCCCACTTTCATTTAAGAACTGAGGACTTTGACTATACGCAGGATTACTGCTGATATAATTTACAATCTGATCTTGTTCAATATCGATACCAAGCTCTTCAAATTGCTGACCCAATACCATATTACGAACTTCTTGTTCCCAAACAGTATTCACCATTTGCATGGAAGATGCTTGTGGGCCATATCTTCTTGAGGCCGCTTCTACTTTTTGCCTAAACTCATCTATAGAGATTTCTTCACCATTAATTTCTGCCACAGAAGAACCAACCTTCCCATCAGAAAAGCCATCACTACTGAATACACCTGAAATCACAAATGCAAACAAAGCCAACCCTATGATCAAAATCAATACGGTGGTTCGTTTCCTAATATTCTCTAATACTGCCATTATGTAAACTATTTTAAATCAGTTGGCGAAATTACCATTTTCTTTCTTGTATTAAAATTTTTATTTTATAAATAGCAAAGAAAATATGGGATAACTGATGGATTCTAAATCTATTGTGGTTCCATTACAAGGAATAAGCAAAAATAATAGGAGGACACTACCTCATAAATGAAGATTTACGGCCCCTTTTTTATTGTAGGGATACCAGTAAATTAATTGGGAATTATAAAGGTATCCTAATCGTTATTCGAAATTTGAAGACTGACCAGGTCGATCTTTGTATTGGATGCCTCCAACACCGTAAACGTAAAATTACCGATTACAATTTGAGAATCTTGCTCTGGAATTTCACCTGTCTCATTGACAATAAGTCCACCTAGGGTTTCATATTCGTCACTCTCCGGTAGGTTGAGCTTATAATTTTCGTTGATATAATCCACCTCTAGCCGAGCGGAAAACTTATAATTATAATCGTCAATTTTTTCTTCAAGCAGGTCTGTGGAATCGTGCTCATCCTCAATCTCGCCAAAAAGCTCTTCTACAATATCCTCCACAGTCATGATACCAGAGGTCCCTCCGTATTCATCCAAAACTACAGCAATACTCTTTCGTTTTTTAATAAGGACGTTTAAAATGTCACTGATCATCATGGTCTCAGGGACAAATTCGACTGGCAGTAGTACACTTTTTATCGTCTTTGGCTTTTTAAAAAGCTCATAGGAATGCACATAGCCTATGATATTGTCCACTGTATCCTTATATATAAGAATTTTTGAAAACCCTGTCTCAGTAAAAAGCTTGACTAAATTTTTTGGTTTTTCATGTAACTCTACCGCAGTGATCTCAGTTCGAGGTATCATGACCTCCCTTGCTTTTACAGCAGAAAATTCTAGGGCATTCTGAAAGATCTGGATCTCAGAATCAACATCATCTTCCTCCTCCACGGTTCCCATTTGCTCGGTGATGTAATCCCCCAATTCAATTTTACTAAATGCCAATTGCACCTCATCCCCATCTGTTTTGAAAAAGGCCTTTAGTATAAAATCGGATACCCAAATAACAAACTCGGAAATAACAGAGAAAAGTATATAAAAAAGATAGGCTGGGACTGCCAATAACTTAAGAAGGGTATTGGAATAGATCTGGAAAAGCACCTTGGGCAAAAACTCTGCCGTAAAAAGAATGACCAAAGTAGAAATAATAGTTTGGGCCACTAAACTAAAATCGGTCAACATGATATTGACCAAACCATATGGCGACGGATACAACCCTTGAAACCAATTCATGAGGAGATCCCCCATATAAAAACCATAGACCACCAAGGCGATATTATTGCCTATAAGCATGGAAGCGATAAACTTGGATGGTTTCCGAGTAAGCCTAGTGAGCACTTTGGCAAGAATACCTTCCTGTTTTTTCTCTATTTCTATATGAATCTTATTCGCAGAAATGAATGCTATTTCCATTCCCGAAAAAAAAGCGGACAATAAAAGTGTTGCAACGATTACAATGATAGAGGCTTCCACTATTTCTGATTGTCTTTTTTACGTTGTTCAAATTTCTTTCTATAATTTCTTCGGAAAAAGAACATACCCAAAGATACTACTGCAAAAAAAATAAAAAGGTAGGTCTCTTGAGGAGATACACTCCAAAGAGTTATTATTTTATATATTGAAATGATAGCAACCACTAAATAAAGGTATTCTGTATATCTTAAAACTTTGATCATATTACTCTTCTTTAATACTCATAAAACCATAGGTCCTATGGGCGCTGAAAAAACTAAAATCTTTATTAAAATCCATTCCTTCCCCGTCCATTACAGTACCGTCTTCCGGATTGGTATACTTAAATTTTGCCTGGGTGAAAATCCATTCATTTGCCCTATCCCAATATAGCTGGGGTGTTTCAAGCATTTTACCATCATGGGTCTCGATCACCACATTACCCTGTAAATCTATCAAATTTGTATCAGAATAAATAATCCCATAATCGGCCTTTATGATGCTTTTATTATTTTGGTCATCGTAAAAATCGACCTTCAAGCCATCGGGAAAAGTTCTATGCCTAAATCTGAGGTTATCAAAATCTTCTGTGCTGGGACTGGACAAAACGGCAATAATCTTGGTGGACTCAACACCTTCGCTACCCACATCGTTTTTAGTTTCTGTATAGGTAAGTGTGAAATTTTCGGCTACGCCTTGGGGATATATCAATTCCGCTGCCTCCTTCCCCACTCTTTTATAATTGTCCTTACAGGATAAAAAAAACATTGCCATAGAAAAAACTACGGCAATGCTCTTGAAATTATTTTTAAAAAGATTGTACATCTTATAAGCTAGGCACAGTTACGCTACCTCCAACCCAACAGCTGAAAGAAACAGTTTTACCAGCCATTCCAGAGTTGAATATATCTTCTTTTGAAGGAGCTTTGGACGCATAACTAGTTGCAGCCTGTGCAGATCTACCACTTAATGCAGGATCTACTCTACCGGCTTGTCTTGCAACATCGGCAGCTTTCCAATAAATTGCTCTTTTTTCAAAAGTGGTAGTACCACAATCATTGGCACTACTAGCATATAGACTTGCGATCAACAAATAAGCCTTACCATTGGAAGGGTTGGCATCCAACGCCTTTTGGGCATAACTCCTTGCTGAGGATTTGCTAGACCTTACATAGGTAGTTGCAATTTTATAAGCAATGTCTGAACGTTTTTTTGCATTGGTTTCCAATTCTAGTGCTTTGTTGTAATCTGATACAGCTCCTTTAGAATCACCTGCCTTCAACTTTAAAGTTGCCCCGTACATGTAAGCCTCTGCTGATGGATCCAAAGCCAATTGAGCTTCGAATAATTTTTTAAACAAAGGATCATCTGTACATTCTTTGGAGAACATTCTACCAACGGCACCTTTTACCCAGTTTACATCGGTCTTTTTAGCTTCAAAATTCTTCTCATATAATGGAATCAAGTTTTCGCAATTTGCCAAGGCACCTAGTTTACCATCGATACTTTCAGATATTTTACCATATGTTTCAGAATAGCTGTTGGCCGACTTCAACTGGCTTTTTTCCTTAGAAGTCAACGTATTTGCATCCTCTTTTGGAAGTAATTTTTGAATTATGGTCGTATACTTATCGTTCTCTACATCTATTTTGGCCATTACAGCATCATACGTGGAGAATACCAAATCTAGATCCTTGCTTCCTTCAGCATTCAAATCCACTAGACTTGAGAAATAAAGGTACAAAGCCTTTGGATTTGTAAAGTTATCTTGATCTTCAGTAAAAGCTTTATGCAATTGCTCGTAGATCTCACTGTTTGAGGCTAATTTATTATCGTATTTTAAGATGATCTTATCGATAATGGTCTCGGCCTTATTTGTTTTTTGAGGAAAATATTTTAGCCTATCATCATATAATTTCTCCATTTGGTTAATGGCCGTTGTCTTTTCTGCTCCAGTAGCTTTTTCCACTCTATCGGCAAGAATACGTTCACCATATGGGAAGTTGGCCCAGTTTAGATCAGGACAATTGTCATAAACCATTTTCCATGGCGTGTAGGCAGCATCGTAATTTTTTACTTTGGCGTGCTCAACATATATAGAAAGGTTATTGCTGCATTCAGGATTTTGAGCCTGAGCATGAGCATTATATATACTCCCATACCCCAATACTGTGAAGACAGCGATGTAAAGTATCTTTTTCATTTTCTTATGAGTTTAAATGGTTAATGTTCTTATTAATTTATTTTTCTTTTTTGGAACCACCTATCGTTTAACGAAAGCCCTAAATTCATTTTTAGGTAACTCTCTTCAACTAGATCGGCATCGGTTGTTCCCCTTCTTCCCAACTCGAAACCGATGTTGAGATTTGAGAAACTTCCTCCCAATGGTAATCCAACTCCAAAAGTTATGCCAAAGTTATTTATCTCCTTATCATTGATCACCAAACCTGATTTCGTAAGCTTGGCTCCCGCCCTATAAGTTACTCTTTTAAAGTAACTTGTGAAAGAAGAATAATCAGGTACATAAAATCCACCAAAACCAAAAGTACTGGCATCGTTATAATCTACATTGTTTCTATTCAAAAATTCATTTTCAAAAGAAGACAACCCCTGCAAACTATATTCTGCTCCAACAAACCATTTCTTATCCTCTCCAATTCCGAGCCCCAAAGTAGTGGTTGTGGGTACCTTAATTTCGGTACTCTTTAAGCCCTGTGCTTGCAAATTTACATTAATTACCTCAACATCAGCCCCTGTTGACAAGGAAAATGATCCAATAGTACGTGTATTTTCTGAAACTAAATTCATTTGGGTATTAACACTTACTGATGTAAATAGCCTATATTTTTCAGAAATTTTGGGCGTATAATTGGCTGCATAGTTAAAATCGAATCCGTTTACTCTTGATTCTCTCCTGTCCAAAGTACCAAATTGCACCCCTTCTACGGTCTGGACCCTCTCGTTGTTCAAGGTTCCAAAATTAAAGTTCATTGTGGCACCAATACTGAAATCCTTAAAAACTTCATAACCTAGGGAAGTGTATAATCTGTTCAGACCCCCTTCACCAGAAGCTGAATAGGTTAGGGAAGCACCTTCTGCGTTGACCCCTTGTGTTACAGAGTTGTATCCTACGGAAGAGTATGGCATCAGTCCAAACCCTAGACCAAAGCCTTTCCCCAAGGGCAATCCAATGGCCAAATATTCCAGATTGGACACAGAAGCATTTTCCTGATCGTCAAATGTTTTTAATCTTGATTCTTTTCTGGTAAGTCCGGCAGTATAAGTGGTCAGTGACAATTTACTGTAGGCCGCAGGGTTTCTAAGATTGATATGGATGCTGTCCGCATAAATGGCTACGCCACCCATCGACTGATTTTCAACAGTTCCTGCCGCTTTTAAATCGCCAATACCAAATGAATAAGGGGATACTGTACCGTTTTGGGAATAGATAATACAAGTTGCACAGTAGACAATTGCAATTACAAATTTTTTGATCATTTATCGTTTATTGTATTCGAGCAAATAATTTAACCCCTCTAGGAGAAATTTAGAATGCGCAAATATGGTATTTTTTAATCGTTTTGACAAAAATTGCATATCCCCTCCCGTTAAAATAACTGTTAAATTTATAAATCTGGCATTATATTGCTCAATTACCCCATCTATTTCATTGCAAACCCCGTTCACTACTCCGCTATGGATGCATGATGCGGTAGTATTACCAATAAAATCCAATATATCATCGGTTTCAAGTAGCGGTAATTTGGAGGTTTGTTCATGTAGGGCCTTATACCTCATTGCAATCCCAGGAGATATGGCTCCCCCCAAGTATTCTCCTATATCGTTAATCATGTCATATGTGATACAGGTCCCTGCATCAATGACCAGCGTATTTCCTTTTGGGTTATAATAAAAAGCAGCGGTTGCCAATGCGATCCTATCCACCCCCAAGGTGTGGGGCGAAGCATAAGAATTTTTGAATGGAACCAAACTTTTGGAGCTTAAAATATGGACCTTACTAAAAATAGCGACCATTGCGAGATGCTTTTTCTCCAAAAAACCTACTGAAGAGACGATGGAATGATTAATATCTGGGTATTCCTCAAAAAATTCTTTGATTTTTTTACAGAATCCATCCAACTCCACTTTTTGATCAGATAGCATCCTATCTCCATCAAACACAGCGAGTTTAACAAAAGTATTACCAGCGTCAACTATCAGGTTCATACTACAAAGATCATCATTTGAAAAAAAACTATTTGCTTTTTTTTGATTTTTGTTTGGATATCGCAAAATTGAAATTATATTTGCAACCGCTTAAACGGCATGGTGCCTTAGCTCAGTTGGTAGAGCAATGGACTGAAAATCCATGTGTCCCTGGTTCGATTCCTGGAGGCACCACAAAAAAATCCTTACTTCGGTAGGGATTTTTTGTTTTTAAGAAATATCCTCAATAAAAAATACAGTCCCTGGTTCTCCCGAAACTTCGGGACTGGAGGCACCACAAAAAAATAGGTGCTTCGTTAAGGATTTTTTTTAAGAAACCCATGAGTCACTGGATATACATATTATACAGCAATTCGGCCGACAAATATTATGTTGGGGAAACTTCTGACCCTGGCAATAGGCTGAAACAACACCTAGATCACCACTTCAAAACCAATTACACCAAAATAGCCAATGACTGGCATATAAAGCTGGAAAAAGAAGTGACCTCAAAAGAAGATGCCGTGTATCTGGAGAGATTCGTCAAAAGGATGAAAAGCAGAAGTTTCATTGAAAAATTAATTGACAACCCGACAATCCTCGAGGACATCCTCAACAAAAATTAAAGTCCCTGGTTCTCCCGAAACTTCGGGACTGGAGGCACCAC
>NZ_JBEWYP010000008.1:0-203619 GCF_040566555.1 Sediminicola luteus | reverse complement strand
GAAACAAAAAACCAACACGCGAAGCGGGTTATGGTTTCCATGCTTGCCCAGGATTGCCTTTGGGGATGTACAATCCCGAAACTTCGGGAGCAGTGAATCCTTCATCCAACGAAAACAAAAAACCAACACGCGAAGCGGGGTAGAAATTTTTTGATTGACCATAATTCTTCCCTGAGATTTGGGTTATAATCACATCAAAATGATCTCAATCACAAAATAAGATAACCCTATCCATTATTTACCAAATATTTGCTTAACTGATCTTTTTTTATTGATCAATTTTTGCTAATTTCATGATATCATATTTCGGGGTGCTGTTTAATATTTTATGGCTGAGATTATACCCTTTGGACTAATCAGGTAATTCTGGTTAAGGATAATATGATAGCAAAGGGAACTCGTAACGTATAACATCGTTAATTGTTCCCTTTGTGTTTTTTATCACTCTCACACTTCTTATTAGAATCTTCCCAGAGCACACCATATGCGATTATACATTTCCATTATTAAAAATTCTTTTTAAGCCAAAATATTTGTCTATCGCATTAAAGCATAACCCAATTTCTTTTTCTCTTTGTTAGAAGTAAGTCGTAACCATAAAAAATATCGGCCATGAATAAAGAAGAAAAACAGTCAACCCAACCTGGGAGGCAGTATGTAATGGAAAGTACCCCAGTGACCATAAGAGACAATTACAAAGGAAGTGATAAATTAAAGGGGAAAGTAGCCCTTATCACGGGCGGTGATAGTGGTATCGGGAAAAGTGCCGCTGTCCATTTCGCAAGAGAAGGGGCAGATATAGCCATTGTTTATTTGGACGAAGACACTGATGCGAAGGATACCCAACAAGCAATTAAGGCAGAAGGAAAAGAATGTCTATTGATCAAAGGTGATGTGAAGGATGCCAAGTTTTGTAAGGAAGCTGTTCAACAGACCGTTGATAAATACGGGAAACTGAACATTGTAGTCAACAACGCTGCAGTTCAATTTTCAGTTGAAAACTTAGAGGATATTAGCATCAACAATCTACATACCACTTTCGAAACCAATATCTACTCCTACTTCTATATTACCCAAGCTGCAATGGAATATTTGAATAAGGGGGATGCAATCATTAACACCACCTCTGTTACTGCTTACCGGGGATCTGAGCACCTGATTGATTATTCCAGCACTAAAGGGGCTATTGTGACATTTACCAGAAGTCTTTCAGGGCTCCTAGCTAAAAAAAGTATTCGAGTCAATGCTGTGGCACCCGGACCAATATGGACCCCACTTATACCCGCTACATTTGAAAAGGAACGTCTGAAAGATTTCGGTAAAGATGTTCCTATGGGGCGGCCTGGACAACCATCGGAAGTTGGACCTGCCTATGTATTTCTTGCCAGCGAGGATAGTAGTTATATGACAGGACAAGTGATACATATTAACGGTGGTGAAATTATTGGAGGCTAACATAAGTTCAACATAAAACGTACTTCCCCGGTTTTGAGCCAATACCCTTAAAAACCTAAGATTTAAATGGTGTGTAATTAAACTATTTTAAAGATGATTACAGTTAAAATATTCTTCGACTTTTGATTTACTTTAATTCGAAATATTACGCACTAAGTTTTGTATTTTAGTTACTCTTTATAAGATATTTCCATTTTACCTAACCTTCTTAATCACATAGAGAATGCCTGTTTCCGTTCAACGAAAAAATGTTAAGTTTTTACCAGATAATAGCCGAGTAGCAGCACGTTTTTTTAACAATGGCGAAAAGCGAACCAGTGAATTGATAAAAAGAGTGGTTTCCCTTGATGGAATGTCTCTTAATAGGGAATTAGACCATACTTTACGCGAGTTCGCCGGAAGGCACCGGAACATTTCCCAGATTTTTCTTCGCCATTTTGAGAACCATAAGGATCTTATTGAACTCATGGAAATGGACCCGGATAATTTTTCGATGGAGGAAAAACTACTTATCGGTTCCTATGCTACTATGGAATATTCCATAGAATCGGCTGCAATGTTCAATCCATCAATTATTGAGGATTTTGATCAATCGTTTTTATCCAAAGGAGAGAAAAGAGTCATTATTTCGTTTCGTGCTACAGGAGAGGGCCATTTATCATCCATAGTTTTTAGACGTGGGATCCTGGATGCAAATAATGATTTTCATCCCAACAGGGTGAGGAATCATATTGACCTGGCAAAGATTGTACAGAAGAAATCATATGATAAACAACGTTTTGTACAAAAGCTTCATGAAATGAAAATATCCGAACAGCATTCTTCGGCTATTATGAACAACCTGCCCGAACATTTTGAGTACCATGATCTGAAAACTTCTGTCGCCAGGGTTTTATCCAATGGAATTAGTACAGATAAACGTTTGGCCTTAGAAGAGATGACATGGTTGGTAGATTCTTACTACGATGTGGAATTCAGTTTGGATTCTGATATTTCGGAAAGGGTTATTTTTCCTATTTCCCCTTCCGAAAGCAATGGTATCGAAGATGCGCGTTTTGTAAGATTTACGGAAGACGACGGGTCCATTAAGGTGTACGCAACATATACCGCCTATGATGGTCATACCATTTTGCCAAAATTATTGTCCACAGAAGATTTTACCAATTTTAGAATTATGCCCATGCACGGGAAAGCGGCGCAAAACAAGAATTTTGCTTTGTTCCCTCAAAAAATTAAAGGAAAGTATGCTGTGTTGGCCAGAGTAGATGGGGTCAACAATTACATAATGTTTTCCGATAGGAACACCTTATGGAATAATCCCATTAAAATCCAGGAACCCAAATATCCTTGGGAGTTCACACAAATTGGAAACTGTGGCGCGCCTCTTTGGACCGAGGAGGGCTGGCTTGTCATCACACATGGAGTGGGTCCGATGCGACGTTATTGTATAGGGGCTTCCCTGTTTGATTTAGATGATCCCACCAAAGAAATAGGAAGGTTGTCCCAACCTTTACTTTCTCCATTAGAGGAAGAGCGAGAAGGTTATGTACCCAACGTAGTCTATTCCTGCGGCTCAATGATCAATAATGGGAGTCTGGTACTTCCTTATGCGGTTTCGGACTATTCCTCCTCCTATGCAACTGTTGCAATGGATGAATTGTTACACGCCCTTCGAAAGTAAATATATCATCAGTAATTTTTGCAGGAATGAAATAACAAAGATTCATAGGCCTTTATATACTCGGTGATCATTCGGTCTAAACTAAATTTCTCCAAGGCATGGGCCCTACAATAGAAAGGATCTATATCGTTTAATGAATTAACCGCATCCACGGCATCTGACACTTGATGAACCAAATATCCCGTTTTACCAGGCTCTATTAGTTCGGGCATGCTGCCTCGGGAGAAGGCTATAACTGGAGTACCACACATCATTGCTTCGGCCACACTTAATCCGAACGGTTCATCAAAAGATATAGGATGTAGTAATACCTTGGCATTTCCCAATAATTTATCTCCTTCTGCCTGACTGACATTTCCTAAATAAATGACATTTTTATCGTCAATTCGTGGAGCTATATTACGGTTAAAGTAGTCTTGGTCCTGAATCAATCCCGCAATGATTAATGGGTAGCCAGATAAACGTGCAATTTCAATCGCTTCGCTCGTTCCCTTATTGGGATGGATACGACCATAAAACAAAAGGTAATCCTCCTTATTTTCACAAAATTTAAACTTTGTTTCATCTATACCGTGATAGATTGTACGGTCATATTCCAGTTGGGGATGCCGATCTGCATCGGAAATCGAAATATAGGTGGAAGTGGCATTATACTTTTTATATACAGGGATTATCTGTTCAGAAGAAAAACCGTGTATTGTTGTAATCATTGGTGTTTTTATGAGCTTGGAATAGGTCAAGGGTAGAAAGTCATAATGATTGTGGATAAGGTCAAAGGAACCAGCCTTTTCCATAAGATTACTTATATGAAGGCTCTCCCATACCTTTACGTCCATATCCCCTACCTCTTCATATGGCTTTGGGCAAACCGCATCTAACTTACCTTTGGTCATAGAATCACCTGTAGCAAATAACGTCACATCATGGCCTTTATTGATGAGCCCTTCGGCAATCGTGGACGCCACCAGTTCCCACGGCCCATAATGACGTGGAGGGGTTCGCCATGCAATCGGGGATAAAATTGCGATTCGCATTATCTATTAAAATTTTCGAAAGCCATCCGTGCCAACAGATAACTGATGGTAGATTCCGCTCCTTGATTCAGATTCACGTTAGTCATTTCCAGTCCGTCATGGCAGCCTCCCGTACAAGGATTATAGATGATTTGATCGAGTGGATTTTTCCCCATAAACCAATCAAAGGCTTCCTCCGATTTTAAATTATACCCTTGATGCGGAAAAATCTTATGGAAATATCGCAAGGCCAAAATGGTATAAGCAACGTCAATAGGTTGCTCCCCCCCTTTAAATTCGGTACTTAACGTTTCCCCCTTCCAATGCCAATTTTGATTGGAGATGACAGCGATTGTTCCATTATTAAAAATTTTAGATAATAAAAAATCAAAGGATGACTTCGCGATAGTGCGATATTCAGGTTTTAATGTCATTGAATAAGCCATTAACAAAGACTCTGGAAGAACGCTATTGCCATAGGTAAGATAGCTTTCGAACCACTGCCAATTATCATCAGCTTCCTTTTTATATAAAGAGACCAACCTATCCGCCAATTCAGTAACTTTAGCGTTAACACAATCCCCTTCGTTGATTCGATTATAGAAGTGAAGTCCTTTCAAGATAAAGGCAATGGCACGAGGCGATCGGGTGGTTTCCATCGCTTTAACGGCATGTTTAAAAACAAACATCGCTTTATCCTTTAATGGCTCGAAATCTTCTGGAAAAGACCAGGACATGGAAAGCAAGTAGCCAAGTGCCCATATGGCACGACCACACGCATCTTCTAAATTTACGGTCTCGTTTTGATCGGTAAACTCGTAGTCTTTGTTGACGTAATTTAAGAATTTGCAATCATGTCTGAAGCAACTGAAAACAAAATTGAAATACGTTCTTATATATTTTAAATCGTCAGGATCACCAGTTAATTCATAATGTTTGCACATAGCAAGCAAAGCACGGGCATTGTCGTCCAGGGTATATCCACTATCCAAATCCGGTTGATTGATCTGAGAAAATTGAATGACTCCAACATCGGTAGTCATCTTTTTTAGATGTCTTAAATCTATTGGAGGCTTCTTGTATTTTAGATTGAGGGAACTTTGTAATACTTTTTCAAATACCCTAACATGTGCGATGCCCGCGTTTTGCCAAGCAGAGACAGACGAAGTATGCATTCCATTTAGACTCATCTGATATTTTTTCTCCTCATTTCCAAGCAAATCCACTACCGCTTCCTGTAATTGCCCGGCATTCTGAAAATCAAACAATACGCCCGCCCCATTCTTTAATACTTCGAGCGCATGGGGAATAGGCGTAGAAATAATCGGACAGCCACTGCTTAAAGCGTAGGCGAACGTGCCACTGACGGCCTGATTAGGATCTTTGGAAGTAAAAAGATAGATGTCTGTCAATTTTAAATAAATCAGTAATTCCTCTAGCGGGACAAACCGGTCAATGAAACGTACATGATTATTGATACCCAAGGATTTAACTTTTGTTTCCAAAAACTCTCGGTAGACTTCTCCTTGCTCCTTCACCAAATTTGGATGGGTTCTACCTATAATTAAAAAGATTACGTCAGGATAGTGTTCGATGATCCCAGGTAAAGCTTCCAACGTTGTTTCAATGCTTTTTCCCGGGCCTAATAATCCAAAGGTGGAAAGTACTGTTCTACCCTCAAGATCATGTTTCGTTTTTAAATCGTTTTTATTTTCAAATTCAATTAAATGTGTGCCATGCGCAATTACAGTTACCTTACTTGAAGGGACTTTATACTCATTCTGCAGTATTCTAGAAGAGGTATGGGTCATGACAATAATCTGATCAGCCTGTGCGCACATCAGAGCTACTTTTTTCTTTAATTCTTCCGTAGGTTGAGGCAGTACGGTGTGAAATGTAAGGACGATTGGTTTGTCCAAATATTCCAAGAACTCGTAAAATGAATTTTCATTATTATTAAAAAGTCCAAATTCATGTTGAATGAGGACCAGACCCACTTGGGGATTGGAATTTATATAATATGCAGCTTGAAGGAAATCTAACTGTAAATCAGTATTCAGGACTCCTTCAATTGAATCCTTATACTCATGTTTGGAGGAGTTGGATTCCAAAGGATATATCGATATATTAAATGACTCGCCGAACTTCTGCTTCAGCGTATTAACCAAATCCATGGAATAAGTGGCAATACCGCATTCCCGTGGTGGATAAGATGTTATACAAACAATTTCTGTCAATTTCTTTTTTGGTGCTCCCGATGGGATGTTTGTAGTTCGATGATTCAGTTGGGGTGAATATATATGCTGTTTTAATTGCCTATTTATATTTGAGGTTCTATCGTTATCCATAGTATCCATAGATTTCTTATTTAATGTTGTTAAATGCGATGAAAGGGCAGGATTTAAATATCCTTTAAGTAGGACTTAACGGATTTTTATACCTAGTTTATAGTGTTTAAAATTTTGTTTATATGGTAGTTTAGAGAAGCTAAAATTAATTCCAAACAACAACGAGGATTAGTACAAACGATATTAAAAATAGCGCATTTAGAAATAATTCTGTAATGTTTTTCTTAAACTATGTGTTGTAAAGCCCTATATATCCCATATCTTACAATCCTCTAATTCTCAGTGAATTATACAATAATAAAGATGTTTACCCCTAGAAATATATTGGTCTCAAGGGCTTGGTATGAAGATTAGATTCAACCGGGAAGTACAAACGACAGTTACAACCTTTGCCTTACGAAGCACTTTATGGAACAAGTGACATTTTAATTCTGGGCTCAAAGGATAACTCCTTCCTATTAGCAGGGCAGGACAACTAGCAGATGCCAGAGCATCAATACCAGTAGTTTCTCCAATGAATTATTGAACAAAAAACAACCTAGAAAAGCATTTACTACTGTTTTTCTAGGTTGTACATTTAAATTAAACAGCCACGTCTTCTGCAATTTCCATTCGGTCCCAATTTCGGTGTTGGGCAATTGCCTTTATGAAGTCTTTTGGGTTTTTATTTATAAAAATTGCTTTATCATCCTTATGTTCGCCGACGGCACTGGCATCCAATACATCTTCCCCTTCATCATCAACAGCGATCGCCTTGCAATGTTTAAAGGCTTCATTGATAAATTTTATAAATTTTGATTTGGACAACAAAGCATCAACAGATTTTTTACCTCCTGGCACGTAAATAGCATCGAATAAAACACTTTCTGTTGTCATTATTGAAGCATTTACTTTATGTTCCTTTTTTTCATCACATACCACAGTACCACCAAATGGTGCTATAAGTTTTACCATGGCATTTTCTGCTTCCAAGGCTTTTTTCATAGTATTGAAAGCTTTCAAATTAAAACCATTAGCTACCAAAAATGCAATTTGCCTTGTAGCGATGGTATCGAATTTTGTATTTGCCTGACTTAATTCCGGTGATTCTTCCAAATATATTTTTTTCTCTTTAGGCTGATGATCCTCAACATTGGCATTCGCACCAATGGCCTGGTTGATAGGTCTCTCGATATCATCTGGAACCTTCATGCCAAGATTATCCGCCACTTCCTTAGCAAGAGAATCATCTATCTGGGCAATAAGCCATAACATACGCGACTTAATATGTTCATGGTTGCATTTACCCAACTCAAAAGAATATGCGTTCATAACGTGTTTCTTTTCCCAAGGTGCCAAGCTTCGGTAAAATAGTGCAGGCTGGGAAAAATGATCGCTGAAACTTTCACTGCGCGAACGTATTTTATTCGCATCAATGCGCTCTTGGTAGGATTCAAAACCACCTTCTTCAAACGTTGATAAGTAGGGACAACCTCCACTGAGAGAGTTTGGAAAATAGGCGGTTTGACCTTTTGGGATTTCCATCTGCATATGTCCATCCCTCTGGTTAGTGTGAACTGCCGCTACAGGTCTATTGATTGGGATTTGATGAAAGTTATGACTTCCCAAGCGCGATAACTGTGTATCTCGGTAGGAAAATAACCTGCCTTGTAGTAGAGGATCATTGGTAAAATCGATACCGGGAACAATATTTCCTGGCAAAAAAGCAACCTGTTCGGTTTCCGCAAAGAAATTTTCAGGATTTCTATTCAATACCATTTTACCTATAATTTTTACAGGCACCATTTCTTCTGGAATTAATTTTGTTGGATCGAGAAGATCAAAATCGAACTTATGCTCATCTTCTTCAGGAATAATTTGCAGTCCTAATTCCCACTCGGGATATTGACCAGCTTCAATAGCATCCCATAAATCCCTTCTATGAAAATCTGAGTCTGCCCCACTAATTTTTACTGCCTCATCCCACGTAACAGAGTGTACTCCCAATTTTGGTTTCCAATGAAATTTTACAAAATGTGCCTTCCCTTTTTTATTGATCAATCTAAAGGTGTGAATTCCAAAACCTTCCATCATACGTAAACTTCGTGGAATGCCTCGATCACTCATTACCCAAATATGGTTGTGCAGTGTTTCTGTGGTTAGCGAAACAAAATCGTAAAATGTGTCATGTGCCGATGCTGCTTGTGGAATTTCATTATTAGGTTCTGGCTTAACAGAGTGCACCAAATCTGGAAATTTCATAGCGTCCTGAATAAAAAAGACAGGCATGTTATTGCCCACTAAATCCCAAGTGCCTTCCTCTGTATAAAACTTAACGGCAAAACCCCTAACGTCCCTGGCCAAATCTGTGGAGCCTTTGGACCCAGCTACTGTGGAGAAACGTACAAAAACAGGTGTTTTTCTGGCAGTGTCGGTAAATATGCCTGCCTTTGAATACTCCTCAATACTTTCATACAATTCAAAATAACCATGGGCCGCACTACCCCTTGCATGTACAATTCTTTCCGGAATACGTTCGTGATCAAAATTGTGAATTTTTTCACGCAATAAAAAATCTTCCAAAAGCGTAGCTCCCCTAACGCCTGCTTTTAAAGAATTATTCGTGTCGTTAACTTTTAAGCCTTGTCTTGTAGTCAACGCCTTATCTTTATAATCAACCTCATACTGTTCAAGTTGCTTATCTTTTTCTGTAGTTGTTTTTTTGTCTTTCATCTTTGCCATGATTTTATATTGCGCATAACTAGTTTGCAATCTTTGATAAAGCTAGACGGAAGTAGTTAGTTTAAATAGCCTAAAAAATTGAATGATTAACCCGAATGCAACTTTTTTTTGGGAGCGGTGTTATCTGGTAAATGATCATTGCTATTCCTTTTAGAGCATAAAAAAACCCACAATAACAGTCATGGGTTTAATATTTTTGCGTGATATATTTTCACACTATTCCTGAATGGATTATATCCTCTTCAAAGTAAAATATTCCAAATAAATCATTTTGTGGAATGGGACTCTTTCACCTCTGGCTTAAAAGCTTTCCAAATCCGCTTGAATGCTAAAACGACCAATAAACATAGGAAACCTATGACCAAACCGGCAATAAATTCCCCTAAAATGGCCGGAATCCCATGAAGCCAATCATGGAGAAACTCTAGGTTATGTACAAATATACCTCCGGCTACCAATACGAGGGCGATGGTACCGATCACAGATAAGCTTTTAATAACTACTGGTAATGCTGCCACAAGAAATTTCCCAATGGCATACGTTACACTGCTTTTATTTCCATTTAGTTGTATGAATTTTAAACCTAAATCGTCCATGCGAACTATCATTGCAACAATACCATAAACTCCCACCGTTGCAACCAAAGCTATGATGGATACCACAAGAATCTGCGTCCAAATAGGTTCATTCACTACGGTTCCTAAGGCAATTATCACAATTTCGACGGACAGAATAAAGTCAGTAACAATGGCAGATTTTATTTTTTCCTTTTCCAATTCCAGAATTTCCGCTTTACTCAATTTTATTTCAGCCAATGTCACCTTGGATTCTTCGTGAGGCACCAAATACTCATAGATTTTTTCTACGCCTTCATATGCTAAATATAGACCACCCAATACTAAAATGATCGTTACGGCAACTGGTAGGAAGGCACTGAGCAGAAAGGCAAAGGGCAGAATAATTACTTTGTTGATCAAAGATCCTTTACTAATGGCCCACAGTACCGGAATCTCACGGGATGAGACAAAACCTGAGGCCTTTTCAGCATTTACCGCCAAATCATCGCCCAAAATACCCGCCGTTTTTTTGCCGGCTATTTTACTCATAGCCCCAACGTCGTCCATTAAACTTGCTATATCATCCAACAATGCAAAAAATCCTGATGCCATATATCTTTACCTATTACAGTTTTATACAAAATTTTAATCCCCAATTCCATCGTAAGGCATTGAGCTCCTTTTAAAAATATACCCAATTAACTTGTTCCTCTTTCCAATAACAAGAATAGCCAAATTCCTGTATTGTGCCTAACCCAGAAGCATTTAATCTTAACCTTATTTCAATCCTCAGTAAATCTCTTAAATTTATTTAATACGTTACAATAAGTTTGAGAAAAGCACCTGTATCATTGCTTTATTGATGATCTTTGACATTTCACAAATGAAAAACAAAACAATAAAATATCGATTCTTAAGGCGTTTTGCCAAATCTTTATTGGTGTTTTTATTATTTATTTTCCTTTTGCTCCTTTTTATCCGAAGTCCATGGGGTCAAAATTTTATAGTAAACAAGGCCACCAATTACATTTCCGATAAGACCAACACCAAAGTTGAAATAGACCGCCTTTTCATAACCTTTACAGGCAATGCTTTTTTAGAGGGGTTATACCTAGAGGACAAGAAAGGCGATACCCTCCTGTATTCCAAAACGTTGGAAGCCAACGTGCCACTCACATCCCTATTATTCCAAAATGAACTGAATCTAAAATCTCTTGAATGGAATGGCGTAACAGCTAATATTGTAAGAGCTTCAGATTCGGAGAAATTCAATTACGAATTTCTTATGGACGCCTTGATATCAAAGGATACTACTGCCCAACAGCCAACAGCAGCACCTTTGAAGGTGAGCTTAGGCACCTTTGATCTATCTGATATTAGATTACTATATAATGATGCTTTTTTAGGGTTATATGGGAAGTTAAATGTTGGTAACCTAGTGTTGAACGTAGACAAGGCCGACTTTAAGACCATGCGTTACGAGATTGACGAATTGAATTTATCGAACTCCAAAATCGACTACCAACAAACCAAACCATTTGTCTCTAAAGACAATACAGAAATCCCATTGCCTTTCGTGGTGGTCAAGCAACTGCAAATCAATAATGTTCATATAGATTACAACTCACTTCCTGATGGGCTTGTGGCGGATGTGCTATTTGGAGAATTTAAATTGGAACTTCCAAAAGCTGATCTTGCGACAAATGAGGTGGACATAGATTTGTTATCCCTTAAAGACTCCGACATCTTAGTACAACTCCAAAAAGAGGATCTTACCTCTGTGGGTGCTTCCTCTGCCCCATCCCAAAATGCTGACTTTTCATGGCCTGAGTTTTTAATAAAAGCAGATGAAATCAACCTAGTAAATAATTCAATTCAATACCATTCAAATAACAATTCACCCCAAGAAAAACCTTTTGATCCCAACCATATTAATCTGACTGAGCTCACATTAAGGGCAAAGGATCTCAACTACCAACCTAAAAATGCCAGGATCACCCTAAAGCAATTTTCCTTCATGGAAAAAAGCGGTTTTATGTTAAAGCAGCTTGCCATGGACGCTAGTTTGGATGATACCTCGGCCTCCATTAGGGGAATAGAAATCAAAACCGCCTCCAGCTCCCTAATGGGAAGTTTAAAATTGGAATATCCTTCGCTGAATCAATTCATCAATTTTCCCGAGAGCACAAAGGTAGATCTTGAAGTTCAACACCTGAATTTAGCATTGCAAGAAGCGCTTGTCTTTGAACCCAAACTTGCTAAAAATGAATATTTTACCAAAGGTCAACAACATCCCTTTTCTGGCAATATAAATATAACCGGCACCTTGGGGAATTTACATATTCACCAATTGAATTTGAATTGGCACAACATTTCCTTGATAGGAGAAGGACACCTGTTCCGTGTCACAGAAACCGATTCCCTTTCTTTTGATATAGCAACGTTCAAGGCCTCCTCTACTAAAGCTGACCTACAATTATTTGTACCAGAAGAGAATCTGAGTATCTCACTACCTGAAACTGTTGTAGTAGCTGGTCATGCCAAAGGCAACTTAAAAAGTATTGCTGGGGAAGCGCACTTAAAAATACCTGAAGGAACTGCCCAGATCACTGGAAACTATTCAAGTACCAATACAATCAACTTCAACGGCAATCTTAAGGTAGATGACCTTCAAGTAGGAAAGTTGCTGAAAAATAACCGACTCGGCACCATGTCATTTAATGTTAAGGCATCTGGTAACGGTAAAACCCTAAATACCCTAAACGCTGAAATTGAATCTAATTTCACACAATTAAACTTGCTGGATTACGATTTTTCTAACTTGGATCTCAGGGGGAAAATCACGAATGGAAAAGGCGATATAACCTTAAATTTTAAGGATTACAACCTAAATTTCACATCCAATACAGCCGTCGTTTTAGACACTTTAAATTCAAATTTTAGTCTGCATCTCAATGTGATCGGTGCCGATCTCCAGGCTCTTGGCCTAACCACTGAGAATATTAAGGCCGGGCTCGTGATGGAAGCTGATTTTATGGGTAATCCAAAAAACTATTCCCTGGATGCATTCGTAAAGAATGGTGTTGCGGTATACGATAGCCATCAATACCAGATGGGCGATTTCAAAATCAAATCTAAAATCGACACCCTTAAAACAGAGGTTTCGATAAACAGCGATTTTTTAAATGCGAGCCTGTTGTCCAACGCCACCCCCCAAGGCATAAATACCTCATTAACACAATACTTTAAAAATCATCTACAGCATACAGCTGCAACTGATAGCCGGACCGATTCCTTAAAACTTAAGATGGAATTGAAAATGGCCCCACATCCAATCCTGACCAAGGTATTTTTTAGGGACATAGAACAATTGGATTCCATAAATGCACGTGTCAATTTTGATGCAGCCACCAAAGAATTGGTTTCAGAATTACATGTGCCCTATGTCAGATATAACGGCATTACCCTGGATAGTTTAAATTTTGCCATTAAAGGAAATGCCACTAATCTGAATTTTAAGGCCGGTTTGGCAAACCTTTTGGCCGATCCAGTACAGATTGGAAGAACCTATCTTGAAGGGAAGTTGGAAAATAAGGAATTGGTACTGGATTTCAGTTCCTATAACGGCAAAGAAAAGGTAGCGCATATAGCTTCTGAAATGACATTGGTCAATGATACTACCCTTATCCATATCAATCCCTCAGGACTCCTATTCAACAAAGAGGAATGGACCATTCCAGAAGACAATCGGATATCCCTTGCCGAGAAATTTTTGGAATTCAAGAATATAAGGTTAAATAGAAACTCCCAACAGCTCACCGTAGCCAGTTCATTTACAGAATCAAGCGGAGAGCAGCTCACGCTAACCTTTGATCAATTTAAATTGCAGACTTTTCTTAGCATGTTGAATCCTGATCAGGCTTTGGTAGCTGGAGTACTAAATGGAGATTTTACCATTGAAAACCCATACGGTGCTACAGGAATTGTGGCAGATTTTAACCTTGACCAACTGGAAATTTTGGAGCATCCCATAGGGAACCTTACTTTAAACGCCAATTCCAAAACAAATGGAAGATATGACTTTGATCTTTCGCTAAAAGATGGTGGCGCGGATGTAGATGTAAAGGGCGATTATGCCGCGGCTAAAACAGGAGCCCTATTAAATCTCGACATGGATATCAATAGGTTGGACCTTGAGTTCATTGAACAATTTTCGAATGGAGCTATGAAGGATTCCCATGGCACCATTACCGGAAACATAGATATCTCCGGAACAACGGTAACTCCAGAATATTCTGGCACCTTTAATTTTCACGATACCGATTTTAATGTGGCCACCTTAAATTCAGTGTTTAAGATTTCTGATGAAACCCTTAAAGTTGACAATCAGGGACTTTATTTGAACAATTTTAAGATTTCAGATGCCAATGGAAGTGATTTTATAATGAACGGTTCCATTGGCACCGAGGAATTAATGAACCCCAAATTTGACCTTAAGCTCAATGCTGAACAATTTCAGGCCTTGAACTCCACGAAAGAAGACAATGAACTGTTCTACGGAAAAGCAAGTTTTGATTTGGATCTAGGCGTTAAAGGCAATTTAAAACTCCCGAAAATACAAGGAAAAATCCGTGTGCGCAAAGTAACGGATATCACCTTTGTAGTCCCAAAAGAACAATTGGATGTACAAGAACGTGAGGGCGTGGTTCTTTTTGTAAATCGGGAAAATCCTGATGCGATCCTTACTAGGAATGAAGATGAAGAAAATGTTGATTTCTTTTCTGGGATAGACGCCAATGTTATTTTAGAAATCGCCGATGATTCTGATTTTCATATCATCATTGACGAACGCATGGGCGATAACCTTGAGGTATCGGGAAATGGTTCCTTAAACCTTAGTATTGAGCCCAACGGGAGAACAAATCTTACCGGTAGGTATGAACTTCAATCAGGATATTATGAAACTTCCTTATACAACTTGGTTAAGCGAAGATTTGAAATAAACCCTGGAAGTACCATTACCTGGGAGGGCGATCCTACGGACGCCAAATTAGAGGTGAAGGCGGTCTATAAGGTAGAAACCTCTGCCGCACCACTGATGTCAACCGTAACTTCCGGGGAGGACATTAGCGTAACAAGTAGATACCGCCAAGTACTACCCTTCTTGGTTTATCTCAATGTTGATGGGAAATTGTTGCAACCAAAATTATCTTTTGGACTAGACATGCCGGAGGACGAACAAGGGTCCCTGGGTGGAGCGGTATACGGAAGGGTTCAACAATTGAATCAACAAGAGGCAGAGCTCAACAAACAGGTGTTTTCGTTATTGGCCCTTAATCGTTTTTATCCCAGTTCGGGGAGTGATGGAAGTATTGGTGGTACAGCGGCCATTGCTCAAGATAATGTCAACAAAGTGCTATCGGGGCAGCTTAACGCTTTTTCCGATAAGATTTTTGGTTCCTCAGGGTTTGAGGTAGATTTTGACCTTGACAGTTTTACGGACTATCAAGGCGATAGTCCACAAGAGCGAACCCAATTGGATATTAACGCCAAGAAAAAACTGTTTGATGAACGATTGGTGGTAACGGCAGGAAGTGCAGTAGATGTGGAAGGAAGTGCACAACCGGGCCAAGAGGAAACCCCGATTATAGGGAATGTAAGTCTTGAATATTTATTAACTAAGGATGGGCGCTATCGCTTAAGGGGATTTAGAAAAAATCAATATACTAATATAATAGACGGCCAATTGATCGTTACGGGAATAGCGCTTATCTTCAACAGGGAATTCAATAAATTCAGTCAGTTATTCAATCCCCTAAAGGAGAACAGTAAGACCGACGATAAAGAGAAAGAAGAAAATAAAAAAGAATAGAAATTTGAAAACGAACATCCTATATAACTATGTTTTAATATTGCTGATAGTAGCATGTTTATATGCATGCGGTGTTAGTAAATTCATCCCCGAAGGGGAATCTTTATATACGGGTGCGAAGATTGATATCAAATCTGAACAAGAAATAAAGAACACTAAA
Source organism: Sediminicola luteus (assembly GCF_040566555.1). GTDB lineage: Bacteria > Bacteroidota > Bacteroidia > Flavobacteriales > Flavobacteriaceae > Sediminicola. The sequence goes on along the minus strand of NZ_JBEWYP010000008.1, from coordinate 187,812 downwards.
AAGGTCTCAAAAGAACTGCATACTCTTTTGGAACCTGAACCTAATTCCCAATTTTTAGGAATAAGACCAGGCTTGTATTTCCATTACAAGGCGCAAAAGGCAAATCCAGGCTTTTTAAACCGTTGGTTCAATAAAAAGTTTGGGGAAGAACCAGTGTATCTTTCCGATGTAAATCCGCAGCGCATCGAGGAACTTATGTTGAACCGTTTGGACAATAGAGGATTCTTTTACAGCATGGTGTCATCAGAAATAGACAGCACCCAAAAACATGCTGCTATAAAATTCAAGGCGGAGCTCCAAACGCCCTACACCCTAGAACAATTTAAGTTGGATAAAGATTCATTGCCCATTTATGCTGATATATCCTCGGCATTGACCAAAACCCAAATAAGGCCAGGGCAACGCTTTGATCTGGAACTGATGAAATATGAGCGGGAACGTATAGATCATGAACTTAAACAAAAGGGATACTACAATTTCAATCCTGATTTTTTAATATTTGAGGTCGATACCAATCGCTATGACACCAAAAAGTTCGACCTATTTCTAAGGCTGAAGAAAAACGTTCCGAAAAAATCCCTAATCCCATACATAATTGACTCCATTTCGGTATATCCCAACTTTTCAATTGAAACAGATACCACAGTATCGTCCCGATCTTCTGTGGTCAACGGGATAGATTTTTATCAAAAAGAGGAATTCTTTAAACCAAAAAAATTGGAGTCCTACATTTTGTTCGGGGTAGGTCAGAAATATAACTCGGAAAATTCTCGGCTGACCAGCAATAGGCTATCCTCCCTAGGCAATTATAAATACGTGAACATTAGATTTAAAGAAAGGGATACCACCGATACCGATAGCGTAGGATCTTTGTCCGCCGACATCTATCTTTCTCCATTGACCAAAAGGTCGGTCCGTGCAGAACTGCAGGCAGTTACCAAATCGAATGGTTTTGCCGGTCCCGGCGTGTCTGTTACCTATAACAACAGAAACCTCTTTAGAGGAGGGGAAACTTTGGGAATAAGCGGGAACTTTGCCTATGAAACACAGCTTTCCGGAGGTAATGATACAGGTCTTAGCAGTATTGCCGGTGGATTGAGGGCCGATTTGATTATCCCAACCCTTGTACCTTTTTCACCGAAAAGTTTTAAATACGCTGTTCCCAAAACAAAAATTAGTTTGGGAACCGATATCTTAAAGCGAAGTAAATTATATACACTAACCTCCTTTAATGGCTCGTTCGGATATACGTGGAATGCGAACAAATATGTATACCACGAATTAGACCCCATTAACATCAACTATGTAAATCTTTCCAATACCACCGACGAATTCACAGCCATTTTGGATAAGAATCCGTTTTTAAGGCAAAGTTTTGAACAGCAGTTTATTGCTGGACTTACCTATTCCTTTACCTACAACGAGTTGGTTGATTCCAATAAGAGCCATCCCTTTTATGTCTCAACAAGTTTGGATATTGCGGGGAATGCCTTAAACCTATTGAGTGGTTCAAAGACTACCATTTTTGGCCTAGAATATGCCCAATATGCCAAAGCCGATGTTGATTTTAGGTATTATATAAAGTGGGGCAATGAACAAGCTCTTGTTACCCGCCTGTACGGCGGATGGGGTATTCCTTTTGGAAACTCCTCTACCCTGCCCTTTGTAAAACAATTTTTTTCTGGTGGGCCCTATAGTGTTAGGGCATTTAATATTAGATCCCTAGGGCCTGGCACCTTCTCATCTGACGAGAACGGTACAAATTCGTTTTTCGACCAGTCGGGTAATCTTAAATTGGAGGGCAATTTGGAATACAGATTCCCCATATGGAATTACCTTAAGGGTGCCCTGTTTGCAGATGCAGGAAACGTCTGGTTGACCAATGAAATTGAAATTTCAGAAGATGAACCCATCGAAAATAAAGAGTTTAATGAAGAATTGATTGCCAAAGGTAAGTTTGGCTCCAATTGGGCCAAAGAACTGGGGATAGGATTGGGATTTGGCCTTAGGGTTGATATCCAAAGTTTTGTAATTAGATTGGATCTTGCGTCCCCTTTACAAGTGCCCTATCTTCCTGAAGGAGAAAGAATTAGAACTCCATTCTTAGATGGAGGCAGCGATAATCTTATCTTTAACTTTGCTATAGGCTATCCGTTTTAAAATAGAACGATCACAAAATTTAAGGATACCGCAACCAAATATATCCCTCTTTTTACAACCAAATTTATTGCGTCAATAATCTATTTTTTTGGATTAATATGAACTATTGTTTACAAATAAATTTACGCTTGTTAACCCAGTCTGCAAACCATGCAGTACATAAAATAGAAACGTTATGAACAATGATCAATTAGAAGGAAAATGGAAACAAGTAAAAGGTAAGTTCAAACAAAAGTATGGAGATCTTACCGATAACGACCTAACTTATTCTGAGGGCAAGTTCGATGAAATGTTGGGTAAAATCCAGGAGAAAACTGGAAAAAGAAAAGAGGAATTAAAAGACGAAATCGATAATATGTAGGAACAGATCCTATATATGGATTGATTTAATGATGACCCCTGCCATACAGTAGGGGTCATCTTTTTATTGAATATTTTAGAGGAAAGACCTTAGGGATTATCAAAAGGGTAATATCCCAACCATTAATACATCCATATCAATATTAGTAACCAGAATACGGAACTGGTCCAGTTTCGTGGCTTGCCAACAGCAGCGCTAAAAATTTAAGCATTACCGATATCAGAAATCCAAAGCATTGTTTTTCTTTATCTAAAACATTTTTTATTTTAATAGTAGAATTCTTTAAACAAATCACCATGGAAACAAAACGTATTTCAGATAAAATGGAAAAGTTGTTGAACACTCAAATGACAAGGGAGGCTTATCAGGCACAGGTATATTTGTCCTATGCCTCGTGGGCCGAGGTAAACAGTTTTGCCGGAATTTCAACTTTTCTCTATGGCCATATGAATGAAGAAAGGGAGCATATGTTTAAAATTTTAAAATATATCAATGATCGGGGCGGTAACGCCAAAATTGAAGCAATTGATGCGGCTCCAGCAAACCCAAAGGATATCGGCGATTGCCTAAAGAAGATCCTACAGCACGAAATGGACAATTCCAAAGAAATTGATAAAATCGTAAATCTTGCCCATGAAGAAAAAGATTGGGCAACCTTCAACTTTGCACAGTGGTTCGTTCAAGAGCAAATTGAGGAAGAAACCTTGATAAACAGCATCATCGACAAGTACAATTTGGCCTCCAATGCAATCAAAGGAAACACGAATCTATACGAAATGGATCGGGATTTGGCCAATGCTTCACAGGAAGCAGAAATCCCAAGAGAGGAAGGATTTTAATTCAACAAGGTATTAGACCCTTATAGTTGTTCAACCCCGCTCATAGTAACCCTTTTTCCCCAAAAGAAAAACCCATAACGAAAGTTGTGGGTTTTTCTTTTGGGACAGCTCATTGAACAAGTATAATAAGTACTCCCCCATTCAATCAAAAATCCCAGACATCAAGTTTGGGATTTTGTTTTCTATAGCCATTTAGATCTACTTCTATATCGCGAAAGATTAAACGACGTTAAGAACTTTAGTTCGATAATACCACCCAATATGCCAAAAAAGCTATTATATAAACAGAAACCCACTTCTTGTTATAAATGTTAAAATTTACATAATTCTTTTAGTTCTTTAATTAGAGAACCAAAAAAACCATTACATTTGTACCGTTATGGAAAACAAACTGACCAACATACAAAAAGAACTTATTGAAAGTTTTGGGGTAGCCCAAGAAGGAATGGGTCTTTCCCCTGCTTCGGCGCGAGTCAATGCGTTGCTTACTATAGCAGATAATGTAGAGCTCACCTTTGACGAAATTAGGGAATCTCTAGAATTGAGTAAAAGTGCTACCAGTAATGCTATCAATAATCTACTGATGTTGAATAGAATAGGGTATAAAACAAAACCTGGTGATAGAAAACGTTATTTCTATTCTAAAATTGGCCAGTGGCAACAGGCATTCATGGATAGCATGAATGGGCTTACGGATTATAATAAATTATTGAAAACAATTTTAAGCCATCGTACAAAAGAGAACAAGGAATTCAACATTCAGTTAAAAGAGCTTACCGAATTCATAGATTACTATCAAAAAGAAAGCATAAAGATTATAAAAAACTGGAAGAAATAAACTTCTATTTTTTTAACCCATTTGGTTCTTTTATTTCCGAACTAACTAAATTTTATAAACTAAAAGAAATGAATAAAATACTTTTCACCTTTATCGTATGGTCTGTAAGTATGGCCCTAAATACACTATCGGCACAAGAGCCTATAGTTTTCAATACCTTGGAGGAAACAATTGATTATGCTATACAGAACAATAATAACCTTGAAAAATCTCAGATTGAACAAGAAATAATTCAAGCTCAAATTGCCGGGGTTAAAGGACAGGCACTCCCTCAAATAAAAGGAAGTGCCGGATTTACGGATAATTTCTCCATTCAAGAGCAACAATTACCGGCCGAAATTTTTGGCGGAGAGCCTGGCACAACTATCGGAGTTGCCTTTGGTAATAGATACCAATACGCTGCCGGTGTCAACGTACAACAAAAGTTGCTCGACTTTCAACTGTTCAACTCCATAAAAAGTACTACAGCATTGGCTGAACTTAGAGAGCTGCAAACACTGGTTACCACCCAGGATTTGATTGTCAATATTATTCAGACCTACGTGCAGATTCAAGTATTTGACAAACAGGTAAGTTTACTCCAAGAAAATTACGGGCGCACCAATAGCCTCATTGAAATTTCGGAATTAAAATATAGCGAGGGGATCATCAAAAAATTGGACCTCAATCAGTTAATGGTAAACCGCTCTAACCTCAAAACACAAATTGAGGATGCCGAATTTGGTAAAAACCAACAAATACGATTATTTAAAGTTCTGCTGAATATTCCAATGACAACCAATGTTGTTTTGGTTGAGAAATTGGAAGATCGCGATCCTTACCCTTTAAGTGCGGAATTACTTATAGATGCCAATCTCGAATATCAACAGTTAGAACAATCACTTCAATTATCCCTAATAGATCAAAAGCTAATAAAGGCTGAATATTTGCCAACCCTCGGCGCAAACTTCGGCTATAACTATTTGGGACAATCCAATTCGTTTGCAGACTTCGATACCAGCGTTTATCAAGGACAATGGAGCGGTACTTGGGGGCTTTCTGCAAGCATCCCCATATTTGATGGGTTTCAACGCCGCAATCGCTTAAAACAAAAAGAATTTGCTACGGAACAATTAGAGTTGGACAGAGAAACGCTAAAACTAAATATAGAAAAAGATTTTGGAGATGCCAGAGAGCAGTTAGTTCTGAGCAATTCTCAAATTGAGAGCCAAGAATCCAATATGACCCTTGCACAGGAAAATTATGACGGCATTAAAAATTCCTATAATGAAGGGGTTGCCAACCTAACAGAATTATTGGACTCTGAATTTGCACTGAGACAAGCCCAATCTAACTTTCTTAACGCGCTTTTACAGTCCAAGGTAGCTGAAGTATCCTTACTCAAATCCAGCGGTAGGCTTTCCCAATTAATTTCAAATCCTATCATAAATAACTAATCATTAACGATATAAATAATTATAATGAAAACTAAAAACATCATCATTGTTGTAATCATAGTCCTTATAGGCATTATCGGCTACACTTTATTCAACAACAAAAAGGAAATGAATAAACTTGCTTCTGTAGTACCTGAAGAGTTTGCCATTCCTGTACAAATTGCTACTGTAGGGGAAAAAACGATTTCAAATGGGCTTACCGCAACCGGTGAATTTAAAGGATGGGAAGAAGTGACCTTGGTAGCTGAATCACAGGGAAGCGTGCAATATTTAAAGGTTAAAGAAGGGCAGAAGATCCGAAAAGGGCAAGTAATCGCAAAGGTTGATGCCGTATCCCTAAGTTCTCAGTTGAGCAGTGCAAATTCCACATTGGCGAAAGCGGAAAAAGATGTAGCGCGTTACGAACGACTCTTGGAAGTGGGCGCCGTTTCTCAAAGTGCGCTTGAAGATGTTCGTATACAGCGTGAAAATGCAAAATCCTCAATTGCCAACATTAATCAACAATTGAGCTTTACCGTTATAAAATCGCCTATCGATGGGGTAGTTAACAAGCTAATGGTGGAAGAAACGAGTTTCGTAATGCCCGGAAACCAGATTGCGGAAATCGTGCAGGTAGATCGCTTAAAGATCATTGTGAACCTTGCGGAGGATAACTTATCCAAAATCAAAGAAGGTCAACAGGTATCTATTAAAACCGATGTTTACCCCTTGGATACTTTTAAAGGTAAAGTGAGCAACATTAGCGTAAAAGCAGATGCCTCCAGAAAATTTCAGATTACCATAGAAGTTGAAAATAAAAACGACAACCAATTACGTGCCGGATTGTTTGCAGAGGTAAACTTTGATGCTCTTAAGAGCAACGAACAAAACGCAATGGTTTTCCCTCGTGAAGCTATTGTTGGAAGTCTTCAAAATCCATCAGTATTTGTTGTGAACGATAGTACCGTTACCCTTCAGAAAATTAAAATTGGAGCGGTTATAAATGGGGATGTTACTGTACTGGAAGGTCTGCAAAAAGGACAGCAGGTTGTAACCAGGGGCATTATCAACTTAACCAATGGAACCAAGGTAAAAATCACAAACAACTAGGCTATGACAATCACTGAACTTTCCGTAAAAAGACCAACGCTAGCCGTTGTCATCTTCACCATTATTGCTCTTTTGGGCATCATAAGCTATACGAGTTTAGGCTATGAATTATTGCCTAAAATTACATCTCCACAAATATCGATCAGTACTGTATATCCTGGTGCTTCGCCTTCCGAAGTTGAAAACTCGGTAACCACAAATATTGAGGACGCAGTTAGTGCCATTGAAGGTGTAAAAAGTATAACGTCTACTTCCCAAGAAGGGATATCCATTGTAAATGTAGAGCTTACCTACAATGCCGATGTTGATAAAGCCTTACAGGATGCGCAACGTAAAGTTAACAATATAGTTGGGCAACTGCCAGACCAAGTAAATCAGCCCAGTGTTGACCAGTTCTCCTTTGACGATTTACCAATTATGCGTTTAGGGGTTTCTTCGGAAATGGATATCACTGAGTTTAACGATTTGGTTGAGAACGATATTAAGGAAACTCTTTCACGTATTGAAGGTGTAGCTCGGGTTCAAGTAATTGGAGGTAATGAACGTGAAATTCGAGTGAATGTCGACAGGGATAAATTGAAAGCTTATGGACTGAGTATTTTACAGGTGACCCAAGCTATATCTGCTGCGAACCTGGACTTCCCAACCGGAAATATTAAGAATGACAAGCAACAAGTAACAGTACGTCTTTCTGGAAAATTTAGAAATGTTGAGGATATCAAAGGGTTGGACATCAGTACAGGAATGGGTTCCAGCGTAAAGATTGAAGACATCGCAGAAGTATATGATACGACCAAAGACGTAACAACAATTTCGAGAATAGACGGAATTAGCTCTATTGGGTTGACCATTTCCAAACAAAGCGATGGCAACACCGTACAAGTAGCAGAAGATATTAAAAAGGAAATTTCCAAAATAGAATCCGAATATGCGGACAAGAATTTAAAAATTGCCGTTGCTCAAGATAGTTCGGTCTTTACCCTGGAAGCTGCAGATGCTGTAATATTTGATCTTATGCTTGCAGTAGGTTTGGTTGCCATTATCATGCTGTTCTTTTTAAGAAGTTGGAAAGACTCCATCATTGTCATGGTCTCCATTCCTGTTTCTATTGTAGCAACCTTCATCGCCATGAACCAATTGGGCTACACCCTTAATTTAATGACCTTATTGGGACTGTCCTTGGTAGTTGGTATTCTTGTTGATGATAGTATCGTAGTCCTGGAACAAATACATGCCGAAATGGAAAAGGGAAAAACCAGAATGGAAGCGGCCATGGAAAGTTGGAAGAAAATCGGGCTTTCGGTAATGTCAATAACCCTTGTTTTAATTGCCGTATTTCTACCCATCACCTTCGTAACCGGATTGATCGCGGATCTATTAAAGCAGTTTGCTGTGGTTGTTGCCTTTGCAACAGCTATTTCATTAGTAGTTTCATTTACTTTGACGCCATTATTATCTGCCAATTTTTCAGAGGTGATAACACTAAGAAAAGAGAAGTTTATACACCGACCTTTAATTGCTTTTGAAAAGTTTTTGACCGGTGTAAATAATATATACAGGGAAATATTACAATGGACCCTATCACACAAGCGCGTAACTGCCTATACCCTATTGGCCTTGGTTATATCCTCCTTATCGTTACTGGCATTCGGCTTCATAGGAAGTGAATTTGTAAAAAACGGTGACAACGGCGAATTTATCGTGGAACTTGAACTTACAAAGGAATCTACCATAGAAGAAACCAATTTGGCCACTCTAGCCGTAGAGGACATTTTGCTTAAAGATAACATTGTGTCATCCGTTTTCTCTACCGTAGGAACAGGTTCTGGTGGTGGTGGTAATTCATCAAACCTAGCTCAAATCAATGCTAAAATGATTAGTCCCGAAGCACGTTCGATAACATCAGAACAATTTGCCAGAGACATAAAAGCAAAATTGACCAAAAATATTCCTGGAGTAAAATTCAAGACGGCTGCCGTTGGAATGGTAGGTGGTAGTACAGCAGGGCCTATTCAGGTTCTTTTGACCGGAAGCAATATTGATCAATTGATGGATGTAGCTCAAAATGTAAAGATGACCATAGAAGGTGTAAATAGTACACGTGAAGTAGAGCTTTCTGCTAAAGGTGGAAATCCGGAAGTTGCCATTACGGTAGACCGTGATAAGATGGCCGCACTTAATCTTACTATGAGTACTGTGGGTAATACAATGCAAAATGCATTTGCTGGAAATACACAATATAAATTTCGCGACGGTGAGAATGAATACGACATCAATGTAAAGTTGGACCAATTTGATCGCCAAAATATAGATGATATTAAAAAGGTGACTTTTTTAAATACAACTGGGGAGCTCATTGAACTTCAGCAATTCGCCAGTGTAGATCAATCTACAGGCCCATCTAAGCTGCAACGAGACAATAAGCGTAATAGTGTAAGTGTTGGAGCACAAGTAGTAGGGAGGCCTGTAGGTACAGTTTCCCAAGAAGTACAGGTAGCCTTGGAGAATATGGAATTGCCCGAAGGCGTAAATTTTGAAATGGGCGGAGATTTAGAAAGTCAGACAGAAGCTTTTGCAAGTTTGGGACTGGCCTTATTAATGTCCATAGTCTTGGTGTATTTGATTATGGTGGCATTATACGAATCCTATGCCTATCCTTTAGTGGTCATGTTTTCTGTGCCCACAGCTATGATTGGAGCATTTTTGATCCTTGCCTTGTTCCAAGAGAGTTTAGGGGTATTCACCTTCTTAGGGTTGATCATGCTGGTGGGACTTGTAATCAAGAATGCTATTTTAATTGTTGATGCCGCAAACCAATTCAAAAAAGATGGTATGAACAGTTTAGAAGCTGTAGTAAACGCAGGACTATCAAGATTACGCCCTATCCTTATGACCACCATTGCCATGGTAATTGCAATGTTTCCAATTGCATTTGCTTCTGGGGCTGGGGCCGAATGGAAAAATGGTTTGGCCATGGTACTGATTGGAGGCTTGAGCAGTTCCTTGATATTTACAGTAATCATTGTACCCGTGATGTATGTTGTAATGGACATTTGGAAAGGCGATATCAAGCGAACAGTAGCGAAAGAACAAGCTAAGAAAATTGCTACAATGAAAGTTCAAACAACTCACTAATTATGGGTGACAAACTAAATAATGATAAAAATTCCTATGCTACGGGAGGAGGACTTCTAATTGGAATAGGTGCAGGATTTTTCTTTCTTCAGCAATCTCCACTAGCCTTCGTAGGATGTATGCTTCTAGGTTTGGGAATGGGATTGATTATAACCTCCCTCCTGTCCACGATTAAAAAGTGAGGCGACTTATAATTAGTTGCTGTAGTGAGGCTTTAAAGAAAATGGTCGTTTTTCAATTGGCAGTAGTTTTGGTTCATCTGGTTTTTATATAAATGTTGAAAACTCTAATTTCATTAATACCTTTGAATACAGCCAACTGGAAATAAAATCCGGGATAATCTACGAACATAGATTAAGTGATTATTTGATAACTACATTCCAAGGTGGAATTCAAAATTTCATCAGTAATCGATTGACAGAAAAAGGGAAACCTAGTAATAACTTTATTTATAAAAATAGTCAGGATCCTACTGGCTATTTCAAGATTGGGATTTCTATTGACCCATTTGCAAAAAGATAAAGTAAACGACAACGTATTAATTAGGTAAAAGAGCATACAGACTTAAATGTGACAATTGATAGTTGCCATAATGTTAAATAAAACCAAAAAAATACGTATTTTACAAGTGACTAAACTTTAAACCAATACACATGAAAATAGTAGAATCTATACTAAAATCTTTAGTAATCATAGGAATATTGCTAATGAGTGAAAGTACGTTCTCACAGGTCACTAACATTGAAGTAATTGATAGTACTGCAAAAGAGCCAAATAAATTGAAATTTGGGATGGGCTTTGGCCTCAACTTTGTAGGTGGCACCAATATTAGTTTATCACCCAATTTAATATATAACGTAAGCAATAAAGTCGCTTTTGGAGCTGGACTTCAAGGGAGTTATGCCGCGATCAAAGATTTACAGAACACTACTACCTTTGGGGGCAATATCATAACCCAGTACACTCCTATCAAGAAATTGACCACCTTAATCGAATTTGTGGAGTTGAATGTATCTACCAAAACAGAAACTCCCACTGGTGAAGTAAAAGAAACATATTGGGACTCGGCATTATTTATAGGGGCGGGATTAAATATTACCGAAAAAATATCGGTTGGTGCCAAGTACAATTTATTGTATAAGGAAGATGAAAGCGTGTACACCAGCCCTGTACTCCCCTTTGTGAATATTACATTTTAGATTTTAGGAAACTTTATTGAATCTTTTTTTTTCTATTATGGCCTTTCCCTTTAATTTTAAAGGTTAAATGCACCGCTATTAAGGCAACCGAAAAGAAAATACCCAATACCGAAACGTTTGTCCAGCATTATGGAAATAAAAATATCCCACAACCGAAGTTGTGGGGTATTTGATTATATAAATTAGAGTGCTCAATTTCTTAAAGCTATTTGAATTCAAATACCCAAGCAGCTTTTATTGGTTAATTCCATTTAATTGCAAATGAAGAACAAATGGTATTAACGGCTAGTTAAACCCTATTTTCTTTATTCCTTTATGACTTATTTTAATGGCCTCTAACGGCTTCAATCCGTCAAAGGTCATATCTTGCTCTACCATGTAATATTTCATTCCCGAGAGTTCCTTTTCGGCCAAAATTCTTTCAAAATCAATAGTGCCATTGCCAACGGGAGAAAACCTGCCCTGTTCGTCCATATCCTTTACATGCCAGATAATAAACCTGCCTGGATATTTCTTAAAATAGGCGATTGGGTCGGCACCTGCTTTGGTCACCCAGAAAAGATCCATTTGAAAGTTCACAAACTTGGGGTCGGTGTTTTCCAAAAGATAATCAATGGTTACGATGCCATCCTTATCCTTTACAAATTCAAAATCATGGTTATGGTACAATAACTTCAATCCCGCTTCGCTACATTTCTTACCAAGGGTAGTCAATATTTCGGCAAGATTGGAAGCCCCTCCTGTCATACCCATAGATCTGTCCTCCTGATTAAATGTAAAGAGGCCCATTGGAGGTACTGGTATCACAAAATATTCAAATCCGGCCGCTTTCACATCGGCTATCATACTATCTGCATTCTCTAGGGTCACGGATCCCTGATGCGTACTTATTGGGGTCAGACCAATCTCATTCAGTAACGCCTTGAAATCTGCCGGGGTCAGATTGTAAAATTTCCCCTCGGCATATCCGGCCGATTCAATATTCTTATATCCAGCATCGGCTACTGCCTGTAGGGTAGCTTTGGCATTCTTGCCCATATCGTCCCTAACCGTATAAAGTGCTAAGCCCCCAAATTTTTCTTGGGCGCTACCAATAAAGCTATTTGCTATAAAAAGGGCAATTAATGAGAGAATTCTAACTGTTTTTTTCATGGTTTAAATGTTTCTAATTATTAAAATTATTTCTGGGATTTATGTTTTTTGAATGTAATTTGTTAACCATCACCGATTGTCTTAAAACTATATAGATAGGGTGCTTTATGTGCCCCGCCCCCAAACAATTTTTCGTGCCTCATAAGTATATTGGTTCCCAACATTTTACGTTGAAATGTGGTACGTCTTAATTCTTCGCCTAAAATAGCCTCATACAGGTGTTGCAGGTCTTTCATGGTAAATTTTGGAGGTAAAAGATTGGTGCCTGTCAGTTTTTTGTCTAGATTTTCCCGTAACGTTTTGAGAGCCTTCTCAACAATTTTTTCGTGATCCATCATTAAGGAAGGTAGTTCGTCAATGGCATACCAATTAATGGAATCTGAAAGCTCATCTGGTATGGGATGAACATCATCATAATTTATCAAGGCGTAGTATGCGACGGAAATAAACCGATCCAAAAGCCAATTGCCTTCTTCTATTTCCATCTTGTTGGCCTCAATAATGGTTCGCATAACTTCTGGAGCAGCTCGGGTGGTATCGCCAAAGGTGTGGAATTGTTCCAAATAAATATTGTCTAAACCCGTACGCCCCTTTAAACCTCTTTTAACCGCATCATCCAAATGCTCATTTCTTTTAACGAACCCACCAGGTAAGGCAAAAAGACCGGTATTGTGGTATTCCAACAACAAGATTTTAATTTGCCGGCCATTAAATCCGAAGATTACCGAATCATAAGCCAAATGAGGTATATACTCCTCAAAGTGCGGAAGTTTCTTGTTTTCTTTAAACGCCAATCTACTCTTTTTTCCCAAAGAAAAGAAATAAAGCCATACTAGTTACAATTTAATGTCACAAAATGAGACAATAATATATTCCTAGCTTCTATCCATGATCACGATCTGTTGGAAACATTCCTTCTTCCAGTAACCCCTCCATATAGCTACCCAACAAAGCAGAATATTTGTGCAGCTCATTGTACATCTGTTTATCATGGGGCAATTGGGCCTTTTTAAAAGATTCTTCAAACAACTCTCTAAATTCGGCTAAGGTCCTCACCGTAGTATATACATCTTCTGTAGTCATATTTTTTTTGTTTTAAGACAATCTTCTTACGTTACATTCCATCTTGATTTTAATCAAAATCCTCCCTTTGTATTTTACCTATACTTAATGTCCCAGCTTTAAAATACTACAATAATTGGCAATTGGCATACTACCTTTACATATTAATCGTTTTATGAACACATGTTCATGTAATATTTGGAGGTTTTTTACAGTTATTATCAGGAGCAGGGCATATAGTACTAATAGAGTTTTATCATATGAGCAGAAGCACCAAAAAAGAAAAGTTTTTTGAAGAGTCACTTAAGTTGATTCATGAAAAGGGGTATAAAGCAACAACAATGCGCGATATCGCTGAAAAACTAAATTTCAAGGTGGCCAATGTTTATAATTACATAGATTCAAAACAAGCATTGTTAGAAACCTATCTCTTTGATATTTCCAATGAGTTTTTGGAGTCTATAGAGCTCATTATGGAATCTTCCTATGCTCCAGAAGAGAAATTGCGTTTGATCATTTCCGTGCATGTTCAAATGATTTCAAAAAAACCATACGAATTGTCCCTATTGGTCAATGAATGGAGAAATTTAGATGAACCAAAACGCGGCGAATTAATTTACCTCAAAATGAAATATAATAAGAAAGTGAGGGAAATTATTATAGCTGGGATGGAACAAGGAAAGTTCAGAACCATGGATCCAGACATAGCTACATTATCCTTTTTATCTACGTTGAGATGGCTGTATGATAAATTTACAGACAAAAGTGATGAGCATTCAAAAGCCAATAGAATAGAAATTGAAAAGCAGCTGACCGATTTTATTTTCTTAGGACTAGGCAATCGTTAAAACTAAGATTTCAAAATTTTACCAGTTGCTGAGAATCATTAATTTTAACTCATTTGATTAAAATAATAACCCTAACAATTTCGACGATTACTGTCTATTTTAGGACCACCATACCACAAGGTCATTTTATCTTAAATTCATGTTAAAACCTCTTCGTTGTCCATGCATCTATAATGATCTATTGCCTTTAATTCCCTAATTTCCCTTCTTTGAATTTAGTATAAAACTTCTAGTATCATTATTGTAGTTTATGACGCATCATAATAAATTATCCTTCTTGAATGAAGGTGGTGAGATGGGCAGGTTGATCAAGGAAAAGGACTGGACGAAAAGCCCTCTTGGACCTATTGAAACATGGCCACAAAGTCTATGTACATCCTTGAGTATCATTTTACATACCAACCAACCCATGTTAATATTTTGGGGGCAAGAATATCTTTGTTTTTTTAACGACGCCCATAAACCCAGTCTTGGATTGGACAATAAATACCTTTCCGTTCTAGGCGAACCTACATCAGAAACTTTTCCGGAAGCCTGGGATTTCATAAAGCCCTTATTCAAGGAGGTATATGAGACACAAAAAGGGATCTATCTAGAAAATCAGTTGATTCCAATTTTAAGAAATGGCAAAATGGAGGATGCTTATTGGACCGTAAATTATAGTCCGATCATTAGCGCCAAAGGCAATACGGAAGGAGTTTTTGTGACCTCAAATGAAGCTACCTCTATGATAATGGAAAAAGTCATTGCCGAAGAAGTTGATGAGCGGTTTAGGTCTGCTGTAAAACAAGCTCCTGTGAGTATAGGGGTGTATAAGGGCCCAGATTTTATTGTGGAAATGGTCAACGATGCCTATTTGGAATTGGCAGATATGGAGGAACAGGATTTATTGGAAAAGCCTTTATTCGATTCCATTCCAGAAGCTAGAAAGGGGACTGAAGATATTTTAAAACATGTATACGACACTGGGGAAATTTATAAGGGAACAGAATTTCCAATTAGTATCAACAGATATGGCAATACCGATATTGGATACTTCAATCTTATGTGTCAGGCCCTTAAAAAGGAAGATGGTGAAATTTTTGGCACCATAGGAGTTGCCGTAGAGGTCACAGAATTGGTAAAGGCTAAACACTCACTTTTAGAGAGCGAAAGAAAGTTTAGGAATCTGGTCATGCAATCGCCCATACCCATGACTGTTTTTAAAGGAAAAAAGCATACCGTTGAACTTGCCAATGAAGCCATGATCAATAACATTTGGCGCAAAAACGAAGATGAAGTTTTGGGAAGGGAAATTTTGGATATTTTCCCAGAATTAATAGATCAAAAATTTCTTGCATTATTGGACGCGGTGCTTGAAACAGGAAAACCTTATAAAGAAAAGGAGGCTCTCGCTCTTGTTATGGGCAATGATGGGATGCGAAAACTTTATGTGGATATTGACTATTCTCCCTTAATAAGTACCGACAATACTGTAGAAGGTTTGATCGTCACGACCATAGACGTCACTGAAAAAGTAACGAGCCGCAAAAAAATAGAGGAGGCAGAAACTCGTTTAAGGCTTGCCACTGAAGCTGCTGAGATGGCCACGTTTGAGTTGGACCTGAACAAAAGAAATATTATTTACTCCCCCAAATTGGCCGAGATTTTTGGTCATGATAGAACCGCCAATCTATCCCATGAGGAAATGAGGGAACAAATTCATCCTGATGATATAGATTCTATTGTCCTTAAGGCTTTTGAGAAAGCTTTCAATACAGGCATATATTTTTATGAGGCCCGTTTGATCACTCCTTCCAAAGAAATTAAATGGATTAGGACCCATGGGAAAATTTATTATGATGATGAAGGTAAACCAACAAAATTAATAGGGGTACTCAGGGATATCACCGAGGATAAGATAAGCCAACAGACCTTATTGGAAAGTGAACAAAAATTTCGATTATTGGCAGATTCGATGCCACAGCAAATTTG
Source organism: Sediminicola luteus (assembly GCF_040566555.1). Taxonomy (GTDB): domain Bacteria; phylum Bacteroidota; class Bacteroidia; order Flavobacteriales; family Flavobacteriaceae; genus Sediminicola. The sequence goes on along the minus strand of NZ_JBEWYP010000008.1, from coordinate 171,719 downwards.
GACTTCAGATGCAAATGGCAACCTAAATTACTTTAACAAAGCTGTTTTTGAATATACTGGCTTAAACCAGGATGAGATATTGGATTTGGGATGGTTAGATATCATACATCCGGAGGATAGGGATGAAAATTTAAGATTATGGTTAGAATCCGTAAAAACTGGTAAAGATTTTATTTTGGAACATCGGTTTAGGAGATATGATGGATCCTACCACTGGATTTTAAGCAAGGCTAGCCCCCAAAAAGATGAATATGGTACAATTCAACGCTGGGTGGGAGCAAGTACAGATATCCAAGAACAAAAAATGTTCTCCAAGGAATTGGAGAAAAAAGTAAAGGAACGTACTCGAATGTTAAAGGAGTCCAATAACAAATTGGAAGATTCCATAGAAGAACTTCAAAAAATGAACGTGGAGCTCCAATCCTTTGCCTATGTCTCCAGTCATGACCTCCAAGAACCCCTCCGTAAAATACAAACCTTTATTTCCCGAATCCTAGAAAAGGACCGTGATACCCTTTCCGATTCAGGAAAAAATTATTTCGGACGCATACAGGATTCTGCCAACAGAATGCAGAATTTGATAAAAGATCTCCTATCCTATTCGAGGACCAATATCACCGGCAATGAATTCAAGAAGGTCAACTTAAATGATATCATAGAGGAAGCCCAGTTAGATTTAAAGGAGAAATTGGATGCAAAGAATGGCAGCATGCAAATTGGTGATATGTGCGAGGTAACCATCATACCCTTCCAATTTGTACAGCTCATGAGCAATTTAATAAGTAATTCCATTAAATTTTCCATCCCAGGGATTCCCCCCCACATAAAAATCACAAGTTTGGAAGTAAACGGGGAAGAGATGGAGGATTTTGATCTGATACCTCAGGTAAGGTATTGCCATATCTCCTATTCTGATAATGGGATAGGGTTCGATTCTGAATACAAGGATAAAATTTTTGAGGTATTCCAGAGACTGCATGGCAAGAACGAATATGAGGGAACAGGAATAGGATTGGCCATCGTTAAGAAAATTGTTATGAACCATGATGGTTTTATCAGCGCTGTAGGAAAGCCAAATAAGGGCGTTACCTTTGATATTTTTATTCCTGTGGAACAATAAAAAACTATGAGATTGAAGAGGTTTTCAATAAAAGCAACAACTAATTAAAGTTAATCCAAAACAAGGATGAATTCCATACACCCAAAAGTAATTAGACAAATTTTTGTCCTTATCTTGATTGTGCTCATGGGCACTTTGATTTTCAGGGAAATGCTCCCTTACTTATCGGGGGTTTTGGGTGCCATCACCCTATTTTTTATTTTAAGGAACTTTATGGGTACGCTCATTAAAAAAGGTTGGAACGCTGATTGGGCCGCAGCCCTTTTACTTTTCCTTTCTTTCTTTTGTATTTTAGTCCCGGTTGCAGGAATTGCTCTAATGCTAGGTAATAAAGTAGGTACAATTACCAATAAACCACAAGAATTTGTCAAAAAAACCGAAGGCCTTTTAAGCAAATGGGAATCTCAAATAGGATTTGAATTCACCTCAAGCATAGATACTTCAGAAATCTCTTCTTGGCTCTCGGATAATTTATTCAGTTTTGCAGGCGGAACCTTCAATATAATCCTTTCCCTTGGTATCATGTACCTGTTGCTTTTTTATATGCTCACAAACAGAAGAATGTTGCGTCAGTCGTTATTCGAGTATATCCCTATCAACAATGACAATCTAAAAATTATTAGCACAGAATGTGAGAAGATGGTGAAAAGCAATGCTTTGGGGATTCCCTTAGTGGCCGTTGTTCAGGGTATTGTGGCCTTAATAGGATTTTTTATATTTCAAATAGAAGACCCCTTTTTCTGGTTCACCATTGTTGCCGTTGGATCTATTATTCCTTTTGTAGGGACTTTAATTGGGATTTTGCCCGTTTTTCTATTGACCTTATCCACTGGCACCCCTTTCCAGGCCTGGGGAATACTTCTCTATGGCATCATCGTAGTAGGATCCTCAGATAATATTGTTAGGCTTTATGTTCTCCGTAAGTTGGATGATGTACATCCGCTCATTACCTTGATCGGGGTCATCGTGGGAGTGCCCTTATTTGGATTCATCGGCTTAATTTTCGGGCCTTTAATGATCAGTTTATTTCTTGTGGTACTGAGAATCTACAAAATAGAATACGGACAATCCAAAGAAGACAAAACCCATCTATAAGGATATTATAAAAACATAAATCCCTGTAACCTTTACAAAAATGTATTGGTTACAGGGATCTAAATTATTATTACTATTCTTTTTTAAAATGGCTAGAAACCAAAGCCAAAGCCCACCTGGACCATATTTCCTTCCACGGAATTGAAAAACCCTAGATTAAAGGCCAGAAACCGGTAACCACTGATCCATAAACCTCCCCCTTGGGACGTATGCCATTGGTTGGAGGTGTCATTATCCATCCACACCCTTCCGTAATCGAAACCACCGTACATTCCTATGGTAATAGGTGCCACTGCTGTTACGATCCTTTTTAAACGCAGGCGTAAATCGGAGCTTTGGTAAAAGTATGACTTCCCTGTGAACCTCTCATTCCTAAAGCCTCTAAGGCCATTGTTGCCTCCTATGGATGGGGCATGATAAAAGAAAAAATCATCTCCAAAATTGGTCTTATATTCCGCCATTGTACCAAGGACCAAATTGCCCGATGGAATTACTTTCTGACTAAACCCAAATTTTATACCAGCGTAGGCAAATGAATTATCCTCTAAATTAAGATTGGTTTTATATCCACCTGTAAGCCCCATATAAATAGCTTTCGTAGGAAAGTCGTCCGCATCGTCATGGTCGTAGGCGACGGATACCTCTGCCCCAACATAATCCTGTGAGTCAAACACATTGGGATCTACATTATCAGGGGTGAAAAATCGATTCTCATTTTCACTCACCTTAAAGGATTCGTAAAGTCCTTTTATTTTAAGGGTTCTGTACGCTATACCCGCATTCAATTGAACTTGCCTCATACGGGCCCTGTTGTAATCATTGTCCAACTGATCATCCGGATTAAAAGTTTCATTTCCCATTCCGAAATAGTTATTGGAAAACCGATCATTGGTGAAATACCCATCTACCTCGAAGTTCCACTTTGGAATTATATTGGCAAAGATCCCTTGATAACTTAGTTCTACCCCCTCAAACTTAAAGTAATAGTTGGCTGCAATGGTATGTTTCTGACGAAATGGATTGCCATTGAAGCCATTATTCGTATACACATTGGTTGCACCAAGATACAGACCATCGTCTGTTCTAAACCCAACATTTGGCAAAAGCATATTTGTGTTCTCCGTAAACTGACGCCAATGGAAGGTATTGGTTTCATAAGAGTTTGTCAATTGTTTTGATGGCACTTTGTCCTCAAATTCGGATTCTTCAGATTTCCAGTCGTAAACCTTTAGTGCTTTCTTGTTGCTTATCTTATAGGTATCCTTTCCATACCCCCCGACCAAGCGGACAAATACGCCTCCATCACCATCACCTTCAACAATAAATTCATCCTTATCTCCCAAGCCGTATATCCACAATTCCTTGGTTTCAGCCCTATCAAAAGTTCGATCGAACATCACTTCATTTGGTTCATCGCTCAGTAACCTTCTAATCACCACTTTTGTCTTACCTTCTGGCAATCTAGTAACTGTTATTTGATCATCTTTTTCCGTACCGTGCAGCGCAACAACTTTATTGAGATATTGCCCGTATTCCGTGGCCATCTCCTTTAAATTGGCCAAACGGCCTATCAAACTATTTTTAATGCCTTGGGAGGTACTATCCTGTACTTCCTTAGGCAACCTTAAAAAGGCAGCATCGATAACCTCCTTGGTCAATTGTTGCTGAATAAATTCTGCTTCCTCCGTCCATACATCGGCGCCAAATTTTGTGACAAAAGCCCTATCCAAGCTATTTCCTTGCGCCATAAACCAAGGCACATCGTTTAAATCTTCACCATAGGATTGCCAAAATCTGGCCTTTGGAACGAACCATTTGATAATCGGAAAAGCAACCCCATCAAATTTTGTAAACGCACCATCCCTATCTCGGGGAATAGGCAAAAATCGTTTGTCTCCCGATTCCAGCTCATATTCGGCCCATCGCCATTGGTCTTGGTGTCGATCCCAATCCCCTATCAACATGTCAAATATGCGTGCACGAACGAAGCTTCGTTGCTCAACATCATAGGATTCGTCCCTTTTTAATTTTTCCAGGACATCAGTGGTACTTTCAAAATCTGGAATACGTCCAGATTTTTCCGGATTGGCCTGGTTATAGCCCACATAATTTTTATGCATGTCCGAAGGACGTTCCTCTATATAATAAAGCTCATCCCCATAGGTAGCATTCAGATCTCCCAAACTTTTTTGTTTCGGTACGTAGAATAACTCTGGGCTTGCATGGTTTACATCTACTTTTCTGGCCATAGGGCTGATGGCCAATTGAATGTAAGGATGGGCTGTTGTGAAAAAATCGGAAATCACCTCTTCGGTCAATGTGCCCTTATAATCCTCTGCCTCATAAGCAATGCCCTTTACTTTAAACTTTAAAAACTTTAAGGCATTTTTTCTTAAGGATCTCATTGCGTATTCCTTCCCGTTCTTATCCTCCAAGCGCAAGGAAAAAGATTGATGACCACCACCTTCCTGAGTAACTTTGAGCCCCCCATATAAGGTGTCCAGACTAACTACTTTAGCAGTGACCTCCTTCCCAAAATACTCCCTGTAACGATCACCCCAAATAAATTCATAAAACCCAGTTTTTTCCAGATTCTTTTTTTGCTCTCCGTCCAAAACCGAGGCTTGAACATATTTTTTTGTGGTGCCTTCAGGGATATCAATCTTTGGTTTCTCCTCAAATTTAGGTAGAACTGCAAATGATCTTGAAGCTGAATCTGAATCTTGGGTGATAAAGGTTACCTTGGAAGAACCATCTTTAAAATATTCCAACTTTGCAAAACCTGGTTCCCCGTAGGTGTAGAGTCCTTTATAGTCCAAGGACCCACCAATGGTTATTATTTCATCTTCCGAGCGTCTAGTAGCTGTTTTTCCTCCAAGGGACCCACTGACAATCTGATGTATGCCACCCCCAGTAAGATATTGCAAACTTTCTTCATGCCCCGAAACCAACGTAATCCTATCCGAATCTTGTGCCAAGGCAGAGACCATTATGCGCAAGTAATTGTACCTTCTGGAATTGAGTTCTTTATTTGAAAAACCGGCCCAATCCTCTATTCTATTAAATACAGTTCCCAATACCGGAAGTGGTGTCAATTGGTCTGAAAATGTTTCTTTGCCTGCAAAAATCCCATTACTGAAGATCGGGTGGTGCATGGCAATTACAATATTTTTATCCTGCCCATCGTTGATCATTCCTTCCAATTCCTCTACAAACCTTCTGCGGGTAACAATATCCGTACATTTCCTATTAATACCTTTTACCCGATCCCAATTGCTTACAAACCAATAGGAATCGATCAGGATCATATCTAATTGATCATTGAGCACAATCCTTTCCAGCGGACATGCATTCTCCGGAAAGACATTAAGCCTCTCTATATCTTTATCTTTGATCAGGTCTTCTACCTTTTCCATTTTATCAGCATCGAAACTTTTCCACTCAAAGTCCCCCGGCATAAATATGGTCTTTCCTTTGAAATTGTCCGTAATTCCTATTTGCTGCTCTATTCTTTTTTTATCAAATTCCCACTGATCTTCCTTGGGTGAAAGATTGTCCCCGGTAAAAATCATAGTGCTATTTTCCGGAGCTTTTTCCAATTGATCCTTCAAAAGGTTCAGAACCAATTCCTTCTTTCCCTCTTTTAGATTCCCCAGGCCTCCAGCGATGTAAAACGTATGCATTGCCTTTTCTTCGGTATCACCACCTATTGTAAGGTCTAAGCTTTTTTGTTCCCTGTAGGTCGCACAACCAATTAGGAAACAGGTTAGGAAGGTAAAAAGGAAGAAGCGTACCATTTGATTTCGGAATACGTATTTCATAAAATAAAGTATAGAATTAGTTGTTTGTTTTTCAATTATTGGCAATCTGCGATAAGCCACAAATCTGTACATGCAAGTATAAGCCAAGCCCAGAGCTTGGATTATCTCAAAAGATCTTTTCCTTAACACGAATCAAAATTCCTAAACCAACTGACGTCGTTAGTAATATTAGTAATGAAAGAATCAATAATTTTAGTTTTAGGATCAATACTTGGAAGAAAACCTTTATAAATTTGCCAATAATAAACAATATGAAAATTGGCTTCATGTCCCTCTCAATAAGGGACCTTTGGTCTTTATTATTAGTACAACCGCAATAAACGGACAATAAGTAGTTAAAAGGAATGAATTGAATTAGAAACCCTAAAAGAAATTCTAAAATGACGGAGGAAGAACAAGTTCGATTACACAATATTGCCGATACAGAACATGAAATATTTGCACTCTTAAAACAGCGATGGAGTCCGAGAGCATTTAGGGATGAATATATTTCCGATGGAAGTTTAAAAAAAATATTTGAAGCCGCTAGATGGGCTGCAAGTAGCAATAATGAACAGCCTTGGCGATTCATATATGCCAATAAGGGTACAGAGGCTTACGATAAAATTTTTGACTGTTTAAGTGAATTTAATAAGCAATGGGCGTCAAATGCACCTACCTTACTGTTGACTGCCTTCAAAGAAAAAGATCAGAACGAAAATGAAAATTTTCATGCCTTACAAGACCTGGGCCTGAGCCTGGGAAACATGACTGTACAAGCTCAATATTTAGGAATCGCCCTGCATCAAATGGCAGGAGTTGATTGGAAAAAAGCTGAAACGGAGTTTGATGTTCCTAAGGGGTTTCATATAAGTACAGCAGTTGCTTTAGGATATTACGGTGGTGATATGGAAAGTTTATCACCGGATTTACAAGAGGATGAGACTAGAGACAGAGTTAGAATGCCTCAGGAAAATTTTGCCTTTCACAAAAAATGGGTGTCCTAAGCGGAACGAGCGTTCGCATTTCTTCTTCAAAAAAAAAGGCGCCCGTAACTTTAATTAGTACGAAACGCCAAGTGCTTCACTTAGGATCATTTATTATTAAGACCCCTATCCAATAAACAAGCCTGATGCTATAATTCCTATAACTAGTACTACAAGAAAAACAGTAATTATAATGGCCGCTATTTTTGTTTTTGAATTCTTTTGAAGAATGAATTGCTGGGTATTATTATCTTCCTCTTTAATAAATTCGGTTTCAGTGTCATTTTCTTTCTCTTGCATATATTTTGATTAAAAAATTATTAAAATTTAAGCCAAACCCATTGTTTTTACAATTCTGCTAAATCCGGCCTATCCCTGATTATATCGATTATATGATCAAAAATAAGGCGATTTCAAGGTTTATATTAATGCAAATCATTCAAAATTTAATTCTTTTAAACACTTCCCTTCTCAAGATGATTGCGTCAATCTTAAATCTAAATGAGCACCTTCTGCCCATTTCCCTCAATTAACTTTGTCCTAAGACAAATACCTAAAAAATCAATTGGTTAGCCGGTAGTAACTGTTCTTAAAATTGGAATGCGTATGGATTACATAGAGACCCTATCAGCCTGCCACCACAGATTTAGATTTCTCTTGGAAGAATTGTCGGATGAATCTGGGGATGTTTTAAAAAAAAATAGACTGGTAGAAGAATTTAAAAATGAGATCGAAGTGTACTGTTTCGTAAGCGCTTCATTCTTTTTGAATCCGAACAACAAAAAGTACACGGACCAACCGGATATAATGGATTTAAACGGAGAAAGTATTATGCGCAGTGTTGGAGAATTGGATCCAATGGCAAATGATAATTCAACTTGGAGTAATCAGATATTCCGATTAAAGGAGGAAGTGGAGAACTTATTGTTCCATTACGAAAAAGCATTAGGGTCTAACCTATATATCATTCAAAATTAGAAACAAGTTAACTGTAGTAGTTTTAAAAAAGCAATTATCAATTAAATAAACAGATCATGAACACTATTCAAATACTTTCCATTTTTATTTGCGGTTTTGCACTTGGCCTCATCTTATTTATTCTCTTAGAGAAATTCTTTGAGCCTGAGGTTGATTTTGATGAGTTGGATGATATGTATATGGTACAGGATCAGAAGTCCAGATCAGAGAAAACAAGGATACACGATTCAAGAATTTCTGCTAAGCAAAACTTTATTGGCGATTCCTTGGGATTTAGCTATAGCAACAGCTACAATAATGAGAAAACCTCGACTACTAATTTAAAGTCAAAAGTAATTGAACTTAGGAATAGGAACAAAGTTGCCTTCTAATGAATTTTTAGTATCTCAATACACAATCATTAGGGACTAAAAACATTAATTGATGTTTGCTTTAAACAATTCACACATGGGTACATATACAGAGGACGTAGCAAGAAAATTGAACACCCTTTTAGAAAAGACCTTTGATGCTGAAAAAGGATTTTTGAAAGCTGCAGGAAATTCAAAACATCCCAACTTGAAAACTTATTTTGCTAAAAAATCAAAAGAACGATATGACTTCGGATACGAATTAAAAGAAGAGCTCAGAAGGTTTGGGCAATCGGTTGAAAAAGGTGGAAGCACCGCTGCCACTGTACACCGAGCTTGGATGGATGTTAAGTCGACAATATCCATTGATAATGATGAGGCCATGTTGGAAGAGGCCCTAAAAATCGAAAAATCTGCGTTAAATGAATACGAGGAAGTTTTTGGTGATAAAGACCTGCCCCCCACCACCTCAAGCATTCTTACCAAACAAAAAAATATCATACTTTCCAATTTAGAAACAGCCAAGGTTTTGGCAGATGTGGATTAAATCCCACTGGTGAATAAGGTTGTTAAACCAACACAATGAATTCTATTTCTAACTAATTTATTCTCTATGTATTATAAGGTATCAAATACTGCAACACGAAATGATATAGAAAATGAATTTGGCGTTACCCTAAAATATCCAAGACTTCATTTACCTAGTCCCGTTATTAACGGATTGGATGAGGAACTTTTATCGGTTATCACTGAAGATAATCAGAACCAGGTAAATTTCGCTATTTGGGGTATGTTGCCAAATAATTATACCGGCGATTGGGAAACCTTTCAACAAATTGAAAATACACTTAACACCCCAATAGATAAATTAAGCAACACCACTTTACCGCTGAATGGAAATGGCCACAAAAGATGCTTAATTGTTGTGACTGGGTATTTTGTCACACATTTACACAAGGGCGAACTATATCCTTATTATGTTCATCTTCCAAAAAACAAACCTTTTATGATTGGTGGTTTATATACTTCGTTATATGATGGATTTTTAACCACTAGCATTTTGGTTGGGAAAGGAATAAATGGGATCTCCCAAGATATTCATAATTTAAGTCCAAACGCCCCTTTGATTATTCCCATGGAGCATAAGGCAGATTGGTTAGATCATAAACTCACGAATTCTGACTTGGATACCTTAATAGAAAGGAACAATAGATCCACTTTTACCGCATTCCCAATTGCCAAAGAGTTTTATTATAGGAACATTAATTTCAAGAGCATGCTGGATCCGGTCTTTTATGCAACGCTACCAGTTCCTTATTAGTATTACCCCAACAAAACTTTTATGGAATACCCAATCCATAAAAGTTCCATCACTCCAAAAGTTTCACTTCATTTTATTGTCGTACCCCCTACCCCTGCTTCTCTTCATAAATTTAATCTTCGCCTATCACAAAGGGTTAATGAGCTAAAATTTAATCGGATAGGATCAGGACTATCGCCCAGAGTTTTTGATCTTTGAATAACGGGGAGATAGAAAGATTTTCCCAAGAAAATATTTTACTAATCACTAAAAACAAATATTATGCTACGTTGGACAGTAACATTCGTAATTCTTGCTATTATAGCAGCAGTTTTCGGATTTGGAGGTATAGCTGCGGGAGCAGCCGGTATTGCAAAAATCCTATTTTTTATTTTTATTATACTATTTGTAATCTCCTTGATTACAGGTAGAAAAAAAATCTAACCACTTAAATCAACACATATGAAAAAATCAATTTTAATGCTCATGTTTCTTTTAGTTACTTCTCTTTCATTTACTAGTTGTAGAGAAGACAAGTCGGCAGGAGAAAAAATAGAAGACGGTATTGAAGAAGTCGGTGATGGAATCGAAGAGGGTGCCGAAGAAGTGGAAGACGAAATAGATGACGCCACGGACGATAATTAAAACATAATATTCCCCCGAAGCCAAAGTTCCCCCCAAAACTAGAAAACGGGCAACTCCATGCAAAATGAGTTGTCCGCTTTTTCAATTTTTTAATTATAAAATTTAGAACAGATGATGACGGAATTTGCAAAAAACGAGAAAAATTATATCGAAGAATACCAAGAAAAAGGATATACACACAGCTATAGGTTCCATGATGGGCAATTAGTAGATGTAGATTCTAAAATTGGTTATGCGCCAGAGGACATCTTTATTGTAGCAGAACATCGGTATGAAGGGATGAGCAATCCATCTGATCTATCTATTTTATTTGTACTAGAAACCAAGGAAGGTAATAAAGGAACCTTTCTAATGGGATACGGACCAACGGCTAATCTGGAAGCTGCAGAATTCTTCAAAGAAATCCCTAGAAAAAACGACAAAACTTAATTGCCACTTTTTACATATTTGTCCCACCTCAGATTTTATTTTATATAAACTCCCCTCTTACCTTTATAGTATAACCAGGGGATTGGACTCAATTAAACAATTAATTATACATTCCAATTGTTTCTTACCCTTAGAATGTAATTTTACCCTGTTTTCCATATCAATAGATTGCAGAGCACAGCACATCTACTTTCCTTATTTCTCAATAACCTATAGAGCATTGACTATTTGGGTTTGAAAATTCCACAGAATCGCAATAATTATGAAAAAAAGAACCATCTTTGCGAAAATGTTGAATACTTAGACAGATGTGCTCTTTATAGTGGTCCATCTCTTAGTCGGGGTAAACATAGGGTAGGCCAATGAAATTAAATGTAAAATACGATTTTAATACCATGTGTAAGATAGTTCTACAAGAACAGTTAGCAGAACTATCCATACCTTATCGTTTACATGGACTGGGTGAAATTGAATTTGAACGCCCCCTAGATCCTCAACAAATAAATAAATTATCTACTTCCTTGGCCGCCTACGGCATTGAAATTATTGATGATCAAAAGAGTGCCTTGGTACAGCGTATTAAGGAAACCATCACCAATATGATTCTTCATGACGATGAAGCCAAAAACTATAAAGTTTCAAGCTATTTGTCAGATAAACTAAATTATTCGTATGTTTATTTGTCGAATGTTTTTTCTGAGGTCACCCATTCATCAATAGAGAATTTTGTGATCTTGAAAAAAATAGACCACGCAAAGAGCTTAATCATAAACAAGGACTATACATTAACAGAAATAGCATACCAACTGAATTATAGTAGTGTGGCACATTTATCCTATCAGTTTAAGAAAACCACGGGACTCACCCCTTCTACTTTTCAGAAAATAATACAAAAACGCCGAACTAACAGTATTCAAAAACCCAATTTATAATTAAACATCCATGAACCTTCAAACCCTTAATGTTGCTTTAGCGGATGATGATGAAGATGACAGATTCTTATTTAAAGAAGCCATCGACGAAATAAAGATCCAAACCAAACTGTCATTGTTCACCAATGGACAGGAACTAATGGATTATTTGAACCTCCCAAATATAATTCTGCCCCAGGTAGTCTTTCTCGATTTAAACATGCCTGTGAAAAATGGGATACAGTGTTTAAAGGAAATTAGGGAAAACAGCGCTCTTGATTCCATGTCCATCGCCATCTACTCCACTTCATCTACTGAGAAAGATATTGAGGATACCTTCGTCTTGGGAGCCAATATTTATATTAATAAACCCAATAGTTTTACAAAATTGAAAGATGCCATAGAAAGGGTCCTTCAAATAAATTGGCAATACAACACTTCCAACCTTAATAAGGAAAACTTTTTATTGAGATTGTAAAACAATCCAAACATATTCTAAATTCTTTTTTTGTTTCCTTTTTCACGACCAGGGAACACCTATGGGCATTAAATTGTGTAATATTAATTTTACACAATTTAGTTGATATCCTAACTTACCCCTCTTTTGCAATAGCACCCATAAATTTCTAATTATCTTATTTTCAGTTACTTACATTGAATAAAGTCCTACTTCATTAGCTTTCTATCCTAATATTACCTCCCGTATTGCCCCATCTACTAATAGAATTATGTAACACAAATAAAAAATTGTGTAAGAGACAAGGCCTCCTTTTTTCGCAATTTTGACATTATCAAATAAATTATAGTCTCTAACACAATAAATAACCTAATTATGGAAAAGTATCTAGATAATCTTCAACAGTTTGCCAGAGTAGGCCAAGTACGCAAAAAAGAGGTCGGTTCTAAAGGTATGCCAGACAATTTTATTATGGGAATGACAAATCAACATTCCATTATTGACTCTAATTTGGACAAATAGGGTAGTCTTGCCTGGTATTTAATTATACCAATGAGGCAAAAAACTACACAAAGGTCCATCCTGAACACCTTAACAGATATAAGGAAATTGAACCGATTAGTCGGGTATAATGTCAACTTTAAAAACTTTATCATGAAAGTCATAAATTTAAAAACAACAAATCTTAATAATATGTTCCTAGACCTTCAAAATCATTTTGGAGGAGACATCACCCGCAATTCTGATGAGGAAATATTAACGGTGAACAATGAAAAGGCAGAAGGTTTAATTCGTGGTATTACCTTTAAAGGGAGCATCTCTTATATTGAATTTGATATTGTCTTTAAAAATGATATCCTTTTGGTGAACAGCACCCTAAATTCAAGTCCAATCTATTTCGCTTACTGTTCTAAAGGACATTTGGTGCATAGTTTTGGTGTTGAAGGGGAAAAAACCAAGTTGGAGAAATTTCAAACTGGGATTGTAACGACCAATTCTAAAATGAATAATGTATTTCATTTTAATAAGGACATACATTATAAAATTTCTACCATAGTTGTAAGTACAGATGATAAATCTCTTTCTTACCATAAACTAAATGCTACTTTGACGGAAACATTTTTCCCGAAAAAAGAAAACGGCAATTTCCTTTATACAGGATCATATAACCTAAGGATAGCCGATAAAATTCAACAACTTTCAGCAATCACACAAAAAGGTATTGTAAGGAGCTTGTTGATCGAAGGAATAGTTCACATGATACTCGCAATGGAGATTCAACAGCATTCCGATGACTTGGAAAGCCTTGAAAGCAACCGTGGAACACTTACCAAGAGAGAAATGGAAGACGTGCGTGAAATTTCTGAGTTTATAAAAAACTATCCAGAAATTCAATATACCTTAAAGTACTTAAGTAATAAGTCTGGTCTTTCTCCGGCTAAATTACAAGAAGGATTTAAATTAATGCACGAAAGAACCGTGACTGATTTTATCAGAAATGTACGTGTAGAAGCGGCAGAACACTTGATCAAAACTACAGATTTAAATATTTCTGAGGTGGTATATACAGTTGGACTTACCAGTAGAAGTTATTTTTCTAAGATTTTTAAAGAAAAATATAATTGTAGCCCAAAACAATATCAAGACCACCAAAATACTTTGGCAATAACAGGTTAATTCATCTTCAAGAAAAAAAACCAACCGATAAGGTTGGTTTTTTTTTGCGCTTAAATTAATCATTAATATGTTTCACAACGTCTGAAGGATTTTTTATAAGCAAAAATTGGTTTCCATTGATCACAATGGGCCAGGTAATCACTGCCGGTTCTCCTTGTAGAATTTTTATCCAATCGTGCTCCTCCAATTTTACATCTTCCTCCCCGTAGGTATCCGTAAACTTTGGGTGTTCAGTATTTATAAGATCCGAAAGGTCTACTCCCAACTTATCGGCCAGTTCTGCCCATTGCGTGCCAGTAAGGTTTTCCTTGGAAATATCAATGGCTCTAATTTCTTTTGAAGAAGCGGTGATATAGGCATGTGTTTGTTTGCCTATTGTACTTTCCGAATTGAAGTATATTGTCAACTGTTGATCATCTTTGGCGATTGTTCCCATGATGGTATTCATTTTATTATACATAGTATGTAATTTAGTCAATTAACGTTCCTAAATCGTGCTCGAATAATAATCAGATTGACACGATCCACATCAATAGAATCGTGCAAATTCTCAAAAGACAAGGCGTTCTAAGGAACATTTTCTTCCTTGTCCCAAAAAATGCCCCTAATGATGTTTTCTTTGCCCTAAACCATAATTGGACATGGATATCATACTGAAAATCACTAAATTAATATTCATTAAGTAATCTATAATCAAGGTGTCATAAATTCTTTATTGTCTGTTTTGAGCACCTTTTTTCAATTCTAATAATGCGCTATTTACTAATTATTACATTCATGATCATCTATAATTTGAACGCACAGCACATCATCCCAAAGTCGATCGAGAAAGAGGCGACCATAGCCCTCTCCCATTATCCTAAATTGAGCAATACCAAGATCACCTTTCAGTTCAAAAAGAATATTAAGAAATCGACTATGCAGGCAAGACCCACCTTTTGGAGTTTTTTCCGCTCTAAAAAGAACAGGGAGTATGTTATTCTTATCAGTGAATATTTTAAAATTGCGGATAGGCAATACAGTACCAAGGATATGCCCTCAAATATATTGATAGGCTGGTTTGGGCACGAACTGGGCCATATTATTGATTATAGAAATAGGAGCAACTTAAATTTGTTGGCATTTGGGATCCAATACCTTCTTTCTCCCAATTATATCATTGAGGCAGAGCGGGCAGCCGATTGTTTTGCCGTAGCCCACGGAATGGAAGAATATATTTTGGAGACCAAAAATTATATTCTCAATAACGCAGAAATTACAGAAAATTACAGAAATAGAATAAAAAGATATTATTTGTCCCCTGAGGAGATTATGTTGATGGTGGAACAAAGGGATCTATAATTAATAGATTTTATGTAGTACTTATTTCTTCGATAAAAGCTTCCCAATCCTTAAACTTCTCCTCCCCCATGACCCTTTCCATTTTTACTTGTCCACCCTTTTTCTTGTTTCGGGCGTTCCACTCATAAAATACATTTGGCTGCACCACCGTCACTTTAACACCTCCCAAAGCCTTGGATCTGGCCACCTTGTAATTTTTGTTGGCTTCCATTAAATAAGAATCTAAACGGTCTGCCAGGTCTTGGCCATTCGCCTGGTCTTCTGTTCCCAAATACCAACAATGATAAAATTCTCCCTCAATTCTTTTGGCACAAAGCGTATATTCAGGAATCTTGATCCCGAACTCATCTTCCAAATTTTTAATGGCATCGTCCATTTTATTAACGGATAATTGGGACCCCACCGTATTTAAAAAAAATTTGGTCCTTCCTGTAATTTTTATTTCTGCCCTGTCAATATCCGTAAATTCTATGGTATCCCCAATCACATACCTCCAAGTCCCTGAAACGGTACTTATGAGCAATACATACTCTTTGCCATCTTCTACTTCTGAAAGGGTTAAGACAGGCGCATTTGACGTCAGGGAACCATCGGGATTGATATACTCTGGATGAAAGGGAACAAACTCAAAATAAATACCGTTATCGGTAATCAATTTCATAGAAGTAGTTTCCGGCCTTGCCTGAAAGGCTATAAACCCTTCTGAGGCCAAATAGGTGTCTATGACGGTAATCTGTTTTCCCATCAGGGCATTAAAACTTTTCTCATAAGGACCAAAGGCAACACCCCCTGAGGTGTATACCTGAAGATTGGGCCATATTTCGTGAATATGTTTTAAATCGTGATACTCTATGACCTTCTGTAACATAAGCTCTATCCATGAAGGAATACCGCTGATTGATCCTATATCCCATTTAGGGGCATTTTCCGCGATTTTTTGTACGCGTTCATCCCAATCCTCCATTTTGGAAATTTCTTGCCCTGGTTTGTAATATCCACGAAACCAAGAAGGAATATTACTGGCACTTATGCCACTAATTTCTCCCTCCAAATGATCATTTTTTTCTGTAAGATCTGTAGAACTTCCCAACATCATTATTTCCTTCTCGAAAAAATCTGGGGGAAGATCAAAATTGCTTAGCGCAAATACTTGTTTTATGCCCGCCTGCCTTATAGCGTCTACCATTTCATCTGTAACGGGAATGCGTTTGCTTTCTTTGCCTGTGGTCCCAGAACTGAGAGCAAAATAAGTTGGGTTACCTGGCCAAGTAATATTTTCTTTCTGTTGATGTAATTTATGCCACCAATTATTTTGAATACTATCATAATCAAAGTAAGGAACCCTTTTGGCAAAAGAATGTTCTATATCGTCCGAATCTAGAAGTTCCTTAAATCCATAATACGCACCAAATTCTGTATCTTTCGCCTTGTCCAATAATTGTCGCAAGACCTGTTGTTGTTCTTCGACAGGGTTTGCTTCTGGTGTCAGAGCATCTTTTACCTCAATAAATCCTTTGATAATATTTCCAATAACCGCCATATAATCTTTTCTCCACCTTTAACTAAGCAACTTTATTAATTTCACCTTAGGCAGCTGCTATTTTTTTACATTCTTCCATACATCTTCTGCAGCTTTCGGCACATAGTTTACAGTGCTTATTTTTATGTTCTTCACACTGGGATGCACACCATTCGCATACTTCTGCACATAATTGGCAATACTGTTTTGCAAAACTACTATCAGCAACCATGAACTTTAAACAAGATAAACACGCATCTATACAAAGCATACAACAATAAGGACAGTCGTTCATACTTTCCCTGCCCGCCATGACCGTAAGACAATTTTGACAATCAATTAGACATTGCTGACACGCTTTGATACATTCTTCATAGGTTGCATTCATTATAATGGAATTTAAGAGTTACTGCCCTTTTTCGCCTATCCCCAAATTTCTACAAACCCGATATCTCCTTTTTTCTTGGATAGTTCTATACCTCCCCCAAGATGTTCATATTCATAATTTTAGTTGGTCTCAATCGAAATAAATACTAACACATATGACCATTGTTTATAAGTTGTACCTCTTTCCGTAATCAAAAAAAAATGGGCAACCCATTTGGGTGCCCATTACTTTGCAAATCGGTTCAAGATTCCGATTTACTATAATCAGACTAATTCAGCAATCTTTTTTGCTTATCCAATTTCATAACCTTGGAGACAAGTTTGAACAATCTTTCCTTTATGTTTCTATAGGTATTGCCATATTCATTCACCTCCAACAATAAATCATTATGCGTTGCTTTATATGCTTTTTCCATTTTTAACTGATCCACATCATCTACCATAATCTCTAACTGGTTGTTGTGCTGTTGTACTTTTTTCAATAGGCCAACCACTTCTTTTTCGGCGTTAAGCAATGCAGTCACCAACTCCTTGCTCTTCTCAAAAACACCTTTATCCGTTAATTGAATGGTATAGGATTTAATCAAATTATTTAGGAACAATTGCTCATCTTTAATAAACATCAATTCGGAAAACCATTGAATGGACATGTCGTGCATTTCTTCAGGACTCAACCATTCCACATAGTTTATTTTGCGTTCTTTTGTGTTCATAATTAGTATCTATATAATTATAAAGCTCCAGAGGATTTATCATCCCAATAGCAGAAAAGTAAATTATGGAATCGGCCGAAATCCTCAAATGATTTAAGTCAGTTGAAGCAGATTTTCAAGAAGCAATTCAACTCAAAATAGTACAGTCTATCTTATTTTTCAAAATGGAATATCACTTGGATAGGTTGATCACTAAGAACGGGAGTTCTATATCAAATGTTATCTTTTTAATAACTGGTTCCCTAAATATTTTGTCCATAAGGCTATGCTCAGAATGGAACATAACCAACATATCTATTTCAAGTTCCTCCAAAAACAACTGTATGGCCTCTGTTTTTGATGAAAATTTTGGCATCCAATGAAAGCTGTGATCAACTTTTTCCAAATATTTGGTCAACGTATTCATATTGGACGTTTCAAATTTGTCCAAGCTTTCTTTTTCATTAATATGCATAACGCGAATTGTAGCACCTGAAATTCCAGTTATTTCCATAATCGCGGCCATTTGTTCAGCGCTTATGCAATTTTTATAATCCGTTACCAAGGCAAG
This sequence comes from Sediminicola luteus, assembly GCF_040566555.1. GTDB lineage: Bacteria > Bacteroidota > Bacteroidia > Flavobacteriales > Flavobacteriaceae > Sediminicola. The sequence goes on along the minus strand of NZ_JBEWYP010000008.1, from coordinate 153,461 downwards.
ATTCTTTGGGATTTTAAAATCGATTTCCTTGGGAATGGTCAATACCGGACATGCTAATCCAGAATGTATGACCCTCGTGGTATTGCTGCCCATAAAGATATCCTTGGCACCTGTAATCCCCTTGTTTCCCATGACCACCAAATCAATTTGAAGGTCCTTTACCAGTTTGGCCACTGTTTTTATAAGATCACCCTTTTTTGAAATGGATTCAAAAGAGTGTTTTTCATGCCCTGTATCCAATACAATCCTATGCTTGGTTTTTAGGAGGCCTTCTTTTGAATCTACCCTAAGTGCATAGGGTAATTCCTTTTCATTGAGCTCCCCCCCTTTTTTGGTCAGGACCTTTGATTTTTCATCATAACAATTAAGAATATGAAAAGTACAGTGGGTATCTTTTAAAAGTTGTGTGATATAAAACAAAGCATTATAAGCGTCATTGGAAAAGTCTGTTGGAACTAGAATATTTTTCATGGGCTTACACTTTTGAATTATGCGGGAGCACCAAAAATGGGATGGTTACATGAAAACTTATTTTTTTTATGATGGGTTCTATAAACAAGCGTTCCAAAAAAGTATGTTTATTTCGAACCATGGTCAGTAAATTTATCTTCTGATCTGTTTGGAAATTATTAATGGCTGTGATGATTTCCTGATCGGTTACATCGTGGAAACGATGTGGAATCTCCCCTAGTAGCTCTCCCAATTTAGATTTGTTTTCCAATTGATCGTTCGTTAATTCATTTCCGGAGGACACATGTAAGATGTCAATGTTAGATTCATGGATCTTAGCAATGTTGGTAAGTTGATCTAGTGGTGTTTTCTTATAGTCGATCTCATAATCCGTTGGGAAAAGAATTTCTTTGGGAGCAACAAAAGAATACTTCGGAGGCACTACCAATACTGGACATTTAGCTTGTTTAATTACATGTACCGTATTGGTTCCCAACAAAATTTCTTTGGCTCCAGTAGCCCCTTGGGTCCCCATTACCACTACATCGATCTTTTCATTCTCCACGGTCTCCACAACCTCATATACCAAAGTGTTGAAGGCGGAATGAATTATAAATGTATGCTTGGGGTTGTTAAATTCCTCCAGGATACACCGTTTAACTTCATTTAATTTTTTTTCTGAATTCTCTTGATAAATATCTCCCAAACCTATCTGACCTGGACTAAAAAGCAAATATTCAGATTGGTACACCGCAGGCGTATAGGTGTTCATCAAATAAAAGGTAGTTTCTTCATTTTTGTATAGTTTCAATGCATAACTGATTGCGTTATATGCATTAGCAGAAAAATCGGTTGGGATCAGTACTTTTTTCATGTCAGGTTTATTTTGATGTATTAAAAATACCAGTGATATGCTCTTAAAACCATGATATTTATCAGTTCTATTAAAAGGTGGCCATCACCTAAAATCGGGCAAGGCTTTAATTATTCATGAAGAACAAGAAAAGGGGTGCTGATGTGATAGCTAATTTGTTCCACTGTAGGTCTGAACAATAAGCGTTGGATAAAATTTTGGTTTTTAGCCACCATCACTATCATGTCTATTTGTTGACTTTCGGTAAGAGATTGAATGGCCTCTTCCAATCTAGTCCCGAGTATCTTTTGGAAACTTTGGTCTGAATTTGAAAAATAATCCTTCAAAAAATCTTTGTTCCTATCTTGTTCCTTGGTCAGCTTTTCTTCTTCTTTGGATACCATATGAACGATTTTTAAACTTGAATTGTGGAGGGCCATTATCGCTTTCAGATCATCCAGTACATTAATATCAATCCCGGTATGATAATCTGTGGGAAACATAATCTCTTTTAAGCCATTAAATTTCGCATTTTCTGGGACCGCCAATAAAGGACATTTAATTTTTGTGATCACATGGCCGGTATTACTGCCAATAGTGACTTTCTTTAAACCAGTGGCTCCTTTTGTACCCATAACGATTAAGTCGACCTCTGATTCCTCCAACTGTAATTTAATGGCGTCCACAAAAAAATCATAGACCGCCAAGCTTTCGAAAATATGGTTTTTATTTGTCGATGCCTTTTCAATTTTTTGTGTCCAAGATTTTAGCTTTTCCCTACTTTTCTCTAATACCGTTTCTTTTAATAGGTGGTGGGGCATTATAACGGCGTTTTCAGCACCGGTATACACAATTGGATTTATATGGAGCAAAAGAAAATGACATTTCTCTTTCGCGAACAAGGCAAGCGCAAATGTTAAAGCATTCCAGGCATTCTCAGAAAAATCGGTGGGAATCAAAATCTTCTTCATGGTCATTTATGTTAATGGTCGACTTAAAAGTAGACGCAAAAATGCCCGCAAGAAATGATTATTATCATCTTCAGAAGAATGTTCAAGGCCCTTTGGTGTAGTAATCATTACTTCCTTTCCTGCCATACAAGGGCAGCAGGGCCAAGAATGGCATCGGAACTCTCTGTTGGGGATAGATATACCTTGACCTTCCCTCTATAGGCCGCAAATAGATTTTTTTCCAAATTTCTCACCACCGGTCCCAATAATATATCACCTGCTTTACTCAATCCGCCCGATAAGATAAATGCTTCCGGATCTAGATGTGCAACTGTGTCTGCCAATTTGCTTCCAAGTAGTTTCCCTGTAATTTCAAAGGCCTTTAAAGCAATTACATCGCCCTTTAGTGCCTGCTCGGAAATGATTTCTCCGGTCAAGGATTCATAGCTAATGCTTCTTAAAGTAGATTCCTCGTTTAGCTCTGCCAATAGCTCAAATACTGTTCTTTTAATTCCTGTGACAGAAGCATAGGTTTCCAAACACCCTTTCAGTCCGCAATTACATTTCCTGCCTTCTGGATCCACGCTTACATGGCCAAGCTCTCCTGCCATGCCATTGGCGCCGGTTACCAATTTACCATCTACCACTATTCCGCTCCCAAGGCCTGTACCAAGCGTCAGCACTACAAAATGCTTCATGTCTTTTGCCATACCATATACAAGTTCCCCTACTGCGGCTGCATTGGCATCATTGGCAATGACGACTGGTAATTTGTACAATGAGGAAATAGTTTCTGAAATTGGAACGACATCTCCCCATTTAAAATTTGGTGGATGTTCCATCTGACCAGTAAAACAATTGGCGTTGGGCGCACCAATACCAATTGCGACTATTTTGATCTTATCTTTCATTTTTGCACAGAGTAAGGCTACCTCCTCTTCCAAGTTCAGAACAAACCCTGGAAAGGAGTGTTTGGATCCAGTACTAAATACACGCTTGCCCCTAATGGTGCCATCCTTCTCCACTAAACCAATTTTGGTATAGGTACCTCCAATATCCATTGCAAGCACAACCTCTATTTTTTTCGACAATGCTCCCATTTTTTTCTCTAAACTTACCAACAGATTAATTATATAATTAAACTTAAATGATCATAAAATTACTTGACATGATATAAATCATTTTATACCAGATTATAATGGAATAAATTTGAGATTAACCCTAAATCAAGTACTATGAAAGCGATTGCCCAATTGGATCATCTTAAAAGCGATGAGGATAAAAGAATTATTACCCGGAATCTTAGTAGAATCCTAAATGTGAGGATCTTGGATATAGATTTGGAAAATCAAATTATATTCTTCCTTTACGCAAACCCTTTGACTTTTCAACAGGTAAAACAGGAATTATGGAGAATTGGATACCCAATTAAGTTCTGTAAATATCCTACCGCTCAAAACCCTTATGTTCATCATCATGTAACTGATAATTATGAGGTTGCATAATTCGGTCATCTGTTTATTTGCTATTCCAATTTTGGATAAATAAACAGGGGTATCTCCGATCTAAAAGCTACTCTTTTAATAATAGGTTCACGAGTTAACTTTTCAAAAAAACCATGCTTCCTATTCATCATGGCAACCATCCCAATTGCCCTGTGTTTGGCTATATATTCATTTATGGCATCAGCAACAGAAATGTCGGCATAGCCTTGGGCCATGCTATGTGATAAATCAACAAGTCGATTCTTCAATATTTCCTTGGCCTTTAGTTGTGGCTCGCCCAAATCATCTGTAAGTCCAAAATGTACTACCACTATTTTAGAGTTCCATAATTTTGCAAGGGTGATTAATGGCTCCAATTCAATTTCACTGTACTCATGCTTGAAATCTGTTGAAAATAATATTTCCGTAGGGACACTAAAAGAATACTCCTCTGGTACAGCAATTAATGGACAAAAATCTATGTTTTTAATAACACTTACCGTGTTGCTTCCCATAAATATCGATTTAACGCCTGAAGCACCTTTGGTTCCCATAAAAATATAGTCAATGTCCTTATTGATAACATTTTTACCTATTGCATTCAATAAGGTATCCGTATTGATTATTGTTTCAATTGTATGTTTGGGATTCTTCTTTTTTGCCTCCAAGGAAGCCTTTAAAGATGTTGCGTTACGCTCTGCTTCTTCCATGGTTATATTCTGTAATCTGGTATCCCGTCCTTTATTGAACGAGCTGCTATATCCAGATGGTCCTATTTGTACAGTATGAAGGATATAGAAAGTACATTCCTCATTTTCAAATAAATAAAGGGCATAATTTATAGCATTCAATGCATTTGTTGAAAAGTCGGTGGGCAACAATATCTTTTTCATGGTTCGTTTTTTTTTGTCAATTTTCCTGCAATTTTTTTATGCCAGTTCCGGCAAGACCAATAAGGGTACTTTGGAATGAAACCCTACTTTTTTTACCACCGGTTCTTGTGTCATTTTTTCCAAAAAAGTATGTTGGTAATGAATGAGCACTATCATGTCTGCTTTTATTTCCAAAGAGAACTGTACAATGGTATCTGCAACGGTAGTTTGGATGTTTTTTTCACAGAATTCCACTTTCAGTTCTTTCAGTCGCTCCTTTAAAATTCTCTGATTCGATTTTTGTTCCTCAGTAAGTACCACTTGTTGGGCTACATGAAAAACATTTATGGTGGTATTCCATATAGTTCCCAATTCCAATAAGGGCAATAACTCGAATCTATAAAAGAATCTTGTAAAATCCGTTGGGAACACCACATGGTCCAATTGCTGAAAATTAAATTCTTCTGGAACGGCTAAAATGGAACAGTTTCTTATCGATTTAATTACACGTACCGTATTACTGCCCATAAATACCTCCTTGGCTCCTGTGGCACCTTTGGTCCCCATGACTATCAGTTTAAAAGGCCTTTCAAAAAGTAGTTCCTCTATGGCTCCCACAAGATAGTCTGACTTGGATATACTATAAAGAATATGATTAGGGTTTTTATGGTTTTTGTTCAGATAATCCATGACGCCCGTAAGTCCGTTTTCCGATTCCAGTGCCATGGTTTCATATAATTTACCCGCTTTCCGGGAATCTCTGGCACCCTTTATCTGGGAGGCACTTACTTCATAAACATGAAGTATATAAAAGGAACATTCAACATCCCTATAAAGCTTCAGGACAAAGAAAATAGCATTCCATGCATTATCTGAAAAGTCGGTGGGAATTAGAATATTTTTCATCTGAGTTACTGTTTAATTGACTTACCGGTATCCCTAAGTACCAAAAATGGCACTTTAATATGAAAACCTATGGCCTCCACATTTTGACGTGTTAATAAACGCTCCCAAAAAAAGTGCTTCCTATTTTGCATGGCCAAAAGATCCAATTGGTTGCTTTTTACATATTCCTGGATGGCATCCGCCACATGCTTGCTTTTAATTTGGTCAAAAGAATGTGGAGTGTCCCCTAAATATTTAATTAGATTTTTTTTGTTCTCTTCCTGTTTTTCCCAGATTCCCATTTCCTCCAATACATGTAAAACTATAAGTTTGGCCTTGTGCATTTTAACGAGACGCGTTAGTGGGTCCAATTCCTCTTTCTTATACTCGGTCCAATAATCTGTAGCAAAAACCAATTTTTGGATCTCTTTGTATGTACACGCTGCCGGTACGGCCAATACTGGTATTTTTACCTTCCGCAGTACATGTATGGTATTTGTGCCAATGAATAAATCCTTGGCTCCTGTGGCACCTTGGGTGCCCATTACGATTAAATCTATGCCCTTATTTTCCACTGCCTCATTGATCTCATCCGTTAAAATATTAAAGGCTGATAAGGTCTCAAAGGTGTGTTTGGGGTTGGGATGTTGTTTTTTTATGTCCTTAAGTGTTTTTTCCAATCCTTTTATTGAGGCCTCCACCCCTGCATCGGGTATGGCACTGAATGAGGGTCCTCCCAACATATAATCTACTCTGAAAAAGGAAGGGGTGTATGTATGCAAAATGTAAAAGGTGCATTCCTCATTTTTAAAAAAGGATAAGGCATAGGAAATGGCGTTCCATGCATTCTTTGAGAAATCTGTAGGCAATAGGATACGTTTCATAAGTTTACTTTAGAATTATCTTACCAAATTCTGCATGACCAGAAACGGTACTTGAATGGCCAATCCCAATTGATCAATGGTAGATTGGTACAACATACTTTCCAAAAAAGAATGCCGGGAATTTACCATGACCAATAATTGAATATCATTTATTTCTATATACTTCTTTATGGTATCAGTTCGGTCTTCACTATCCACAATTTCAAAGATGAGGGTCAGATCTTGTAGGGATCCTTCCAAAAACATTTTGTTGTCCTCCTGCCTACGTGCCAGTTTTGCAAATTTTGATAGGTATAGAAAATGAATCTCCGATCTGTAGGAACAAGCCAAGTCACATAAGAGTTTTAATTCCCGCCTTTTATAGGGGACCATATAATCCGTTGGAAACAGTATTTTTTTAGGTTTTACGTATTCAAAATTTGCGGGAATGGCCAAGACCGGACATTGCACATATTTTAATACTTGTAAGGTGTGTGATCCAAAAGTGAGCTTCTGATCATTGGTTTCCCCTTTGGTACCCATTACCACAATATCAATATTCTTTTCCTCCACAAAATCATTGGCAGAATCAATAAGGGATCCGAATACGGACAAAGTTTTATATTGGTGTCTTGGATTTGGCGAAAGGATCTTTAACTCTTCCAATAATTTCTCTAAGGCCCCATCCACCTTTTTCTCAACTTTATCTTTATAAACACCAAAATCAGCGGTATTCATATCACTGGATTCACCATAAACCTCATCCGCATAGGCGTGCATAAAATACATTTCACAGCGTTGATACTTGAAGAATTTTACGGCATAATTGATGGCGTTCATGGCATTAGACGAAAAGTCGGTGGGTATTAATATTATTTTCATAGTAATTGTTTAAACCTTTCCTTTAAAAGTACTCTGACAAGGAAGGGGAAACAATGACAAATATCAGTTGTCTTTAATTGGGTAAGTTCACATGGAACATCCCATTCCATCATATCCAAAAAGTGACTATTACCATTTCAGATAAGTGACTGATATACATCATAGTATTTTAATATAGGTATCCATACTTTAAGGCTAAAACTGGAAATTATGAGTACACAAATCAATCATCCTCTTCTATATAAGGAATTTGAAATCTTATCGGACAAAAGGGGTTTACACTCCGTATCTATCTATTTGCCCATGGATAAAAAAGGAAAGGAACAAAATGAGCATCTTGCCCAGGCCAGATTAAAAAGTGCCATTAAGCAGGTTCATAAAACACTTGAAACCTATACTTTAAGTCCCCAAGAAATTAAAGAATACCTACTTCCCTTGGAAAGCCTTTTAACGAACTTGGAACTTTGGAGAAATCCGTCAGATGGTTTGGCCATATTTCTAAATGAGGATGGACTTCAATATTACACCTTTCCCATTTCCTTTGACACAAAGATCCATGTGGCGAACCATTTTTATCTCAGTCCCTTATTACCATTATACACCGACCAAGGGCTCTACTATTTATTGGAATTAAGTCAGGATTACGTTAAACTATATGAAGCTTCCAAATACGGCCTAAAAGACCTTTACATCGATGATTTTGCACCTGACCAGTTGGAAAAGGCAGTTGGCTTTGATTTTAGGCCAAAGCTTGTGCAGTTCAGAAGTGGGCAGGCACCACATGGGGCAGGTATATTTCATGGACATGGTGATGGTAAGGACGATGAAAAGAAGGAACTCATTACATTTTTCAGGGCATTGGACAAGGGTGTCAACAAGGTGATCAATGGTCAAAACAGTCCATTGGTACTTGCTTGTGTAGATTCCTTGTTCCCATTGTACAAAGAAGCCAATTCCTATAAGAATCTTTATGACAAACACATTCCAGGGGATTCCCAATTCACGGACAAAAAAGAATTGCACCAGGCTTCTTGGGCGTTGATTGCAGATTATTTTGAGACCAAAAGAAAATCCAAACTAAAACAATTCAATGAACTCTACAATACCTCTAAAACATCCTATGTTACTGAGGATATCATCCCAGCCGCGGTTAACGGCAAAATTGATACCCTGTTCTTACCGAAAGATATGGACGTTTACGGTACGTATAGCAAGGACAGTGAACACGTCAATATCAACAGTACCAAAGAGCCTCAGAATGTCTCCTTATCCCATATGGCCGCATTGAAGACCCTGAAACAGAAAGGGAACGTGTTTTTAATGGCCCCAGATGATATGCCAATTAAGGGTGCACCATTCAATGCGTTGTTCAGGTATTGAAACTTAAAAAATGGCCCCAATCTATTCATTATAAAATTTTATGGTTATGAAAAATGTTACAGTATTTGACAATAACGTGGAAGCCTACGACAACTGGTATACCTTACACGAAAAGGCATACTTGTCCGAATTGGAAGCTATAAAGGAACAAATGGCCAAGTTGCCCGAAAACATACGCGGGATAGAAGTTGGTGTTGGAACGGGGAGATTTGCCCAACCCTTAGGCATAAAAGAAGGAATAGAACCTTCATTGGAAATGGCAAAAAAAGCCATTAAAAAAGGCATTGAGATCATTCCCGGATTAGCAGAAAAATTACCCTACGGCGATTTGCAATTCGATTTTGTCCTTTTTGTCACAATATGTCATTTAGAAGACTTTAAAGATGCCGTGGAAGAGGCCTATAGGGTTTTAAAACCTAAAGGATCTATTATTATAGGTTTTCTGGATAAGGAACAAAGTATAGCCCAACAATATGAGCAAAAAAGGCAGCGCAGTACCTTTTTTAAACATGCCACGTATTACACAGTGGATCAGATAACCAAAATATTAAAAGACAGACGTTTTAAAAATTTGGAATACAACCAAACCCTTTTTGGAGACCTGGAAGAGATTGAAACCGTGCAAATGCCTAAACCTGGATATGGAGAAGGATCTTTCGTGGTCATTAAGGCCGACAAAAAATGAAATACGAATTTCATCCGCATACAGCGGATATCAGAATGAAAGTGGAGGCCAACACCCTCACGGAAGTATTCGAAACCGCGCTACTTGGAATGAGTGAAATAATGAAGGAGGGATTTTGTAACCAACCGTTCAATGGATCTTTGAAAGTAGATATAAGAATTGAGTCCAAAGATCGTACCTGCCTATTGATTGATTTCCTTTCTGAGGCCTTGTCGGTTTCCTATGACGAAAAAGCGGTTTTTTGTCAATTAGAGATAAAAAAAATGGAAACCAACCTTTTAGAAGCCTCCATTTATGGAGAAGCCATAAATAAATTGGACGAGGAAATAAAAGCAGTTACCTATCACGAGGCGAATCTTATAAAGAACCAACAAAATAAATGGGAAACCTTCATAATATTTGACATATGAAAATCGGCAAACACCATCTGAGTAAAATTGAGGACTATCTGTGGGAAATCCCTAAATCGTTCCATAAAAATATGTTGGTTCCTGCAAGGGTATTGGCCCATGAGCCCATATTGGACGACATCATAGGGGACAGATCATTGGTCCAATTGGTCAATGTAGCAAGTTTACCTGGCATTCAGGGAGCCTCTTGGGTAATGCCAGACGTTCATGAAGGTTATGGGTTCCCTATTGGGGGGGTTGCTGCGACTTCACATCCAGACGGCGCCATTTCTCCAGGGGGAATAGGATATGACATCAATTGTGGGGTTCGCTTACTAACCTCAACCATAATGTTAGAGGAAGTGAAGGACAAAATAGAAGCGCTATCCAAGGAAATGTATGCCCAAATTCCTTCTGGAATGGGTAAAGGAGGGTTTCTTCATCTTACCCATAAAGAGATGGAAGATGTGTTGTCCCTAGGGGCCAAATGGGCTATTGATAAAGGCTATGGCAATATAAAAGATCTCGCATTTATTGAGAACAACGGACACCTACCCGATGCGGACCCCTCAAAAGTTTCTGAAAGGGCAAAAAGTAGGGGCTTGGACCAGCTTGGCACCATAGGATCAGGTAACCATTTTGTGGAAGTGGATTATGTGGATGAAATATATGAACCGGAAGTGGCCGAAGCTTTTGGATTAAAAAAAGGGCAATTGGTGGTGCTGATCCATACAGGCTCCAGAGGACTTGGACACCAAATAGCCACAGACCATATAAAGATAATGATGACCGCTATGGAGAAATATGGTATACGTGTTCCAGATCGTGAGCTCACCTGTGTCCCATTTAGTTCTCTTGAAGGTCAAAATTACTATAAGGCCATGTGTGCCGCGGCCAATTATGCGTGGGCCAACAGACAGGTAATTACTTGGGAGGCCAGAAAAGCATGGGCCAACATTTTCGGAAAGGACCATGGCCAACTTAAACTCATGTATGATGTAGCCCACAATATGGCAAAATTAGAAACGCACAATGTAGATGGCAAACCTCATGCTTTAATTGTACATAGAAAAGGGGCCACTAGGGCTTTTGGACCAGGGTTCAGCGAACTACCGGAATCCTATAACCTCTTGGGACAACCGGTCATTATTCCAGGCAGTATGGGCACAAGTTCCTATATCCTAATAGGCACCTCCAAAAGCCATGACCTAACGTTTGGTTCCTGTTGTCACGGTGCCGGGCGACGCTTGTCCAGGACTGCGTCAAAAAAACAAGTAAATGCACCCCAATTGAAGGAGCAATTGAAAGAAAGGGGCATCTACGTGCAGGCCGGTTCCTTCAAAGGAATTGCCGAGGAAGCGCCCATAGCATACAAGGATGTCAATCTCGTTGTTGAAACGGTATCTGATGCCGGAATTGCAAAAAAGGTGGCCAAACTAAGGCCTGTGGCTGTGGTAAAAGGGTAATAAAAAGGACCAGGATTTCTTACTTCATGGCCTTTTGTGTTCAATAATATCATCGAAATTTATTTTTATACCACTATTCGTATTAAACTGATCTGTATCATTATACCTGCCATTTATTTCGTATATTTTAGTTGAAAATTAATTAACAACGCAAGGTATCCGACCAAAATTTACCTAAACTATGAACAACAAATTAAAATTCCCCTTACATAGGTCTTTTGTGAACGACAGCAATATTCTCTTATAAAGTACCCCAATTAAGACCTACTGTTGCAATTTTGGGTAAGTATTGGAAATACTTTTAAAATCCAATGCTATGCAATTAAAATGTATCATCATCGACGATTCCACTATGCAACGTTTGGCAGTGGCAAAGCTTATAAAAAACCACCCTCACCTTACCCTTTTAGCTGAATATGCCAATGCAATGGAAGCCAACAAAGGGATTAAAGAACTAGAAATCGATCTGATTTTCTTAGATATCGAAATGCCTATCATCAATGGGTTTGATCTTTTGGAATCCTTAAAGAAAAAGCCCCAGATCATTCTTATCACAGGGAAAATAGAGTACGCTTTTAAAGCCTTTGAGTATGGCGTAACTGACTACTTACAAAAACCCATCAGCAGTAATCGTTTTAATACTTCCGTTGAAAGGGCTATAACCAATTATAAACTAATTCACGGAGATGAAGAGGACAAGGAATTCTTCTTTGTAAAAAGCAATCTCAAAAAGAGAAAAGTATTCATCGATGATATCGAGTGGATAGAGGCCTTGGGAGATTATATAAAATTGATTACCAAACATGGCAATATCATTGTACTATCAACAATGAAGGCTTTTGAAAATAAATTGCCCGATGGTAAATTTCTTCGCATACACAAATCATATATCGTCAACTTAGAAAAAATTGAACGTTTCAATAGTAAGATGGTGGAAGTTCACGGCAGGGAATTACCCATAAGCAGACATAAAAGACCACGTTTGGAGAAGGTGTTAAAGAATTTTTAAACGGAATATGGTCTAGAATTACTCCTAAAAAAAATTAAATCTTAAAAGTCATTACCGGCAGGTGGGCATGATTTGCCATTTTTTCTCCCAAGCTGCCAACAAAAAAGTGCGCCCAGCCCTTTCTGCCGTGGGTTGGGATAGCCACAAGATCTGCCTGGATTTTTTTACAATACTCCAGAATGCCATGTTCAATGGAATAATCCGTGACGTAAGCGACCTCTATGTTTTCTAGATTTTGGTCTCTCACCTTCGACATAAAGTAGGATATCCTCTTATCCAGCTCCGTCTTGGTGATAAAGTATTCATTTGGTCTATTGACATAAACCAAGTTTATTTTTGCCTCATATTCTGTAAATAACTTCACCGCATTGATAAAGGCATACAAATTTTCTATTTTGAAATCACATGCAAAAACAACATTTTCAATCTTAAATTGGGGCCTTCTTTGTTTAATGACAAGAACGGGGACTGTGGAGGTTCGTACCACTTTTTCAGTATTGGATCCCACAAAAAAATCACTTAAGCCCTTGGTACCATGTGATCCCATAACAATCAGATCAATTTCAATTTCTTTGGACAGCTCATTAATTTCACTAAAGACCTTATAATTTTGTATAATTTCTGTGATTTTAACTCCCTTTAAATATTCCTTATCCAGAAATGTGGCGAACCGTTCCTTGGCCATCGACAAATAATACTTGGCCTCTGCCTTTTCTGCAGCCTCATTGGCCACAAAAACGGATTCTGAAATTCCTAACATATGAAAAACCACTAATTCCGCTTTTTGCCTCTTAGCTAGTCTTGCGGCCACCTCTAAGGCATATTCGGAAAAAACGGAAAAATCGACAGGTACCAATATTCTTTTCATGGTCTTGTTTATAATTGTGAGGACTTAGAATTAAAAACCTTATTTTTTAGTTCTAACCTCCATGGATTACGTTTTATTTTTAACTCTTAAAATTTTTTATTTCGCTTTTCATTAGTCTTCTTCAGTTGTCGCTCTAAATCGTTTATGGTGGCAACAGCCGCCTTTTCAAAATGCTCCTCATTCGATTTTGCAAATAATCTTGGACCGGGGGCACTCAACTCAATTTCGCAAATTTTACCTTTTTCCGATGGGTCGTTTTCCAATTTAAAATGGACCTTGGCAGAGATTACCCAATTATATCGATCTCCCAACTTGTCCAATTTTTTGGTTACAAATTCTGTGGTTGCCTCGCTGGTCGGCATTTTTACATACTGCACATTTATGGTCATAATTGAATTATTTTTTGGTACCTCTGTTTAGTTAAATTCTATACTTAAGATTGATTTTTTAATGAGAGGACTTATTAATTTTACAAAAACCAATACAATAGCACCTCAAGAATCAACCTTATTATAAAATTAATTTTTGTGGGATTCGGTTACTATGATTATTGTCATATGATTCAAAAACGTAAGTCGCCACCTAGGGTAAGCACCTGACAATTATCATTTCATAAGAACCTTACATATAATACTTTGGTAGTATAATTAAAATAAATACGCCATGAAAAGTAAAATATCTCTATTCGTAATACTATTCCTGATCCCGCTTTTTACTATGGCCCAAGTAATGAAAGGCATAGAAGTCATAGCCCCTTTTAGTGAGGGACTGGCGGCCATTAAAAAAGGGGAACAATGGGGATTTATCAATACCAAAGGAGATCTTATCATTGACTTTAGAAATGATCTGGTTTGGGACGGTACTGCAGACCCCTCCACATTTGGAATAATGGGTGTAAAATACCCAAGGTTCAATCAAGGAAGGTGTCTTGTTAAAAAAGTAGAAGAAGGAATTCCTTATTACGGCTTTATAGATACATCGGGGAAACTGGTGATTGACTATCAATTCTTGAATGTGGCACAATATGATAGTGGCCACGTAACAGGAATCATTTTTGAAAAAGTGTTAAAGGGCGAAAACGAATTCAAACTAAAAATCTATGATTATAAATTCCATGAAGTCTTAATGGATACTTCTGGAAAAATTATAGAATATTTAGCCAAACCCACCAATATCCAAATGACCTCCAAAAGATATAAAACACCTTGGTTGAGGACCAAATTGCTGAATGATAACTTGATAGCCGTTCGAAATGAGGACAATAGCTTGGAAATAAGAAAAATAACAATGTAAAAAATAAACAAGGTCATGACTACCAGAACAAATTGGGAAGAACTTTACGTTTTATCTGAACATTGGAAATCCGATCTGCTTTTTTATAAGGATGACTTACGTTTTCTGCATCATCTTATAGACAAATACTTTATTTGGATCACTAAGGCAGAGAACTTGATCATGGTAAAGGAGATTAAAGCCGATTTATTAAACTTAGGGCAATCTTGCAACGATCTTTTGGAGAAGGTAGGAAAGCATATCATTCAAATAGGTTATCTAATAGAAACTCCCAAGCGACAAGACACAAGGGTGTTTGCCCTGGAACACCAACATTTGGAGCAAGAAATAACAGATTTTGTAAAAAGGTTCAGAAAGAATAGAAAGGAAGTCTTTACCATAACCGAGTATATCATGGATAGCGAAGCATTTTATTCCATTATGGAACCTCAGCAACCTTAAAATCAAAGATTATGACCAATTCTATGTCCCTATTAACTAAAATAACCCAATTGACTTCAAATATTGAAACCAATTACCCAGAATTGTACAGATTTTTAGACGAAAACCCATTGACCATCCCTAGCGTGAGTCAACCCACAATAGATCAGGCCTCCCTCTTGGCCTATTTTGAAAGTTTAAAACAACTGCTTAAGCACCATTTGGAAACACATAAAACACGAATCAAGATCACCTAATACTATAATCATGGGAGAAATAGCCACTTCAGAACGACAGATTACCCTGTACTACAGTTCCAAATCTACAAGGGCGAAACAGACATTGGCCTATGCTAAAGCAGAAGGGCTGCCAATTCATGAAATAGATATTTTAAAAACACCCCTAACTGGAACGCAGATCGCAGAGATTGCGGACCGCTTAAAATTAGAGATTAAGGATATGGTCAACCAGGACCATCCCATATACAAGGCACGTTTTAAAGAACATCATGATTTTTCTGAGGACGATTGGATAAAAATGATTCGGCATAATCCCGATATCATGAAACAACCAATTGCAATCCGTGGAAAATTGACCATCTTGGTGGAAACCCCTACTGATATTATTAAAATTTAAGCTTATTTAATTTTCAGCACCACCTCTTTTTTCTTCCTTGAGCTGTTTCTTCTCCAATTTCTTAAAATAGCCTCTAAACAAAAAGTTGTGCTTTAGGGCTTCCATGTTTTTATCGAACTTTTCTGTACCCGATTCTATGTTGTTCAGTGTAGCATCGAGTTTTTGGACCAATAAAGTATCTTTGGTCAGATAGTCCAGGGCCCCCTCCCCTTCTTTTACATTTTTGACCAAGACCTGAACCTCTTTGGTAATCTCCTCCATCTTTAAACTAGTTGATTGCAAATTGGCTATGACCTGCCTCATCTGGTTTCCGGAGATGGTATCACTGAGTAATATTCCGGCAGTACTTCGCTCCAAGTCGATCGTATTCACCATTTTATTAAGCTTGGCAAAGGCTACATTGGCCTGCTCGCTGGTCAACTTTAGATTAATTATAATCTTTTCCAGATTTGAAGCCATTACGGTATCGTTCAGTAAGCGTCCCATGGTACCTTTACCTTTGGTCAAGGATTGTGACACTTTCAATAAATCTGCTGTCAACATAGCGGCATTTTCATTGGTCACATTCAACGTACTCAACATATCCTCAGTTGCTATCCTACTATAAGAAGATATTTCATCGTTATCCTGTACCAAAGGCGCATTATTCTTGCCCGGAATAATATTGATGATCATACTTCCCACAAGTCCGTCTGAGCCTATGGTGGCAATGGCATCCTTCTTGATATATTGCTGCATTTTCTCCTCAATGGCCATGCGGACCCTAATTAGGGTATCACTTTCCATTTCAATATCCTTTACCGTTCCCACAACTATCCCCGAAAACCGAACATTATTTCCTAAAATCAAGCCGTTTACATTATTAAATTTTGCACTAATGGAAAATGTCTTACTAAACATACTTTTATTGTTCCCAATTAAATAGGACGCCACTACCAATAGAATGGTCCCAACAATTACAAACAAGCCCAATCGAATATTATTCCGTGCTGCTGATTTTACCATGATTTAGTTATTTAAAGAAGGCCTTTATTTTTGGATCTTGTGCCTTCGATAGTTCGTTATATTTTCCTTCCGCATAATTTATGCCGTCTACTAAGAGGATCATTCGATCTGAAATCACCCTAGCACAATCCACATCATGGGTTATGATCAGGGAGGAGGTTTCGTATTTCTTTTGGATCCGAAGCATCAATTCAATAATTTCTTTTGAGGTAATGGGGTCCAAACCACTTGTGGGTTCATCATACAAAATGATCTTGGGGCGAATGATCAAAGTTCTTGCAAGGGCTATTCTTCGTTTCATCCCACCTGAAAGTTCGCTGGGCATCATTTCTAATGTATGTGCCAATCCCACATTCTCAAGTGCTTCCATAACAATGGCATTTGTGTCCATTGATTTCTCGAACCTCTTTTTATGTCGCCTCAGGGGGAATTCCAAATTCTCACGAACGGTCATCGAATCGTATAGGGCACTCCCCTGAAACAAAAACCCTATTTCGGCCCTTAACTTGTCCAACAACAACCTATTCAGTTCTGTCACTTCGTGCCCCATAATATTTATGGATCCGCTATCTGCCGTCTCTAACCCTACCAAACATTTGATCAAGACCGATTTTCCAGAACCAGATTTTCCCATAATAACCAGGTTTTCACCCTTGAAGAGGCGCATATTAAATCCGTTGAGTACATGATTGTCCCCAAAACTTTTCCTCAGGTCCCTTATGTCAATTACCTTCTCTTTAAAATCCCTTAAATCTGAACTATTAGTAGTATCCTCCATAGGCATTAGAGTTCATAAAATATATCCGAAATGAAAACGGCAACGAAGTCGATGATAAATATCAACATAGACGCCATGACCACCGCTGTGTTTGCCGCCACTCCCACGCCTACCGTTCCTTTCTTGCAATTATACCCCTTGTAACAACCTACCAAACCTATGGCCAAACCGAAGAAAAAGGATTTGGTCACTGCAGGTATAAGATCACTGAACCCCAAGGATTCAAATACCTTGTTAAAGTATAGGGCAAAGGAAACTTCCCCCTTAATGTTTTCTACTAGAAAGGATCCGTACAGGGCAAATGCATCTCCCAGGATGACCAAAAGGGGGAGCATCAGCATGGTGGCCAAGATCCTTGTCACCACCAAAAATTTAAATGGATTTGTGCCCGATACCTCCATGGCATCTATTTGTTCCGTAACCCTCATTGACCCTAGTTCCGCCCCCATCCCAGATGCAACACGACCTGCACAAATTAGAGCTACGATCACTGGTCCAATTTCCCTAACTATAGAAATACCGACCATATTGGGCATCCAGGAAACGGCCCCGAACTCCTCAAGGGTAGGCCTGGTCTGTAAAGTTAGTACCAGCCCAATGATGAATCCGGTAATACTAACCAAAGGCAAAGACCTATTCCCCACATTGTAACATTGGTGCAACAATTCTGAGAATTCATAAGGGGGTTTTAAAAACTCTTTGAAAAATCGACCCAAAAAAAAAGAAAGGTCCCCGATTTGGTCAAAGAACTTTAAAATACCGCTTTGTATTTGAGTGGTCAATTTCATATTGCCGCAAAATTGTTTTATGATATTTATAAATATAGCATGGTTCAATTTTGTTAAAAATGACCACCGTCATACCTCCAATGACAGTATTTACCTTATAAATTCTCACTTATTACCATAATATCTGGAGGAAAATCCTTTGGTGGAATATTATCTAGAGCACAACAACATGCGCGCATTACAAGTGACACTAATGATATTTGTCATAAAAAAAGGAAGATAGGAGCCTTAATTTTATAGACATCTTAATTTTATCCATTATGTTAAATTCGCAAAAAATAGGGAACGAGCTGTATCAAAATTTAGGAAAGCTTTTTTATGCAGTTGCCATGGCTGATAATGCTATTAGACCTGTAGAAGTACAAAGACTAAAAGAGGCAATAAATGATAAATGGCTTGATGTAGATGAGGTGGAAGATGAATTTGGAGTAGATGCTGCCTATCAAATTGAAATAGTATTTGATTGGTTGCAGGATGAAGAAAGGGACGGTCAAATTTATTTTGATGAGTTCAAAGAATTCTTTGAAGAGCATAAAGAACGTATCTCTCCAAAAATGATCACCCTTATTTGGCAAACAGCAGAAGCCATCGCAGCATCTTTTGCAGGAAAAAACAAATCGGAATTAATTATCTTGGCCAAGCTAAAATTGTTTTTAAAAAGTATCCAATAATTCATGGGCCTCGAAAATTATATAGACCACACCCTATTAAAACCAACAGCAACGGACCAGGATATCATTAATCTATGCGCAGAGGCCAAACAATTTAATTTTTTTGGAGTATGCGTCAATGGCTGCCATGTCCCCTTGGTGAAAAAAGAACTACAGGAAGCTTCAATCAGCATTGCAGCCGTTATTGGTTTCCCTTTAGGTGCCATGAGCACCACCGCCAAAATATGTGAAGCCCAGGATTGTATTAGCAACGGAGCCAATGAAATTGATATGGTCTTAAATATTGGATGGCTGAAATCCAAGAAATATGAATTGGTATTAAAGGAGATCTCAAAAATTAAGGAGGCCATTGGTTCCTCCATATTAAAGGTGATCATTGAAACCTGTTATCTGACCGAGGAAGAAAAATTGAAAGCCTGTGAATTGATAATTCAGGGCAAGGCAGATTATGTTAAGACATCAACCGGGTTTGGAACAGGTGGGGCCACCTACGACGATGTTGCCCTATTGAAAAAGAAGGTTGGCAATCGCATTAAAATTAAGGCCTCCGGAGGAATTAAGAACACAGAAATGGCCTTGAAATATATTGATCTAGGGGCCTCCAGAATTGGCACCTCTTCGGGTATAAATATCTCAAAAGGCGTTTAAAACAAGTTGTATGAGCACACACATTGATGCCGAAATAGGAGAAATTGCAGAAACAGTTCTTCTCCCCGGGGACCCTTTAAGGGCGAAATGGATTGCAGAAACTTTTTTGGAAAATCCATTCTGCTATAATGAAGTGAGGGGTATGTATGGATATACCGGCACTTATAAGGGCAAAAGGGTATCGGTGCAGGGCAGTGGGATGGGAATTCCTTCGGCTATGATTTATTACCACGAACTGATCAATGATTATGGTGTTAAGAATATGATCCGAGTAGGCTCTGCAGGTTCCTATCAGATAGATGTGAAAATAAGGGACATTGTTCTGGCCATGGCAGCATCTACAACCTCAGGAATAAATAATTCCAGGTTCATCAATGCCGATTATTCCCCTACAGCAAACTTTGAACTTTTCATGAAAGCAGCCACTTTCGCCAAAGAGAACAATATACCGATTAAGGCTGGAAATGTACTCTCTTCAGATGAATTCTACGAAGATGACCCCAATGCCTACAAACAATGGGCCGAATTTGGAGTACTTTGTGTCGAAATGGAAGCTTCAGGCCTTTATACCGTTGCCGCCAGATACAATGTAAAAGCCTTGGCCATCCTAACCATTTCCGATTCCTTGGTTACAGGAGAAAGAACATCTTCTTTGGAAAGGGAAAGTTCTTTTCGACAAATGATAGAAATTGCCTTAGGGGTTTTATAATCAACCAAATCTTTGCACCTTTAAAGAAATTAATTTAGAAGTTTAAATGATCAAAGAACTTAAGGATAACTACCAACATATTTTTGAGGAAGCCCTACTGGAAGAAATCAACCAAGTGGGGACTTACAAGGAAATTCCGGAAGGATTCAAACTAATGGAAATAGGCAACTATATCAAATCCATGCCCCTCCTTGTTTCCGGGGTGGTAAAAATACTTCGTGAGGATGAAAATGGAGATGAACTTCTACTCTATTTTTTGGAACAAGGAGATACATGTGCCATGACCTTGACCTGTTGCATGGGGCAGACCAAAAGTGAAATCAGGGCAATTTCAGAAACAGAAACCAAGTTGATCATGGTCCCTGTGCATAAAATGGAAGAATGGATGGCCAAGTACCATAGTTGGCGAAAATTTATCTTACATAGCTATCATGAGAGGCTCAATGATTTGTTCCAGACGGTAGACAGTATAGCTTTTCTAAAAATGGACGAGAGGCTCTTAAAATACCTAAAGGATAAGGCGCGTGTCACCAACGATAACACAATAAATAGCACCCATCAGCAAATTGCCTATGAACTCCATACCTCTAGGGTTGTTATTTCCCGTTTATTAAAAAAGTTGGAAAATATGGGGCAGGTAGAACTTTTTAGGAACTATATAAAATTGATAGAATGATAGCCAAAATATGTAATACCATTACCTTTCTTAAACTTGATTGAAAAATTATACTTTTAAATTAAATAATTTACAGCATGACCATTCATAACTTGGGGGAAAACAATACCATTCTAAATCAATTCATAGCAGAGTTGAGGGATAAGGAAATACAAAAGGATTCCATGAGGTTTAGAAAGAACATAGAGCGGATAGGGGAAATATTGGGATACGAAATGAGCAAGACCTTAGTCTATTCCGACAAAACCATCAATACCCCTTTAGGTTCCAAAGTGATGGCCCTGCCCACCAATGATCTAGTTCTTTGTGCTGTTTTAAGGGCCGGACTCCCTTTGCACCAAGGTGTACAAAATTATTTTGATACCGCTGAAAATGCATTTATCTCAGCCTATAGAAAACATTTGAACGGGGGCGAAGTATTTGAGGTGGTTGTAAAATATTTGGCCTCACCTACCCTAACCGACAAGACCTTGGTCATTATAGATCCCATGCTAGCCACAGGCAAAACCTTGGAAAACACGTACAAGGCCATGGAAGGTCATGGCAAGCCAAAAGAAATACATATTGTATCGGTAATTGGCTCCAAACAAGGGGTTGATTTTACCAAAAACATCTTTCCTGAAAATACGCATTTATGGATCGCTACCATTGATGATGAACTAAATGACTATGGCTATATTGTTCCCGGATTGGGTGATGCCGGTGACCTTTCATTTGGGATAAAACTGTAGCCAAACGCTCCAATAACATAATTACCAAAAAGAAAAGTCTTAGTCCTTATTTAAGAGTAGAATTCCTTTTTCTGATTGTATAGCCTCCTTAGCGGCTGTATAACCCATCTCATAAATGACATCCGCGTTTTTGAAAGCAAATGTTCCATAATTTACCAGGGTATTGGGACTGATCAGCAAATCACAAGCGTCTAATTTTGATAGTAGTCCTTCCTTCATTTTAATATGAAGGGCCCTATCTATCACATTATAAGAATGTTTGAGATCAGCTATTTCCAATTTTTCAAAAGGGTTCACATATACCCCAATGATCAAATCACAATATTGTTGAATTGCATCTATTGGGAAATTGTTCAAAATACCCCCATCTACATAATACCTGCCACTGATATTTACCGGTGTAAAAACACCAGGATAAGCAGCTGAAGCCAAAATTGCCTTGATTAGTTGACCCTCATGGAATACTTTGGCTGTTCCTTCCAAAATATCCGTGCCAGTAATAAACAATCTTTTTTTAAGGCCTTCAAAAGTATCATGCGGAATGTATTTTTTAAAGACTTCGAACAATTTATCGGAGTCTACAAAACCAGGTTTTCTAAAAGCATAGGTATTAAAAGAGAAAAGATCCACAGTTTTAAAAAATTTCAAGATTTCTTCGCAGGAGTGGCCTTCGGCATAGAGCGCTCCTACAACGGCACCGGCACTTGTACCAGCTATGTGGGTCGGTTGTATTCCCATCTCTTCTAAAGCCTTGATAGCCCCTATATGTGCAATTCCACGAACCCCGCCACCGGACAGTACTAGACCTATATTCATAATTAAAACTATTTATAATTTAGTCGTTACTATATTAACTGTTCAAGATAAAGAAGCCTACCAAGCCGGATATGAATATGAGACCATAGCCAAGGAGTATGTACTTTTTTAATAAAGGGCTACCATTCCATAAGGCCAGGCCTATTTTTACTACGGTATTGGATAATGTAGCCAAAATAATGGCTATCTGCGCTGATAATATAGCAAGGGTTTCACCCCCCAACTTAGATACGGAAATAGTAATCGCATCAATATCTGTCAAGGCACTTATAGCACTTGAAATGTAGATTCCCTTATCCCCATATTCACTACTGGCGTAACTTACTAAAATTAAAATTCCTGTATATAAAGCCCCAAAAAAAAGGGCATCCCTAATATTAAGAGGCTGACCTAGAGGCAGAGATTCAGTTAAGCGCTCTTTTGATTTTTTTTTATTGTAAAAGTAGAAAGTAACCCCAAGTCCTGTGAACAATAAAACCAATAAAGGTACCATCAATCCTTCCAATAAGCCTTTGTTAAAAATAAAAACAAGAACAGCAACCCGAACGATCATTATCGTAGCAGCTGCGAAAATACCCATGGCATAGTTACTGGATAGGGAAGGTGCTTCTTTACTTTTCTTTGAAAACGTCCATGTTACCACAGTACTGGATACCATGCCACCAAATATACCTGTAAACAATATTCCCCTATCGGCCCCTAAAAATTTCATAAGGATATAACCCACAAAACCAATACCAGAGGTCAATACTACAACCCATCCTATTTCTCTGGGATTGATCACATTGAACAACCCATAGTCCTTATCGGGTAAAAATGGTAAAATCAACAAACCAATTACGACGAATCTGACAAAGGCATATATCTCTTCTTGAGTCAACTGGCCAATAATGTTTTTTAGTTTAATCTTGAGGGACAAAATGACAACAACAATCACCATAAATGCAAGGCTTTCCGTTAAGAATCCCAATAGGGTGAGCCCACCCAGCAAATAGGTGAAAATAGTAGCAAATTCAGTGGTACCCCCAGTCTTCCCCTTATTGGCATCTATCCAATAGGCCAGCCCTACCAGAAACACAACACCTAAGAACCCTATGGCGAATACCCATTCATTTAACACAAAACTCAATAGTGCAGCTATAAAACCAAAAAGAGAAACAATGGTAAACGTTCGGACACCGGCAAAAATCTCTTCCTTTTCAGAATGTTTGGAGAACTCCCGTTCCAATCCCAAAACAAAACCAATTCCTGCGGCTACCAACATTCTATACAAAAACTCCATCTCGGTGAGCTTCAGAAGTTCATTTTGCACGATATAACCATCCATCATACGTTCTAAAAGTTAAAATTGAGTTTATACTATGTTATTTACTGCCATTATTAAGACAATAAAAAGGCTAGGTCTTTCCGATTTGAAAAACCTGTAGCACAAAAAATTTCATACCATTGCCTATAAAACCAAAGCTATTTTAAAGTGAAGGTCTTTAAAATGATAAAAATCATATCAAATCGTTGGATTTACTTAAAGTCAGAGGCATAACAGACTACTGAATTAAGGCCTATTATGTAATCAGGGAAACCAATTTAAAGGATTGCTTGGCTATTTCGAGCTCCTCATTAGTGGGCACTACCAAAATTTTTACTGGGGAATCAGATGTATGCAATTCAAGGATTCCTGCTTCTCTTTTTTCATTTGCCCCATCATCCATGAGAATGCCCAAGAAATCCATTCCTGTACATACCCGTTTTCTAAGTTCACTTGAATTTTCACCAACGCCTGCTGTAAAAACTATGGCATCCAAGCCGTTCATTGCCGTGGCATATGCCCCTATATATTTTTTGATCCTATAGGCGTTCATTTCAAGGGCGAGATCGGAAGCAATATCACCTTTTTCTGCGGCTGCCTGCACGTCCCTTAAATCGTTGAAACCGGTAAGGCCCTTCATTCCGCTATCCTTGAGCAACATACGGTTCACCTCTTTTAGATCATAACCTAGCGTTTCCACTAAATAAAATATAATGGAATGGTCTATGTCCCCACTTCTGGATCCCATAATGAGTCCGTTTGCAGGAGTAAAACCCAAACTATGATCCACACTTACCCCATCTACCACAGCGGTGATACTACAGCCATTTCCGAGGTGTATGCATATGATTTTGGATTTTGGTTTATTCAGATGGTTAATGGTAGTTCTGGAGACATATTGATGACTTATTCCATGAAAACCATACACTTGTATTTTATGCTCGTCAAATAAATGATTGGGAATGGCATACTTCTTGGCCTTTAATGGTAAGGTTTGATGAAAGGCCGTGTCAAAGACGGCAACTTGTTTTGCTTGTGGAAAAATTTCTTCGGCAAGATCCAATCCTTCCCAATTATGGGGATTGTGCAATGGTGCCAGTGCAAAAAGATCTTTTATTTTATCTTTTACAAAGGGGGTCACCATTGTTGGGGCCGAAAATGTGGTGCCTCCGTGGACCACCCTATGCCCAATAACCTGTATTTCGTTGGCTTGACCCACAATGCCTTTTTTTGAATCAACCAACAATTCAGCTATAAGTTGCAATCCTTGTTTGTGCGTTTTTATTTGTAAGGTTTCCTCAACGGTTACCTTTGCTGTTTTATATTGAAACAAAGCTTCTTCGGATCCTATCCTCTCTACTAACCCCTTACATAAAACTTCCTCTGAAGGCATATCTATCAATTGATATTTGATAGAAGAGCTTCCGGAATTCAATATCAATATTTTCATATACTAAATTTCTTATAGGCCCTGCGCTTGGATGGCAGTGATCACTACGGTGTTAAAAATATCATTAACGGTACAACCACGGCTCAAATCATTTACCGGCTTGTTCAACCCTTGTAAAACTGGGCCAATGGCCAAGGCTCCTGTTTCTCTTTGCACGGCCTTATACGTATTGTTCCCAGTATTTAAATCGGGGAAAATAAACACGCTTGCTTGGCCCGCAACCTCAGAATCGGGTAGTTTGGTCTTACCAACTTTACTGTCCACGGCGGCATCGTACTGTATGGGACCCTCTATTTTTAAATCTGGGTTCATTTTTTTTACCAGATCTGTAGCCTTCCTTACCTTATCCACATCCTCCCCTATTCCAGAGGCACCGGAGGAATAAGAAAGCATGGCAACTTTTGGTTCTATCCCAAATGCCAAACTTGTCTCAGCAGATAAAATTGTAATCTGGGCCAATTCTTCAGCCGTTGGGTTAGGGTTGATGGCGCAATCGCCAAAAACAGTGACCCTATCCTCCAAGCACATAAAAAAGACGGAGGATACCACAGAAATCCCCGGTTTGGTCTTGATAAACTGCAATGCCGGTCTAATGGTATGTTGGGTGGTATTCACCGCTCCCGAAACCATCCCGTCTGCATGTCCCTTATAGACCATCATGGTTCCAAAATAAGAAGGATCCTCCATCAGGTCACGGGCCATGGCCAAGTTAAGGTTCTTATGTTTGCGCAATTCGTACAACGTTTTGGCATAATCCTCAAAATATGGGGACTCGGTTGGCAAGACAATAGAAATTTTTTCTAGGTCCAATCCCAAATCCATTCTTGCGATTTTATCTATTATTTCTTTCGGATCGCCCAACAAAGTAATGTCCACCGTATTGGTGTCCACCAATTCCTTTGTTGCCATCAAAATGCGATCATCCATGCCTTCCGGCAAAACGATATGTTTTTTGATGGATTGGGCTCTTTTGACCAGATTGTACTGGAACATCCTAGGGGTGATCCCCGAGGCCTTAAAGGTAATTAACCTTTCTTCCAGGGAATTTACCTCAACATAGTTCTGAAAAGCGTGAATGGACGTGGTGATCTTCTGTAAGTTCTCGGCATACATTCGCGGCCTAATGTCCCCTATTCGATTGGTAATGGAATAGGTGCCTCCTTGTACGGAAATGATGGGGACAATTTCGGAAAGCCCTTCGATCAGTTTAATAATGGATTCTTCAGGTAATAGTCCGCCCGTGAGCACTATTCCCGATATCATGGGGTAATTGGCGGAAAGGTTAGCTTGTAGGGCCCCAAGAATGATATCTGCCCTATCTCCAGGGGTTATCACCAAACTATTGTTTTTTAAATGAGTCAAATAATTCCGTAATTGCATGGCCCCAACGCTGAAGTACCCTGCCTGGTTGTTTAAATAAGCTTCCCCAAAAAGTACCTTGCCATCCAATTCTTCCACAATTTCTTTGATCGTAGGATTAGCCAAGACTGGATTTAATGGTATTACATTCACCAAGACCTCAGAAGGCAGATTTGCTATCAGGCCCTCTTTTACCGCATCCAAATAGTCCGGATCCACCTTATTTGCCACTACGGACAATACCTCCACTCCCTTTTCCTTAAAGGAATCATAGGCGATCTGTATGTTCCCAATTAAATCTTCAAGTGTTTTCCCTACACCGCTAGAAAGAAGTATGGTGGGAATCCCAAGGTTTTTGGCCATTAATACATTAATATCCCATTCTATGATATTGTCTTCCCCAGAGAAATCAGTCCCCTCAACCAACATAAAATCGAACCTGTCCTCAATAGCTTTATATTTTCCTATTATCTTACTGATGATCTCATCTTCTTTCCCCTTATTTTTTTTCTGGATAATCTGACTTCTGGTATAGGCATATGCATCCTCGAACTCTAATTCCAAATCAAAATAGGTAATCATTGTTTTTATATGATTATCCATTTGTCCTGGTAGAAAGTCATCGATAATAGGCCTAAAATAGCCCACTTTAGCAGCCTTGCCCAATAACATTTGCATGAGGCCCAAGGAAATGATGGATTTACCACTATTGGGACCAGTAGTGGCTATATAAATTGCTTTACTCATTAGTAATCAACTGTTTGAAATTATTTAGGTTTTTATTTTCACCAACAGCATAAAAGATACTAAAATTCTATGCTCCAAGTTTATAGATTATTAGAAAATATGGGATTAATTAAAGGTCTTTTGTTGTGTCAACCACTGGTACAACTTATCTACATCTTCTTTTTGACACAATTGTGTACCCGGTGTCATGGTAGCTGCTGTTCCACAGGCCACGCCATATCTGACCATGTCACCAAGAGAATCACCGGATGCCAAGCGCAGTACCATTCCACCGACCATGCTGTCCCCTGCTCCAATACTACTGACATGTTGAACGGTTGGGGCTGGGATATGTTCGCTCCCTTTGGATGTCACCAACATGGCACCTTTGGGCCCCATGGAGACCACCAGTACTGTGCAGTTGTGCTCCTTTATGAATTTTAGGGCTAAGGTTTCCAGGTTCTGTGTGGTAATACGTGATACGCCACAAAGGGAACTGAGTTCCCCTAAATTGGGCTTTAACAAAAAGACCCCAGCTTTGGCCCCTATCTCCAGAGCTTCACCAGAAGTATCCAAAATCATCTTAGCTTTCTTTTCAAGCGCAATTTTGGCCACCCGTGCATAAAAATCAACCGGGATGTTTGGTGAGAGACTGCCGCTAGCCACTAGGTAATCTCCTTCATTTAAAAGCAAGGGCAAATCTTTCAGGACCTGTTGCCATTCGGTATCCTGCACTTTCGGCCCGGGCATACCAAAGCGAAACTGTTGTTCGTTTGTTGTATCCGTCACTGCCAAATTTTCTCTTGTCCATTCTTCTATCACCAGGGTTTTTTGGGCTATCCCTTCTTTGGTCAATAGCTCCTTCATATGTTCCCCCGTTGGTCCGCCAGAAAGATAAATAGCCACTGAAGATCCTCCTAATTTTTTAATTGCCCTGGATACATTAATACCTCCGCCTCCCGGCTCATATTTTGGGACCTGGCAGCGCAGCTTTTTAAAGGGCAGCACCCCTGCTACCGAAGTACTCTTGTCCAATGCGGGGTTAATAGTAAGGGTGAATATTCTTTTCATATGATTCTAAATAGTAAGATGTTGTTTTTGGAATATAAATCTATCGCTAGGGCAAAAGTATCCCCAACCATCGAAGATATACATGACGGTTGTCATTTCTAAAATATTAGGTTGTCTCTACTTTCACAAAAAAGAAATTAAATGAAAGGAGTGCTGCAACTTGGCAAAATTGCCGGAATAAAAATAGAGATACACTGGACCTTTTCCTTTTTATTGATTTGGGTAGTATTCCTCGACATCCAAAAAGGGGGAAACCTGAATTCATCACTATTGAATATACTAATTATACTAATTCTATTTTTATGTGTGGTACTCCATGAATTGGGTCATGCGCTTACAGCCAAAAGATTTGGGGTGGGTACAAAAAAAATAACGTTATTGCCCATTGGAGGGGTAGCTCTTTTAGAAAAAATACCAGAAAAACCTGGACAGGAGTTGTTGGTAGCACTAGCCGGTCCAGCAGTAAATGTGGTGATTGCCATACTATTATCGTTCTTTATTCCCTTTGAAAACTATCTTGGAATGGACCCTTCCGGGTTGGAGGAATTTTTAGATACTTCCGGTTTTCAAAGCCTACTCTTATTTCTATTTTTAGCCAATCTTATGCTGGTGTTCTTTAATATGATCCCTGCCTTTCCCATGGATGGCGGAAGGGTATTACGAGCCCTCTTGGCGTTTAAATTGGGCCGGGTGAAGGCCACGGAGATTGCCTCGGGCTTGGGACAGGTATTGGCTGTTTTATTTTTCATGCTCGGGATTTTCTTCAATCCATTTTTAATATTGATAGCCTTGTTCATTTTTGTAGGGGCCTATGGAGAGAACCAAATGGTAAAAAACCAATCTATTTTGGAAGGCCATATTGTTGAGGAGGCCATGCTTACGAAACTTACCCTGCTTCATCCTCAAGATACCATCCAAGAAGCGATAAATGCGGTATTGGCCAGCACAGAAAAGGACTTTGTGGTCATGGATAACAATAAAATTGCCGGAGTATTACACAATAAGGATATTATTAAAAACGCCAATAATCCATCTATATTGATCAAGGATGTTATGCATAAGGATATTAAAACTGTGGATATAACACAAGCAATCACCACTGTTTTAGAAAAAATAAGGAATGAAAAAAGCACTTTTTATCCCGTCACACGTAATAATGAATTGGTTGGAGCCATTGATATGACCAATATCAGCGAATTCATTGTCCTTAAATCCAATCCAAATCAATAACCTGCCATGCTATTCAAAAAAGCCATACCCTGTCTACTGCTTTTGGTCTCTTGTGGTAAAAACCAAGAAATAGTACATCCTGTGGAAACCAAAATGACAGAATCTGTATATTCATCCGTTACCATACAACCCGATAGTCTCTACAAAGTATATTCGGCGGTTAACGGCATCTTGGATATCAACTTGGTGGAAGAGGGGGATCTGGTAAAAAAAGGAGCGCCCATTTTACAGATTATCAATACATCTCCGAAATTAAATACAGAAAATGCCCGTCTCAATGTAAAATTGGCACAGGAAAAATATCAGGGCAATTATGCAATTTTAAGGGACATTCAGGACGAAATGAATGCAGCACGCTTGCGCTACCGGAACGATTCCATAAATTTTTTCAGACAAGAAAACCTTTGGAAACAAAAGATAGGATCGAAATTGGAATACGATACCAAAAAATTAAATTTTGAACTTTCAACCAATCAATTACAACTGCTACAGACGAAATACAACCGAACCAAAAATGAGCTGAAGACCCAATTGGAACAAGCTAAGAATAGCTATAGAACTTCCTTGATAAACACGGAAGATTTTACGGTGGACAGCAAAATCGACGGGAAGGTATATGCCCTCTTTAAAAATCCTGGGGAGCTGGTCAGTACAATGGAACCGATTGCCGCCATAGGCAAGGATGATGTCTTTATAATTGAAATGTTGGTGGATGAAGTGGATATTGTTAAAATAGCCTTGGGATTAAGAGCCCTCATCACTCTTGATGCCTACGGATCCGATGTTTTTGAAGCTAAAATCAGTAAAATCTACCCTAGGAAAGAGGAGCGCTCCCAAACCTTTAAAATTGAAGCCGAATTTGTTTCTCCTCCCAAGGTGTTGTATCCAGGACTTTCGGGGGAGGGAAATATTGTTGTTGCGGAAAAAGAAAATTCGCTTACCATCCCCAAAGAGTATCTTATTGAAGGAAACAAAGTAAGGACCTCGGAAGGATATGTTTCGGTCTCCATTGGCTTACAAAATTTGGACCGGGTGGAAATCTTATCGGGAATAACCAAGGACACTGAATTACTAAAACCGGAAAAATGACCAATTGGAAAGTCATTTTAGGAATTGCAAAGACACATCTTACCACTAAGATGAAATCTACCATTACCGCTTCTCTTGGCGTTACTTTTGGAATAGGCGCCTACATTACATTGGTAAGTTTTATGACGGGACTAAATAGTATGCTGGACGATCTGATTCTCAATCAAACCCCACATATCCATATTTACAATGAAATAGAACCAAGTGAAAAACAACCCATAGGTCTTTATGAAGATTATGCCAACACTTTTAATGTAGTGCATTCCATCAAGCCCAAACAAGCCCAAAAAAAGATCCACAATGCCGTGCCAATAATCCAGTATTTAAAAGCGGACAAAAACGTTCTGGGCGCCACCCCTCAATTGGGGGCACAAATTTTCTATTTATCAGGATCTATAGAATTGGGCGGGAAATTGACTGGAATTGATATTATGGAAGAAGTCCGACTATCAAATATTCAGGATTACATCATCCAAGGCACGCCAATTGCGTTAAAAAACAATGACAACGGTATTCTTTTAGGCGCTGGATTGGCAAAAAAAATGTCTCTCTCCCCAGGGGACAGGGTGCAGATCAGTACTGTTACGGGCGATGTCTTTCCGCTAAAAATTGTGGGATTGTATCAAAGTGGTATCGCCGACCTGGACAACGTGCAAAGTTATGCCAACTTAAAAACGGTACAACGCATACTAGGTGAAGCAGAAAACTATATTACCGATATCAATGTAAAACTTAATGACATCTCAAAGGCGGAGTCGATGGCAATTACAATGGAACGCCAATTTAAGGTGAAGGCAACGGACATTAACGAGGCCAATGCACAGTTCGAAACTGGGTCAAACATCCGAAACCTAATAACCTATGCGGTTTCCATTACCCTTTTAATAGTGGCCGGTTTTGGAATCTATAATATTCTCAACATGCTCATTTACGAGAAAATGAAAGATATCGCAATATTAAAAGCCACTGGATTTTCTGGGCGGGACGTAAAACTCATCTTTATGAGTCAGGCCATGATCATTGGTATACTAGGTGGTATTAGTGGTCTCATCGTAGGGTATATCCTTTCAAACATAATAGATAAGGTCCCTTTTGAAACGGAGGCTTTGCCCACCATTACTACATATCCTGTTAATTTCAATGCTTGGTACTATGTCATCGGTATCGTATTCGCCCTAATATCCACATTTATTGCTGGGTATTTACCAGCAAATAAGGCAAAAAGGATAGACCCGGTACGAATTATTAGAGGATCTTAAAACCCAAATATGAATTTCGTTTTAGAAGCTAAACATATCAACAAACATTTCAAAAAACCAGTGCCTTTTCATGTCTTAAAGGATATTTCTTTCCAGATAAAAAATGGAGAGTTCGTTTCCATTATGGGGAAATCTGGTTCTGGAAAATCCACTCTTCTGTATATTCTTTCTACCATGGACACCGATTATGAGGGAGAACTATATTTCAAAAATGAACTTATTACAGGCAAAAAGAATGACGAACTTTCAAGAATTAGAAATAAAAATATAGGATTCGTTTTTCAGTTCCATTACCTTCTTTCTGAATTTTCGGTATTGGAAAATGTGATGCTCCCAGCAAAAAAATTGGCAGAAAAATCATTTCAGGAAATAGAGCACAATGCAATGGAAAAACTAAAAATGTTGCACATTGAACATTTGGCCAACAATAAAGCTTCACGGATATCAGGAGGTGAAAAGCAACGTGTGGCCATTGCAAGGGCTTTGATCAACAACCCCACAATATTGATGGGTGACGAACCCACCGGAAACCTGGATAGCCACAATTCTGAAAATGTATTTCAAATCTTAAAGGAATTAAAGGAAAATGAAGGATTGTCGTTATTAATTGTTACCCACGATATTGATTTTGCGCAAAGAACGGATCGGATCCTAGAAATGGAAGACGGAAGGGTCATTAGACAATAATGCTGGTATTTAATGGATTGTTCATTCTTCCCATTTTCTTAGTTTATTTTTTAGCAGGTTGACTTCCGACTGCATCTGCTCTACCTTTTCCAAAAGGTGATGAATGGCCTCCAAACCTTCCAGATTAATACCGAGATCCTGATGTAGCCTCACCATTTTCTCAAGTTTTGGCAGTTCTTCCTGATGGATATAGTGTTCTTGTTCCTGGATCTCCACTGTCACCAAGTCATACTCACTAAGTGTAAAAACAAAAGACTCCTCAATCTCATGACTACTACAAAAATCCTTTATCGTTATATAGTACGTATTCATCATCTTCGTTTACAGGTTATAGGTTTGTTTTCGCAAGTTCCTCAAACAACTCTTTTTGTCTAGGTGTTAAGTATGTTGGTATTTTCACGGTATAGGTAATGAATAGATCTCCAAACTGTCCATCCTTTTTATACTTTGGAAATCCCTGGCCCTTCAATTTTACCTTAGTGCCGTTTTGAGTATTCGGTTTTACATTCAATTTCACAACACCAGTTAAAGTGCTAATGGTGATTTCACCACCTAAAACAGCTTTTATCAAGGAAATTTCTTCTGTCTTGTATAAATTCTCGCCTTCTCTTTTAAAGGCTGTATTGTTCACGATGGAAAACGTAATATAAAGATCTCCATTCGGTCCGCCATGTACCCCTGGACCCCCATGTCCCTGTATCTTAATGGTCTGACCATCCTCTACCCCGGCCGGGATCGTAATTCTGATGTTCTTATTGTTTATCGTTAGCGTTTGCTTATGGGTTATATATGCATCCATTAGCCCAAGCTGTAGCTCCGCATTGTAGTCTTGCCCCCTAAATTTCACTTGCCTTCGCTGTGATCTTTGGCTACGTCCACCAAACATGGTATTAAAAAAGTCTGAGAAATCATCGGTGGATTGATCACCACTATAACTATAGCCCTCATAGCCTCCCCCACCAAAAGCAGAAGATCGGGAACGCTCTTTTTTGGCCTTTTCAAAAGCATCGGCATGCTCCCAATCCTTGCCGTATTGGTCGTACTTCTTACGCTTTTCTGCATCACCAAGTACTTCATTGGCTTCATTGATCTGTTTGAATTTTTTTTCCGCTTCCTTGTCGTTGGGATTAAGATCGGGGTGGTACTTACGGGCCATTTTTCTGTAGGCTTTTTTGATCTCTTTCTCAGATGCCCCCTTGGTCAACCCCAAAACCTTATAATAATCTATGAAATCCATATGTGTTAATGTGCCGAAGCTTTTAATTCAGAACCAATACCCCAACAAATTTTGGGCATTCATTCAAATCTATAACGGTAGGACCAAAATAATTATGACAAATATCAGTTCTTAATTCTTCGAACAAAAAGTAGTGAGTCTTAGTGCCCCTAAAGATCAAATGACTTGAAATCCGTGGGCATAGGGATCATCACCATCAATGATAATATTGTTGTAACCATACACAAAGGCCCAACCTTGGACACTTGGAACAATGGCTGTTTTTCCATCCAAGGTGGTGACCGACTCCACCTTGCCAATGAATTTTGAACCAATGAAGCTCTCATGAATATATTGTTCTCCCACCTGTAGTTTTCCTTTTGCGAACAACTGGGCCATCCGGGCCGAGGTTCCTGTACCACATGGGGATCTATCAATGGCCTTTTCTCCATAAAAAACAGCATTGCGGCCAGAAGAAGTTGGGTCTAAAGGATTCCCAGTCCAGAGTATATGGGAAACATCCCTTATCGTATCATTCTCTGGATGTATAAATCTATCGGGATATTTCTTATTGATATCGTCCCGTATCACCTGTGAATATTGGATTATTTCATTGGCAGTGAAATCATGAATTCCCGAAAAGTTTTTTTGCGGATCCACAATGGCATAAAAGTTACCGCCATAGGCGACATCGAAGGTAAGTTCTCCCAATTCCGGACAAGCTATGTTCAAATTTTCAGCGGCCAAATAACTCTTTACATTGACCAGTTTTACCCAATCTACTTTTTTGCCTGTTTGTTGATATTCTATTTCCACCAACCCAGCAGGAGCTTCCATTAAGACCTTCCCGGGATTTTTTGGGGTCACGAGCCCTTCTTCTATGGCTATGGTAATGGTTCCAATGGTCCCATGACCGCACATGGGCAGACAACCGGATGTTTCTATGAACAGGATGGCGAAATCATTATTGGGATCATGGGGCGGAAAAAGAATGCTTCCGCTCATCATATCATGGCCCCTCGGCTCAAACATCAACCCTCGACGAATCCAATCGTACTCCTTGAGGAAATGTTGCCTTTTCTCGCTCATGTTATTCCCGATCAAATTAGGACCACCCCCGGCAACCACACGTACTGGATTACCACACGTATGGGCATCAATACAAAAGAAGGTCTTTCTACTCATTGGTTCGTTTCTTTATATATTCATTTATTCGTTGTTCCAAAATAGACAGGGTTACCGTGCCTTGCCCTAGTACTACCTCATGGAAATCCCTAATATCAAATTTAGAACCCAAGGCAGTTTCTGCTTTTTTACGAAGCTCCCTAATTTTTAGTTCCCCAATTTTGTAGGACAATGCCTGTCCGGGCCATGAGATATAGCGATCGGTTTCCGTATTTATTTCGTGTAGGGAGAGTGCTGTATTCGATGACATAAAATCTACCACTTGTTCCCTGGTCCATCCCTTCGCATGAATTCCGGTATCGACCACCAAACGGCAGGCGCGCCACATTTCATAGGTAAGTTTTCCAAAATGTTCATAGGGCGTTGTATACATTCCCATTTCTTCCGCTAAAAACTCACTGTAAAGGCCCCAGCCTTCCCCGTAGGCAGAGAGGTATAGATTTTTTCTGAATTTTGGAATACTATCCCCCAACTCCAAGTTCAAAGCACCTTGAAGGTGGTGCCCTGGAACCGCTTCATGTACCGTTAAAGAAGGCAACGTATAAAGGGTTCTACTGGGCAAATCGTAGGTGTTTACCCAATAGTAACCAGGATCGGTGCTATTTTTGGATGTTCCTACATAACGCCCGCCTGTGTATTTGGGGGCTATGGCATCGGGTACAGGGGCCACACCATACGGTTTACGAGGTAGGGTTTTAAAAAATCTGGGGAGCTGTGCATCGGCCCTTTTGGCAATATCCCTAGCAATCATCAACAACTCCTTGGGGGTTTTTGCATAAAATTGGGGATCGGTCCTTAGAAATTGGAAAAAATCCTCAAAGCTTCCTTTAAAATCCAGCTCCTCAATAATCTGTTCCATTTGAGCCTTGATCCTCGCCACTTCACTTAATCCAATTTCGTGAATAGCATCAGCTGAATATATCGTATCCGTGGTATAATAGTTAATTCTGTTTTGATAATACCCCTTGCCATTTGGGGTTTCGGAAACACCTATGGCCTCTCTAGTGTTCGGCAGGTATTCATTTTCGAAAAACGTTTTTATACGCAAAAATTGGGGCGTTACATTGGTTGTAATCGCCTCTTTTGCTGCTTTTAAGACAGAATCGACTTGTATTTGGGTTAGCTCTTTAGGCAGGCTTTTGAATGGGGAATAATAGTAACTGTCCTCAAAGTTCTGTACAATGTGATCGTTGTATGTTGATTCGTACCCCTCAAAAATGATCTTTGGTTGAGAAATTCCTCTTTTTAAGCCCTCCCGCAAATTTACAAGATGCTGGTCGACATAATTGGGCACCGCATTTAACTTTCTAAGATATGCCCTTACCTGTTCATAACTGGTCAAAGGTCTCACCATATAGGTTAAGTTGTTATGAAACCCAGAATCCGAGAGCAGCGGGTTTAAATACCCTTCATATTTATAAAAGTCGATTTGATCTTGCAATACGAAAGCAAGCAGTTTATACGATATCTGATCAGTATCGCTAAGGTCCTCAAGTGCAAGGGACGATAACCCAGAGAGGAGGTTATTGGAAAAATCTGCCTCGGCCTTGTAATAATCCTTGTTAAAGAGGCCTAATGGGTAGGCTTTTTTGTCATAGCCTTCGTGTTTCTCATAGTTATCTATAATTTGGTGCAGGGAAGTTGTTGCATCAATCTTTTTATTTTGTGCAAATCCCTGTTGTAAGAAGATAAGACAGACAAATAAGACCCCAGAATATTTCATAGCACCAGTTAGATTTTATCGTTGGTATACGTTCCATTGACAAGCCTCATTAGGTTCAATGGGTTATTGTTTTGCAAAGCTTTGGGCAACAATTCATTTGGCCAATCTTGAAAAGCAACTGGTCTGGACCATCTTTTTATGGCGGAGACCCCAACAGAAGTAAATCTGCTATCCGTTGACGCGGGAAATGGCCCCCCGTGTTGCATGGATGGACAAACTTCCACGCCTGTTGGAACACCGTTAAAAATAATTCTTCCCACCCTATTGGTCAAGGCTTCCACGATGTCATGGTAACTCTCCAATTCTGCCTTGTTTCCTAAAATGGTTCCCGTTAACTGGCCTTCCAAGTGCTCCAGAATGTTTTTTAATTCTGACTTGTCCCTGCATTTTACTACCACAGAAAAGGGTCCAAATACTTCTTGATGGAGGGTGGGGTTAGCCAAGAATTGGTCCCCTCTTACAGTTACCACTTTTTGCTGTGCATAGTTTGGAGGCAGTGTATTATCGTAAGACCCAACTACAGCCGTCCCTTCCTGGTCTGAGAGTCTCTGCTTGGATTCGTTATATCCTTTATGAATATTCGGGTGCAACATACAGCTTGGCTCTATTTTCTCCAATTCTTGGCCTAGATTACCTACAAATGAATTAAAGGCATCCCCCTCCAACCCTAAAATTAATCCTGGATTAGTGCAGAACTGACCGGCTCCCAAGGTAATGGACCCTGCATATTGTTTTGCCCAGTAATCCCCTTTCTCTTTTAGGGCACTAGGTAGGACAATCACGGGATTAATACTCCCCATTTCTGCGAACACAGGTATAGGTTCTTTGCGTTCGGCTGCCAATTTATAGAGTGCCATCCCCCCTTTTATACTCCCTGTAAAGCCCACTGCCTTTATTCCAGAATGCATCACCAAAGCTTGACCTACCTCTATTCCCGAACTGTTTAAATTGGAAAATATCCCATTGGGCATACCCGTCTTCTCCGCGGCTTTCAGAATTGCGGAGGCTACCAATTCTCCGGTACCGGCATGCATGGGATGGCTCTTTACAATAACCGGGCACCCAGCTGCCAGGGCGCTAGCTGTATCACCTCCTGCGGTTGAAAATGCCAAGGGAAAATTACTGGATCCAAAAACAGCTATGGGCCCTAAAGGAAGTAACATCTTTCTGATATCGGCTTTTGGCAATGGTGACCGGTCTGGCTGTGCCGTATCTATGCTGGCATCAACCCATGATCCTTCCTCCAAAAGAATCGCAAAGGCCCTTAATTGTCCCATAGTCCTCCCCTGCTCACCAACAGCACGCCCTTCGGGCAATCCAGATTCAGAGACATAGGTATCTATAAGTAATTGTCCTACGGCTTCAATCTCGTCCGCTATCGTATTTAAGAACTGTGCTTTTTTTAGGGCTGAAACATTTTTGTACTCCTTAAATGCATGGGTCGCCAAACGAACCGCAGCATCTATCTCTTCATTGGAAGCCTCCTTGAATTCACAATTGTTAGCGATATTCTTTTGGGGGTTGAAAGTCTTAAAACTCTGTTTTCCTTCAGCGGACAATTTGTTCCCAATATAATTTTTTCCAGTAAGCATATCTTGCTTTGTATTTTTATTTGATTAGCATTTAGTTAGAAATAGAAGCATTTCTGAGCGATTTATAATCAGGTAAAACTGGTCTAGTTCTCAGACCTTCCTGAATGATGTTCAATACATGTTCCCTTTCTGCTCCTTGCAAAGGTAGTCTAGGAGCACGTACTTGCTCTGTTCCTATCCCGGTTGCTACCTCTGCCAATTTAATATTTTGAACCAATTGAGGGGTGATATCCAATTCCAACAATGGTAAAAACCATCTATAAATGGTGAGTGCCTCCTCAATTCTGCCCGCTTTTGCCAGCTCAAAGATAGCAACTGTTTCTGCGGGAAAGGCATCCACCAATCCTGCGACCCAGCCATCGGCCCCCATCAAAATACTTTCCAAAGCCAAGGTATCCACACCACATAAAATTTTCAGTCTATCCCCAAACCTATTCTTGATTCTGGTGATGTTGGAAATATCCCGTGTAGACTCCTTAACCGCCTGTATATTTGGATTTTTCAGTAATTCCTCAAACATATCCAAGGTAACCTCAATGTTATAATCTACAGGATTATTGTATACCATTATTGGTAATTCTGTACTATTGGCAACCTCTTTGAAATAGGTCATTGTTTCAAAATCAGTCGCCTTATATCGCATAGGTGGCAACATCATTAAACCGCTTGCACCATAGGCTTGGGCATTTTGGGCCGCAATGATGGCCCCTTTGGTGGTCTGCTCGGCAATATTGATGATCACGGGAACCCGATCATTGACCAAACGGACTGTTTCCTTAATCAATATCTTTTTTTCATCATCAGAAAGGGTGCTTGCTTCTCCCAATGTGCCGCCCAGGATGATCCCGTTCACCCCAGCCTCCAATTGCGCCTTAATATTTATCCCAAAAGCATCTAAGTCCAACGTGTCATCTGCTTTGAATTTCGTGGTCACTGCGGGCATTACCCCTTCCCATTTTACATTCATGATGTTTTTAATTATGATTATCACACAAAAATAGATCGATACACCTCTAAAAATTAAAAGGATATTAACCTATACTGAGACTATCTTACCTTGATTGTCTAAATTAGACAAAATATTTATGCTAAATATGCATATTTGTAACTGCTATGAAAGTATATCCTTTTAAAATCCCTAAGCCCATTCATGAGAACCTAGTGCTTCAAATTGACGAAGGGCTTCACTTTTATGATAAATTACATCAACATAAGGAAATACAGTTAACTTTGATTGTTAGAGGGCAGGGCAAATTGATTGTGGCAGATAGTATTCATCAATTTAAAGAAAGGGATATATTTGTTATTGGCCGCAATTGTCCTCATTTGTTTCAAGATAACGGTCTCGCAAAAGATTCTTGTAAAATGATTTCCCTTTTTTTTACCAGACAGACTTTTGGAGAAGCCTTTTTTAATAATCCAGAACTAGAGGAGATCGCACATTTTTTTCCAAATGCCGAATCTGGATTCCAACTTTTGAGCAAAAAAACAAAGGTCAGCCAGATAATCTACAAAATAAGCGAAACAGATAAATTCAATAGGTTTCTCCTTTTCTTAAAGCTTTTAAAAAAAATATGTCAGGCCAAAACAAAGGTGTTGACCAAATTTGTTTACCCAAAGACCATTTCCTTCAATGAAGGTCAACGTATGAGGACCATCTTTGATTATGTGATTCATAATTTTCAAAGTGAAATTACCCTCGATACCATATCCTCCATTGCACATTTGACCCCAAATGCCTTTTGCAGGTTTTTTAAACAGCGGACAAACAAGACGTTTTTTCAATTCCTCATAGAACTGCGCATAGAACACGCTTGTCAACTGCTCTTGAACGATAGAGACCTCTCTATTATAGAAATTTCGGATGCTTCTGGATTTAATTCAATCTCCAATTTCAACAGAAAATTTAAAGCGTTGAAAGGAACTACACCCTCGGAATATCAGCAACTCAAGAAATCAAATATTTACAGTTAAGTAACGATCTGCATTCGCCATCTTTTCACTATTTTTGGTTCGGACTAGTTAATTAACAACAAAAAAAACATGAAAAAATTAGTATTTGTAGCAATCGGACTTGCTTTTGCATGCAACACTGCACAAAAGACCGTTTCCGAGGCTACCCCAGTGGCCATCAAAGAGGTAAGCCCAACAACATATGCATTGAGCATCACGGAGGAAGAACTTAAGGAACACCTTTACACCTATGCCTCTGATGAGTTTGAGGGACGGGAAACAGGACAACCCGGACAAAAGAAAGCCGTAGAATACCTAAGGGCCCAATATCAAAAAATGGGAATTCCAGCGGCTCAAGCCAATGGGGACTATTTCCAGACCGTTCCTTTACAAATGAGTAAACTGCCAACGGGAACCATTTCCATAAATGGAAAATCTTATCCAATTGGAGAAGACTTCTTGACCTTCTCGGAAGCAAGTGGGACCTATAATGAAATTATCTATGCCGGTTACGGAATAGAAGAGGAAAATTATTCGGATTATGAAGGTTTGGATGTAACCGGAAAAATGCTTTTGATCAAAGCCGGTGAACCAACCCTTAAAAACGGCAACTATGCTCTTTCTGGAACCAAGGAGAAGTCGGTTTGGAGCAACATGTCGGAATCCATTGGCAAAAGAATGGAATTGGCCTTAGAAAAAGGTGCAAAAGGAGTTTTATACTTTGATGCTGATAATTTTTCCCGTTTCAAAACGCGGTATGACTATATGCTGCAAAATGATTCAGGAAGAATGGGATTGAAGGATTCCAAAGAGGAAGATTTCAGTAGCTTTTTCATCAATGCCAAAATGGCCAAAACATTAATGCCAAGCATTGAAAAGGATCAGACTGCAAAAGCACTTCCATTGAATGTTACCTTATCTATTGAGAGTGCCAATATAGAATTGAACTCTGAGAATGTGGTTGCATTCATAAAAGGATCTGAAAAGCCTGAAGAATATATTATTATTTCTTCCCACTTAGATCATATAGGAATAAGTAAAAATGGGGATATCAATAATGGTGCTGATGATGATGGATCTGGTACCGTTGGATTGTTGGAAATTGCCCAGGCCTTTAAAAAAGCTGCTGATGCTGGTAACGGTCCTAAAAGATCTGTTGTATTTCTTCACGTAACCGGGGAGGAAAAAGGACTTTTGGGTTCTATGTACTATACTGATGTGGAGCCTATCTTTCCATTGGCACAAACTGTAGCCAATTTGAATATTGATATGATCGGTAGAATTGATCCTAAAAGAGAAGGGGACAGAAATTATCTCTATTTAATTGGATCTGACAAATTGAGTACGGAGTTGCATGAGTTATCCGAAGAGGTGAACAACAAGTATTCAAAAATGGAGTTCGACTATACCTACAATGATGAAAACGATCCTAACCGTTTTTATTATAGGAGTGACCATTACAATTTTGCAAAAAACAATATTCCGATCATTTTTTACTTTAACGGTACCCATGATGATTACCATAGACCAGGTGATACCCCGGATAAAATTAATTATGACCTTTTGGAAAATAGGTCTAGGTTAGTTTTCTACACCGCTTGGGAGCTTGCCAATCGTGAAAATCGAATCGTTGCGGACAAAGCCATGTAATAAGATATTGAATTCATTAAAAAAGCCCCAATTACCAGTAATTGGGGCTTTTTTATTTTCACAGGGCGAGGAATTTGATTCATGCTTTTACATGACCTTACCAAAGGGCTAAGCTAGATAGTAAAAAAAACTAAAGCACAAAAAAAGCCCCATCAATGAAGATGAGGCTTGTAATTCTGGGTGGAAGACCGGGTTCGAACCGGCGACCCTCGGTACCACAAACCGATGCTCTAACCAGCTGAGCTACAACCACCATTTGTAAGCGGATGCAAATGTAAATTTTTAAAACATTCTTTCAAAATAAATTATTCCATTTTTTTTATTTTTAATACCCCTTTTGCAAGAAATATACCTGCCTACAAATTAAACTTCTGATAGCCAGTGTATTTATTGGAAGGCTGGTTTAAACTACAATTCTAAGCTACTCTACTTGCCAATATATGGGCCAGGACAGAATATTTATGCATATTGACGTTAACATTGTAGGTGTTTCGTAGGAATTTTCCTTAGTTTACAAGGGGTTGGCGAATTTTACCTTATACCTTTCCCATTACCCCAAAGAGTACAAAATATCGATGAAATACCGTTTTTCACGACAAAAACACACATTTTTTGACACTTCACAACATAAATTAGAATTATGCACGTTAAGATGTTAGTTTTAGCCGTAATAACTTAAAGAGTATAATGTCCTTATTAAGACCTACTTCTATTAACAACAAAAATATCCCCAAAAAGGCTATCCTATTAATGGTGCTTTTAATTGGCGCTTTGTCTATAGGATTTTCCCAAAACAAAGTAAAGGACAGTTTAACCAATGTTCTTCATGAAATTTATGCCCAGAAGAATTTTTCAACTTCGGATACCACATATATTAATGTTTTGAACAAATTAGGTGCCGAATTTACCTACCATACCTCCGACAGCTTAGAACTTTTGACAAAACAGGCCTTAAAATACAGTAAGGAGGCCAACTACAAAGTAGGTGAGAGCGAATCGTTAATGAATATGGGGATTTATCATTCCAACATGGGAGAGTCTTCAAGGGCAATAGCCCACTATAAAGAGGCATTGAAAATCGCAAAAGACATTAAAAATGTAGTGATTAGATTGAGAATTATCAATTTGTTGGCAACCGAGTACAATTGGGCCGGAGATTACGCCAAGGCTCTTGATCTTTTTCTAGAAGGGACTGAATTAGCCGAAAATTTGGGCCATGACCGTCAATTATCCGTTCTTTTGGAAAATCTGGCCAATCTTTACTCTTCCCAAAAAGATTTTGACCAGGCCATAATCTTTTATGAACGTGTAAAAAAAATAAATTTAAGTATAGGCAACGAGATAAATTCGGCCCAAACTATGGCCAATTTAGCCTCTGTTTACGCTGATATGGGGAATTTTGAATATGCCATGTTCAATGTAAATTCCAGTATTCCCATCTTTGAGAATAACCACATATTGGATTGGCTAGCCTATTCTTATGAAATAAAGGGAAAAACCTATTTAAGGCAGAAGAATTATAAATGGGCACTACATTGGTACAATCAATGTAATCTTTTGCACAAGAAGATCAATGATGACCGTGGTAAAATAGATTTGCTCAACGGAATGGCCGAGGCGTATTATGGTCTGGACCAAATAGAGCTTTCTGAAAAATACGCTCAAGAATCCTTCGAAATTTCCAATAAAATCCATTTTCCTGAAGGCATTCAAAAATGTGCCATGACACTTTATAGGATCAACAAAAGCAAAAATAAATATAGCGAAGCCTTAAGGTTCCATGAAATTTATCAGCAGGTTTCAGACACCCTATCCAGGGATGAAAATAAAAGAGGCTTGGCGATGTTAAAGACCAAGGCAGATCATGATAAGGAACAAGAGGCCCTAATTATAAAAAACCAGCAGGCCCTGGCTAAGCAGAAATATTACGTCTATGCTGCCATAGTGATCATCCTCATATTTATAGTAATTACCTTTTTGGTACATAGGGGGCAGAAAATTCAGAAAAGATTGAACAAAAAACTGCAGAACCAAAAAAGCGATCTAGTAATAAGGGAAAAACAGTTAAATGAGATCAATCTGACTAAGGACAAGCTATTTTCTATTATAGGACATGATTTGAGAGGACCTATAGGTGCTCTTCAAGAACTATTAAGAATGTTGAAAGTCGGAGAAATACAACAATCAGAATTCATGGATTTCATACCGAAATTGCGTGATGATGTGGACCATATCTCCTTTACCCTGAACAATCTATTATCGTGGGGTCAAACGCAAATGAAAGGGGCTGTGACCAAGCCGAGTGCTTTTGTATTGGAAGAGCTGGTGACTGACAACATTAACCTATTGTCGGAAATAGCGGAAACCAAATCGATAAAAATGATCAATAGAATTTCAGACAATACTATTATCTGGTCTGATGTCAACCAAATAGACATTGTTATAAGGAACCTTATCAGTAATGCCTTGAAATTTACCCCCGAACACGGAATGGTTA
This sequence comes from Sediminicola luteus, assembly GCF_040566555.1. Taxonomy (GTDB): domain Bacteria; phylum Bacteroidota; class Bacteroidia; order Flavobacteriales; family Flavobacteriaceae; genus Sediminicola. The sequence goes on along the minus strand of NZ_JBEWYP010000008.1, from coordinate 109,261 downwards.
CCATAGATGCGCAGGAAGGAAACGATCATTGGGAGATTTCTGTAAGGGATTCTGGTATCGGAATGGATTTGGTTACCCAGGATAAGTTGTTCCATGCCCATACTAACCACACCACCTATGGTACCAACAATGAAAAGGGTACTGGTCTTGGCCTTTCTCTCTGTAAGGAAATGGTAGAAAAGAATAATGGACAGATTTGGGTAGAAAGTGCTTTAAGAAACGGTACCTGCTTCTTCTTTTCATTACCAAAATCCCAAAAGGATTATAAGAATGTAGGCTAGATCAAAGCGTCTAGATTGTCAACGGCCACATGTCTCTCGGCAGTGAAACCTTCGGCATATTCCGTACCCACCAATCTTCCTAGATCTCTTGCCCTGTATTTTACGCTATCTATAAAATTCTTACTACTGATAGGTGTTTCAGGCTCATCGCTTTTTGGATCAAAGAACTGTGAGCCATAGGCCAAAATAGCTTCTGTCTTTTTATCTATAAAGCCACTTACATCAACAACAAAATCTGGCTTTAAATTTTTCCATTGTATGTAATGGTATACCTGCTTAGGTCGCCAAGCATCTTGCCATACATCACTGCCCTCTAATTTAGTATCAATTTTAACCAGGCCGCTTAAAAAACAGGCATCGCTTACCAGGCTACTTCCTTTGGCATGGTCTATATGACGATCATCAATTGCATTACACAATACAATATCTGGCCTATATTTTCTCAAGATCTGAATAATGCCCATTTGGTGTTTTTTATCGTTCATGAAAAAACCATCGGCATATTCCAAGTTTTCCCTAACGGTAACCCCAAGTATTTTTGCAGCAGCAGCGGCTTCCTCATCCCGTATCTCAGCGGAACCTCTAGTACCCAACTCCCCTCTTGTTAAATCTATGATCCCTACTTTTTTACCGTTCGCGACTTCCTTCGCGATAGTTGCTCCTGCTCCCAGTTCGGCATCATCTGGATGCGCCCCGAATACTAAAATATCTAGTTTCAAAGATTTTAATTTAAATTTATACTTAGTTGCTATGCACTGTTCTGCTCTTTGCTTTTACCGTTTCCAAAGCTTGTTCAATATCTGAGATAAGGTCCTCTACCTCTTCTATACCTACTGAAAAACGGATCAACCCGTCGGCTATTCCCTGTTTTTCGCGCTCTTCTGCGCTCAAAAGCGAGTGGGAGGTTAACGTTGGGGATAAAACGGTGCTCTCCACTCCTGCCAGACTCATGGAAGATTTAATTAGTCGTAAGGACTTTTGAAACAAGGAGGAGTTCAGGTCATTGTTCAATTCAAAAGACAACATTCCTCCAAAGCCTTTCATTTGCGCTTTGGCCAATTCATGCCCTGGATGTGACTCCAATCCTGGGTAAAAGACGGCATGTATATCATCGTGCACATGTAAATATTTGGCCATCTCCATAGCATTTTCGTTTTGGGCCCTAACACGTATTCCCATGGTCTTTATACTACGTTCCAACAGCCATACGGTATAATCACTTAAACTGCCACCGAAATTCTTGGCCAATTGAAAAATACGCTCCATATGTTCATGTGAAGCTGCTACTGCCCCAGCCAATATATCCGAATGTCCGCCCATGTATTTGGTGGCGCTGTGCAGTACCACATCAATTCCAAAATCGATAGGATTTTGATTCACCGGACTGGCAAAGGTATTGTCGATCATAGAGACCAAACCATGTTTTTTGGCGATTTTGGCGACAGCATCCAGATCTGTAATGGTAAGTAAAGGGTTGGAAGGTGTTTCTATGTAGATTACCTTGGTATTCTCCTTAATTTTTGCCTCAAAATCTTCTGGTTCCAAACCTGTGGTAAAAGAATATTCTATTCCAAACTTGTGGAACTCCTCTGTTACTAAATTATAGGTGCCTCCATAAAGGGTATTTTGAAGTACAATATGGTCTCCAGCCTTTAAAAAAGCCATTAAAGCCGTACTGATTGCAGCCATACCACTACCAAAGATCATTGCAGCCTCCGCATGTTCCAAAGCTGCAATTTTTTTTGAGAGTGCCACTTGGTTGGGAGTATTGAAATACCTTGGATAGCGTTTAACATCCACATCTTCAAAAGCATAGGATGTACTCATAAAAAGAGGGGAAACGGCTCCTTTGAACTGTTCATCCTGTATTTCCCCGAAATGGGTACAAATGGTATTTAAACCTTTTATATTGTCGGCCATAATGACTACTATTTTATGAATTAAAAAGGTGTCCGAAAACACCTTTTATAAAATCTAAAGTTACAAAATGAAAGGTATCCTTTTTTAATTTTTGGAATAATTAACTCGGTATCTCCAAAAACTAATTCCTCCCAATGCAAAGACGCCAGCAACGGTATACCAAATAAAGGTTGGCGTTATTACCTGATCCCCACTAGCGTAACTATGAAGTCCCACCAAATAGAAATTTACCCCGAAATAAGTCATCATAATACTGGAAAAAGCAACGACACTTAAAAAGTTGAATGTCCATTTACTTCTTAACCCCGGCACTAGACGCATATGGATTACAAAGGCATAGACCATAATGGAAATTAAGGCCCAAGTTTCTTTTGGATCCCATCCCCAGTATCTTCCCCAACTTTCATTGGCCCATTGTCCGCCCAAGAAATTACCTATGGTCAACATAATCAAGCCCAAAGTAAGAGCAAGTTCATTAATGATGGTCAGTTCCTTTAGGTTGATCTCCATGCGTTTTTTATTTTTCTTGGTAGTCAAGGTGATCAGGATCAAAGAGACCACTCCTAGGATCATCCCTACGGTCAAAGGACCGTAACTTCCAACAATAACAGCCACGTGGATCATTAACCAATAACTATCCAATACAGGTTGAAGATTTGCAATGGAAGGGTCTACCCAACTTTGATGGGCGATCCACAATAACATGGAGGCCACGAATGCCGTTGAAGCGATGGTCATATCGCTCTTTCGACCAAAGGCCAGGCCGATACCCATGGTTGCCCATCCTACGTAGAGGATACTTTCATAAGCATCACTCCAAGGAGCATGTCCCGATATGTACCAACGAAATATTAGTCCAGCCGTATGCCATAGGAATAAAAGAATAATAGAGCCTTTAAAGAAGTAGATCCCCACCCTCCAAATGGAACGGTCTTTAAATATTTGAAAGATCAAGAAGAAGAACATCAAAACGCCTACCAGGGCGTAATATTTGAATAATTGGTTGAAAATATCCAATTTGTTATAAAGTACCTCTGCTTTTATCTTGTTTTCGGAGGGTAAAACTTCACTTCCATGGTTTTGCTGATTTTTCTTAAAAGCGGCCAATAATTTCTCTGCTTCCGAATAGTCCCCTGATGTATTGGCATTGTCCAAGGACATCAAATAGTAAGGAATTGCATTTTTCACGAAGTTCGCATAAAGCGAATCCTGAATCTGATATTTACCTGAGCGGTACTCAATGGTAGAGATCCATTTGTTGTTCTCATCATTCAACAAAGGAAATATTTTAATGATCTCCCCACTCAAAGCCCTGTTCAATAGCCCCAAGCGCAAATCCACATCCTTAAAATCCTGCTCAAATTTATTAGGGGTGTTGGTGGCGTAAGCCTTTTCCAGGTAGGAGGCCAATTTATACTGTCCCTTTGCATCAAAAAAGTCGGTGGCCTTTACATATTTCTGACCTTCAGGTATTCCAATAATCTTACGGATACTATCATTCTGACCTTTTTTATCCAAAGCGATAAACTTCGCATTATACCAAAGGGATGGGTTCGCCATCATGGACAAAAATACCTGATCAGGGTTCAACCCTTCAAAATTATCCTTGAAACTTATTTTTCGTAACAGTTCAGCGGCAAAGGTGTTAATGGGCTTCATACGGCCGCCATCGTCCTGAATGACCAATTCCCCAAATTTTTCAGCATGTGCCAAGGAAACGGCAGTGGACTGTAACATAGAATCCACGTTTACAATTTTTGGCATTTCAGTGTGGTCGTGATCATCGGCCTCTTGCGCCATACCGGGTATGGTAAAAGCCAACACTACAAGCATTGTCATGGCCTTTTTCTTCGCCTTTAACTTATCTAAGGACTCAGCAAGATCTTTAAATCGTGTCTTACCTAAAAGCATAATCGCCATTAAACCAATATACAAAAGGAAATAGCCAATGTAGGTGATCCAAGTACCCCAAACATCATGGTTTACGGACAAGACGGTACCTTTTTCATCGGGATGAAAACTAGATTGAAAAAAACGATATCCCTTGTGGTCCAGAACGTGGTTCATAAAGATATCATAATCAAAAGGGCGCTCGTCCTCTACCGTAACCTTACTCATGAAAGAGGCATAGCCCTTTTCTGTACCAGGATACTTCTCGGCAATAAAATCGTTCAACTTAATATAAAATGGCAATTCATTGATCTTGGAGCCATAGGAAAGTGAAAAATCCAATCCTCCTACATTAAATTTCTCTGTAAAGTTTGTGGCGCCTTTTCCTCCCAATAACTTTTTTTGTACGGTTTGCCCATTGGAAGTTACATTCAAGATAAGGGCATCTTGGGAATTCTTGGTAATCTCGTTTTCAGGTAAGGGCACAATCCCATAAGACCCTTTGATCACGGGTTCTGGTATTACGAACTGCATACCTGCAGTGTTGTAGAGTGATCTTAATTGTAATGTTTGCAAACTATCTTTGTACAATTGGCCTTGAAATTGGTCTGCCATTCTCATAAAATCACCTTCAAAAGGAGATTTTATAAGGTACGTACTGTCTGTGGTCATGATGTTAATTGCTCCATCCGTCTCTTTGTTCAAAGCAAAAAGCACGTTGTGGATACTGGTAATCTCTCCACTTTCCAAAAAGTGGTCATGCCTGTCCCCGTCACCGGCCTCAACAATTTTTAAATATTGTTTTCCATTTTCATCTGGAATGAGTCCCTCTTCAGCACCCTTTATAAAACCTGCGTAGGAAATGGAAAAATCTTGGCCGTTGAAATCAAAATTCCAGGGTAGGCTCGATTTCATTGCTTCTGGGGTTACGATCAGGTCGTCTTCAAACTTACGTCTCTGTAACTGTCCGTTCACATCCCCATCTACAAAGGCGGTCAAATAGGTTTTATCGGAATAAAATACGTTTTCAGAATTGCCTTCCCTGATGGGCATCATGCCTTCAAAACTAATATATCTGGTCACAAAAGCCCCCACTATGATCAAGATCCACGATAAGTGGAGCATCAGTACTGGCCATTTTTCCTTTCTTAAAAGTTTATAACGGAATATATTTCCTGTGAAGTTGATTACGAAGAACACCATAATGGCTTCGAACCAGGTGGCGTTGTATATCCAAATTCTCGCGGTCTCGGTACTGTACCAACTTTCAATAAAAGTACCAAAAGCCATTGCCGTTGCGAAAAGGATAAAAAGAATGGCCATTAAACGTGTAGAAAAGAAAATCTTTTTGAGCAGTTCTGTCATCGCTAGGATAGAAGTTTTATTTCAGGCGCAAAAATACGGTCTTTTTATCATTTTAGCGGCCAATGCCACATTTAAAAAGTTAAACAAGTTTGTTAATTATTTCCCAAGCAAACACTGCATTAATTTGTATTTTTGGGCATGATTTCAATTGTAATCCTAGGCACCGGTAATGTTGCCAAACATCTATACGACGCCTTTTCAGCAACAAACCAAGTAAAGATTCTTCAGGTGGTGGGCAGATCTAAAGAAAAGCTTGCGGTCTACTCCAAACTCTCGGAGGTCAGTATGGATTATGGAAACATAAAAGAAGCAGATGTATACCTCATTGCAGTTAGTGATGATGCCGTTAATGAGGTATCCCAAAAACTTGCTGACAAGAAGGGGCTCGTAGTGCATACATCAGGAAGTTGTTCCCTGGACGATCTATCACCAATCCAAAGAAAGGGAGTGTTTTATCCCTTACAATCCTTTACCAAGAATAAAAAGGTAGATTTTAAGGAAATTCCGATCTGTGTGGAAGCAGCACAGAAAGATGATGAAATAGTATTAAAACAATTGGCCCATTTAATTTCAGAGAAAGTTTTTAATATTTCTTCGGAACAGCGAAAAACCATCCATTTAGCGGCCGTATTTGTCAATAATTTCACCAATCACCTCTATCAGATCGGAAGTGAAATTTGTGATGAAAATAAAATTCCATTCGAACTTTTACATCCCCTGATAAAGGAAACGGCCAATAAAATAAGTGTCCTAAATCCTCATGAAGCACAAACCGGTCCGGCCAGAAGAGGAGATAAGATCACCATCAACAATCACCTAAGACTTCTCGAAAATAAAACCCATAAGGAAATTTATTCCTTACTTAGCAATTCAATAAAGAAAGATTATGAGCAAAAGTTATAAGGAATACCTCAAGGACATCGATACTTTTGTTTTTGATGTGGATGGGGTGTTCACGGATGGTACCGTTACCATTACAACCACTGGCGAAATGCTGCGAAAAATGAGTATCAAGGATGGTTTCGCCCTGAAAACGGCCATTCAAAAAGGATACAATGTCTGTATAATTTCTGGAGGTTCCAATGAAGGCGTTAGAAGCCGCTTTAGAGGCCTTGGCGTAACAGATATCTATCTGGGAGCCCATTACAAGGATGAACCATTAAAAGAATATATGGATGTTTATGGTATTAAACCTGAACAGATCCTTTATATGGGGGATGATCTTCCGGATATTCCCGTTATGCAAATGGTTGCCTTACCCACGTGTCCGCAGGACGCAGTACCAGAGGTAAAAGAAGTTTGTAAATACATCTCACACATCAATGGCGGACAAGGATGTGTCAGGGATGTCATCGAACAAGTTCTAAAGGTCAGGGGCGACTGGGAAGGAAATTTTAATGCTAGAAACGATTAGGGATTTATGTTGAAGGAACAATTAAAAAAATTTCAGATCATTTTGGCTTCCGGCTCTCCAAGACGTCAGCAATTTTTTAGGGAAATGGGGCTTGATTTTGAAATTCGCCTAAAACCAGTGGAAGAAATTTATCCTGACCGATTAAAAGGTGCCGAAATTTCAGATTATCTGGCAGTTTTAAAAGCTTCCCCCTTTAAAAACGAACTCAAAGATCATGAGATATTGATCACCTCGGATACCGTTGTGTGGCACAACGGCAGTTCTTTGGCCAAACCAGGAGATGCAAAGGAGGCCTACAAGATGATCAAAACCTTGTCCGATGATTGGCATGAGGTAATCACTTCCGTTTGTTTTACCACATCTTCATCGCAAAAAACGGAATATCACAGTACCAAAGTAAAATTTAAACCGCTCTCCGACGAGGAGATCTTATATTATATAGAAAATTACAAACCCTTTGATAAAGCTGGCGGATATGGCATACAGGAGTGGATTGGGCTTATAGGTATAGAGCAAATTGAAGGGTCTTACGCTAATGTTGTCGGACTTCCCACACATATCGTTTACAAAACGTTAATGGATATGGCTAGCTAGGCGATTTTGGGTAATTTTGAAAAAACACTTGAAAATGAAATTACCTTTCAATTTTAAAATATTTATTTTATTGGCTTTGACAACCCTTTCCTTCAGTTCTTGTAGAAAGGTAACCTCTAAAGAAAACACCCAAACATCAGTAAAGGACAACCAAAAAACACAGGTTCCCAAAAAAGAATTATCTGTGGCCTTTAAGGAGTATTGGTATGCAGGTAAAGCAGAAATTAGTTCTTATAAACTTGAGCAGGCTAGGTACGGTGAGATTAGGGACGGGTCAGCAGTATTAATATATGTGACAGAACCATTTTCAGCTGATAAACAAGTAAAGGCAGATCAGAGCAATGCAAGTAACATTCCTGTCCTAAAACTAAATACAACCAAAAATTTCCTGACCGGAATTTACCCCTACTCCATCATGACGAGCAGTTTTTTCCCGGTACATGATAATTCCCATGCCCTCAAAATTTCCAATAGTGTTCAGGAATGGTGCGGGCACGTTTACGCACAATTGAACAATAAGGAAAAATTTGAAGTACTATCGCACTCTTATTTTGAAAGTGAGGCAGATCAAGAATTTAAATTAACCAAGACCCTTTTGGAGGATGAACTTTGGAACAAAATCCGCATTGATCCAGGAAATTTACCTACAGGCTCAATCCAGATCATACCTTCCATGGAATATACGAGACTGCACCATAAAGAATTCAAGGCCTATGAGGCTACTGCAAGCCTGACCAATAATGGGGCATTGACCAATTATACGATATCATACCCAACCTTGGAAAGGACCTTGTCCATAAACTTTAGTGCCAAATTCCCCTATACCATAGAAAATTGGTCTGAAAAAGCTCCAAGCGGGTTTGGTGATGGGGCCAAGTTACTTACGACCAGAGCTTCAAAAATTAAAACAATAAATACTCCTTATTGGCAAGAAAACCATAACAGTGACCTATTTTTGCGTGATAGTTTAGGTTTAAAGTAATGGAGGAATTAATTATTGAATATCAAAGGGAATTAGTAGGTACCGTTGTTTGTATCTTAATTTTGTTGATCTCTAGATTTATAAGTATCAAGGCCATCCGGAAGGTTGGAAAATTACGGGATATACATGAAGCCCGCACAAGGCTAATCATAAAATATGTTTCTGTGGGACATACCATTTTACTGGTTAGTGTTCTAATTTTTGTGTGGGGGATAAATGTTAAGGATTTAGGCTTGGTGTTTTCTTCAGTCTTTGCTATTTTGGGGGTCGCCCTTTTTGCGAACTGGTCCATCTTGAGCAATATTACAGCGGGAGTCATTTTGTTTTTCTCGTTTCCGTTTAAGATAGGTGACAGGATACGGATTTTGGACAAAGAGGTTCCGGATGAAGCGGTAATTATAGACATTAAGGCGTTTTATTTTCATATGATCAACGATCATGGGGAACAACTTACCTACCCTAACAATTTATTATTACAAAAAGGAGTTGTCCTTATTGAAAAACAGGTCCATTTAGATGAGGATGGAACCGGTATCCTTTAGTCTTGTTAAAGAATTTCTAAAAATTACTCGTTAGTTGTTAATCTTTCTATATTTGAGGGCCAACTAAAAATCAACAGCATGCGCCACTTTCTGGTATTTTGTTTAGGGATACTATTTTCCACTAATCTGATCCTTGCCCAACTGCCAAAAAAAAGCACAACTTCCGACATTTACCACTCCGTTCAGAAATTGAACTTTTTAGGCACAGCCCTTTATATTGCCGCACATCCCGATGATGAAAATACCAGGCTAATTTCATACCTGTCCAACGAAGTAAAGGCTAGAACTGCTTATCTATCCCTTACACGGGGAGATGGGGGACAAAATCTTATTGGAACAGAATTAAGGGAACTTCTTGGGGTTCTAAGAACAGAGGAATTATTGGCCGCACGTAGGATAGATGGAGGCGAACAGTATTTTACAAGAGCCAACGATTTTGGATATTCCAAACACCCGGACGAAACCTTGGAAATATGGAATAAAGAAGCTGTTTTAGGCGACGTTGTTTGGGCCATTCGAAATTTAAAACCCGATGTGATCATCAACCGATTTGACCATAGATCACCAGGTTCTACGCACGGACATCATACCTCTTCGGCCATGTTGAGTGTAGAGGCGTTTGACCTTGTCAATGATAAAAACGCCTACCCTTCCCAGTTAACCCTTACAGAGACATGGCAACCCAAGCGGTTGTTCTTCAACACAAGTTGGTGGTTCTATGGCAGTGAAGAGAATTTCAAAAATGCGGATAAATCCAATATGCTTTCATTGGATGTGGGTGTTTATTATCCCTTAATGGGGCTTTCCAATAATGAGATTGCATCTATGGCCAGCAGCCAGCATTTATGTCAAGGCTTCGGAAGAATTTCAACCAGAGGTAGTGAAGATGAATATATAGAACTGCTCAAAGGAGATCTACCCTTGGACAAGAACAATGTTTTTGATGGTATAGATACCTCTTGGTCCAGAGTAAAAGGCGGCAAAGCCATTGGAGAACTTTTATATGGGGTTGAAAACAACTTTAACTTCAAGGATCCAACTGTTCATTTGCCTGAATTGATGGAGGCCTATAAGCTCCTGCAAAATATTTCAGATGAGCACTGGAGATCTATCAAAACAAAAGAATTAGAAGAAATTATTACAGCAGTTGCGGGATTATATTTAGAGGCTTCCTCTGAGGAAACAGATGCCGTTCCGGGCAGCACCATCACTATTGATATTGAAGTATTGCAAAGGAGCAATGCCAATCTTCAGTTGAACAGCATCAAAATCTCTGGCGCTCAAGATGCCCTATCCCCTAACCTACCACTAAAAACCAATATAAAAGAGAATTTCAAAATAGATTTTAAAATTCCTGAAAATACGGATTATACAAGCCCCTATTGGCTAACTAAAAAGGGAAGTTTGGGAATGTATGCGGTTGATAATCAAAAACTAATTGGAAAAGCCGAAACCCCAATTCCTTTTACGGTAACCTTCAATCTGATAATAGATGGCACACCCATCGCGATAAACAGTCCTGTAGTTCACCATTATTCAAAACCTGATAAAGGGGAACTTTATGAGCCATTTGAAGTATTACCGCAAATTACTACCCGCATCAATGACAAGGTTATCATATTCTCGGATTCGGAAACCAAAGAATTACCTGTTCATATTAGGTCGGGCAAAGACAATATTGGTGGTGTTATTTCATTGGAGGTTCCTAAAAACTGGAAGGTGACCCCTACAGAGATCAATTTTAATATTGCTCAAAAAGGAGACGAAAGCACCGTCTATTTTAAAGTAACCCCACCAAATAAAGAAAGTGAAGGAGAAATTACTCCTAGGGTTACTGTCAACAAAAAGGTGTATTCCCAAGAGCTGGTGGTCATCAATTATGACCATATCCCAAAACAATCTGTGCTCTTACCAGCTTCTGTAAAGGTAGTCCGATTAAATATTCAGAAAGAAGGTGAAAATATTGGATATATCATGGGTGCTGGAGATGATGTCCCAAAGAGTTTGGAGCAAATCGGGTACAAGGTTTTCCCTATAGACCTCAATAGTGTACAGGAAGGAACATTATCAAAATTTGATGCTATTGTAGTGGGAATAAGGGCTTATAACGTTGTGGATGCCTTGAGGTTTAAACAAAAATATTTGTTGGACTATGTAAAAGATGGCGGAAATTTAATTGTTCAATACAACACCTCTGGAAGAAATGGCTTGAATTTTCACAATCTTGCCCCCTACCCACTAAATGTTTCTAGAGATCGGGTAGCCGATGAAAATTCTCCTGTGACCATTTTGGCTAAGGAGCATCCCATTGTAAATGTCCCAAATAAAATCAGCGTAACCGACTTTGACGGTTGGGTACAAGAACGAGGTTTGTATTTCCCCAATGAATGGGGAACGGAATTCACTCCGATACTTTCAATGCAAGACAAAGGAGAATCCCCAACCAATGGCAGTTTATTAGTGGCTTCTTATGGAAAAGGCAATTATATTTACACAGGATTGAGTTTCTTTAGGGAATTACCGGAAGGTGTTGCCGGGGCCTATAAACTATTCGCAAATATGCTATCTTTAGGCAAAGAAAATAGCAATCCAGAAAATTCGCTTAAAAACTAGCCATGCAAGATAAATTTGATTGGAAGAAAGAATATACTGCGGTACTCATATTAAATGTAATCTACATTCTTATTTTTTACTTCATAATGACACTTAATAAGTAATATGGGAGTATTAGATTGGAGTATACTAGTAGGTACCTTATTATTTATTGTAGGCTATGGTGTTTGGAAAACACGTGGAAGCAAAAACGTTAATGACTATGTGCTAGGAGGCAGTGAGGCCAAATGGTGGACCATTGGTCTTTCCGTTATGGCAACACAAGCAAGTGCCATTACTTTCTTATCCACACCTGGACAAGCGTTCCACGATGGAATGGGCTTTGTTCAATTCTATTTTGGCCTGCCCCTGGCCATGATCATCATCTGTATTGTTTTTATTCCTATTTATCATAGATTAAAAGTATATACTGCCTATGAATTATTGGAAAACCGATTCGATTTAAAGACACGTACCCTTACCGCTTTTCTATTTCTCATACAACGGGGATTATCTGCAGGAATTACCATTTATGCTCCTTCCATTATATTGTCTGCCGTTCTTGGATGGGATTTATGGACTTTGAATATTATTATAGGAATCCTTGTGATCATCTATACCGTTTCCGGGGGAACTAAAGCTGTAAGCGTCACCCAGAAGCAACAAATGTTCATCATTATGGCCGGTATGTTCGTTGCCTTCTTTTTTATCCTGGGCTATCTCCCCAATGATATTAACTTCAGTAAAGCATTAAAGATTGCCGGAGCCAGTAATAAATTGGATATCCTGAATTTTGACCTGGATACGAATACAAGATATACTTTTTGGAGTGGTATTACCGGCGGATTGTTCTTGGCCTTGGCCTATTTTGGGACCGACCAGAGTCAGGTTCAACGCTATTTATCAGGTAAATCTGTAAGGGAAAGCCAATTAGGGTTAATTTTTAACGGCATCTTGAAGATTCCTATGCAATTTTTCATCCTCTTGGTGGGCGTTATGGTCTTCGTATTCTATCAATATAATTCCTCTCCGTTAAACTTCAATCCGGCTGCAACCAAGGCGGTAATGCAATCCCCTTTGGCCAATGACTACAAGATATTGGAAGAAGGGCATTTAGAATTGGAAGTAGAAAAGAAAATGGCCCAAAACAGATATTCTGCTGCCTTGGACCTTAAGGAATATGATGCCACAGAAGAAGCTAAACAGGATATTATATCAATTAATAAAAAAGAAAGATATAATAGGGATGCTGCCAAGGCCATGATCCAAAAGGCAGATAACGATATTGAAACCAATGATAAGGATTATGTATTTATCCATTTTATCCTTAATTACCTACCAAAAGGACTGGTTGGACTCTTGCTGGCCGTAATATTATCTGCAGCCATGTCCTCCACTGCCTCGGAATTAAATGCCTTGGGTACCATTACCGCCTTGGATCTCTATAAGCGCTATAGGATCTCAGGACTTACGGACGAGCACTATGTAAAGATTTCCAAGTTGTTCACCCTGTTATGGGGCATCGTGGCCATAATCATTGCCTGCGCAGCAAATTTATTTGACAATCTGATTCAATTGGTAAATATCATTGGATCTATATTTTATGGAAATGTCTTAGGTATTTTCTTAATAGCCTTCTTTTTCAAATATATCAAAGGGAATGGAGTCTTTGTTGCTGCCATAATCACTCAAGTTATAGTGATCATTGGATATAAATACGATTGGATGTCCTACTTATGGCTGAATGCTTTTGGCTGTGGGTTGGTTATAACCCTGGCCTTCATCTTAGAAGGTTTTGACAGATTACTAAAGAATCCTCCTATTAAGCCCGAAGATCTTTAATTGCACATAGAAAGTTGCTATAGAGAATCTAAATATCATCTACTAATTCCCCTACCCCAAAGACGTAGGTTTTGGGCAAAATGCCATTTTATTAACTGTATTTTGTACATTTGATTATCAGAAAGGAATTGTATTGAAAGCTAGGTAAATCCGTTTGCATCATCGGAGTATGACTTGAAGCACTTAATACATTTCCTATTTTAATGTTTCTATGTTTCTTTTTAAGATTTAGAATTTAATTAATCCGAGGACGACCTCTTTTAAAGTTAATTATGCTTATCAATGCCACCCACCAATATAGAGTTGAACAAAAAATACTAGTTGCAGTAGATTGCATAATTTTTGGCTTCGATTCCAAGAATTTAAAACTGCTACTTTTTAGAAGAAAGGTAGAACCGTTAAGAGGATCATGGTCTTTAATTGGTGCCTTTATAAAAAATGATAGTTCCGTATTGGACGGAGCAAAACAAATTTTATTTGAATGTACCGGTTTGGAAGATGTGTATCTCGAAGAACTAAAAACTTATGGTGATGTCGATAGAGATCCAGGGGAACGAGTCATATCTATTGCACATTACAGTTTGATCCGAATAAACGACTTTGAATTGGAACACGTGGAAAAGTTTGATGCCCGATGGTTCAATTTGGATGAAATACCAGAATTAATCCTGGATCACCGCCAAATGGTAGAAGATGCCATTGTAAAACTAAAGAATAAAGCCCGTCATCAGCCCATAGGATTCAATCTACTTCCTGAATATTTTACCATCCCCGAGCTACAGACACTGTATGAAAGTATTTACCAACGTGAGCTGGACCCAAGAAACTTCAGAAAAAAGATTTTATCGCTGGACATACTCAACAAGACCACAAAAAAAGATAAATCAGGATCAAAAAAAGGAGCATTCCTTTACTGTTTCAACAAGGAAAAATTCGATACCCTAATCGCAAAAGGGTATAATTTTGAGATTTAAATACCTCCATTCTAAATTATTTGAACTTTTTTAATCTCAGCAAGCAATTTATCAAAATTAATTCACTTCTATTTTTTCAACAAGCTTACAAGTCATCCTATATTTATCTCGAAAAGCATTTTATCTAACAGATAGCCACAAAAAAAGCCCAACAGTAAAACTGTTGGGCTTTTGATAATCTTATAAGGTGTTTGCTTACTTAGCGCCCCACTCTTTTAATGAATCTTTATTCATTTTGATATAATCTGCGTTACCAGCAGCTTCAGCACCGGCCAAAGATTTTTTAGCAGCTTCTATGGCTCCTTTTTTATCTCCTGCTTTTGCGTAAATTAAAGATTGTTGTCTCAATTGCCAGAAAGCTGGTTTTTCGGTCATGGCCATTGCCTTATCCATCCAAGCCTTAGCTTTTGCGATATCTTTCCCTTCACTATAATAATACACAGCTGCAGCATAATAATCTCCTGCACCTGGTCCTGCCATAGTTTTTTCAATATCCTTCATTACCATTGCATCTGTTGGTACTTCAAATTTTACTCCAACATATGCTTTTTCCCAAAGGATACCCAAAACAGCAGAATTGCTGGTCAGGTCATCAAAAGTCATTGTAAATGTCTCTATCGGCATTTCCATTTTATAGACCTCAACCGTAGTTTTTGCGGCAACTTTAGACTCATCCCATTCTGAAGGAGTTCCCCCGCCTTGAGCATCTGTATAGAAAAATACCTCCCAAGAAGAAGATCCTGGCTTCGTAAAGATAGCATAGGTCCCCGCTTTTAGAGCTTGTCCGTCTACCATCACATCATCACTAAAAGTAATTTTTGTTCTGGCATTGGCTCCCGTACGCCATAGCATATCATAAGGTACCAAATCTCCAAAAATAGTCCTACCCCTCATGGATGGTCTTGAATATTCTAAAGTAACATCGGTCAACCCTACAGTCTGCCATACTTTTGCGGCCGGACTTGGGGCTGGAGTTTCAATTTGTGCCTGTACCGAATAGGTAGCTACTACGGCTAATAATATTAGTACTAATTTTTTCATTTGATTACGATTTATACGTTTCTACAAAACTACCTATAATGTCACGGTAGATTTGTTAAGAATTCCTTAAATAATAGGAATGGAGCTTACGATTAATTCATCCAAAAAGGTGCCGAAATGGTCCCTTTGTCCGTATAAAATGTAAGGTAGTAAATTGCTGAATTTAAGGTTGTCAGGTTGACGGTATTTTCCCTAATGTCCTTCCCCAAAATATAATTTATGCGTCGGCCTTGGGTATCAAAAATAGCTCTTCCCAATATTTCGCCTTGAATCTCGTATTCCAGCTCCCTTGCTCCAAATCGCTTATATATAAATAGGCCCTGCTTATTCTCTGTCGGTAAAGGTTCTTCAATAAATTCATCTGATGTATCAAATGAAAAAAGTCTTGATTCCGAGGTTATCATGGGACTGTTATTGGTGAATTTTTCTGACGAAAGAATATAATGGTTTTCATTTATGAAGGTAATTCCTTCTGCCTGTAAGAACCCAAGGTTCAATTCCTTTTTCTCCACGGTTCCTGAAAATATGCTATTTGCCACCAAATTGTCGGCACGTACGATAAAGGGCAGTAAAAATTTGGAGTATCCAATCAAATATAGGACTTGGGTATCAGGATTAAAACTAGCTCCCGTTACTAATCCGTTAATTGTATATTCTCCAATTTTTGAGGCAATATAAGTACCTGGGATTTTAGGAATCCCGTAGGCAACCGTACCGTTGCTCTGCCACTGTTTGGTCAGAATAACAAGTTGATCATTTAAAACGAAAAGGGCTTCCGCATCCCAGTCGCTATTGGGACTAGGGGTAAAGTCGGTTTGGTCTACATAGGAAAATTCAATTTTCTCCGCCTCAACCGAATTGGATGTATTATAATCTGTTTTTAGTATCCTATACACCGCCAAATCCCGTCTACCACCATTGTTGTTTCCAATTTCTCCAACATAGATATATGTGTCGTCCTGGGCTATATCCTCCCAATCTATATTAACGGCATTGGAAATGGTAATGGTCCTTGTTATCTGCAAAGAAGTGGTATCCAGTTCGAAGAGCTGGGCCGTATTGCCGGAATCATTATGGGTGACAATTTTATTATTGTAAAATATTAATCCAGATGTCTCAAAAATGGCCTCGGGAAGCAACCCCAATTCCCTGACATTTTCCTGTGCAAAGCCTATGGCTACAAAGAAAACCAAGCAAATATTTAAAATAAATGTTTTCATAACTGGTACGATTAAGGAAATGTACAAAATTAGAAGTTCAAAGTAAATAAATTAAGCTGACCTTATCCAATACATCGATAACCTTTAGTCCAAGTGATTCATTCTATACACCAATTCGTAATATTTTTATTTTGTTTAACTTTTTTAATTATTATTTAAACAAAAATACCTCTATCTTTGGACAAACCTAAGTGATGAAATTGTACCAATTACGATCAAAACAAGCATTGCCCATTTCTCAACAAGAGGCTTGGGATTTTTTATCCCAACCCAAAAATTTAAAGACTATTACCCCTGAGCATATGGGTTTCCATATACTTTCTGGAGATGACAAACCCATGTTCCCTGGGCAGATCATACAATATAAAGTTTCCCCATTTCCTGGTTTTACAACCAAATGGGTGTCTGAAATAACCCAAGTTGAACACGGTCATTATTTTGTGGATGTCCAATTGTTTGGTCCGTATGCCCTATGGCACCATAAACATTTTATAAAACCGATTGAAGGTGGTGTGATCATGGAAGATATAATTGACTACAAGTTACCCTTTGGAGTATTGGGGCAATTGACACACCCCTTCATTGTAAAAAAGCAATTAAAGCAAATATTTAAATTCAGGGAGGAAAAATTGAACAGTCTTTTTGGAACAATGGAGAATGTGCCCAACGAATTGACATTTGATTCATTTTAAAGTACACATTAATAAAATACAACTAAGAAAAATTAAAAAAATGAGGAAGAACATAGTATTAATAGGAGGCACCCACGGAATAGGCCATGCTATTGTTACCCAATTAGCATCGGACAACAATATCTTTATTGCATCGAGGAATAATGAAGGGATAGAGAACTTGGATGTCAAACACATACCGTTTGATACCACAAAAGATGATTTAGATGCTGGTCAGTTT
Source organism: Sediminicola luteus (assembly GCF_040566555.1). Lineage (GTDB taxonomy): Bacteria > Bacteroidota > Bacteroidia > Flavobacteriales > Flavobacteriaceae > Sediminicola. Next base: position 91,692 of record NZ_JBEWYP010000008.1, on the reverse strand, counting down.
CCAGATGAGATTCACGGTTTTGTATTTTGTCCAGGAAGTATCAATTTAAAACCTTTTAAAATGATGGGTCTGGATAGCTTTGAGCAAGATATGCATTTGAACTTTTTCAGTCTTGTCAGAGTGCTTAAAACACTTATGCCAAAAATGACTGACAGCGCTAGTATGGTTTTTTTCAGTACTGTTGCTGTAACCAGCGGCATGCCCTTCCATACAAGTGTTTCTGCCTCTAAAGGGGCTATAGAAGGTTTTGCCAAATCCCTTGCGGCAGAATACGCGCCAAAATTGCGAGTGAACGTGGTGGCCCCATCATTGGTAGATACTCCATTGTCCTCCAGATTATTGAACAACGATAAGAAAAGAGAGGCCATGGCAGAAAGACATCCCTTAAAAAGGGTAGGAACTCCTGAGGATATCGCCAATATTGCCGTATTTTTATTGAGCGATGATAGCAGTTGGATGACCGGGCAGATCATTGGTGTGGATGGAGGACTCTCCACTTTGAATGTTAACTAGAAAGATTATGCATGAATAATAAGGTATCAGTTTTTTGGTTTAGGAGAGATTTGCGATTGGATGATAATATTGGCTTTTTAGCTGCATTAAAAGGGGAGCATCCTGTGCTGCCTATTTTCATATTTGATAGTGAAATTTTAGAAAAGCTACCTGAGAACGATCCTCGAGTCACCTTTATTCATGACACCTTGCAACAAATGCGATCTGAACTTCAAGATAATCATGGGAGCTCTATCGCCATGTATAAGGGGAATCCAATTCAAATCTTTAAGAGCCTTCTTAAAGAGCATGACATTGCAGAAGTATTTACCAATAGGGACTATGAGCCCTATGCCTTGGAAAGGGATACTGCTATTGAAAAACTATTGAAAGTAGAGGATATTCCTTTCCATACCTTCAAAGACCAGGTAATTTTTGAAAAAAATGAGGTCGTCAAAGATGATGGGGACCCTTATGTGGTCTATACACCTTTTAAAAATAAATGGAAAGAAGGTTTTTCGGAAAAAGAACACCTTAACATTCACTACACAAGCCAATACCTTCATAACTTGGTGCAACACAGCAGGCTTCCAAACTTATCCCTATCGGATATTGGATTTAAAAAATCTGATATAAAGGTTCATGAGTACGATGTAACTCCTACCCTCATTGCCAACTATGAGGATACCCGTAACTTTCCAGCCATGGAAAATGGCACTTCTAGACTCGGTCCGCATTTGCGATTCGGCACGGTATCTATCCGTAAAATCATGAAAAAGGCCATTGCAGAAAAAAACGAGATATTTTGGAGTGAATTGATATGGCGAGAATTTTTCATGCAGATTCTATGGCATTTTCCCCATACGGTCACCGATGCTTTTAAGTCAAAGTACGACCGGATACCTTGGAGAAACAATGAGGAAGAATTTGAAAAATGGAAAAAGGGACAAACCGGATATGCCTTTGTGGATGCTGGGATGAGAGAACTTAATGCCACTGGATACATGCACAACAGGGTTAGGATGTTGGTAGCCAGTTTTTTATGCAAGCATTTATTGATAGATTGGCGTTGGGGAGAGGCCTATTTCGCAGAAAAACTACTGGATTACGAATTGAGTAGTAATGTGGGTAACTGGCAATGGGCAGCGGGTAGTGGTGTAGATGCCGCCCCGTATTTTAGAATCTTTAATCCGATGACTCAAATTGATAAATTTGACAACCAAAAGAAATACATCCTTAAATGGATTCCAGAACTGAATAAGAGCTCCTATCCAGATATGATGGTAGATCATAAGGAAGCTAGGGAACGTTGTTTGAGAACATACAAGGAAGCTTTGGCCTAAAGTTCGGCACTTACAAGCGTTTGTTAAATTTTCTGATCCCTACAACATTCAGTTGCGCAAACTCCCAACCTCATTTATTACTAAGAATTTAGACTTTTGATGATGCTAGATCAATGGTATAATTTCTTGCGAGCACATCATATTGGTTAAACGATGATATGATAGAATATAAATATCTCCTTGCACTCTTTAATTTTTGATGTTCTATCATTATATTTAGGAAAGGTTAGCCATATGTCTGAAAATAAAACAATACCCAATAATGCATCGGTTACCGAATTTTTAAACACCGTCGAAAATGAAACTAGGCGAGAAGATTCTTTTGTAATACTTGAAAAAATGAAAGAGATTACTGGAAAGCCTGCTGTTATGTGGGGAAACAGCATTGTGGGGTTTGGCAGTTATCACTACAAATACAATTCGGGTAGAGAAGGCGATATGCTAATAACAGGATTTTCACCTAGGAAACAAAACCTCACTCTTTATATCATAGATGGATTTGATGGATACCAAAAACTGTTATCCAAATTAGGACCGCATAAAACAGGAAAATCATGCCTTTATATTAAAAAATTATCAGATATTGACATGGATATTCTAACAGAACTGATTTCTACTTCCTTTACACATTTTGATAAAAAATACAATACATAAATCAACCCAACACATGAAAAAAATCATCTTTTTAATGGTACTGCTGGCTTCGTCATCAGTATTCTCCCAAAAAATGAACAGCAACAAAAAAGCTATCATAGCCTCTGTGGAACGTCATGAAGAAGCTTTGATCAAGATTAGTGATTCTATTTGGGCATTGGCAGAGACAGCTTTTGAAGAGCATGATTCCTCAAATATTTTAGCTGACTATGCCGAAAAAAATGGCTTTAAAGTAGAGCGTGGGGTTGCCGGAATTCCCACTGCCTTTGTAGCCACCTACGGAAGTGGAAGTCCTGTTATCAGTGTATTGGGAGAGTTTGATGCCCTGCCCGGGATATCTCAAAAGGCACAGCCAACCAAAGATCCACTGAACGAAGGCGCAGCCGGACATGGGTGCGGCCACAACCTTTTTGGTGCTGCAAGTTTGGGATCGGCCATAGCTGCAAAGGAGTTAATTGAACAAGGTAAACTAAAGGGGACCATTAAATTTATGGGTACGCCCTCCGAAGAAAAGTTCTTTGGGAAAATTTGGATGGTCCGTGAAGGAATATGGGATGGTGTGGATGTAAATATCAGTTGGCATCCCAGTGCAGAGACAAAAGCGGATGTACAAAGCTCTTTGGCCTTGGTAGATTTTAAGGTTGAATTTTTTGGTCAAGCGGCACATGCCTCTATGGACCCGTGGAATGGCCGTAGCGCCTCCGATGCCTTAGAACTATATACCAATGGCATCAACTATTATAGGGAACATATTAAACCTACAGTTCGTATCCATTACCATATTCAAGATGGTGGACAGGTAGTTAACGTGGTACCAGACTACTCAAGGTTATGGGTAAGAGTCCGCGATAGTAAACGCAGTGGGATGATGCCAGTCTATGAAAGGGTTCAAAAAATGGCCGAAGGTGCTGCCATCATGGCAAATGTGGATTATAAAATATCATTGATATCAGGTATTTATGAAACTTTGGTCAACCGCTCCGGAGGCGAAATAATACAAAAGAACTTAGAACTTTTGGGGCCTATTTCCTACACTGCGGAAGAAACTGCCTTTGGTAAGAAAATACAGGAAGGGACAGGGAAAGCACAAGTTGGGATGGACAGTAATATTTATCCTTTGGAAGAAACGAGAGAAAACCCAGGGGGTGGATCTACAGATGTGGGTGATGTAAGCTGGAATGTGGCCAACATCAATTTAGGGGTGACCACTGCACCTAAGGGCACGCCATGGCACTCATGGGCAGTAGTAGCCTGTGGTGGTATGAGTATTGGTCATAAAGGCATGGCCTATGCTGCCAAAGCCATGGGAATGACCATGGTTGACCTTTTTGAGAATCCTAAATTGGTAGAAAAGGTTAAGGCAGAGTATAAAGAGAGAAAAGGCAGTGAAGTCTATGAGGCCATTGTTCCTGCTGGACCACCGCCAATAGGAAAAAACTAATACAATATTAAAGATAACAGCAACTCGCTTTTTACAGTATAGCTTAAAATTATTTTATTATATAAAACAAGAAAATATGAGATTCATATGCCTATTACTGTTCATTGGTATGATCACTCTTGGTTGTGAAGAAACCAAGGAGGTAAGTCATATGAATCCAGTGAACTGGGAAAAGCGAAAGATCAAACTCAACCCAATAGATAGTCTAGTCCACGGAAGCACATATTTGTCCATCTATTCAGAGATTTATGATCGAAGTGAAAAGGGGACCCATAATTTAACGGCAACAGCCAGCATGCGCAACATCAGTTCCAAAGATTCAGTCTATATACTAAGGACCGATTATTATGATACCAAAGGAAAATTGATCAGGACCTATTTTAAAGACCCTATCTTTATAAGGCCTCTGGAGACCATTCATATCGTAATAGACCAAGATGATAAACATGGAGGAACAGGTGCCAACTTCACCTTTGAATGGGCGGTTAAAAAAAATACCCATGAACCGCTTTTTGAAGCTGTAATGATTTCCACAACAGGGCAACAGGGAATTTCTTTCACTACACATGGGATTAAAAGGTAAGTGATTTATCAGGCAATTATCTTCGAATATTTGTTACATTAGATACAAATATCCAAGGTAAATAGGGATCATACATTTTATTATCCATTAACAGCTATGAAACACATCCCCTCTTTTGGCAGTAGGCTCAGAAAAAATATTGTTATTGTACCGGAATCTATCGAAGAGTGTTCGGGCATACGTGTTTTTGGGCAGCTATTAAAATCATTTCTTTTCTCTACCGATGTAGCTATTATAAGAAATACCAATGCAAACGCCATCATTGCCGTTTATCCCTTTACTCCCCAGCCCATGATTTCAAATGCCTTGATCCTGGCAGCTGATAAGCCTATTTTTTGCGGAGTGGGAGGAGGCTTGACCACCGGTAAGAGATCTATAGAACTTGCGATGCAGGCAGAATATCAAGGGGCACTAGGCGTGGTCCTGAACAAACCTACCCCTAACGAATTGATCAAACGGTTAAAGGAGAAAATTGATATCCCAGTGACCATTACCATTGTCTCTGAAAAAGATGATATCAAGGGGAGAATTGATGCCGGAATCGACATCTTTAATGTGTCTGGTGCCGATAAGACCCATGACATCGTAAAACGGATCAGGGATTACGATGATCAGGTAGCAATCCTGGCCACAGGTGGAAAAGATGATGGAAGTATCTTACGAGTAATAGAATATGGGGCAAATGCCATTTCCTATACCCCTCCAACCACGGGAGAACTCTTTAAAGAAATTATGGCAAGGTATAGAGAAGATTAAAATATAGTTGAGCATGACCAAGCCACCCCTTCACCATATCATATTTGGAATTCTTTTCTTTTTGTTAGTGACCGTGGATATTTATTTGGCAGGCACTTCCTTTGTTTTTTTCAGGGTGATTAGTAAACCCTTGATTTTACTAACCCTAATATTCTATTTTTTGCAAAATAGAATTGGAATGGAAAGAATACCAGGAAGATTTACCCTATTGGCATTGGTGTTTTCGCTAATTGGAGATATTTTCCTTCTCTTTGACCAAATATCTGAACTATACTTTATTTTGGGATTGGGTTCCTTTCTTTTGGCCCATGTTTTTTATGCATTTTGCTTTTACCTACAACGCAGCTCAAAAACACGATTGGACTTTTGGATTATGACAGTACTTCTAACGGGCTATGGGGTTGCATTATATACCCTTCTATATACCCGTTTGGTCAACATAAAAATTCCTGTGGCACTTTATATCCTTGCCATACTAATCATGGTAATTATGGCCTATAGACGAAAAATTAAAGTATCTGGAAACAGTTTTCTTTTGGTTTTTATAGGTGCACTAAGTTTTATAATTTCAGATAGCCTTTTGGCAATCAATAAATTTTTGATACCCCTGCCCTTCTCCAATTTTCTAGTGATGGGCACTTATGCACTGGCCCAATATCTAATTGTCACAGGACTACTAAAGGACAAAAATGGGAACAATAATTAAGACCATCCCTGCCCCTGCAACTTGGTCGTTGAGGCAAGCTGTGATGTGGCCAGATAAACCGTTGGATTATATAAAATTACCCCATGACCACCTTGGGTTGCATTTTGGGTTATTCCGTGATGAAGAATTGGTTACAGTAGCTTCCCTATTCATTATAGATGATAATGCACAGTTTCGGAAATTGGCCACCAAAACCTCGGAACAAGGAAAAGGATATGGAAGTCATATGTTACAACATTTACTGAAAGTTGCCCATAGTAAAGGGGTTGAAAAAATCTGGTGCAATGCCAGAAAGGAGAAAACAGGTTTCTACCATAAATTGGGGCTTATAGAGACAACCCAAACATTTTCCAAAGGTAACATCAACTATGTGGTCATGGAGAAAATGCTACCATAATCTTATTTTTAAGTATCTTGTATCTTCAACTTAATATAAGTTTCCATGAAATATATTCCAGTATTGATCCTATTTCTTTTCGCGATCCCCGCCAAAGCACAGACCTTTGATTTCGCCATTGACCATCAGTCCCTAATTGTCAATGATCTAAAGAAAACTGGTGATTTTTATGCCAATGTTCTGCAGCTAAAAGAAATACCGCACCCTACCAATGATCCAGGCTTTCGATGGTTCCAACTACAGGGAAATACCCAACTGCACCTTATATCAAAAGATACTGTGGTCATGAAAAAACACAAATCCATGCACCTTTGCCTCTCCACACAAAAGTTGGAAGCATTTATAGAAAACTTAAATAAAAACAATGTTGAATACGAGGATTGGCCGGGGAGCAAGAAAACCATTACTCAAAGGGCAGACGGCGTGCAACAAATCTATCTTCGAGATCCTGAAGGCTACTGGATAGAAATTAATGACGCTGTACATTAATAGCGCATCACTTATTTAGTTCCATATTATTATTTAATCATGAGAGACACCATCAAGAACATATACCCACTGGGCTTCCCATGGCAAACGCAGGATCCTTTTTTATTTTGTGTCTACCATCTGGACCATTATCCAAAAGGCAATGAAGAAATGGGACCGGCCGCCTCACTCGAAGGTCGAAATTTGGGAAATGACTTTACCATTAAAGATGGATGGCGGATGTACCACGGACAGACCATCCCTGGCTTCCCCTATCATCCACATAGAGGGTTTGAGACCATTACCATTGTCAATAAAGGGTATTGTGACCATTCTGACTCTTTAGGGGCAGCAGGTCGCTTTGGAGAGGGAGATGTACAGTGGATGACGGCAGGAAGAGGAGTGCAACATTCAGAAATGTTCCCGTTGCTAAAAACTGAGGAGGGTAACCCCTTGGAACTTTTCCAAATCTGGCTGAACCTACCCAAGGCAAACAAATTTGTAGATCCCCATTTTGCCATGTTGTGGCATGAAGATATTCCCGTTGTAAAAACCAATGGCACCACAGTTAAGGTTATGGCAGGGAGCTTCAAAGGAAATAAGGCCCCTCATCCGGCCCCAAATTCTTGGGCTGCAGATCCTGAAAATGAAGTTGCAGTTTGGAATATTTATTTGGATCCCAACACCGAATTTGTATTACCGGCCACTAGCAATCCAATACACAGAAGCCTCTATTTTTATGATGGGGACCACTGTACGGTAAGCGATGAAAAAATCACCCCTAACCACGGGATCGATCTGCAATCGGACCAAGAAGTGGTCTTAAGAAGTGGAGATAAAAAGGCCTCTTTTTTAATGTTACAGGGCAAACCGATAAATGAGCCAGTTGCCAAATATGGGCCTTTTGTGATGAATACAGACCAAGAAATACAACAGGCCATGCAGGAATACCAGTTGACCCAATTTGGAGGGTGGCCTTGGCCCTATTCCGATAATGTACACGATCGAAATAAAGGGAGGTTTGCCCAATACCCTGATGGTACATTGGTAGAGAAATAAATAAAAGAAAAATATTTCATCACATGATTGAGGCTGTACGGCTACTTCTTGATTTAGGTTTGATTGTTTTGATTTGGATGGTGCAACTTGTGGTATATCCAAGTTTTAAATACTATCCTGAATCTGATCTGGTCAGATGGCATCAAACCTATACGGTACGTATTGCCTATATCGTTATGCCCCTAATGATGGGCCAATTGCTGCTAAGTGGATTTCAGGTCTATGATAGCCAGTCATTTTATTCGGTCGGAAGTTTTATGTTGGTGCTTTCCCTTTGGGCCATTACCTTTTCCCTATTTGTACCCATACATGGAAAAATAGAATCCAACTCCTTTATCCCAAAAGATTTACATCAACTGGAAAAAAGAAATTGGATTCGTACCTTTTTATGGAGTTTAATTTTTGTTTGGAGTGTCTTGGAATTGTTCCCTTCCTCAACTAGACCCTAACAATCTTAGCACCAATGGCTCTAAGACGTTCATCTATATTCTCATAACCCCTATCTATCTGTTCAATATTATGAATGGTAGAGACCCCTTTTGCTGATAAGGCTGCTATCAACAAAGAAATTCCTGCCCTAATATCTGGAGATACCATGGTGGTTGCTTTTAAAGTAGACTTAAAGTCATGCCCTATAATGGTAGCCCTATGTGGATCGCAAAGGATAATTTTCGCTCCCATATCTATAAGTTTATCCACGAAGAACAAACGACTTTCAAACATTTTTTGGTGCACCAAAATTTCACCTTTGGCCTGTGTTGCCATTACCAGGATTATACTCAATAAATCTGGTGTAAGTCCCGGCCAGGGAGCGTCTGCAATGGTTAAAATAGAACCATCTATATAATTCTGTATTTCATATCCATCCTTGTGTGCGGGAATGTAGATATCATCTCCTTTGCGTTCCAAAGTGATTCCCAGCTTTCTGAAAACCGTTGGGATTTGGCCCAAATTGTCCCAACTTACATTCTTAATGGTAAGTTCACTTTTGGTCATAGCGGCAAGACCTATCCAACTCCCTATCTCTATCATATCGGGCAGCATCGTATGTTCCGTTCCGCCTAATTTTTCAACTCCTTCAATTTTCAACAAATTAGAGCCTACCCCTGTGATCTTAGCACCCATTCTATTGAGCATCTTGCACAATTGCTGTAAGTAAGGTTCACATGCGGCATTGTAAATTGTGGTTTCCCCCTCTGCCAATACGGCTGCCATCAAAATGTTGGCCGTACCCGTAACAGAAGCCTCATCAAGAAGCATATAGGTCCCTTTTAATTTCTTGGCCTCTACCCCATAAAAGAGCTCTTCCTTATTGTACCTAAATTTGGCGCCCAATTTTATCAACCCTTCAAAATGGGTATCCAAACGACGACGTCCAATTTTATCACCTCCTGGTTTAGGAATATATCCTTTTCCAAAACGCGCCAATAAAGGCCCTACCAACATAATGGAACCTCTAAGTCCCCTCCCGTCCTTTTTGAATTGGTCAGATTGGAGGTAGTCCAAGTTCACATCGTCGGCCTTGAAGGTAAACGATCCTTTCCCTTTCTTTTGGATTTTTACACCCAAGTCCTCCAATAAGGATATCAGTTTATTGACATCAACGATGTCAGGAATATTGTTTATTGTAACTCTTTCTGGAGTCAGTAGTACGGCACACAAAATTTGTAATGCCTCATTTTTTGCTCCTTGCGGTGTTATTTCACCATGTAGTTGGTGACCACCTTCAATCCTAAATGTCCCCATTTACGTTGAATATATTAGTATCGCTTTTTACCGCGGTTAGTATTGCTTCTTTGGTTCTTTTTTGGACTACTGGTCCTAGGGGTTTTGGCAACCCTGTTTTTTAGGAACTGTCCACTTTCGGTAAGATTCTCGCCTTTTAGGTCGATTTGCCCATCACTCAATTCATACAAATGTTTGAAAATGGCACTATCATCTACCACATCTTTGTTCCAATTCAGGTAACATTTCTTCATGTGATTTGCTATGGCGTATTCCAGACCATCCCTCATGTCTCCCTTTTCCCATTCCACGGCAACATCAATCATTCTCTTGATGTTGTTCCCATAAAAACGATATTTTGGAAAATTCTGTGGGTAGGCCAAAGGATCTGGCTTTTTCCGAAGTACCTCCTTACTTGTAATAGGATAAGGAGAGTCTACGTCCAATTTAAAATCGGACATAATGAACAACTGGTCCCATAGCTTATGCTGAAAATCGGGAACATCCCTCAAATGAGGTTGAATATTACCCATAACACTAATGATGGCTTGGGCAATTTTGTTGCGTTCCTCTCTGTCCTCAATGGATATGGCGTGATCAACCATTTTTTGGAAATGTCTTCCGTACTCGGGAATAATGAGCTGCGAGCGCTCAGTATTATACTCTATGTTTTCTACTAGATTCAAATTAAAAGAATTTGCTTAAAAGTTATAATAAGTGAAGTATGCCTTATAAGGTCTGCAAATTAACAAAAATATGGTACAAATACTATTATTAAAGTGATATAACCCCCTTAACCTTCCCTACTTCCTTATATTTTTCGATTACAGCATCGGGATTTTTAAGGTGTACGGTAATGGACAAACTTGTGTATTTTCCTTTTTTTGATTGTTTGGATTCAATTACTGCACCAGTATTATCGAAGATTTTATGGATCTGTACAATCCGTTCCCCGTCGGTTGGAACAATAAATTTATAGAGGTAATTGGTGGGCCATGAACTGGTTTCTTCCAATTGGATTTTTAGCTTTCTGTAAAATTCGTCAGATTTTTCAGTGTCCATATTTTTCTTTTTACAAATATAAAGTAACCGTTGCAATTTTTTACGCTACTGGCTATTTCATTAACTTTGTACCATAAAATATTATTATTGGAGCCAAAAAAGATTGTTATTACAGGCGGGCCTAGTACCGGAAAAACATCCATAGTTGAAAAAATTGAATTGATGGGTCTCCCATGTATTCATGAGATCTCTAGAAGTATTACCCTGGAAGCCAGAGAACAAGGCATACAACAATTGTTTGTGACGGATCCCCTGTTGTTCAGCAAAAAATTGACTGAAGGCAGAATCAAGCAGTTTTTTGAAGCTTCAAAAATACCTGCTGAACATGTATTTATGGATCGCGGACTACCCGATGTTGTTGCCTACATGGACTGTTTTGACCAAAAATATGACCAAAGTTTCATAGAGGCCTGTGAGACCTACACGTATGACGCCGTATTTCTCTTGCCCCCATGGAAGGAAATTTATGCTACGGACGGTGAACGATATGAAAATTATGATGAGGCCTTACGTATTCATGATTGTTTAGAGGCGAGTTATCAAAAATATGGGTATAAAACCATACATGTTCCCAAGGGCACTGTAGCGGAAAGATTATCCTTTATTTTAAATAAAGTAAAAAACTAATTGTGGTTAAAGACCCTCATGAGATTTTAGAAAAATATTGGGGCTTTTCTCAATTCAGGGGATCGCAGGAACAAATTATAGACACCGTAATCCAAGGACGGGATGTATTAGCTCTGCTCCCCACTGGTGGCGGAAAATCATTGTGCTACCAAGTCCCTGCTATGGCAAAGGACGGCCTATGTATAGTGGTATCTCCTTTAATCGCATTGATCCAAAACCAAGTGGACGCATTAAAGAACAAGGGCATTAAAGCCCTGGCCCTTACCGGTGGCATTTCCTTTAATGAAGTAATAGATCTCCTTGACAATTGCCTGTATGGCAATTACAAGTTCCTTTATCTGTCCCCGGAACGGTTACAACAAGAGTTGGTACAAGAACGCATTCAACAAATGAATGTAAATCTAATTGCCATAGATGAAGCCCACTGCATCTCCCAATGGGGAAACGATTTTAGACCTGCTTATCTAAATTGCAATGTTTTAAGGGAGCTATTACCAGAAACTCCCATTATAGCCCTAACGGCAACTGCTACTCCCAAAGTGGCAGAAGATATAACAGAGAACCTTCAATTAACAGCTGCTGCGGTTTATAAAGACTCTTTTTCCAGGGACAATATTGCTTTTCATGTACAATGGAACGAGGATAAAAAGTTCCAACTAAAAAAACTCTGTCTTGGGCTGCAAAAAAGCGCTATTGTATATGTTAGAACAAGAAGGTCTGCCCAAGAGCTGTCCGATTTTCTAAATGCGCACAAATTAACGACTACCTTTTTTCATGGGGGCATTCCAAAAAAAGAAAAAACAAAGCGACTGCAATTATGGCTAGAGAATAAGGTACAGGTAATGGTGGCCACCAATGCTTTTGGCATGGGCATTGACAAGCCCGATGTAGAACTTGTGGTCCACTATCAGATTCCTGACAGTCTGGAGAATTATTTCCAAGAAGCAGGGAGGGCCGGGAGAGATGGCACTCCCGCCAAGGCAGTTATGGTGCTGAACCAAGCCGACGAAAACCAAGTAAAACAGCAATTTTTAAGCGTACTTCCGGATGTTGATTTTCTAAAACTGCTCTACAATAAATTAAATAACTATTTCCAGATTCCTTATGGAGAAGGAACAGCCGAAACTTTCCATTTTCATTTCAATAAGTTTTGTGACACCTATAAGCTAAATACGGCCCTTACTTATAATGGGCTTCGGATACTAGATCAAAATTCCGTGATTTCACTGTCTGAATCCTTTACCAAAAAAATAACCCTTCAATTTATTGCGACAAAGGGCCAAGTATTTTACTATTTGGAAAACCATACCTCCATTGCTCCACTCATACAGACCATCCTAAGAACCTATGGGGGCATTTTTGAACATCCAACAAAAATCAATCCTTTATTAATCTCCAAAAAAACGAATATCCCTGAGGAGAAAATCCATCAAACCCTGGAACAATTGAATACGGATGGGATCGTAGACTATCAGGCCCAAAGCAGTGATCTGGAAATTATTTTTTTAGTACCGCGGGAAGATGACAGGACCATCAATATCTTTGCTAGAAAAGTTAAGGAGCAGCAACAGGTCAAAATCAATAATATTGAAAGCATATTGGCTTATGTCAATAACAATAAGGTCTGTAGGAGCACACAATTACTCCACTATTTTGGTGAGGAACGGAAGGCTTGTGGTATTTGTGATGTTTGCCTCAGCAAAAACAACATCGATACAGATATCCAAAAGTTGGTAGCAGGGGATATCTTGAAAATATTGCGCCAGGGCAATCAGACTTCAAAAAACCTAACCTTGGCACTCACTTATAAGGAAGATACCATTTTGATTGTATTACAGGGGTTACTGGAAGATGGGCATGTTGCCGTCACCTCAAAAAACGAATATAAAATAACATAATATGGAAGCATTGCGAATCGTATTTATGGGAACGCCCGATTTTGCGGTGGCCATTTTGGACAAACTCGTCCAAAACTCCTATAATATAGTAGGGGTGATCACAGCCCCGGACAAGCCGGCCGGCCGAGGAAGGAAGCTTAATGAATCTGCAGTTAAACAATATGCCACAGCACATAATCTGCCAGTTTTACAACCTACCAATTTAAAGGATGAGGCATTCTTATCCGAGTTAAAGGATCTGAACGCAAATTTGCAGATCATTGTGGCATTTAGAATGCTACCGAGGGCGGTCTGGGAAATGCCTAAATTTGGTACCTTTAACCTGCATGCATCCCTCCTGCCCCATTATAGGGGTGCCGCTCCCATCAATTGGGCGATCATGAACGGGGAGACAGAAACCGGGGTCACTACCTTTTATATAGATGACAAGATTGATACCGGTGAAATCATACTTCAAGAAAAAACTTCTATTGATCCTGATGAAACCGCTGGGGAGCTCCATGATAAATTAATGCACCTAGGAGCCTCGTTGGTTTTGAAAACCGTTGAACTTATAAAGGCCAACCAAGTGGAACCCATTAAGCAACCACAGACAGGGGACCTAAAATTGGCCTACAAAATACACAAGGAGACTTGCCAAATTAATTGGACCCTTTCCATATCCGATATTTTTAACCATATCAGGGGCCTAAGCCCATATCCTGCTGCTTGGACTACTCTATATAATGGAGATGAAGAACTATTCCTTAAGATCTATGCGGCGGCCAAAGAAGTACAGGAACACCCGTTGGAAACCGGGCAATTGATATTTGACAAAAAAAACCTAAAAGTTGCGGTTGAAGGTGGATATATTCAACTCAAGGAAATACAATTACCAGGAAAGCGAAAAATGGCTACACATGAAGTCTTAAATGGACTTAATTTGTTAAAAAACGCTTATGTACGCTAAACCCTTGCTACCAAAGGGCTGATAGAAATGTAGAAAAAACCCTACTTTATCAACAAACGCCCGAAGTTATCAACAAAATAAGGGATTTCCCTTGATTTTACTTGCGTTAACCACAAATCCGTATAAATTTGTTAGAGTACAAAAATTATTTTAACAACAATTAATTTAATTCAATTATGAACAAAACAGAATTAATCGATGCAATGGCAGCTGACGCTGGCATCACAAAAGCAGCAGCTAAGAAATCTTTAGAGTCTTTTTTAGGAAATGTTGAAGGAGCTCTTAAAAAAGGTGACAGAGTTTCTTTAGTTGGTTTCGGATCTTGGTCTGTATCAAAAAGAGAAGCAAGAGAAGGTAGAAATCCACAAACTGGAAAGACTATCCAAATTGCAGCTAAAAACGTTGTGAAGTTTAAAGCAGGTGCTGAGTTAGCAGGTGCAGTAAACTAATTTATATTCCATAAATTTGAAAAAGGCACTCCTAAAATGGAGTGCCTTTTTGTTTTTAATAAGATTTGTCTTATTTTTAAGTAAAACCAATGTGTAATGGTCAGCATTAAACCAAAAAAAGGGAAGCTTTTAATCGCAGAACCAACACTTACCGGCGATGTTTCCTTTAACAGGTCGGTAGTTTTGATTGCCGAACACAATCTAGAAGGCTCCGTTGGCTTTATTCTCAACAAACCTTTGATGTATAGCATTAATGAGTTGGTCACCGAGATAAGCGTACCCTTCCAGGTATACAATGGTGGCCCTGTGGAACAGGACAACTTATACTTCATCCATAAGGTTCCCCATTTAATTGCGGAAAGCATAGAGATTTCCCATGGTATCTATTGGGGTGGCAACTTTGAAAACATTGTTGATCTTATCAACAAAGGCCATATTACAGAAAAAGATATCCGGTTCTTCTTGGGTTATTCTGGCTGGAACTCTTTACAGTTGGATCAAGAACTCACCTCCAAATCATGGGTAGTTGTACACAATAAATACAAAAGTGATATCATCCACAAATCGGCCAATACATTTTGGAAAGAAAAAATGATCGAGTTGGGGGGAGACTATGTCCTATGGTCCAATTTTCCTGAAAACCCGAATCTTAACTAACCCAGCCTAGCGGCGGCATTAAGTTTACCCAATAAATCTGAAGCGACTTTGGTTTCAAAATTCTTTTTGCGATACCTAGTAATGGGTTGAATCCCTACTATGGCGTTGGTAATAAACAATTCATCGGCCTTTTGGAGTTCAAAAGGGGAAATTGATGCCTCCTCCAAGGTATAGGCTTCCAATTTACCCACTATTTCTATCAATTTCTTTCTAATAATGCCATTGAGACATCCATCTTTTTTTGGTGGCGTTTTGATCGTATTGCCCATTACCAAAAACAGATTGCCATTTAAGGCTTCCACCACTTGTTTTTGGTTGTTTAACAACAAGCAGTTCTGATACCCATTTTCCTTCGCATAAATACTTCCAACAACGTTTATGGCCTTATTGTTGGACTTTAAGGTAGAAAGCATATCCGGATTCACATAGAAATCTTTGAACAACTCCACGACATAATCTTGTTGGTGTATCATGTAAAATGGTGAATCTAACTCCCCAACCTCCATGATATAGGATATTTCATTGGTTTCCGGCAAATAATACCCGCCATTGTTTCTAAATACTGACAAACGTACTCGGGCAGGAGAATTTTCCAAACCGTTGGATGCAATAGTGTTCAACAGTTGCTCTTCCAAAAATTCCATGGTAAAGTTCATGGGAATCTCCATACGCATAATACGCATAGAGGCCATAAGGCGCAGGTAATGGTCTTCCCAAAAGAAAATTTTTCCATTGACCACCCGAATGGTTTCAAAGAGTCCATCACCATACTTCAGCCCTCTATTTTCTTGATTGAGGAAAAGTGTGTCTTGAGATAGGATGTCACCATTAAAATTAACCATAAAAAAAGCCTTGAAAATTCAAGGCCCAAAGATATTGTTTTATGGTCTAAAACCTTTAGGAAGAACCTAAAACTTGTTTTAGACTTGAGATTTGGTTTTCCCAAAGCATCTTGGCTTCATCTACCTCGTCCTCATCAGCGAAATCTGTAATGAACAAGGAAACATCAGATGTAATTTCATCTACTATAATCCTCATTTCAAAATATGCGTCGTCCTCAGCTTCTGCCCAAGCAAAACGAACAAATTCATCACTTTTTCTCTTTAATAATTTAGCTTCTTCTTCTGACCCATCCCATATAAAAGTAAACAACTCTCCTCTAGAATTTACATTGTCTGCAAACCACTCAGATAAACCGGATGGGGTGGATATATATTGATATAATAGGGGTTGAGATGATTGTATCACAAACTCAACTTCGAACTTAACTTTATCACTCATTCTGTATAATGTTTTCGTCGGACAATATATATATTTCTACATGATAAAAAAATAAATGCCCAATATTATTTTTTACCAAATGAATTTTGATTGAAAAGAAATTTAACTCTATATTTGCACCCGCTTAAAACGGCAATGGCGAGGTAGCTCAGTTGGTTAGAGCGTCGGATTCATAACCCGGAGGTCGGGGGATCGTGCCCCCCTCTCGCTACACAAGTAAAATGCACCCAAAAAACGGTTTAGTTCACTCTAAACCGTTTTTTTATGTCTGTATTTCTAGAAACAATTACGATTGGATGGTTAGGATTTTTTGTTTTAGAACCATTTGTTGCGATTCCATGGATTGCGAATTTTCTATATTTCGGAAATTTAATTTTTAACAAATACCTTTAAAACTCTGATTATCTACTTCCTTAGTATGATATGCCTTCCCACCTTCGGATATCAAGATATTGTGAAGTTTACTTTCATCAACATAGTCAACACTTGGATTATCCTTTGATGCAAGATTGAATAACTATTTTTAGCTTTTTCTTGGATCATCA
Source organism: Sediminicola luteus (assembly GCF_040566555.1). Lineage (GTDB taxonomy): Bacteria > Bacteroidota > Bacteroidia > Flavobacteriales > Flavobacteriaceae > Sediminicola. Next base: position 74,600 of record NZ_JBEWYP010000008.1, on the reverse strand, counting down.
ACATTCATTGTATTAAAAATTGATTAAGTAATTCAATCACTCCCAACACCAATTTGTCAAAAAAAGCAATAAGGGATGTTTACTCTCAGAGTATCTGTATATAGAAGCTTCGCTAGAATTTATTTTCTCTACCAACTTTCTAAAGGTAAAGGATTCAAAACCGAATTCATCATTTCATAAAATACTGTTTTGTCTAATCTTTCAACCCAATTTTGAATCTTGAAGATCTATTATCTCTAAGCCGTCATTCAAGGATATTTTAATTTCTATCATCATTATAAGAGTTCAGTTAATATTGATTTAAAAAAATAAATAATAAACATTATGCAGATAAAGACACGCAAGTTTTACTATTTATTCTGATGGGAATACTATCATTAAAAAGGTATTACTATAATTAGTATTAACGTTTATAAAATTCAATCAATGAAGCTCAAATTTTTTCAAGTTTGAAGCGCCAACTAAATTAATTATAATGAAATTATTTAATAATATCATAGTCGCAATTGACTTTAGTTAATCTTCAAATTCTATTTTAAAAAATTCTATAAAATCCGAAAAAGCATTTCAATTCAAAATAACTCTTATCTTTATTTAACCCGATGATATTGATAATTAGAAGGTTAGTCTTCTGTTAAAAAAGGTGCAACAACTCAGCTACAAGAATTAAATGATTAAAATAATAGTGAAACATTAAAATTGGAACCCCCGTTATGACAAGGCATATTAATACTCCACTTTTGGTGTTGCCTGAAGTTTAAGCAGACAAATATACGATTAGAAGAAAGCTATGAAACTAAAAAAAGAACTTGGATTGTTTGACGTTTTCGCTTTAAGCACGGGAGCCATGTTTAGTTCCGGCTTTTTTCTATTGCCAGGACTGGCGGCTCATCATACCGGACCATCGGTGATTTTGGCATATTTTCTTGCCGGAATTTTAATAATGCCGGCGATGTTTAGTGTTGCCGAAATATCCACTGCCTTGCCACGCTCTGGCGGAGCTTACTTCTTTCTTGATCGAAGCCTGGGACCGTTGATGGGGACGATAGGCGGAATCGGAACATATATAGCCCTTCTTTTAAAAACAGCATTTGCGCTTGTTGGAATTGGCGCTTATGCTTCCATATTTTGGGATATCCCAATAAAAGAAACCGCAGTAATTTTTGCCATAATATTTTCTATTCTGAATATATTTGGAGCGCGAAAATCTTCCGGTATTCAAAAAATATTAGTGATTGTGTTACTTTTAGTTTTAGGGGCATTTATCGCGGATGGTTTTTGGAATATTTTCTCAGGAACTAACTCCTCCATAGGATTTAACAAGTACAATTATAATCCATTTTTTACCGGGGGACTTAATGGCCTTATTTTTACAACTGGTTTCGTTTTTGTTTCTTATTTAGGGCTAACACAAATAGCAAGCGTTGCCGAAGAAATTAAAAACCCAGAACGGAATATACCCTTAGGAATGGCCTTGTCGCTATTGGTAACTGGTTTGATTTATGTGTTTGGTGTTTTTGTTATGGTAAGCGTTATTGGCAATGAAGCACTTTCACAAGACCTTTCGCCTGCAGCTACTGCAACGCAGCAGTTATTCAGTTGGTTACCTCCAAAAACGGGATTGTATATTATTGTAATAGCTGCTCTATTTGCCTTTGCTTCTACGGGAAATGCAGGCATTCTTGCCACTTCGCGCTATCCTCTAGCCATGGCTAGGGACAAATTATTTTCTAAAAAATTTAGCATAATTAGTCGCTGGGGAACCCCCGTTCCCGCAATTCTCCTTACGACAGGATTAATTATAATGTTTATTATTATCCTTACCGAAGAGGGCATTGTAAAACTCGCAAGTACATTTCAATTGTTCATATTCATGGCTATAAACTTTTCTGTCATCGTTTTTCGAAATAGTAAAATAGCTTCTTACGATCCCGGCTATCGTTCGCCCCTTTATCCATGGATGCAAATATTCGGTATTATTTCTTCGCTGGCTCTAATGTTTTTTATGGGATGGGGAGCGCTAGCATTTACTTTAATTACCATTATTCTTGCATACGGGTGGTATACTTTTTTCGTTCGTTCTAAAGTAAAACGAGAAGGAGCTATTTATCACTGGTTTGCTTTGTTGGGCAAACATCAGCACGATGAACTAGAAAATGAGTTTATGATGATTTTACGAGAGAAAGGTTTGCGCCAGGATGATCCTTTCAACCAGACAATTGTTCGTTCACAAATACATTTTATCGATAATGCTATATTTGAAGATTTGGTACAAGATGTAGCCAATTCTATTGCTCTGGAATTAAATGTTGATGGTAATAGTCTAAATGAAGAATTCCTAAAAACAACTCCTATAGATCCTGCTTTGGTGATTCCTGAAGTTTCCCTTCTTTATGCAAAAAAACCGGATATAATCCATCCGGTACTCCATATTGTATTGTGTGAAGAAAGCATTGAAAAACCAGTTGAAATACATGGGGTTTTAATCAAGGAAAAAATAAAAATATTTTTTTTCCTTGTAAACGATGAGAATAACCCAAAACAGCAACTTCGCATGTTATCAAGCATAATAGATATTGCTGAACGCGATTACTTTATTAAAGATGTTTTTTCTTTAAAAACAGCAAAGGAAGTTATCGAGTATCTTTTGCATGACAAGCGATATATAACTTTTCCATTAAACAAAAATGAACCTTCCAATATTTTCATTAATAAAAAACTGATGGAAGCATTACTCCCTCAGGATGTACTGGTTGTATTAGTAGACAGGGATGGCAGTTCTTTTACTCCAAAAGGAAAGACCGTATTTCTTGAAAACGATGTGCTAACAATTATTGGTGAACCCAGGTCAATAAATAAACTTTATGATCAATTCATCCTGTCAAAGTAGGAGAAAAATGTTTATACCATAATGCAACCAAACCACCACAAACAGTACGTCATAATGACCCGTCCTGAAATTAATAATACAAAAAATCATACCTGCTGATATAATTATTTAATAATCAAAGTGAACACGAAACTGAACACGTTTTTACACACAATTTTATAGAATAGCGTCTTGCAGGCTCCGTATATAGACAATTCAAAATCATGAAGCCTAATTCATAACCCGGAGGTCACGGGATCGTGCCCCGGTCTCGCTACAAGGTTAAAACCTTTATTTCAAAAACGGATTGGTCAACACCAATCCGTTTTTGTATGCATTGTTTTTGGGTTCATATTCATGAAGATGAACGAAAATTGGCAAAACATAACCACTGAGCCCAATCTTTTAGAAATCAGCATCCTAGGTAGTTACCTGTACCAACCTTATTGATTATCAGCCTTCTGCATTTCAGAAAAATATTTTTATAAAATCAATAAGCAATCTTAAAATAATATAATTTCGCCAACTTAAATTTGAAGTTATGTTCGTTAGAATATTAAAGGTTAGTTTATTCCTGGTCCTGTTAGCTGGATTAACAACGGGTTGTAGATCCACTGTTCATGTAAGTAACAAAAGTTCTGCTCCGGGACAGGTCAAAAAAGCCACAGGCAGCAAATCGGCGAAAGCCTATGCCCCCGGCCAACAGAAGAAAAATAAATTTTAGACAACCATGTTTCCATGGTGCTATAAAATTGCTGCTCCAGAAAAAGTCTCTAAATAAAAAAGGTGGCCTATTCTTAGGCCACCTTTTTTATTTAGATACACTTAGGCTCTTAATCTTCAGCCTAGCATGCTTTAGACTAAGTCGAACTGATCAAGGTTCATCACCTTGGTCCAAGCAGCCACAAAATCTCTCACCAATTATATTTTGAAATACAATAGCCATCTTTCTTACTTTCCAAAAAAAAAAATTCTTTAAAGGTCGGTCCTTGTATTTAATTTCTTCGAATTATTACTATTATAATTAAAAAAAAAACAAGCCATTTATTGATCTATTACTTAAATCCTAATTCTGCAAAAAACTAGTAAAACAAGACAATAGGGCATTAAACCAAGGTAATTATACAATTGAATAAAAAATTAAAAAAATTAAATAATTCAAAAAAAATTAGTAAAAAATCAACATTATTTAGAAAAAATTAATAAATTTATTATATAATTATCAACACAATACTATTTTGTTTGTAAAATAACCAAAAGTTTAACGTATTCCCTCCTCTTGACCCGATTGAAAGAAAACCCTTAGAAGGTTGTCTCATCAATAAGCTAAATTTATTTTATGAATTCTATCTGAATGAAGCCATAAATTAATAAATAAATAGCTATGACCGATGTAGATTTAATGTTTTCCGAGGATCTAAAAAAAGGTATAAGCATAGCTCAATCCATCGCTAAAGAGTATTCCAATAAAAATATATCTCCATCTCATTTATTAAAAGCACTGCTGCATAAGGATATCGGTTTAAGATCTTATTTGGAGAATCTGGATAAAGATCTTTATTATTTGGAGGAATGGGCAGATGTCCGCATAGAATCTTACCCCAAAAATTCACGAATTGAAGTAAATCCTCAGGCAGATGATGAGCTATTTGCCGTCTTAAATGAAGCAGACAATTTACGGCTCAAAACAACCAGTGATCATATAGATGCCATATGTGCATTAGCTTCTTTGTGTACTCCAGGAGTTGGATTTACCTATGAACAATTAAAAACATTTCCATTACGTGGGGATGAGATTCTTAATTCAATGGTAGAATTCTCAGACCTTAAAGAGGTAATGGGAATACCCAATAAAGAAGAAAACACATCAGTTAAAAGTAAAACACATAATGCCCTTCTTAAATATTGTATTGATAAATCGAGCATCGCCAGACAGGGAAAACTAGATCCTGTAGTAGCCCGGGACAAGGAAATAAGGATGATAACCGAAATTCTTGGAAGAAGATCCAAACCCAACGTAATACTTATTGGTGATACCGGTGTAGGCAAAACAGCCGTTATCAGCGGGTTAATCCAAAAACTTGCAGACAACAAAATTGGAGGCTCGCTGGCTGGTACAGTTGTTTTTGAGCTGGACTTTGGATCCTTGATCGCAGGGGCTTCGTATAAAGGCGAAGTAGAAGACCGCCTAAAGCATATCATTAAAGAGATTAAGCAATTCGAAAATGCTATTCTTTTTATAGACGAGATACACACTCTATTGGATAAGCAAGGTGGTGCATCAGGGGCTGCAAACCTCTTAAAACCTGAGCTTGCAAGGGGTGAAATAACCATCCTTGGTACCACATCTGTAGATAATTACACCAAGTTCATTGAATCTGATGAAGCTTTCAACAGAAGTTTCGAGATAATAAAAATTGATGAGCCCAATGAAATAGTAGCTTATAGGATGCTGAGTAAAATTATTCCTAATTATGAAATACATCACGGGCTTAAAGTAGATGCAGAAGTACTTAAAGAAACGATCCGCTTATCCAAAAGATACCTTAAAGAAAGAGCGCTCCCTGATGCCGCGGTTGACTTGCTTGACAGAACTATGGCAGTAGTGAAAATGGTTTCTGTTAGTTCCAAGGATGATCTTATTGTCTTAAAAGAGCAGTTCGCTGAGATTTCGGTGAATGAAATAGGCCTTGAAGAGGATGAACTTATTGGTGAACTACAATGGTTCTCAACTTTCATAAAGAACAAGATCAGTGAAGTCCTGTTTACAGCGATAGAAGAAGATCAAGACGTTGCTAAGATGGAGACTTCAAAAGAAATTGCGATATATATTGAAGAAGTACTTGGAAAATTAAGTGAATCTGCGGGTCAAACCCGGGAGTCCATTGAAAAATCAGATGTTGCTGCCGTGGTATCCCATAAAACCGGGATTCCCATGGGTAAATTGCAATCTCAAGAACGTGAACGTTTGTTAAATACCGAAGAGCACCTTAAGAAAAGGGTTGTAGGACAGGATCATGCTATAAAAACAATTACTGAAGCCATATTGGAATCACGGTCAGGATTAAGTAAACCTGGACAGCCTATAGGGTCATTTTTCTTTCTCGGACCTACAGGAACGGGCAAAACAGAACTTGCTAAGACTCTTGCAGAATTTTTATTCCAAAATGAATCGGCCTTAATACGTTTCGATATGTCTGAATTTAAAGAGGAACATTCAGCAGCACTTTTATATGGTGCCCCTCCAGGTTATGTAGGGTATGAAGAGGGAGGTTTATTGGTGAACAAAATTAGGCAACAACCTTATGCCGTAGTCCTTTTTGACGAAATAGAGAAGGCTCATGCTTCGGTTTTCGATATTTTTTTACAGATACTCGATGAAGGAAAATTGCACGATCGTCTAGGGAAAGAAGGTGATTTTTCCAATGCAGTCATTCTTTTCACTTCCAATATTGCAAGCCAAGTGATTATAGATTCATTTAGTAAAGGGGAAATACCAAAATCTAATGATATTATGGAGATCATGTCTGGTCATTTCAGGCCTGAATTTCTGGGTAGACTCACAGAGATAGTGCCTTTTGCACCAATAAGCAAAGAGGTAGTGGTCATGATTTTCAATATCCATCTTAAGAATTTATATAAAATGTTAGAGGTGCAGGGAATTTCACTGCACATAGATGATAAGGCAAAAGAAAAACTTGCCATGTCTGGTTTTACGCCGAAATATGGCGCACGTCCTTTGATTGGAGTTATACGAAAAGAATTACGAAGGCCGCTCTCCAGAAAAATAATTACCGGTGAAGTGAAAAGGGGAAGTGTTGTAAATATCAGTCTAGATAAAAATGATGAAATAATATGGAAGATTACTTAAATACAATTATTTAAGAGGCCTCAATACAATTAATAGTTTAATACTAATCCTAAAAAATAACAATATGGCTATCTATGACATAGGCGGATCCGAAGTAAAAGGCGATGCAAGCGAGGCAATGAGCGAACTGCCCCAAAACAGAACTTTAATGGTAGAAAAACTATCCAAGGAAGCCCCAATTAAACCTGAGATTGTGGGAGGTCTAAATTCTATCAATGATGTTTTTGAGCACTTTGCCCCTAATATTGATATGGAATTCCAAGATAGCGAAGGTGGTACCCGTAAAGAGAAACTGCAGTTTAAAAATCTCGGCGACTTTGGAGTTAAAGGGATTACAGCACAAAGTGGTTTCCTTAAAGACCTGACCGCACAGAAAGAACAGAACCAGAAAATGATAAAGCAGCTCAAAACCAATAAGTTATTGAAAAAAGCATTGGAGGATGAAGGACAGAAATCAGCCCTGCTCAATGCCATCAATTCCCTAATCAAAGAATTGGAAGATAACAAGTAAAACACTAATTAATAACAAACTAAACCCTATAGCCATGCCTGATAAAGATACAGCCGAACAAAAAACGGGGCAATTGAAACAACATGAAGTACTATCTATGGAAAAGATAGACAATCCGCAAGCCATTCTTGAAGAAAGTATTGACACTCTTGCCATTGTTGGCGGATTCGACCTTTTGGAAATGGCCATTGATGGGATACAAAATGTAAACCCTGAGCGAAAAGCCAGAAAAAGGATTTTCCTTACAGAAGCCGCCAGAAAAGGTGAACGTGAAGATTTAAAACGCAGCTTACAGATCTGGGCAGATACCCTGGCATCTGGTGGAAGTGTTTCCGAATTGGTGGAAAAATGTGAAAAACAAGCCGATTCAGCAAAAAGCACCTTAAAAAGTAATCTGAAAAATACCATCTCAGAAATAAAGGACATGGAACGCTCGTACCGCTCTGTAGCCTTGTTCTTTAAAAATACCACCCAAGAAAAACTTAAGAACGTTTCGTTCCTAAATGCGGATCTGGAGCAACTTAAAGATTTGGACAATACCCGTTTCTATGAAAAAGTAAATGAGGAGCTGGTGGCCAATTATGACAGGCTGGATTTGAGAAACAATTACAGCATTCTTGTTATTCCTGGGTACTTGGGTTCCAATAAAGTGGTTGAAAAGTGGGCAAAAATGTCTCATGAGAACAAAGTGATGCTGGTGACCGATTTTGAGCACCTTGACAACCCAGATGATGTTATGGAAATGTTTGAGAGTGCCAACCTTACCGGAGGAGATATGTACCGCTCTAACGTTATGATGTCTTGTAACTGGCTTGTTGGGCGTGATAAAATTGATGAGGTGGACGAAGAAGAAGTATTATATGTACCCCCGTCTGGTGCATTGGCAGGCACCATTTATCAGACTCTAATGTCCCAAGTGGCCGCCGGGAAAAAGCATGGTAGTCTGAGCGAAGTGGACGGTGTAACTTTTCAGTTGAAAAAAAGTGAGATCGCAAGCCTAGAAAAAATGGGACTGGTCCCTATGGTAAACGAATATGGTAAAGTAATGGCTTTCTCCGCTAAGACACTTTTCAATGGTGACAACCTTGGCTTACAGACCTATTCTGTGGTGCGGGTTTTTGACTATGTTACCAAAGTGATGATGGATTTTCTCAACCGCAGGGCGTTTGAAAACTTTAATAACGTTACCAAGAAAGAAATCCTGAGTCAAATAGTACGCTTTCTGACCGACATTACTGGACCTGGTAAATTAATAGAAAACTTTTCCATCAAAAGATTTGAGCAAGACCAACACCAAAAAGATCGCATCTATCTGGATATCAGCATGAAACCCTATTTTCCTGCCAAGAACTTTATGATAAAGATGGATGGGCAAAAAGGGGACGACGGTGCCGAATGGAGCTCGGAATACGACCAATCTTAATAAATTCAATTCAAAAATTAGTACTAACTAAAAACAATAAAAAATGGCAACGATTATAACTTTAGAAGTAGACGGAATATCCGACAAATTTGAGGTACCGTCCATCAGTTTTGGGCTAAATTCCTCTGCAGATGTGAGCAATACAACACAGGAAATAGATTTTTCTCCGATCAATGTATCCGAATTTTCATTTTCCATTGTTTCACCATTGGCTGAAACTGCTGAAAAATTAATGATATGGATCACTGATCATGAAATAAAAGGTTCGGCAAAGTTCAGTATAAGTAAGGAGTCTGGGAAAGAATCCCCAAGGGTAATTGAACTGAAAGACGTTTGTTTAACCAGTTATTCTGAAAACATTGATTCAGACTATGCTTCAACCAATCTTTCACTGGTAGGGCGTGAGGTAAATATTGGCAACGGTGTTAAAATTAACCAATCTAAAAACCGCTAAGCTATTCATGCTATACTGTGATGCGGTCAATAGGGTATCACCTATAAAATTTAATTAATTAGTTCAGCTATTAATTTATCATGGTTCTATCGGCAAAATTACATATTCAAGGGCATCAAAATGAGGAAGATGGCATTCAGTTGCTTTCTTGCGATTATAATTTTTCGCAAGAAATTGATCAAAAAGGATTGCCTACCTCCAAAGTAAATGGGGGCATCATTAACCTGTCTTTTCCAAGCCTGGAAGATAATGAGATCATACAATGGATGATCTCAGAAGATGCCGATAAAAGTGGGGAAATTTCATTTTCCGGGGACACCAATTCCAAACCCTTTAGAACCTTGGAATTTAAGGATGCAAGATTGGTCTTTTATCAGGAAAATTTTATGGACCAATCGAATATGGTTACCACCTTATCTATTTCCACACGTGAATTGACGATATCGGGTGTAAAATATACCAATGCATGGATGGGTTATTGAACCCATTAATTAAGTCTTGATTATAAACAATTTAAAGCACTATTGTTTTATGGCACTGGCATCAAAAATACAAATTGAAATTGAGGGGGAGGAATTGAAAGACTTTTTAAATCTCACCATCGATCAAGATATGTATACACATCATAAATTTGAGGTGGTTTGCCGTATGGATACATTTGAAGGGAAGGACAGTTTTGTCATGGAGAAATCCAAGAAATATATAGGTGCGGTCATCAGCATCTCCATAGAGGCCAAGATCAAGGGGAAGTCAGGAGCATCAGATCATTTGTTCAAAGGGATGATCACGTCCATAAAAACTACCAAATCACATACTGGACAGGCCGATCATGTGATTCTCTCAGGGTATAGTCCAGATATTTTAATGAGCGATAATCCAGGGAACAGTTCTTTTGAAAATAAAAGTTTGAAACAAATTACGGATGAGGTATTGAAACCATACCCGAAAGATGTGTTAAAATCAAAGATCGATCCGGCAAAAAGTGATCGTTTGGTTTATACGGTACAGTATAACGAAAGCAGGTATGCCTTTATAAGACGCCTGGCTACCCGCTACGGGGAGTGGTTTTTCTATGACGGCACACAACTCTTCTTTGGGAAATTACCGGATACCAAAACCGATTTAAAATTAGGGTTGGATCTCACCGATTTTAATTTTTCTATACAAATGAACCCTTTAAAATTTAAAAATATCGGGTATGATCTTATGAAGGCAGAAACCTTGGAAACCGCATCCGAGAAATCTGGCGGTAAAGATAACCTGAATGAATATGGGGGGCATGCACACGACATATCAATGAAAGAATATAGCAATCCATCAACCAGCTTCTACAACCACCTCAATGTTGTTGAAAAAGACTTCACTAAAGAATTGAATCATGTAGTGGGCCTCGAGGAAGGCGCTTCGTCTCTCAATATGGCGGTCATGCAAGGGAGCAGTCAAAATCCGGGGCTAAAGCTGGGGAATAAAGTGAACATAAAGGCGCTTAAAGTTGACCAGAACGGTGATGTTGATTATGGGGAATATATTATCACTTCCTTAAAACATAGCTGCGATAACACAATGAATTACCAAAATACTTTCGAAGGCATTTCTGCTGAGGCAAAAATACCCGATTATACCGACCCACATGCCATTCCGCACTGTGAATCACAAGGCGCCGTGGTAAAAGAGAACGATGATCCCGATAAACTAGGAAGGATACGGGTTGCTTTCTTCTGGCAGGAAAAGAATATGCTGAGCCCCTGGTTGCGTTTGGCCAATGCCTATTCAGGATCGGAAATGGGCTTTTATTTTATACCCGAGGTCGGCGATGAAGTTCTGGTGGGTTTTGAAGGCGGCAATGCTGAAAAGCCCTATGTATTAGGCAGTATGTACCATGGCAAAAACAAACCTGAAGCCTCATGGGTCAACCAGAATAACGATTTTAAGGGGATTTTGACCAGAAGCAAATTAAAAATAGCCTTTGACGACAAGAAGAAGGAGACCACCATAGAAACCCCGGGTGGGAACAAAGTGGTTTTAAGCGATGATGATAAGTCGATCATAATGCACGACCAGCACAAGAACAAGGTAGAACTCACTAAAGGAGGTATTAGTTTGGACAGCTTAAAGGATATAGAAATTACCTCAAAAGGGAAGGTTATTATTAAAGGCACTACAGGTATCGATATTTCATCAGCTGCAAGTGCGAAGATGTCTGGCCTGAACATAGATTTGAGTGCCGATGTGGGTATAAAAGCGAACGGCAAGGCCACGGCCGAACTCTCTGCCGCGGGGCAAACCACGGTGAAAGGTGCTATGGTAATGATCAATTAATTTTTTAAATAATAAAATTATGGGAAAACCAGCAGCAAGATTAACGGATATGCACACCTGCCCGCTCGTAACACCGGCAGTACCGCCCATACCCCATGTAGGAGGACCTATTGTGGGCCCGGGCGTGCCCAATGTACTGATCGGTAAAATGCCGGCGGCCGTCATGGGCGATACGCTTACCTGCGTGGGGCCACCCGATGTGATCATCAAAGGTTCGGCAACGGTAATGATCTCAAAAAGGCCTGCGGCCCGTATGGGCGATCAAACGGCCCATGGCGGGGTGATTGTCATAGGTTGCCCAAATGTTTTGATTGGGGGATGAAAGCTTGTTATAAGTAATTCATAGAGCAGACTAAATTTTTTCAAAAACCATTGAATCTTTATAGTCTAATTAATTGATATTAATTCAAATGTTAACTAACAAAACTTATATTATAATATGGAATTCTCAAACGTAAACCTGATGTGGTCTGATGCGCAATTTGCCGCTAAGGATCGTGGCACAACAATGGCAAAGTTCAAAAGAGCTGCATGGTATGGTGGCAGTGGTTTTTTAACGAAAAATGTGGTAGGAGATAAAGGAGTTAGAAAAATGTTAAGAAATGCGCCTCGAAAAGTTCTTCCCGGTCTCATTGGAAAGGCATTACAAAAAGTACCTCTTCCAATGGTATCTGAAGTATATGATAAATCCGTTAGTTATGCCTTGACGGCCGGAAAGTACCTATACAAGAATAAAATTAAGTCGAGAGTAAACAATAAACCGCTAAGTGAAGATGAAAAATTCCGAAAAGCTATAAAGGAAAATGTAAAAAAATTAAAAAAAGGTGACGGTTTAAAAGTAATCGACCGCAATTTAGTTAAACTTAAAGATGCAATAAAAAATGTTGATCCCAAAATTCAAAAAATGGAGAAAGAGGTCTCTAACAGCAGTCACAATCCAACGAACTATAAAAGCCAAATAGATAATGCTTGGGATGCTTTACGTGCTATTGCTGAGGTTGATTATTATATTCAAAAAGAATTAATTCTTGTTAAACCACTTATAGAATCATTAGAGGAGATTAGCAAAAATTTAGATAGTTTGCAAGAAATCTATCATAAAGAATTAGAAAAGACACTGAAATATATTGAAGGAAATATATCTGATCAATAATAATCTATCGAAATGAAATTAAATAGATCAATAGCATATAGATTTTGATTATTTGAATATTAAATAAGAAACAACTTATTAATACACTATGATAAATAATATTTTAATACTTCTCAGTGGCCTTATTATACTTGCCTTGGTATGCCTTGGTCTGTATTTGGGCATAGTAAACGGTACCGGCAAAAAAAAATGGAAGCTGTTGCTTTATTTGGTCGTTACTGGCATACTGTTGGCCTTGATAAGTAATCTGGGTTTAATTGAATTCACCGAACTGTCCATTTGGGTCTTTATAGGTACCCAGGCCTGGGTGTTATTACTCGGCATACTCCATGTATCGCTATTTGAAAAATTGATCCATTTAGAAAATACCAACTTTAGTAGAATACTATTTACCTTGGCGATCTGCTTATTTGGCTATGGCTTGGTGACCCTGTCATTTACCTTATTTTTTGACAGCCCTTTTCCAATCTTTTATTTTTTGCCGGCCTTCTTTTTTGTGGCCCCGACCTTTGTAAAAATCGCCTTGGACAATTTTGCAAAGATTCCCATGAAATTTTACAAGGCATGGGAATTTCCTACTCCAGGCACCTTGGCCGACCCCACCAACAGTGAAATGGCCGATCCTATCATCGTAAATTTCGAGATACGCCGGCAGCTTGCAGATAACAAGACCATATTTAAGGCCAAGGCTCCAAAAGGCATGACACTTGGTAAATTATTTTACTTTTTTATCAGCGATTACAATTCCAAAAATCCCAATAGTCCCATTGAAATCACAAACGGTCATAATAAGACAGGAATGTGGTCTTTTTACCAGAATGGCAAAATGTTCATAGGTAAAACACATCTAGATGCCGACATGACCATTTCAGCCAATAACATCAAAGAGAACTCCTCTGTCATATGTAAAAGAATATCACTCTAATCCAAAATTCAGGACCCATGAAAGCTTTAAATACCAAAGAACGAAACGCAACCATTTTAAAATTCGCAGCATGGCTTTTCGGATGCGTACTTCTCATTAGCGTGCCATTCATATTCTCTTCTTTTGTTGCCGCAGAGCAGCAAAATATTAAAAATAATGAATTGGAAAATCAGCTAAAAATCAAAAATAATGAATTGAAAGAGCAGCTAAAAACCCATAATCAGGAGATGGAAAAACTGCAAAGTATAAGAGATGGTAATAAAGAAAAATTAATCGCTGATGAAGATTTTGAAAGGAACTATATGGCTGTCAAAATCCAGAATATTATTGATCTGATGGGCAAAAAGGATTCCGCTAATATCGACCCCGATTCTTTTAATGCGGAACTGACCAATATATTCACGGATATTAACAACCAGACCGAAATCGATACCACATGGCGGGGAGATATGTATAGAAATACGGTAACCATTTCCAAATTTTTGATCTCCGCAAATAAGATAGTGAGTTCCTCTGGCGAGGACAAAGAAGACATGGTGAGCGATCTAAATGATATAATCGTGGAAATTGAGGGCAGCAAAGATGACCTTGCCGATTTGAGTAATCAAAAAAAGCGAAAAGACCTTCAAAATGGCATTAATAGCATTAAAAGACAACTGCAAAAGTCCATAAAGAAACTCAATAATTTTAAATCCGGGATAAAATAAACAACGGAATAACCATGAAAGATTTTGAACATATCGCCCAGATAATCGAAGCCTTCCCGTCTGATATCAGAGCGGAAGTGCTAATGGCAGATCTATTTCAAAACGGATTCTTGCCATCCGATTTTGTGGTGTTATGCAAAAGTGTGTTTAAACGTGGATATGGGAGAGATATCCTAAAAGCAGAAAAGATAGCGGTCAATGATATGAAAGACATGCTGGCCATTCACCTTTCCAGAGATGGACTTTATGATCTGCTTCCCGAAGGGTTGTTCCATACTTCTCCAGAAGAAGGGATTACCACCGGGCAGGGCATGGCCATAAATTCCAAAAAAGAAGCTAAGATTGAAGAGGAATCAAGAAAATTTTTTCTTCCTTTTGAAAATGAATTTTTTTATCAACGCACCTTACTTGCATTACAGGAAAGAACAATTCTTCAAAAGCTAAATGATAGCAGTTTGGACGATTTTTTCCTGCGTTTTTGGAAAATAGACGAGTCCTTGCCGCACAAATTGATCAGTAAATTAAGTGCCATGTTACCTTTTGTTAAGGAAATTGTCGGGGATTTTGAAATGACGGCCAACTGCCTTGGTGCCATATTAGAGGAGGAAGTAACCCATGCTCTTTATTATAAGGTAGAGGCAACTAATGAAACCGACAGCGATCAAAGAAATAATGATGACTTTACTTTGGGTATGGCGAGCTTAGGGGTGGACCTTATCTCCGATGGCCATCTTATTGAAGGATTTAAAATGTTACGGTTTTCTATAGGACCATTGAAAAAAACAGAGGTAGACCCGTACCTGGAGCACGGAAGTTGTGCCAGGTTTATAGATTGTTTTTGTAGTTTTTTCATTCCCATTGAAATGGATTTTGAATTCGCGGTCACTATGAAGAAAGATCTACAGGAATTTGTACTTGATAGTGATAGAACCCAACCTATAATGGGTTATAGTACCGTTATATAATTTTTTTTAAATATCCATTGGTCAGATCCATGAGCGATTTGATCAATAGTTAATAGAATAATTACCCAATCATAGAAATTATGGTAGAAAAGCATAGAATGTACTCCGTTAATTGGATCGATGGCATGAAGATAAATAAGGATCATTTCATAAGCATGGAAAATGCAATGATCTACCGACAACATGTCATAAATAAATCTTTGATAACTCCCTATAATTTTGGAATTCTTCCCGGGTTTAATGGAGAGTCTGCTCTTGAAATTTCATTTGAAGTAAATGCCCACAACCACGTAGATATTAAAGTAAACAGATGTATGGCAATTACCTCAGGTGGGTTTATTATGGACCTAGACACGGAAACTAGCGAATTTTCTGATTTCCAGATAAGTTTAAACAATTTTGATGTGCAAACCGCAGAAGGCCATTCAGGGGTTTTTTATATAATGCTAAAAATTCTTCCCTATGCCCGCATGCCAATAGGGAATGCAGACCCCAAAGAAAACCCTCCCAGACATCCATATGTAATTCCAGAATATAGTGTATCCATTATACCAGTTGAACAAATGAACAAAGCTGGTTTTGGGGATTTTTACCAAGTGATCGGGAAGTTGCATATCAAAGAAAATGTCCCGCAATTAGATAAGCATTATATTCCACCATGTTCCAAGGTTTCCAGTGATAGTCGCTTATTGAAAATGGAAAGCGATCTACTCTCCTATTTTAGCAAACTGGAATTGGATATCATGGTCATCATCCGCAAAATACATATGAAAGAACATAAGTCGCCCTTGGCTACTTCGGTGCTTTTGTTTGCTGATGAAATAGCCACCTTTCAGGGATTGCAGATCACAAAACAACGCCTGTACTTAAAACATTCGCCCCCAGTTGCCCTTTTTGAGGCCGTTTCCCAATTTGCGCGTTTAATGAGGAATACATTGGATACATTGACCCCTGAAACAAAAGAAAAAATGATTAATTATTTTTCTGATTGGTGCAACTTAAAGCAAGGTGAACTAGAAAAATTAATACTGGATACGGTAAATTTTGATTACAACCATTATGAAATAGCGGCAGTTATGTCCAAACTCATGACTTTTATGCAAACTATGTCCTTACTTTTTGAGACTGTTAGTCACCTGGATTACGTTGGCAAGCGGAGGGATACCAATATCTATATCAAAGAAGAAGAAAAGCCGAAAAGAAGTTTTCTAGCGGAAGATTAGAACTTTATAAAACAGAAGCCATGGCAAATGAATACTTGCAAATACCTATACGGACCGATCTTATTACTCGACAACAAGAACTAAAACGATGCTCCCTGAATGATTCTGTAGCCAATATGTTCCGTTTGATCAGCATTACACACTTTGGGGAATGCAAACAGGATGATTCATTTGGCAATGAACTTTGGGAATTTGATTTTGAAACCGTTTACAATATGCAGGCTTTTAAGGAAAGATTGTCGCAATCTCTCCAAAACACGGTTACTCGTCATGAGAAAAGACTCAGTAATATTAAAGTCAATGTGGCAATAGAACAAGTATTGACAACAATTTACAAGAAACGGATCCGTCAAAGAATACAGATTTCGTTAGAAGGCACTATACGTAAAACAAATGAACCGTTCAAACATCAAGAATTGTTTTTTATGGGGCCTCTATCATATTATTAAAATCAGAAGGCATGCAAGAAAGTAAGGATAAGATAAAAAATAGAATGATCCGGAATGCGGCCAAGGTATGGGGTTTTCCAGAGCCCCAATCAGAGAGCTCTTTCGATCCATTAGTCAGCTTGCTTTTAGGGTCCTGTGCTTTTGAATTGGAAAAAATTTCGAAGGAGATCAACAATTCTGAATCACGAATTATTGAACGCCTTATAAATATTCTCACCCCGCAACCCATAACGAGTCCTCACCCCGCTTATGCCATTGCGTATGCAAAACCATCAAAAAAAAGTGCAAAGGTACTCCCCGGATTTCAATTTTATGCAGACATAAAAGTGAGTAACCAATCTGAAATAAAGACGAAGGAAAAACAAATATTCTTTAGCCCAACGGGCACATTTGGATTAACGGACGGCCGGGTACGTTATCTTGCGGGTCATAAAAGAATGTATGAATATGTTGAGGATCAATATAAGGATATTGTTACCGAGAAATTCAAATCACCCCTTCCACCCACCTCTATTTTTATTGGGTTGGAACTTAATGAGAAACAAAGGAATATTACTTTGTTTTTTGATCTTATTAGCGATCATTTAAAACAATTCTTTTTTGATGGCCTAGAAGCATGCAACTGGAAAATGGGCAATGTTTATGTGGATGCCGAAAAAGGGCTATCAGATTTGGGGAAAAGAGATCATGATGTATATCAGATGATAGATCGGGAACACGACCTGTCCTCAAAAATAGCATCCCATGTAAATCGTTTCTTTGACCGCCAGTTTGTAACGCTAAAACTACAGGGTATCGAGGAAACGGTAGATATGGAACACACCAAATTACCGGAGGCGTTGGCTACTTCCATCGATGAAAATGAACTTTCGAATCTTAGTGAAACGATCACTTGGATCGAAGTGCAGTTCACGACACCGATATCGGATGAGCTTCTTGAAAATTTAAGCTGCTCCCTAAATTGCTTTCCCATTATCAACAGAAAACAAAATGAATTTACCGGCAGTACCCGCGAATTGATCAATATTATACCCTTACAAACTGAGGATGTATTCTTTGACCTAGAAAGTGTTACAAATGCCAATGAGGAGTCTTATAAGATCCGGTATTTTGAGAGCCAGGCCAATATATCCAAAGGTTCCGCCTTGCTCCGTTTGGATGGCGTCGGTAGGTTCGATTCGCGACGTGCCATGGAATATCTGGAGTATCTTCTGGAGTTGATGAAAGAGGAAAGTGCCGCGTTCAATGTCATTGGCTCGGATATGATCTCATCAAACCTTAAGGAACTTAACCAGGCCATAGCTCGCTTGGAGAAAAAAATTGAAGATGTACAACTGGAAAAAGGAGATACCGCATACCTGATGCTAAAACCACAGGATGGGGACCGGCAGGTATTTGTTGAATTCTGGTCTACTTCCTGTTCTTCTGCCAATAATATTAGAATGGGCACGATGTTAAAAGTATACAAGGGAGATGACCTCGATTACAATGCGACACGCCTAATAACAACTACTACCGGCGGTAAAGAGAAGCCGAATACAGAAGAACGGATCAACACCTGTAGGCGCTCCCTACAGTCAGGAGAAAGGGTAGTCACCAGAGAAGATATCAAAGCCCTATGTTATGAACATTTTAGTGATACCATTGCTGGGGTCAAGATTGAAAAAGGGATCAAAAAAGGTACTACCAAATCAGAAGGCTTTGTTCGAACCATTGATACCCATGTGCAATTGAAAAAGGGCCTAGTCATGAGCCCAACAGAGCAAAATACATTTCGGCAGAAATTGGTAGTGTTACTGGAAACCCGATCCACTAACATGTTTCCATATCGGGTATTTTTTGATGATTGATGTATAAAATTCCACTTGGCAAATAGAATTATTGTGCCTTCTTAGCTGTAGGAATGTAATTTTCCGATTTAATTTTCAAAATCATAACTTCCAGGACAACTAGTTGTATGATTTTACCCATCCGCTTACGCCCCTCATGAAATATGCAACGGCAATATTGAATCTTTTATTAATTAAAAGTTCCGGTTTGATTAAAACTTTCAATGCATAACAAAACTGTTTGCTGAAACTACTAAACAAACAAGCTATACTTTAATGAATATGGAAACGAAGATTATGATGGCTATTGAATGATTTAAAAAGACTAAGCTATTTTCTTTTTCTATTTTAAAGATCTTGTTCCTAAGGAGAATTATAGATGGGTATATATCTGAAATTATTTTATTGATGCACTTTTTCAAACATTCTTGAAAAAATACGCCTAGTACATCCTACAGGGCCCTAATAATTAAGCCTTAGGAGGCAAATAGAATTAACAATGTAAAACTCCAGACAATAATTTATTGCCTTCGGCCAAGGTGTTTAATCAAAACATATAGATGTATTACAACTCATTTAAGCAACAAATTTGAAATACATCATATCTTTTGTAGGAGTACCAGCGAAATTATTGACTACCTAAGGACACGAAATAAAAAAGGTGGCATATACTTAGGCCACCTTTTTTTATTATATAAATACGCTTGGGCTCATAATCTTCAGCCCAGTATGCTTTAGACTAAGTCGAACCGATCAAGGTTCATCACCTTGGTCCAAGCAGCCACAAAATCTCTAACGAATTTCATTTGGGAGTCTGCACAACCATAGACCTCAGCAAGTGCACGTAGTTCAGAGTTTGATCCGAAAATTAGGTCAACACGCGTACCTGTCCATTTTACTGCACCTGTTTTTCTGTCGCTTCCCTCAAAGACATTATCATCAGCAGATGTTGCTTTCCACGTAGTGCCCATATTCAACAGATTCACAAAGAAGTCGTTGGTCAGCGTACCAGGTTTATCAGTAAATACGCCATGTTTTGAATGGTCATAATTGGCATTCAAAACTCGCATTCCCCCAACCAATACTGTCATTTCAGGGGCCGTCAAGGTCATCAATTGTGCTTTATCCACCAAAAGCTCCTCTGCTTTAAGGGTCAAGCCAGATTTTACATAATTGCGGAAACCATCTGCCCGTGGCTCCAAGGCTTCAAATGCTTCTGCATCGGTTTGTTCTGCAGTTGCGTCCGAACGCCCAGCCGCAAATGGCACTTGAATATCGTGTCCTGCATCTTTTGCTGCCTTTTCAACAGCAGCGGAACCAGCCAAAACAATTAAATCTGCCAGTGATATTCTTTTGTTTCCTGTTTGGGCGTTATTGAATTTCTCTTGAATTCCCTCAAGGGTCTTTAGAACCTTTGCCAATTGCTGCGGATTGTTCACTTTCCAATCCTTCTGTGGAGCCAATCTCACACGGGCTCCATTTGCACCACCACGCTTATCGGACCCGCGAAAGGTCGATGCTGATGCCCAAGCAGTCGAAACCAATTCGGAAACTGATAAACCTGATCCTAAGATTGTTTGCTTTAGATCTTCAGCATCATTATCATTGATCAAGGCATGATCAATAGCAGGAACGGGATCTTGCCAGATTAATTCTTCCTGGGGCACTTCCGGACCCAAATAGCGCTCTATGGGTCCCATATCGCGGTGGGTCAGTTTAAACCAAGCACGTGAATACGCATCGGCAAACTCTTTCGGATTTTCCAAAAAGTGTCTGGAAATTTTTTCATAGGCCGGATCCATACGTAAGGACAGATCTGTTACCAACATAAAGGGCGCATGTTTCTTTTCTGGGTCATGGGCATCTGGTACGGTACCGGCACCAGCATCCCCTACCGGCTTGTATTGCCAAGCCCCAGCCGGACTTTTCGTCAATTCCCATTCAAAACCGAATAGGTTTTTAAAGTAGGTGTGGCTCCATTGTGTAGGTGTATTGGTCCAGGCACCTTCCAAACCACTGGTAATAGTATCAGCTCCAATACCGGAACCAAAATTGCTCTTCCATCCCATGCCCTGCATTTCAATGGGGGCTCCTGCCGGTTCTGCTTCGACATAATCAGTATCACTGGCGGCACCATGGGTCTTCCCAAATGTATGTCCACCTGCGATCAAGGCTACCGTTTCATAATCGTTCATTGCCATACGGCCGAAGGTCTCACGAATGTAATGTGCAGCTTCCACAGGATCAGGGTTTGCGTTATGGCCTTCAGGGTTCACATAGATCAATCCCATATGGGCTGCACCTAGAGGATTTTCAAGTTTTCCTTCTTCACTATATCTTTCTTTGTTTCCAAGCCATTCGGTCTCGGAGCCCCAGTATATATCTTCTTCTGGCTGCCAAATATCTTCACGGCCACCGGCAAAACCGAACATGGGCAATCCCATAGATTCATGTGCACAGTTTCCTGCCAATATCATCAAATCTGCCCATGATATCTTCTTGCCATATTTTTGTTTGATAGGCCATAACAGAAGTCGGGCCTTATCAAGATTTGCATTATCCGGCCAACTGTTCAAGGGCGCAAAACGTTGCGAGCCAGAACCAGCTCCTCCGCGGCCATCACCAATACGGTAGGTCCCGGCACTGTGCCAAGCCATACGTATAAAAAATGGACCGTAATGTCCGTAATCTGCTGGCCACCAATCTTGGCTATCCGTCATCAGGTCATACAAATCTTTTTTAATCTCTTTCAAATCCAAGGAATTGAACTCTTCAGCATAATTGAAATCTTTGTCCATAGGATCAACCAAGGAGGAATTCTGCCTGAGAATATTCAATTTTAGCTGATTAGGCCACCAGTCCCTGATACTAGTTCCTCCTCCGGCCACTTGGTTCATTTCCCCATTCAAAAAGGGACATTTACCAGCTTCCGAATTGTTAACATCGAAAGCATTACCGTGGGAGTCTGTTTTATTATCTTCCATTTTTATGATTTTTTATACTATTCTACTTATGATTCTAAATTTACCAAATTAAATAGTTATCCAAATGACTATCATCATAGATAATACCTATGGATCATTTTTAACTTCTATTTAACCTAGATGTGATGAAATATGTTTTGATAATAAAAGCAGTGATGACATTTTAATGGTGAATCTTGACAACTAACTATTGCCCTGTAATATACCACTGCATACATAAGGATTCCCAGTAATAGAGAATTTTTCTTATCGAAAATGACGGGTTACAGCATCTAGGTATAATGCTATCAAATTTATTCCATTTGAAAATTCTTAAGAAATAGGTTAACTTGAGGGTACAATAATCACCATAAGTCACGAATCGACTCTAATCTTATACTTTTTATGAATTTAAAATACATACCCTACGGCTTTATTCTTGGATTGTTAATTGGTATCATTTATGGTGCTGTAACTGGGAACATGGGATATGGAGTTTCTTTTGGCTCCTTATTTGGATTGATTATTGGCGTAGTGGCGGGAGTTGTTACCGATGATTTGAAAAAGTAAATCAATATGTAGTTTAAATATTTTGCATCAAGTGACATAAAATATGATGTACTATCAGTTCTATATCTAACTAATTGACCACTCACTTAAAGCAAAAGTATAGTCTATGACATTAGAAGTTGTACAGTAGATATAGTATTATTTATTTTTTCACATTCATATATTCATGGAAACTAAGTTGGAATATGTTTTGACGCATTCACATAAAGCTGAAATGATTTCGTATATGAATTCACATCCGGAGTTTTATGATGAGGCCATTGACCTTGCCGTATCGGACAAACAACCCTATTCATGGCGGGCCGCTTGGTTGTTATGGAGTTGTATTGAAAAAAACGAACCTCGGATCCAAGATCATATTCAGCGAATACTGGATAATATCAAAAATAAGTCAGATGGTCATCAGCGCGAATTAATAAAAATTCTTCTAGAAATGCATCTTGATGAGGAGCAGGAAGGCTATTTATACGATTTGTGTGTGTCTTTATGGAAACAAACGGAGAAGAAACCATCAGTGCGGTTTACCGCCTTTAAATGTATCCAAAAAATTGCCCGTAAATACCCTGATCTAACCAACGAATTAGTACTGCTCACCCAGGAAAAATTTATGGATTCCTTATCCCCTGCAGTCAGAAGGTCCATTTTAAAAATGATTAAGAAACATCCAAATTGAACCTTTTAAATGGGTATGGTTTCATAATAGTGCCTACAATCAATTTGGAAATAGCACCCTGGCCAGGGAGTTATCTATTGTGTTCATTTGCACTATTTGTTTGATTATTTTATTTCTTCTGCGGTCATTTTCATAAAATCTTCAGCCAATATTTTCCTTAGATAAAAGATCAATTCCTTTGCATTTTCTAAAGTGAAAACCATTGGTGGTTTTATTTTTAGCACATTATGGTCGGGTCCATCTGTGCTCATCAATATCCCGTGATCTTTCATTCTATTGGCCAAGTAATCGGTTTGCTCTGCCAAGGGATTCATGGAAGCATCTACCAATTCAATGCCCAAAAACAAACCTTCCCCCCTAACATCCCCAATTATGGGAAAGTCCATTGCAAGCTTTTTGAGTTCTGATTTTAGAAATTCACCCACCTTTAGGGCATGGGCCTGCAATCTTTCCCTTTTCACCACTTTTATTACTTCAGCCCCTATGGCGCAGGAAACAGGGTTTCCTCCAAAAGTGTTGAAAAACTCCATTCCATTGGCAAACTTTTCGGCTACCTCCTTGGTACAGGCAACCGCTGCCAAAGGATGTCCGTTGCCCAATGGCTTTCCTATGGTCACAATATCCGGGATCACCCCGTGCAATTGGAAACCCCAAAAGGTTTTTCCCATTCGGCCACAACCCACTTGAACCTCATCGGATATACAGAGTCCGCCTGCAGCCCTGACATTTTTATAGGCCAAATCAAGAAATCCCTCAGGCAGGTTTATTTGTCCGCCACAACTAATAATGGGCTCTATGATAAATCCACCTACTCCCCTTCCTTTTCCATGGATAATGTCTATTTGTTTTTGTACTTCCCCAGCATAGGCTTCCCCTGTTTGTTCACCTCTATAATTTCCCCTGAACGCATCCGGTAATGGAAAAATATGGGTATGTTCCGGGGCTCCTTTTCCTCCTTTACCATCAAATTTATAGGAGCTGATATCAATACACATATTGGTATTTCCATGGTACCCAACTTCAGAAGCTATGATATCTTTTTCACCGGTAACCGCTTTTACCATCCTAATGGCCAATTCATTGGCCTCGCTACCTGAATTCACAAAATGCAGCACACTTAGTTCAGTAGGAAGTGTTTCTAAAAGTTCTTTGGCCAGATTATTTATATTCTCATGCAGATAGCGGGTATTGGTATTGATCAGTGCCATCTGTTCCTGCCCTGCCTTTACCACATCGGGATGCTCATGGCCTACATGCGCCACATTGTTCACGGTATCCAAGTACTTTCTTCCATACTGATCCAGTAGATACTGCCCGGCCCCCCTAACCATTTTAATGGGGGTTTTGTATTGCAAGCTGAGACTCTTGCCCAAATGACGCTTTCTATAGGCAATGATCTCATCATTGGAGGTAGAATTACTGGCACGTAGGGCCTCTGATTTGAACAACAAATTTGGATCTGGACAAATGCTCTTCCATACCGACAGCTGATTATAATAAGCCACTCCCGGATAATCAATTTTATAATTGAGCATGGACAACATCACTTGAAAATGCAAATGGGCAGCCCAATTTCCGTTTTCGGGATAACTCCCCAGTTCTCCAATGGTTTCTCCAACGCCAACTTTATCCCCAACCTTGTGTTTCAGTGCACTGGAAACCGTCAAATGGCCATAAAGGGTGTAAAATTCCAGGTCACTTTCCTGATGTTTAAGAATCACCAAACCCCCATATTCCTTGTCTCCTGCATCATTAACTGCAGCTACTACCTCTCCTTCAAATAGTGCATGAACCGGAGTTAATGCCAAAAGCCAAAAATCGACCCCTAAATGTATAGTCCGACTTTCCCTTCCTTTATTCCCGATTTTATCATAGGCGTCCGAAGTGTAAATAGGTCTAGGTTCCAAATAGCCCCCTGCCAATATTTTGGATGGAACTTCATTTTGTAACCTATTGATCTTGAATTGGAAATAATCCAAATCATTAAAATCTTTTTGATGCCCTATCCAGGTACTGGACACACTCAGGTCGAGGTGATGTACTTTGTTGGATTTGATGGTTGGAAACAATTTTTCCAAGGAGAATGACTGTTGGCTTGCCCATTTTGAAAATTCCTCCTCATTTGGGTGAGCGCTAAATCCGCAAACAGCCCTAAAACTATAGTGGGCAAATTCAGCGTCTACCAATTTCCATTTTTGGAGCAGTTCCCATGCAGGTTTTTCACTTACCAGCAGATAATGGTTATCTGGTTCCTTAATTTTATTGATGGCCGATTTGGTTACAGAAATAACCAACCTCATGGCAATGGCAAGATACAAATGCCCCAATTCCGTAGGAGCTAAAGCAAAGGCGCTGTGGTACCCTTTTACAATGGGCAATGCCGCGGCCAACGGGTCATTATGGTGCATTATGGTATAAGCACATGCAATGGCCAAATCATTAATGATCTGGGTATGTACTGCGTCCCCAAAATCTATAGCTGAAATTACTTTGGGGTCAATCAGATCCAAAGAAACAATAACGTTGTTATCATTGGCATCATTATGAACTACGGCTTTTCTCAGTTCGGAATAGGTAGGTTGGGCCTTTTTAAATTCTTCCTGAAATTCCAAAATAATTTCCCTTTCTTCCCCCTTGAACAAATCAATATGGGATTCTGTCCAAGCAGCTTGCGCCACATCCCAATCCAATTGCCTATGCGCTTCTTCATGTTCAAACCCTTGCAGGGCCTTGGTCAATTTACCCGCTTGTTCCCCCAGACTATAGCGAAGGTCGTCTAATTGTGGATTTACTGAACTCCAGACCCTCCCTGAGATCCAAGATAGGAGTCGGACTTTCCTCAGTTGCCCATTTTCGTCATTAAATTCAGAGATTGACATCCCATTGACATCATTGATCACCTTTGGGGATATCAATCCTTGTCCGTGATCCCATACATGCTGCAATAGCTTTTGTTGAAAATCCAAATATTTCTCATTCTCATTGGGCCGGGATATTTTTAAAATGTACCCTTCCCCATTGCCATTATCAAGTTTAAAATTGAAATCGATTTCCCCAGGAAGTGGTTTGGCACCTCCCTTAATATTAAAAAGTTCCAAGCATATTTGTTCTGCCTGGTGCGCTGTTATTTTGATTTTGTTGTATTCCATTAGAATATGATTCTCAATATAGGTCCACTTAGTTTTTATTTACTTAATCCTTTGTCAGCATCATTATGATATGGGCCGCACTCCAACTAAAATTTTTGGCATACAGTCCTTCACCTGTAATTGGATGATAATTCTCTCTTATTGGGGTTCCTTTATCAAGGATACCATTGGCACCTTCCAAGAGTTTAATTGTTGCACTATCAGCTTCCTCGTCATAACCATAATTCCTTAAACCTTGGATTCCAAAATAGGCTTGATCCAACCAATTGGGCCCTCGCCAGTATCCATTTAAAGGATCAAACTTTGGATGATCTTTGGACATGGTCTGAAAAGGCACTTTGGAATAGAACTTTTGAGGATTCATCATTTTCTCTTTTACCTTTTCAGCTTGCTCTTCGGTAGCTGCTTTGGCCCATAGCGGAGTCCAAGCTTCACTGCCCGCTCCCTTAATAAAATTGGTGCCTTCAATATTGGTATCATAAAACCAACCATCTTCACTATCGTAAAACTGTTCCTGGATCTGTTTCTTTAAAATGGCAGCTTCCGACTTCAAGGTTCTTGCATCATCAATCTTTTCCATAGCCTCGGCCAACGAGGCCAAATACAATTTTTCTGCATATAAATATGCATTCAGGTCCACACTTTCCTGATTTAAGGAATAGGCATCTTCTGAATTTTTTAATATGGCTGCATTATCAAAACGAATGGCATTATCCATTCCACTTTCCCACTTTGCTGCCAATATGGTGCCATCGGTGGATCCAAATTCACAAAGTCCGTCCTTATCGTGATCTCTGTTATTGTACCACCAGTAATGGTATTTTATAAGCTTAGGGTACATTTCCCTTAAAAATTTCGGGTCTTCATTCTTTTCCAATACCTTAACAACTGCCCATGCTGCCAATGGCGGTTTGGTATCCCTGTAATTATGGGCTTCTATTGTTGTATCCCTATAAATACAATCCAAAACAAATCCGTTGTCTGTCTGATAATCGAACATTGCCCGAATTTGATCTTTGGCCAATTCTTGATCATAAATAGAAAGTCCAACCGCATGCTTCCAAGAATCCCAGGACCAAAACCCGTGAAACCATTCATAATGATAACTGGGGAATAGCCCTTGGTGCTTTAATTCTCCTGCAGGTATTCGCCAATTGTTTTGTAGGGTGAGAAGTGCTTTGGACAAAAGTTTAGAATATTTTTTGGCTTTAAATTCATCCTTGCTTTGACCAATTAATGCTGATAATTGGTTTTCTTTTTCATATTTTCTGGCTTCCAAGACAGAATCAAAATTAAAAGATGCTATTGCTTTTTTTTCCTTTTCCATGGAATATTCTGGAAAAATAAAGGTCTGTGCCACAACATACTCTTTTGATTCGTTAGGATGTAATAATACGGCCGGATTGTTTATACTATAACCAGTACTATCCAATACAAAAATATTTCCCTCCTCATTAACCACTCGCAAATACCCAACGGCAGGGCTTTTATCAGAAGAAAATATTAGACCATTATCATGTTTGGATACCGTGACTCCAACGTCAAATAATTCCCCCTTGAAATTCGTATTTATGGTTATAGCTTTAGAAGAAGTATTGGTTATTAGAGTTCGTTGTATGGCAGTATGGCCTGAAAGAAAAACAAGCTGCTGAGCTATTTTTATTGAATCATTACCAAAGGTCTGTTCCAAATGGCTAGCGTAACTTCTTTGTGAAATACGATGTATTTTCCAATTGATACCAGTACCTGGCACATCTGTTGATAAATCAAATTTTGCTAAAGCAGAACTAAGCCATACCCCATTTTGTTGGGTCAAAAGGAAAGGTCCTGAAAATCCTCCAGAATTGAAATTGTCATCTGGCAAACTAAAGGCAAACCAAGCTCCCTGGTCAGAAAACATAAGCATATCCCTATCACTTTTGTTTTTAGGAGAGCCCTTATAATTTAAAATGTCCTCCGAAATGGAAAGGAAACTAAATGACTTGTGTGAAGAATCATTTTTCTTTTTGGTTTTTTGGTTACAGCCAACGAGGATCAATACCAATAAACCGATAAATATTAGGTTTTTTTTGTCCATATTAAAAACATTTTGTTCCCGAATAAAACTATTCAGAAGCCTTGTTTTGAAAAAATAAAATTTCTAATTACTTAAGATAAAACTGGAAACAACAACAATAGAGAATACCATTGTTTATTTTTTTTGGACGGTGCCAATTTACAAATTTTTTTGAATTCTTGATGATTTTGCAATTTTTTGTAAGAAAATTTACAACTAAATTATTTCAAATAACTTTTATTAACTTTCCCATAATTCTTTTTGTTTAGCTTTGCCTATAATTTAGATGCCAATTTGGATTCTATAACTACCTTTACTGAAATACAAAAGCATAATAAATTTGTATTTAAAAAACTTTTCGAAAGTTTATATGAAGATTTGGTGTTCTTTGCCAATGGTTACCTTTTTGATGTAAGCGCTAGCGAAGATATCGTTCAAGAGACCTTTATCCAACTATGGGAAAAAGCCGAAACAATTACGATCAAGAATTCGTTAAAGGCCTACCTGTACAGCATGGTTCGCAATCGTTGCTTAAACTATTTAAAGACTATTAAGATCACGGACTCCTCTAATATTTTAGACTTTCAAGCGATTATTGTGAGTGACTATGATTTGGATGATTATACGAATGAAGATAAGGAAATCATCTATTCCCAAATTCTAAAAATCATTGAAACTTTACCTGCCAAAATGCAGACTATAGTAAAACTCCGGTTTATGAACAACTATAAATATTCTGAAATTGCGGAGGAAATGAATGTATCCGTAAATACTGTAAAAACCCAATTAAAAAGGGCCAAAATCAAAATAAGCTCGTTAATTAGTTCAATATTGATTCTTCTTTCTACCCCGCATTAAGGTAATATTGATGCATTATTTCAATTTTTAATAATTTTTGTCACCCATTTCTTGATTTTGATTGTCTAAGTAATAATAGCAGTCATAAATTATTGCTCAAATGGAGTTTAGTCTCATCTTAAAAAAAATAAATAACACCCTTTCCGCTGAGAAAGAACTCATCTTTAATGATTGGTATTCCCAGTCAGAAACCCACCGTCAATATTTTAAGGGGGTATTGGAGCAATTTGAAAACAACAGGATAACAGTTGATAATAAAAAAGGCTGGGAACGGATTGATCAGGAAATAAGGAAGAAAAATTCTACAAAATCCTATTGGAAATATGCAGTGGCAGCAGCAATCGTGATTGCTGTATTCTCCCTTCCCTTTACATTTAAAAATACTCCTTCAGATCTACCTCCTACCACAACTTTAGAACAGCAAGCAACGATTGAGATTGGCTCAGATAAGGCCACCTTAACCTTGGAGGACGGGTCTAGCGTTGTGCTTCAGAAAGGAGAACATTATGAAGCTGGTCATATAAAAAGCAACGGGGAGCAATTGCTATACGACTCAACAAAGACAACTCCCAATGTTGATATAGCCTATAATATTTTAACTATTCCCAGAGGGGGCCAATTTTTCATTTCATTGTCGGATGGAACTAACGTTTGGTTGAATTCTGATTCTAAACTGAGATACCCCGTGGCCTTTGCAGAGAATCAAACAAGAATGGTGGAGCTGGTTTATGGTGAGGCCTATTTTGAAGTTTCTCCAAGTACGAAACACAATGGATCCCATTTTACGGTTACTACCTTAAATCAGGAAATAGATGTGATAGGTACTGAGTTCAACATAAAAGCATATAAGGAAGATCCGATAATTTCTACCACCTTGGTAGAAGGAAAGGTTGTGGTTAAAAGCAGTCAGACCTTCAAAAAATTGATTCCCGGACAACAATCAAAATTAGACTCCAAAACAAATTCCATAGAAATTTCCAAGGTAGATGTTAGTAATGAAGTTTCTTGGAAAAATGGATTTTTCAGTTTTAAAAATAAGCAATTAGAGGAAATAATATTGGTTTTATCGAGATGGTACGATGTAGATTTTAAAGTACAGAATACCGAGGCTGTAAAAATACCTTTCAATGGTGTTTTTAACAAAAAACAAGAAATAGAGAATATCCTGAAGATTATAGAGAATACTAACGAAGTAAAATTTGAAATAAAAGGAAAAACAATCCTGGTAGAGTAACATTAAAAAAAAGGGAACGGAGTTTAAACCTGGACAATTTACTCCTCCATTCCCAACACGCTTAATTAATTAAATAACTATTTAACCAACTAACGCCTAAATTTATGAAAACTAAATTTAATGATATCCTTATTTATCATAGGGATAAATTTCTGATCAACATTATGAGGACCTTTATCTTTTTATGCTGCTTGATGACCTTTGCATTTGGTCCCAAATCAGCATTATCACAAGATGCAAAAATCGTAATTAATACCGATACGGATTTATCAGTAGAGCAAGTTTTTGAACTTATAAAAGACCAAACCGATCATGCATTTATTTATCGGTCGGATCTTTTTAAAAACGCTCCAAGTATACATGTAAAGAAAGGTAAGATAAAAGTCAAAGATTTACTTGAAAAAAGTCTTTCTTACGGTGACTACAATTTTAAATTCACACAAGATGGAGCCATTATATTTGAACGAAAGATCATTACAAAACCTGTAGTATTACAACTTAAGATTTCGGGATTGGTCACAGATATCAATGGTAATCCTTTACCCGGAGCTTCAGTAACCATCAAGAATAAACCGACTGTTGGAGTTACAACAGATTTTGATGGGAATTATTCCATTGAAGTTGACGGACCGGAATCAATATTAGTCTTTAGATATTTGGGTTTTATTACCTGTGAAATTATCGTTGGCAGCAAGACCAATATTACAGTCATCTTAAAAGAAGATGCCCAGAACCTGGAAGAAGTTATTTTGGTGGGTTATGGTACACAAAAAAAGACAGACATCACAGCAGCAATTTCTTCGGTAAAAATAGAAGAAATCCAAAAAATACCAACTGCTGATGTTGCTTCATCCCTTCAAGGTCAGGTTGCTGGTGTTAACATTGCTTCTGCAACAGGAGCTCCGGGCAGCGATCCTGTCATCAGGATAAGAGGAATGGGCACCATTGGAAACAACAATCCTCTATTTGTTATAGATGGGATTCCAGGGGATTTATCATATGTGAACCCTGCGGACATTGAGAACATCAGTATTCTAAGGGACGCTTCCGCCGCCACAATTTACGGCTCTAGAGCTTCAAATGGGGTTGTTATTGTAACCACCAAAAGAGGTAAATCTGGTGAACCCAAGATTTCAATTAATTCTTACACCGGAATACACTCTGTAAAAAATAACGTCTCTGTGGCCAATAGGGACCAACACAATTCCATTAAACTGGAAGCGTATGCCAATGCTGGAGAATCACCAGCACCATATCTTGTAAACAATGTACAATATGCCGATACTGATTGGGTAGGGGCTTATATTGAGAATGCTTTCGAACAAAAGCATGATATTGGCATATCCGGTGGAACCGATCAAATGACCTATAATTTTTCTGCAGGATATTTTGACAATACCGGAACCGTAATCAATACGGGATTTGACAGATTGAACACCCGTTTTAATATGGATTTCAAGCTTTTTAATAATAAGCTAAAAATTTCTCCAGGTCTTGGTTATACAAGAGAGAACACTCGCGGAATTTTTGAACCTATTGGGGGCGGTAATGCCAGTTTTTCCCCATTTTTGGATATCTATGCCCAATTGCCCCATAAGGCAATATTCGATGCTAATTCCATTAATGGCTATGCCACTCCAGAACCAGGCCTAGGATCTGGGAATCTAATAGGTCAAGCCGAATTGGCAGATCGATTAAACCAAGATGATTATATCCAATTTAACATTGCTACCACTTTACAATTGTTAGATGGATTGAATTACCAATTCCAATATGGTGCCAACGTTGAAAATACTCATTTTTCTTCCTTTACCCCTGCTTATAACTTTGGCCCACAGGCAATCAATGAAGATCCTGATCTTTTTGAAAACAGAGGAAGAAAAACTGATTGGACCTTAAACAATACCTTAAGTTATAAAAAATCTATTGGTGACCATAATTTGGATGCCCTACTAGGTATATCTAGGGAAAAAAGTGAATTTAGGTCTGTTGGAGGGTCTAACAACAAATTATCATCAAGTCAATTACAGGCTTTGAGCGCTGGTATTGGGGATCAGGCTTCCTTTGGCTTTAACTCCATAAATACCCTACAATCGTATTTTGGAAGATTAAGTTATGACTTTGACAATACGTACTATGCCCAAGGTAGTATCCGAAGGGATGGTTCCTCCCGTTTTGGGCCGGACAACAAATACGGAACATTCTATTCCTTATCCTTAGGATGGGCCGTACATAATGAAGATTTTTTTACGTCAGATTTTTTCACTCAATTAAAACCTCGTTTTAGCTATGGGATCTTAGGAAATCAATTAATTGGCGAGCATTTATTCTTGACAAGAATTTCTTCCGGTGGACCACAATTGAATTATCCTTTCGGAGAAGGTATAAGTCAGTCCGTATTGGTAGGTGCAATCAGCGCTTCCTTGCCGACGCCCGATATAAAATGGGAAGAAACTGCTACTACAAACATTGGAGTTGATGTTGCCGTTTTGGACAATAGGATCAAAGCTACATTCGATTATTTTATTTCCAAAACAACGGATATGTTGGTTACCGTTCCTATTCCTGCCACTTCTGGGATAACTGAATTTCCCTTGACAAATGGCGGAAATCTAGAAAATAGAGGTTGGGAATTATCCACATCATATATGAGCGATCAAGACAAGGAATTTACCTTTGAAATTGGTGCAAATATTAGTGGTTCCCAAAATAAAATCACAAAACTAGGAATTGCCAACGAGTCCTTTACAGATGGCTTTATTGAATTTAATAATTTCCCGACTACCAGAACAGAGGTAGGTGGTGAAATTGGTCGGTTCTACCTATTCCAAGCAGATGGAATTTTTCAAAATCAAGCAGAAATTGATGCACATGGTATTCAGCCAAACGCTTCCCCAGGAGATTTAAAATTCGTAGATGTCAATGGGAATGGATCCTTGGATGATGATGACAAGAAATATTTGAGTAGTGGCTTACCTGATTTTGAATACGGTCTTAATTTCAATGCTAAATACAAGGATTTTGATCTCAGTATATTTATGCAAGGGACACAAGGCAACAAAATATATAATGGAGTTAAAATGTGGCTGTATAGAACAGATAGAAGCAATATGTCATCCGATTTATTGAATGCTTGGTCCTCTACTAATACGGGGAGTAGTATCCCAAGAAATGTATTTGGGGACCCCAATAACAACATACGTCCTTCCAGCTACTTTTTGGAAGATGGTTCCTACCTAAGAATGAAGAATATTCAATTAGGCTATACCCTACCAACGAATCTAACAGAAAAATTTTCATTGACACGGGCTAGGGTTTACGTTACTGCCAACAATCCATTCACCATAACAGGTTATTCTGGATTTGATCCTGGATTGGCAAACGGGGGAACCTTTACAAGAGGGGTTGATAGAGGATTCTACCCTCTTACCAAATCATTCATTTTAGGAGTGAACCTTTCTTTATAGAGATGAAATATAAATTAAATAATATAACGATGAAAAACATAGCATATATACTGATCACCGCTTTACTCCTAAGTATAGGTAATTCCTGTAGCGATGATTTTATAAACGTTGAGAATAAAGAACTATTGACCGAATCGAGTTTTTGGGAAACAGAGGAACATGCCATGCAAGCTTTAACAGCAACTTATGCAGCTATGCAAGGTGCGGATGGGAGCAAATGGACCTTCTTTGAGGAAATGTATACCTCCTTGGCATATAGAGCTGATGACGTCACAAATAATACAGGAGAAACTTATGGACGTTCCCTTGCAAGTTTTACAAATACAACTGAAGAAAGTGGGCCGTATAATGTTTGGAAAGCAAGTTATGCTGGCATTGGCAGAGCAAATCAAATTATTCAAAGGGTATCGGAAATGGAGGCTTTAGAGGCCGAAGTGAAGAATAATATTGTTGCAGAAGCTAAATTTTTACGGGCCTATTATTATTTCTGGTTAGTCACTGGATTTGAAAATGTACCATTGGTAACCACATTTGAAAAGGATTTGGACAAACTGTTCCCTGATCAAGCCAATCCTTCTCAAATTTGGGCACAAATTGAACAAGATCTTTCTGAAGCCGAACCTAATTTACCATTAAGTTATCCCTCAGAAGGGAAAGGTCGGGCCACAAAGGGTGCTGCTAAAGCACTTTTAGGCAAAGCTTATTTATTTCAGGAGAAATGGAGTTTAGCAGAAGCTAAACTAGCGGAAGTTGTTGGTATGGATTATTCATTATTGACCAATTATGCTGACAATTTTAATGGGAATGCAGAAAATGGTACGGAAAGTATTTTTGAAATTCAGTTTTCAGGTGATCGTGCTAATGATAATGATGAACGACAAGTATTAAATTTTCAGGTTACACCTTATGCCTTTGGTGGTTGGGAATTATTCTACCCTTCACAATGGTTGGTAGATGAAATGAAAACTGATAGGGATGCCCTTGGAAATATAAGCGAAAGAGCTTATGCCAGTATCTTTTTTGATGATCCTAACTCACAAATGTATGATATGGACACGGAAGAATTGAAATCTTATAGTTCAGTAGCGGCTGACTTAAATCATCCAAAATATTTCAAAAAATACACGGCCAATGCAGATACCAACTTTTACAACGGGACAAATATCTCGGTTATAAGATTTGCAGATGTACTGTTAATGTACGCCGAGGCCCTAAATGAAAATGGGAAGACCGTGGAGGCCATTGACGAAATAAATAAGGTCAGGGCCAGAGGAAAAGCTCAGTTATTAACTGCTATGACCCAAGATGCCTTAAGAACTCAAATAAGACATCATGAGCGCCCGGTAGAATTGGCAATGGAGTATGGTATTAGGTGGTTCGACCTTTATAGATGGCAAAAAGGCTCAACTGCCCCGGAATCTATAAAAGCTACATTGGTAAATCACAACAAACCGTTTGCAGAAAATTTTCAAGAAAAGCACATTGTATTTCCTATTCCCTTACAAGAAATTAATGTCAACCCAAATCTAAAACCCAACAGCGGTTGGTAATAATCAATAATTTAGTTTAGTTGTTTGAGTCGCATTCGCCTAGGGGTTGTTTTAATCCTTGGGCGTTTGTTTTTTTTAGAACCTCATGAGAATGAAAATAGTTATCCTAAATCAACTCCAAAAAATGGTGCAAAGCCGGATTTTTATTGTCCTTTTTCCAAGCCGCAAAAAGTTCCGTTTTATACGGAACCTTGTCCAATTCCAAAAACTTGATTTTATAATTGTATTCATCCCTTAGCGAATTGGGGACAATGGCAACCCCCATCCCATTTTCTACCAACTTAAATATGGTAGGTCCATGAATGGATTTATGGGAAATGCGAGGGCTAAAGCCATAATCTGCACATAGGTTCTGTATTTGCTGATAGTACATGGGACTGTTCTCATTGGGAAATAGGATGAAAGATTCTTCTGCCAGCTGTCCCATGTTCTTAAAATTAGACAGATCAATGGGATGATCCAAGGGCAATACCAATGAAAAATTTTCACTGTAGACAGATTTTAAATGAATGTCCGACGGGACTTTGTTGGAGCGCATAAAACCAATATCCAACTGTTCTTGCTCTAACCCTTTCAATTGTTCGGTATTGGTAAACTCTTCCAAATAGAAATTAATTTTGGGATGTGTTTTGCTGAACTCTTTTATAATTGGAGGCAGAAAACCCTGCATCGCAGAACCCACAAAGCCAATTTTTAATTGTCCCATTACCCCATCCAACGATAATTGCCAACGCTCCATAGATTGATCCACTTGCTGTAAAATCAAATTGGCCTCCTTCAACAATAATTCTCCGGCCCTGCTAAGGGCTACCTTCCGATTGGTTCTATTGAATAAAGGGATTCCCAGGGTTCGTTCCAACTGCTTTATGTGCTGGCTCAAGGCAGACTGTGAGATAAACAAAATCTCTGCTGCTTGCGTATAATGCAGCGTATCTGCCAATACCATGAAATAACGTAAGGAACGTAACTCTAATTGATTAATATTACTTATCATTTATTGCGTAATAAGAATTGTTTCAAATTAAAAGTACGATTAAATTTGCACCGATAAAAATTAATTATGATGGTTACAAATGATAATTCTTTATTGGCTAATGTTTTAGATGCGTTGTTCACCCCTTATAAAACAAGGGTGCCCGATGTGGCCAAAGTAAACTCCGCCATGATATCTCGAGGCATCATTGAAAATGAAAGCCAAATTATAAATGATCATATTGCCTTTAGAACTCTAGGAGTCCCACATTTGGGGATAGCTTCTTTTGAAAAAATATTTCTTCACTACGGTTATAAAAAAAGGGATTACTACTTCTTTGAGGGCAAAAAATTGAACGCATATTGGTATGCTCCACCATCTGAGGAGTATCCACGTATTTTTATGAGTGAATTAAGAGTTGCCGATTTATCTGAAAAAGCGCAACAAATTATTCATGCATATACAAATCACATTACCTCGGACCCAGTTGATGCAATAGATCTAAATGATGCGCAGGCGGTTGGAGATTTCTTTCATAAAGCACTATGGCAACTACCCTCCATTGAGGACTACCAAAGTTTAGCGGAAGAAAGCGAGTATGCGGCTTGGGTTATCCATAACAGATATTACCTCAACCATTATACTATTAGCGTTCATGAATTTACCGAGGAGTTCAACACTATTGAAAAATTCAATACATTCTTGGAATCAGAAGGAATATCCCTGAACACGGCCGGAGGAAAAATAAAAACCAGTCCTGATGGCTTGTTAAAACAGAGCAGTACCATTGCAAAAATGGTTGAGGCCGAGTTTTCAGGCGGACAAAAAATGGAAATTGCAGGGAGTTATGTTGAATTTGCAGAAAGACTGGTCTTGCCTGAATATCGTAGTATGGAACCAACTACCATCCAACGCAAGCATAGGCGCGATGGATTTGAATCTGCCAATGCGGATAAAATTTTTGAAAGCACCTATTCCGAACAGACGGGGAGCATAAAATAACACCACTAGCTATATTAACGTAGCTACATAAGGAACTGGGAACCATAAATACTATTTATGGTTCCTTGCTTTTAAAGCAATTTGTATTAAAATAAATTATGAATTAAGAGCAGTTGATACCATAAACTCTTTTGAGGCTATTTTTCTTGTGCATCGACGGTATAGTTACATTTTTGGTATTCAATTCCTTATTTTCTGGTTCTAAATTAAATGAAATCCTTACATTAGAGTACGAATAGATAGTAAAACCAACCATTTGTAATATTGATTTTAACCTTGCAAGTTCAACTTGGGATCCCTAAACAAGAACTAGAAACGATCTTTTTATAACAGGGGACTAAAATCAAGGTAATGGGCTGGTTTTCTAATGCTATAAAAACCTAGCACCATGAATGTAAAAAACAGCTTTTCCGGGTCCTATCTGAAATACATACAGATCCTGTTTTTTACGTTTCTTTTTCTTTATTTTGGAAAAGTCCTCTTCATTCCATTATCCTTTGCTCTTTTAATAGCCCTGATACTTTATCCTTTTTGTAGTGCACTTGAAAATAAAAAATGGCCCAGAAGTTTGGCTATTGCACTTTCCATTACCCTCGTATTCTTATTGTTCCTAGGAATTTTGTGGCTTCTAATGTGGCAATTGTCTTTTTTGAAAAATGATATTCCCTTTCTTGTAGAAAAACTGGAAGAAGGTTTGCAAGGATGGCTAAAAGAAAGATTTGATTTAGATTTTAATTTTGAATCCTATTGGTTGGAAAATCTTACAGCCAACTCGGGAAATGGATTTGGAACATTTTTACAAGCATTGTTTAAAAATGTTGGCAACTTTTTGTTTGCATTGTTTATGATTCCTGTTTTCACGGTTCTTTTCCTCTTTCATAGGGGACAATTTGTTGAAGTTCTGCGCTCCATGATACCTGAACAATATCACTCCCGACTTTATTTTATACTCCGTGAAGTTTCCCATTCTTACTTTAAATATATTATAGGGCTAATCAAGGTATATGTTATTGTAGGTATCCTGAACAGTATAGGCTTGATGATCCTAGGGGTAGAACACGCACTTTTGTTTGGAATGCTTAGTGCAATAATGACAATTGTACCCTACGTGGGAATTATTATAAGTGCTCTTTTGCCCATTTCCGTGGTGTATATTACTACAGGTTCGTGGCTGTATCCTTTGGGTGTAATTGCTGTTTTTTCCTTCGTCCAATATCTAGAAAGCAGTATTATTTTTCCAAAAGTGGTAGGCGAACAAATGAATGTTAGCACATGGGCCATATTGGTAGCCCTTATAGGAGGAGGCATTATTTGGGGAGTTTCCGGGATGGTGTTGTTCATCCCTTTTGTGGCCATTCTCAAAATAGTAAGTGGTTATATAGAGGAATGGAAGCCTCTTAATATATTACTCGGCCGTGGTGAGGAAACAAAACCAAAAAAAATTGAATGATCTTATCTTTTGTACTATTAGTTTCCTGGTTAACATGGATGCTTTTAGTTTTTATTTCGAAGTGCATCGAAGCGAATAAAAAACAAAAAAAGCCGTCATACCTTTAAGATGACGGCTTTTAAATTAAAATACTAGAATTTACTACTGTGGCATCACAACAGTATCGATAGCGTGTATCACGCCATTGGAAGCAGCTACATCAGCCATAACCACAGTTGCGGTTCCTCCTTTGGCATCGGTCAATAGGACCTTACCATCTTTTAAGCTCAAAGTTATTGTTCCACCTTGTACCGTGGTTACCGTAAACTTGCCATTGTTCTTATTGATAGCATCGATAACAGCAGCAGCTTCAAATTTTCCTGCCACCACGTGGTAAGTCAATACAGCTGTCAAAGTTTCCTTGCTTTCCGGCTTTAAAAGTCCGTCTACAGTTCCTTCTGGTAGTTTTGCAAATGCGTCATTGGTCGGTGCAAAAACAGTAAATGGTCCTTCACTGCTCAAGGTTGCTACTAAATCTGCAGCTTTTACTGCTGCTACCAAAGTTGTAAAGTTTTCGTTTCCAGCGGCAACGCCTACAATATTTGGAGTTTCAACTGTCTCTTGAACAACCTCCATTACCTCAGTAGAGGCTTCGTCCACGGCATCTGACGCTTCTTTTTTTGTTTGCCCACATGATGTAGAGATTACTCCAACAAGTGCAAAGGCGCTAATAATTTTAATTAGGTTCATAGTTTCTATTTTTTAGTTTTTGTAAAGGTAGAGGATGAATACGGTAAATATTCTTAATTTTTGTTTAAAGTTTTAAATTATTTCTTAAACAAATAATAAATTATCAGTCAGTCTCCCAATTAACTGGCAATTTTCCACTCTCTTGCTTTTTCAGAATGATACTACCTTTCATTTCACAACATAGAATACATTAAGGAGGTGGCGAATTTTTTCAACATCTAATTATTGAGTATTTTTAGGCCTATTCATTAGTCTATAGAGTAACTTTATCCACAAATTTGTGCCATGAAGAATACCATTTCCCATAGGGTTGCTGATTTTCTGAAAAACTACCCTCCTTTCAGCCTCCTCCCGCAGCACGAAATTGAAACTCTTTCGGAGCAAATCTCTATTATTTACAAAGAAAAAGACACCCTTATTTTTGCTGCAAATGAAGAGTCACACTCCCATTTCTATGTGGTACACAAGGGCGCAGTTGCCTTGCGCAAAAGTCCTAACAACGATATTGTGGATATTTGTGATGAAGGAGATATTTTTGGATTAAGGCCGCTTATTGCTCTTGAAAACTATAAAATGGAGGCCAAAACCCATGAAGAGAGTATTCTTTATGCTATTCCAATATCAATCTTTAAGCCTTATGCACTCGAAAATAAAGCGGTAGGAAACTTTCTTATTGAAAGCTTTGCTTCCAACACCCGAAACCCCTATTCTAAAAGCCATAGGGGAAAACTTTTTGGTGAGTCAGAAATAGTGGAGGAAGTAAATACAATTCAAAAACTACATGATCTTCAACCTGTAAAATATTCTAAGAAACTTGTTACATGTTCTCCTAGGACTACAGCAAAGTCAATAGCCGCGACAATGACCAAAAAAAATGTCGGTGCCATGCTGGTGGTGAAGGACTCTTTGCCCATAGGGATCATTACAGATAAAGATTTGAGGAATAAAGTAGTCACAGGAGAGTATCCCATAACAACGGCCGCATCCAAAATAATGACTTCCCCTGTTATCACCTACCGCAAGAATCTAACCATCACCCAGGCCCAAATGGCCATGATGAAGAGCAATATCAGCCACTTGTGCCTTACAAAGGATGGTACAACCAATACCAAAGCCTGTGGTATTCTTTCCAAGCATGATATAATGGTTGCCCTAGGTAATAATCCTGCCGTTCTTATAAAGGCAATTAAAAGAGCGAAAAGGTTTAAGGAAATCAAGCCCATCAGGGCCAGTATCATGCAGTTACTCCAAGGGTATTTGGCACAAAATATTCCGATGACCTTGACTTCTAAAATTATAACAGAATTGAACGATGCCTGCATCAAGCAAGTCGTTAAGATAGCCCTGACGAAAATGCAAGATCCGCCACCAGTAAAATTTGCTTGGCTGGCAATGGGAAGCCAGGGAAGAAGTGAACAACTGTTGCATACAGATCAGGACAATGCCCTTGTTTTTGAAGATGTGGAAGATGAATTATTGGAAGAGACCAAGGCCTATTTTTTAAAATTGGCTTCCACCGTAAATAAAGGTCTTAACGTCATTGGATATGATTATTGTCCCGCGGAAATGATGGCCTCCAACCCCAAATGGTGTCAGAGTCTAGAACAATGGAAACAAACCGTTTCCCATTGGATCACTAACCCAGGAAATGATGAAGTGTTGCTGTCCTCTATATTTTTTGACTATAGTTTGGCCTATGGGGATGCCCAAATGGTAACTGAACTATCTGAATATATTTTTAAGAGCGTAAGCAGTTACCCCATATTTTATGTGCATTTAGCAAGTGGTGCCCTTCAAAACCCATCCCCTACCGGATTTTTTAGGCAGTTTTTGGTTGAACAGGATGGTGCCCATAAGGATTTCTTTGATATTAAAAGACGTGCACTAATGCCATTGACTGATGCCGCCCGAGTTCTTATCTTATCCCACTCCGTAAAATCAATCAACAATACTTCGGAACGATTTGAAAAATTGGCGCAATTGGAACCCAATAATGAAGAACTGTATCTGGCCTGTTCATATGCTTCCAAAGCTCTATTAAAATTTAGAACCAAGCAGGGCTTGCGCCATAATGATTCCGGTAGGTTCATAGCCCTGGAATCCCTTACCAAGGAGGAAAAAATAAAGCTAAAAAGGACCTTCAAGACCATTTCAGAAATTCAGGAACTCATTTCAATCCGTTTTAAAGTAGCCAATATATTAGGATGATAAACCTCTTCAAAAAGCAGAAAAAGGATTACCCAGATTTTTGGATCACTTATGAAAAGTCTTTCGAGAATAAAATCCCCAATGACCTAAAGTCGGTTCGCTTTGTAGTACTAGATACAGAAACCACAGGGTTTGATTATAATACGGATCGGATTCTATGTATAGGCGCTATTGGACTTCAAAACAACACCATTGCTATACAAGACAGCTTGGAGGTGTTTGTACATCAAGAACACTATAATATTGAAAGTGCAGAAATACATTGTATCCTAAAAAAAGGAAAGATAGAACGCCTATCAGAAATTGAAGCCTTGCAGCAATTATTGGAGTACCTAGGGAATTCTGTAATCATAGCACACCACACCAAATTTGATATCACCATGATCAATAGGGCCCTGGAACGCCATGGATTGCCCAAATTAAAGAACAAGGCTTTGGATACAGCGGTATTGTACAAAAAATCCTTGCTTATGACGACGTTGCTCGAAAAAAAAGAACATTACACCCTTGATGACCTTGCAGATAAGTTCAATATCTCAAAAGAAGATAGGCATACTGCTATTGGCGACTCCTACATTACCGCCATTGCTTTTCTTAAGATTCTGAACAGGATGAAATACAGAAAGGAACCCACCTTGAAGGATCTGTTCAAATAAAAAAGCTCCCAGAACAGTATTACTTTTCTAGGAGCTTAAATCTTATAAAATTCAGCCTACGACTTTAAATAAGCGAGAACATTTTTTTCAATACGTGATTGGATATCCGATATATCTGCCTTAACAAACTTCTCACCGGTAATATTCTCATAGAGTTCTATATACCTTTCTGACACTGTGGTAATATATTCATCAGACATTACAGGAACTTTTTGTCCTTCCAATCCTTGGAACCCC
This sequence comes from Sediminicola luteus, assembly GCF_040566555.1. Classification (GTDB taxonomy): domain Bacteria; phylum Bacteroidota; class Bacteroidia; order Flavobacteriales; family Flavobacteriaceae; genus Sediminicola. The sequence goes on along the minus strand of NZ_JBEWYP010000008.1, from coordinate 32,127 downwards.
TCACTGATCAACCATTGTCTCACAAACTCTTTAGAGAGTTGCTTTTGTGGCTCCATCCTATTTTGTCTTTCCTCATAGCCATCTGCATAAAAATAACGGGAGGAATCTGGGGTATGGATCTCATCTATCAATACAATTTTACCATCTTTGGTCTTGCCAAATTCATATTTGGTGTCTACCAATATCAAACCTCTTTTAGCGGCAATTTCGGTGCCTCTTTGAAAAAGATCTCGGGTGTATTTTTCCAATACGACATAATCTTCTTCTGAGACTATGCCCCTTTTTAAAATATCCTCTCTGGAAATATCCTCATCATGATCTCCCATTTCAGCTTTTGTAGCCGGAGTAATGATGGGGTGCGGAAACTTATCGTTTTCCTTCATGCCTTCTGGCATTGTAACCCCACATAAAATCCTCTTGCCCAATTTGTATTCCCTTGCAGCATGGCCCGACATATATCCTCGAATTACCATTTCTACCTTAAAGGGCTCGCAAGCATAGCCAACGGCAACGTTGGGGTCTGGGGTTGCCAAAAGCCAATTAGGTACAATATCGGCCGTATCCGCCATCATTTTGGTGGCGATCTGATTTAGAATCTGTCCTTTATAAGGAATCCCTTTGGGCATTACCACGTCAAAGGCAGAGAGCCTATCCGTGGCAACCATCACCAAAATATCGTTTTCTAACTGGTATACTTCCCTAACTTTTCCCTTGTAGACACTTTTTTGTCCGGGAAAATTAAAATTTGTGCTTGTAATGGTATTGTTCATCTAATCTTAATTTTGATGCTCTATATCTTTATACGCATCAATTACCTTCTTGACCAAACGATGACGGATCACGTCTTTGTCGTCCAGATATATGATTCCTATTCCTTCTACATTTTTAAGCACCAAGAGAGCTTCCTTTAATCCGGATATAATTCGCCTTGGCAAATCTATTTGTCCTGGGTCCCCTGTGATGATGAACTTGGCATTCTTACCCATCCTGGTCAAGAACATCTTCATCTGCGCATGGGTGGTGTTTTGGGCCTCATCCAAGATCACGAAGGCATTGTCCAACGTTCTTCCTCTCATAAAGGCCAAGGGCGCTATTTGAATAGTGCCGTTTTCTATAAAATGGGCCAGTTTTTCTGGGGGTATCATGTCCCTCAACGCATCATATAATGGCTGCATATAGGGATCTAACTTCTCCTTTAAATCGCCAGGCAAAAACCCTAAATTCTCTCCGGCCTCTACAGCAGGCCTGGTTAAAATGATTCGCTTTACCTGCTTCTCCTTTAATGCTTTTACGGCTAAGGCCACCCCGGTATATGTCTTCCCGGTTCCTGCAGGACCTACGGCGAAGACCATATCGTTTTGTTTGGACGAATCCACCAATTTTTGTTGGTTTAATGTCTGTGCCTTGATCAGCCTGCCACTAACCCCGTGCAATAACACATCGGTACTGATTTGGGAGGTTTCCATATCTTCTTGTCCGTTGCTGGCAAGAATTCTTTCAATGACGTTCTCATCTAGCTTATTGTACTTCGCAAAATGCGCTGTCATCTTCTCAAACCGCCTATCGAACTCCTCCAAGAGATCCTCATCCCCATACACTTTTACCTTACTGCCCCTAGCAACAATCTTTAATTTGGGAAAGTATTTCTTAAGTAAATCAATGTTTTCATTCTGTTGTCCAAAAAATTCTCTTGGACTAATTTCCGTAAGTTCAATTATAAGTTCGTTCAAAGAATATGGATTTAAAAGTTCATGACCGTAAAGAAAATTTCCGTTGGCTAATTTTTTGTGTAATTTTGTTTAACAAACTTAAGTAAAAAATCAGTTTGCATTCCTAAAAACATATCAACAGTGCTACATGGCAATCATTACGTTAACAACTGATTTTGGACATAAAGATCATTTTATTGGAGCAATTAAGGGCACTATCTACAGTGAACTCGATGATGCCAGAATTGTTGATATTTCGCATTCTATAAGTCCCTTTAATATACAGGAATGCGCCTATATTCTAAAAAATTCCTATAAAACTTTTCCGAAAGGAACCATACATATTGTTGGTATCGATTCAGAAGAAACCCCAGAAAATCAGCATATTGCGGTCTTTGTGGACGGTCATTATTTTATTGTGGCCAACAATGGAGTACTTGGTTTGATCATTTCAGAAGTACTACCAGACAAAATTGTTGAGATCAGTTTGCCGGATACTGGGCAGACCTCATTTCCTGTAATGGATGTCTTTGTTAAGGTGGCATGCCATATAGCCCGTGGAGGGACCCTGGAGGTTGTTGGTAAATCATTTGATCAACTGCGGGATCTTAAAGAATTCACACCAATTGTATCGGATAATCTCAAAACTATCACTGGGCATGTGATATATATTGATAATTATGGCAACGTAGTTTCCAACATTCAAAAAAGCCTATTTGAAGCCTACCGCAATGGTCGAAAATTTGAATTGAAGGCCAGAAACAAAAAGCTGACCGTAATTCACAAAAAATTTAGTGATATCATAAATTTTGATTTGGACAAAAATCAAAGAAAAGGCCCCGGAGATCTTCTGGCCCTATTTAATTCCTCAGAATATATAGAATTAGCCATCTACAAGAGTGACCTCAATACCGTTGGAGGCGCTTCTACCCTACTGGGACTTGACTATAGGGATACCATTACCATAAACTTTATTTAAATGTTCGTACGAATAGTAAAATTGACCTTTAAAAAAGAAAATATTGCTAGTTTTGAGCAAATTTTTGAAGATTCAAAAAAATTGATTAGAAACGTTGAAGGGTGTACCTTTTTAGAGTTATTGCAGGATAAAGATCACCCTAACATCTTTTTCACCTATAGCTATTGGCAAACGGAAGAAAATTTGGACAATTATAGGAATTCAGAGCTATTCAAAAATATTTGGGGACAGACAAAAGCATTGTTTGCTGAAAGAGCTGAGGCTTGGAGTGTGGATAAGAAAGTTACATTAAACTGATTACAAGGGTATGTTAGCCATATATAAAAGGGAAGTACAAGCATTTTTTACGTCGCCAATTGGCTATTTGGTCATAGGGCTTTTTTTGGTTTTAACGGGCCTTTTCCTATGGGTCTTCAAAGGGCCTTTCAATATCCTGGATTATGGGTTTGCCGATTTGGATAAATTTTTTCTTCTTGCCCCATGGGTGTTTCTTTTTCTGATCCCCGCGATAACCATGAGAAGTTTTTCAGAAGAGATTAAATTGGGCACTTTGGAACTGCTGTTTATTAAACCCATTCCCCTTTCACATACAGTCATCGGTAAATTCTTGGGTACCCTTACGCTGGCCATCATCGCCGTTATTCCGACATTCCTATATGTATACTGTGTTTCTCAATTGGGTACAACTGTTGGCAACTTGGACATGGGCATTGTTGTTGGCTCCTATTTTGGCCTACTCTTTTTATTAGCTAGTTATATCTCCATTGGTCTATTTACGTCAACACTGACCGAAAATCAAATCGTTGCTTTTATCTTGGGTATTGTTCTTTGCTTTTTCCTTTTTTATGGATTTGAAGGTATTGCCACTGTGATATCGGATGGAGAACTATCCTTGTTCATCCAGAATTTAGGGATGAAGGCACATTTTACCAATATTTCCAAAGGCGTACTGGATACTAGGGATTTTATTTATTTCTTAAGTATCTGCCTTTTTTTCCTCTACCTAACGGTGGTGCAACTAAAAAACCGAAATAGATAATGCAAAAATCTTTTTTATCTATTGGCAAGGCAATTCTAGCATTGGTGGTCATCAATGTAATAGGCCATTATATTTATACCCGTTTTGACCTTACCGAGGACAAAAGGTATACGTTATCCCAACCAGCTATCTCTTCCGTGCAGGATTTTGAAAATCCCGTTATCATTGATGTGCTTTTAGACGGTAACCTACCCCCAGAATTCATTAAACTCAAAGGAGAGACCCAACAACTTCTAGAAGAGTTTGCCTCTGAAAACAAGAACATAAAATTCAACTTTGTCAACCCTCTAGAAGAAGCGGAAGAATCGGAAAACATTATTGCAGAACTTAGAAAATTAGGGCTAACCCCTGCAAACGTAACCATAGAGGAAAACGGCAAAGTGTCCCAGGAAATAGTATTTCCATGGGCCATGGTCAACTATAACAATACCACAATAAAAGTTCCGCTCTTAAAAAATAAATTGGGTGCCACTACGGAAGAACGCGTAAACAATTCCGTTCAGCATTTAGAATACGCTTTTGCCGATGCCTTTGTAAAACTCAATATAAAGGAAAAGAAAAGAGTAGCCATAATCAAAGGAAATGGGGAATTGGAGGATATTTATATTGCAGATTACCTTACGACGATACGGGACTACTACAACATTGGCGCCATCACCTTGGATTCCGTTGCCAGCAATCCCCAAAAGGTTTTGGATCAATTAAAGGGATTTGATTTGGCCATTATTGCCAAACCAACCCAAGCCTTTACCGATGCCGAAAAGTATGTTTTGGATCAATATATTGTCAATGGCGGTAAATCCATTTGGTTGATCGATGAGGTAGCCATTGAACTGGACAGTCTTTTTAATGAGAATGGTAGCGCTTTTGCAATGGAGCGAAATTTGAACCTCAATGATTTTTTCTTCAAATATGGGGTTCGTATCAATCCGGTATTGATCAACGACCTATATTTCACCCAGATTGTCCTCGCATCGGGAGAAGGCAATCAATCAGAATACAACCCTGTTCCCTGGTACTACAACCCTATGGTCTTTTCTAGGAACAATCACCCCATAAACAATAATTTGGAGGCTGTTAGATTCCAGTTTGCCAATAGCATGGACACCTTGCCCAACCCTTATAAAAAGACCATTTTATATTGGAGTTCGCCCTTATCTAAGACCGAAGGCACGCCAAGGGAAATAAATCTAAATACCATAAATACCCCTCCTAAAAAGGAAAGTTACAATAATGGAAACCAGCCATTGGCAGTTTTGATTGAAGGTGAATTTAAATCGGCCTTTTTAAATAGAGTGAAGCCCGTAGCGTTGAAAGGGACCATGGAAAAAGGAGAGGCAAACAAAATGCTTGTCATTGCCGACGGAGATCTAATCAAAAACCAAGTTAGAAATGGAAGACCGTTGGAATTGGGTTATGACAAATGGACAAACAACTATTTTGGAAATAAAGAATTCTTGGTAAATAGTATCAATTACCTTTTAGATGACAATGGACTTATAAACATTAGAAATAAAAAGGTGACAATCCCCTTTTTAGACGAGAAAAAAATTGTGGAGGAGAAAAGCAAGTGGCAATATATAAACATTGGGCTTCCCGTAGCTTTGATCTTACTTTTTGGATGGCTTTTCAACGCCTACAGAAGGAAAAAATACGGCACTTAAGTGTTAATAAGTTTGTTTTCTTTAAAGGCGCAATTAAAATACCTTTGTTTAAAGTATTTTTAAACCCAAAATTCTGGATTGGTAACTGTATTTTGCCCAAAAATGTATATTTTCGGGGGCGTCTTATCAAGATGGAGTTTCGACATTAAAATAATATAACTAATGAAATTTATAGTATCCAGTACTTATTTACTAAAACAATTACAGGTTTTGGGAGGGGTTATCAATAATAGCAATACACTTCCCATATTGGATAATTTTTTGTTCGATCTTGATCAAAACAAACTAACCGTTTCTGCCTCCGATTTGGAAACTACCATGAGCTCTGTTTTGAACGTAGACTCTGATAGTGTCGGAACGATTGCGGTTCCTGCAAAGCTATTGTTGGAAACCCTGAAAACTTTTCCAGAACAGCCTTTGACCTTTGTTGTTGAAGATAACAATACGGTAGAGATAAGTTCCAATCACGGAAAATATGCCTTGGCCTATGCCGATGGAGCAGAATTCCCAAAAGCGGTGGAACTTTCCAATCCTAGTTCAACTACCATCATTGGTGACATTTTGGCTACGGCCATCAATAAAACCATCTTTGCAGCTGGAAATGATGACCTTCGTCCTGTAATGAGCGGGGTGTTTTTTCAATTCTCTCCAGAAAATCTAACTTTCGTTGCTACAGATGCCCATAAATTGGTAAAGTACCAACGTGCAGATGTTACAGCTTCCCAAGTGGCGGAATTTATTATGCCTAAAAAACCATTGACCCTTTTGAAGGGAATATTGGCCGGAAGCGAGACAGATGTTACTATTGAATACAATGATAGTAATGCTAAATTTTCCTTTGACCAAACGGAGCTTATCTGTAGGTTGATAGATGGTAAGTATCCCAACTATGATGCAGTGATCCCGAAGGAAAATCCCAACAAATTAAGTATTTCAAGAAATCAGTTTTTGAGCTCTGTAAGAAGGGTTTCCATATTCTCTAACAAGACAACGCACCAAATACGTTTAAAGATTGCTGGTGCCGAATTAAATATATCTGCAGAAGACATAGACTACAGTAACAAAGCTGAAGAGCGTTTGACTTGTTCTTATGCCGGCGATGATATGCAAATAGGTTTCAATTCCCGTTTTCTGGTAGAAATGCTCAACAATCTAACATCTGATGATGTTTCCCTTGAAATGAGCCTTCCAAATCGTGCAGGAATCTTAACGCCTGTAGATGGACTGGATGAGGGTGAGCATGTTACCATGTTGGTAATGCCGGTTATGCTTAATAGCTAGTTCCTAAATTTATAGAATTAAAAAAGCCACATTTTTTTATGTGGCTTTTTTTATTTGTAGATAAGGCTAAACGAATTTAAAACTTAAAGGATAATAAGGTGTCTCTCCATTATTTGCCCTCACCGCATTGATAATCGGGAAAACGAACCCTATGATCCCTACTGCTAAAAAGCCTAATAGCCCGAGCCCGAAAAGCAATATCAAAGGGATACTGATGAGGATATAAATAAAGAGGCTTATTTGAAAATTGATTATTGCCTTTCCATGTTCATCCATATTCATGACCTTATCTTTTTGGGTAAGCCATAAAACCAAGGGAACAATAAAACCCCCACATCCTGTGACCAAATCCAATAATTGGGTCAAATGGGTGATCACTAAAAGTTGTCTGTTTTCTGCTTGCATGATTTGATTATTTTATGATTGATGTGCTTATTGGACGCACTTCAATAACAAATGTTACAAGGAGATGCATTAATCTGCTTCAAAGGCCCACCTTTACAGCTTTTTTCGAAGCTTTCTTAGTTTCTCCTTATCCTTTTCAATATCCAGTTTTAACTTTTGAATTTTATCTTTTATCTTTTTTATTTCATTGGGAGACAAATCTCCTTTCCTCTCCCCTTTGAATAATTTCTCTTCCAATTTTATGATCTTCTTTTCATCATTGGAAATTGATTTTTCCTGAGAAGCAATATCACTTTCTAGCTTTTTTAGTTCCTTCCTTTCCTTTTCAGCTTTCTTTTTCTCTTTTTCAGCCTTCTTTTTCTCCTTTTCGGCTTTTTCCCTTGCCTTTTTTGCCTTCACCTCTTCCCTTTCGGCTTTTTCCACTTTCTTTTTCACTGCTTCGAGCTCCTTGGCCTCTTGTTCCATTTTGGCAACACTGTCCAATGGTGTTTTCGTTTCTTGTCCATACACATTGCCAAAAGATGCAATACAAAGGACTACTAGTACAAATAAAAATCGTTTCATAACGGTTAATAGTAAAAAGTTAGACTATACTTAAGATACGAAATATTACCCATTACAAATAAGAAAATAAAGGGAATATTCGATGGCGAAATGTAGGCAGACAATCTCACCAAGAAGCCTCTTATACTCCCTATTTTCCGTATTTTTGCCAAAAAGCAAGGGATATGATTCCAAATGATACCATAATAGCATTAGCAACAGCCTCCGGTGCAGGAGCCATAGCGGTTATCCGCGTATCCGGCAAGGATGCAATTGCTATTTCCGCTCCTTTGTTCCGATCAATAAGGGGTAAGGATCTGGCCACGCAAAAAAGCCATACTGTCCATTTGGGTCATATTATGGATGGGGAACGTACCATAGATGAAGTGTTGGTGACCATCTTCAAAGGTCCCAATTCCTATACGGGAGAACATGTTATTGAGATTTCTTGCCATGGATCACCCTATATACAGCAACAAATAATTCAATTATTCCTTAGAAATGGATGTAGGACTGCAAATGCAGGGGAATTTACCCTTCGTGCTTTTCTGAACGGAAAATTGGATTTGAGTCAGGCCGAAGCGGTTGCCGATCTTATTGCTTCAGACAATGAGGCAAGCCATCAAATAGCCATGCAACAAATGCGTGGAGGTTTTAGCAACGAAATAAAACGACTGAGGGACGAGCTGCTCAACTTTGCTTCATTGATTGAACTGGAACTCGATTTTGCTGAGGAAGACGTAGAATTTGCAGATAGGAATCAGTTTACAGCATTGGTGGACCGCATCCGAGAAGTGCTCAAAAGGCTTATCGATAGTTTTGCCGTTGGGAATGTCATAAAAAATGGAATTCCAGTCGCCATTGTAGGGGAACCCAACGTGGGCAAGTCAACCTTATTGAACGCTTTATTGAACGAAGAGAGGGCCATTGTCAGTGAGATAGCCGGAACCACCAGGGATACCATTGAAGATGAAATTTCTATTGGAGGCATCGGTTTTCGATTTATCGATACGGCCGGTATACGCGAAACTGTAGATATTGTAGAGAGTATAGGTATAAAAAAGACCTTTGAAAAAATTGAACAGGCGCAAGTAGTCATTTATTTGGTAGATGGGATACAAGTAATTAGCGATGAAAATCGATTAGCTTTAATCAAGACTGAACTGGAAAAGATTCGCAATAAACATCCACAAAAACCACTGCTTTTCATCATCAATAAAGCAGATCAAATATCCGATGCACAGCAATCCAAGATTGCCGCGGAATTACCTTCTGCCCTATTCCTTTCTGCCAAGACCGGGGAAGGGATAGAAAGACTTACCACGGAGCTACTCAATTTCGTGAATACAGGGGCTTTAAAAAACAATGAGACCATTGTGACCAATACAAGACACTACAATTCCCTTTTAAAAGCTCTAGAAGACATAGAAAGGGTGAAGGAAGGGATCGATATGGGTATTTCCGGAGACCTTATGGCCATAGATATCCGCCAAGCCCTCTACCATTTTGGTGAAATCACTGGTGAGATTACTTCTGACGATTTACTGGGTAATATTTTTGCCAATTTTTGTATCGGAAAGTGATAAAGAATCTCCGGGACATACTGTTGCTCAACATTTACGAGTAACATGGATATGGCAAATATTAATCCTATATCAAACTAAATTTTATGGCGGCAGCCTTTCTTAATTTTGCCTTCCTAAGCAAACTAATTAGAAAGTAGGGAATTTTAAACCAGCAAGTCCCTTTTTAGAAGTTAGATACCTCATCCTATTAAAATTTTCACCTACTTAAGCTAACGTGTGAAAAAATATAAGATTAGCAAAATCCAAAAAAAATGAATATTTCTATTTGGGTCAGAATCAATTTATTTATCGATATCGATAATTTCAAAAATTAATTGTTTCTACTTTTATAGTACTATTACATTATCTCCATCACATTATTAAAAAAGATAAAATGCTATGCAAAAAATTATTAGGGCACTCTTGGCCGGCTGGGGAGCCAAAAAGATCGGAGGAGGAAAATGTGGATGTATTGGGGTTGTCGTGGTATTTCTAATTCTATACTGGCTTTTGGGATACGTATTCAACTAGAACTCTTATCTTATGTGGCTAACCTATGGTTACAAGTGTATATCGTGTCTGGCAGGGGTAATCAAATCCACCCCTATTTCTTATCAAAAATTTATTATAGAATCGCAATCAATTAATCATTACTCAATTGGTTTGTAAGGTCTAACCTTTTTAATTCCAAACCGTAAACCTAAATGTTACCACAGACCATTTATATGATTATACAGTGTTGATATGTAGTTTATTAAAAATTTATTATGACATTAAATGAGGGTTGTTGGGAGTTAATTAATTTGGGTAGGAAGTCTACTTGTGTTAAACCCTCCAATTTTTATAGAAAATTGAATAATCCAAACTATTATAGTTGTCGTTGAATAGGTTACTCATAAAATGATATTCTCTTTTTAAAATCCCACCTCTTATAAGGCAATCATAAAAGGTTAATTCTCTGAGTTTAATTATATTCATAGATTTGGAATTGGTATATTGAGTTAATACATCAAATCTACTCATGCGCAATATTAATTAATATTCTTAATCCCGTATCGGCAAATAATTTTAAAAAAGTCATATTACAAAGCTGATAATTTTGTAAATTCAACACATTCATTCACTTACACCTTCACTATGGCCAATTACAGTCTAAAAATCAACGGAAAAACGGAGCAAATTGATATAGATCCTACCACGCCGATGCTCTGGGTATTGCGTGACCATTTTAATTTGGTCGGCACCAAATACGGTTGTGGCATTGCACAATGTGGTGCCTGTACCATACACCTTGGTGATACTGCCGTACGATCCTGTCAATTGCCCGTGTCGGCAGTAGGCGAACAGCAAATTACTACCATAGAAGGACTTTCCGAAAACGGGGACCATCCTGTACAAAAAGCATGGGTGGAAGAAGATGTATATCAATGTGGCTATTGTCAAGCTGGCCAGATCATGAACGCCAGTGCATTTCTGAAAAAGAATCCTAATCCCACCGATAAAGAAATTGAGGTTGCCATGAACGGAAATATTTGTCGCTGTGGTACGTACTTACGTATCAAAAAGGCCATCAAAACTGCCGCCAGTTCTGAAAACGCTTAAACATTCCAGGTACACCTAAAAAGAAAAAATCATGACTCACATTAAAACACAATATAATCGTCGTTCATTTATTAAGGTATCCGCTGCTGCCGGTGGGGGTATGCTCATAGGATTTAGCTGGCTCAACGGATGTAAGCCTAATACTCCCGAATTGGCAGAAGGTGTCGCGGTTCCAAAAGAATGGTTTGAAATAAATGGTTATATCAAAATAGGTGAAACCGGAATGGTCACCATATATTCTCCAAATCCGGAGATAGGTCAAAATATTAGGACTTCGATGCCCATGATTGTAGCCGAAGAACTGGATGTCCCTTGGGAAAATGTGGTTGTTGAACAAGCACCTCTTAATACAGGATGGTATCAAAATCAATTCGCTGGTGGAAGTCTTTCCATCCGATTGAGCTGGAATGCTCTACGAATGGCTGGTGCCACAGGAAGAAGAATGTTGATGGAAGCTGCGGCGAAGGAGTGGGGCTTAGAAGTCGCGGATCTGACAGCCAGTGAAGGAATGATAAAAGAAGCCAATGGCGAACGCTCCATTTCCTATGGGGAAATTGCCTCAAAAGCCGTGGGCATTGAAATTCCAGAAGAAGTTGAACTTAAGGCAGTAAATGATTTCAAACTGATAGGGACAAGTGTCAAGAATGTGGACGGGAAGAAAATTGTAACCGGTGAGCCCCTTTTTGGATTAGATTTCCACAGGGAAGGCATGCAACTTGCCATGATCCAACACCCACCCGCATTTGGTATGAAAGTTAAAGATTTTAATGAGGCAGAAATAAAAAGTATGCCCGGGGTAACTGATGCCTTTATTATAGATACCACTATTGCCGAACCAGGTGGTTTTGATGAACAAGGTTTTAAACACTTGATTGCCATTGTTGGAAAATCTACCTGGCAGTTGATGCAAGCCAAAAAAGCACTTAAAGCTAATTGGGAAACCAGTGGCGAATTAGAAAGTTCCGACACACACTTGAAACGATTGGAAAAAGCACTTGTTTCAGGAGAGGTAGTGGAGAGTAGAAAAGATGGCAATCCTGAAGCGGCCTTTAAAAGAGCGGCCAAAGTAATAGAAAGGACCTACAGTGCGCCTTTTATTGCTCATAACACTTTAGAGCCCATGAACTTCTTCGCCAATGTCACTGAAGATGCTGCAGAACTTATTGGTCCTACGCAAACTCCTGAAGCCCTAGAAGGCTCGGTTGCCAAATTATTAAACCTGCCCCTTGAGAATATTACGGTAAACATGACCCGTATTGGAGGAGGATTTGGAAGAAGGCTTTATGTACACTTTGGTGTTGAAGCCGCTGCTATTTCTAAAAAAATAGGTGGTCCGGTGAAGTTAATATATTCCCGAGAGGATGATATGACTCAGGGTACCTATCGCCCTACGTATAGATCTGTATACAAAGCAGGTCTTGATGAAAACAATAATTTGATCGCTTTTTCTGTTAAAGGCGCAGGCTTACCAGATGGTCCAATATTTCCGAATCGTTTTCCTGCAGGTGCCGTTGATAATTATTCGGCTGAAAAAATTAATGCTGAAACGAATGTCACTACTGGGGCATGGCGCGCACCTAGATCTAATTTTACAGCAGGTGCCGAGCAATCATTTCTTGATGAAGTAGCCGAAGCTGCAGGCAAAGATCCTATAGATTTCCGTTTAGAATTATTTGAACGGGCAATTAAAGACCCCGTAGGCGAAGAATATGAATATGATGCAGAACGATATGCCGGAGTATTGAAACTGGTGAAAGAGAAAGCCAATTGGGGAGAAACAAAACCTGAAATTTATAGAGGGGTAGCCGCTTATTTCTGTCACTCTACTTATGTTGCTGAAGTTTTTGATATGGTAGTGAATGACGGGCAACCGACTGTTCAAAAGGTATGGTGTGCCGTTGATTGTGGTATTGTAGTAAACAGGGATGCTGCAAAAAACATGATTCAAGGCGGTGTTATTGATGGCATAGGACATTCTATGTACAGCCAACTGACCTTTGAAAACGGAGCTCCCAATCAAATGAATTTTGACAAGTATCAACTGATTCGTCACTCCCAAGCCCCCAAGGAAATTGAAGTATTCTTTGTTGAAAACCAAATAGATCCTACTGGATTAGGAGAGCCTGGACTTCCTCCAGCAATTGGAGCATTGGCAAATGCCCTTTACAAGGTCACAGGACAGCGTCATTACCATCAGCCTTTTATGACAGAAAAACAGGTAGTGGGATAAGATGTATGGACTTGGTAAATTTTATTTTGACCTTAGTGAAGGTTAAATCTGTGAATTTATTCAGCAAATTTGGTTTCATAGATCGGCAATAAGATTGTAAAAAGTGTACCTCCAACGGAACTGGGTTTCATAAAAATCCGGCCGTGGTGCAGTTCAATGATCTTTTTACAATAGGCCAATCCAAGACCAGCCCCACTATCAGTATGAAATTTTTGCAATAACCCAAAAACATGGTCCTTAGAATTAGGGGGGAATCCTCTCCCATTATCTTCAAAACGAATTTGCACAAAATCAGTATAGCGGTAAGCATCCTCTACAGCCCAATAATAATTTTCAGTAATCAGGCTAGAGGAAATATGTATTGATAACGACCTTTCCTGTGATCTGAATTGGTAAGAATTTTTCAATAATTCCCTGAAGACCCTAGTAAGAAGATAGATATCCCCGTATACCTTTTTGACTTTCAACTGGCTGAGATCCGGTTTAATTTCACTGTTATTTATCCGTTCTAGGGCAGATTCGAATATATCTTCAAGATTCCCCTTACTTCCTTGTTTCATGCGATTTTCAAGGGAATGAAAACGCTGTAATTTGATTAAGAGTACCCGAGCGTCTTCTGATAGGCCGGACAGTTTGTGAAGGTAAAATTTCAATTTTGGATCCAATCCGTCCTTTTCGGACTTGTCCTCCAGTAGGCCTGCAAAAAGAATCATCTTTCTTAATGGTTCCTGCAGGTCATGGGAAAGGACTTTACTAAATTCTAAATGTTCAAAATTAATCCTTTTAAGATCCCGTAACTGTCTTTCCAGATTTTCCTGGTTACGTTCCAGACGAGAACGCATCTCTGAAAGTATTTCATTTTCCTTTAGAGCCTTCTCCGCGGTGGCTTTAGCTTCAATGATTCCTTTCTCGAACTTATTTCTTTTTGCGATATGAAGACCTACTGCTTGTATGTGTTGTTCCTCTTTCTCTTTTATTAATTCTAAGTTCATCAGGACAGGAAACTCATTTCCTGATTTAGATTTGAACGTAAGGAACATCTCATCAACACGCTCCTGCATCATTAGCATGGGCAGAAAATGAGTCTTATAAAAAATCTTGCTCCCTCCGGTCAGGATATCTTCCATCCGCATTTCTCCTACAACTTCCGAACAGTCATACTCAAGTTGCTTTAGAAATCGCGCATTGATTTGGGTAAGTGGTCCATCCACTGAATAAGTAAAAACGTAACAAGGGGGGTCTATATTCAATGGGTTGCTTTTCTACGGTTTGTTTATTAAGAATTGTCTATTGTAGCCAAGTATTTCTGCATACATTCTATTGTTTCCTGTGGGTGACTCATATGTGGACAGTGTCCAGTTGCATTCATATAATAGATCTCACTGTTCTCTAAGGTGTTATGAACATATTCACCAACTTTTTCTGAGGCAATGTCGTCTTCCTTGCACTGGAGCACCAGACTTGGCACTTTTACCTCGGATAGTTCTCTGCGGTTATCCGAGAAGAATGTAACCTTAGCAAAATTCCCTGTGATCTCTTTATCCATAGAACAAAAGCTTTCTTCCAGTTCTTGGGCAAGTTCGGGTCTTTCCTGATTCTTCATCACTACAGGGGCAAGGAAATTGGCCCATCCCACGTAATTGTTCTCCATCACCTCCATTAAACCGTGAAGATCCTTCTCCTCGAATCCACCGATATACCCATTCTTGTTGATATAACAGGCCGACGGACAAACTAGGATCATGGCACGGAACCTATCTTGATCTTGGATGGATGCCAACAAACCGATCATAGAACTTACAGAATGACCTACAAGGACCACATCCTCCAGGTCTAGTTCATGGCAAATTTCGAGAACATCCATTGCATAACCATATAAAGAGTTATACCGGTCTTCGCGATATTGGCTGATATCTGATTTACCACAACCCACATAATCAAAAAGCACAATTTTGTAATCCTTTTCGAATGCAGGAGTGACAAAACGCCACATACTCTGGTCACAGCCAAAACCATGGGCAAACATTAAAACCTGTTTACCATGGCCGATAATATTAACGTTATTACGCTTTAATACATCCATCCTAATGACTTTGATGTAAATATAAACCAATGAATTAATATCCTCAAAATCTTTAAAAAAAAAGATTAAACAAAATTGATTAAAAGTTTAAGGAAAAAAATTAACCAGAAACTCCTTTATGACCTCATAATGTCAATATTAAAGGAGATTTGAGCTAGTTCATTTATTTAGGAAAGGGTAATAGTAATTGATAAAAATTATACAAAATGTGATTTTTGTTTAAGTTTCTATTTAAAAAAGAACAAAGCAATAAATACATCGAAACCATACACCAGGAACTGATCTATCAAGTTTTATCAACCTATTAATTTGGTGCTAGCTAAAATGTATAAGTTCTTAATCGTAGGATCTGATCAAAAAATGTTTCTTAATCGTCCCAAATAATTCTATATATAAATATAGTTGAAGGTGTTTTGAGTTCAGTTTATTTTTAAACTTAATAGAGGATTTATTAAAATATTCTGTAATACTATATTTCGTGTCCCTACCCATTTCGTTTAACAATTCGTAACTTTTATATCTCAAATAAGGCGCTAAATTCCGTCCCCTAAAGGAATGAAAAGTCCACATATTAAATAAGTAAGCCTCATTTTCCAAAATCTGTAATTTTCTATGCTTAAAGGTAAAATCATTCAGCCCAATAAACATATAAGCAGCTATTTCCTTATTGTTTTCCAAGCCTATACATAAATCACAATTTTTAAAATCATCAATTAAGTCATCCAGGATAAAATTGTCAATATCCTTACAGATTAGCGTTAATTCCTCTAGAGTCAAATATCTAAGCTTATATTCAGATACATCACCTTTTATTTGAGGCTCCTCACATTTCCGCATCTCTTCTTTTACCCAATAGTACGGCATAAAATTGATCCCAATACGTTCCAAACGATTTCTTAACCCATGAAAAAAAAGTCCATTTCTAATTACATTCCAAAATCTTTTGGGCGTTGAAATTTTCTTACTTTCTACAATATCCATAATTATTTATGCTATTAAAAGTGACGCCCGTATTTCCCATTTCCAGGTTCTAGATTCATAATTTTCCGAAACTCTTTTGGTGTCATTATTTCTCTTCCATTTGCCTTAGCAAGGGAATGTATACGTTTAAGCAATTCTATATTAGAAGCCAATTGGGTTTTCTTTGTATCGAACCAAATATTATCCTCAAGTCCAACCCTGACCCCTCCCCCAATGGCGATTGAAAGTGAATTCATTTTTAACTGATCGACTCCCAATCCTGCAAGACTCCAGACAGAGTTTTCCGGCAAATCATTGATCATCATGCCGGTATGCAATAAATTGGCTTGAGACCCTGCTATATTCCCTAATAGGAGATTGAAATAATATGGTGGACCAATCAATTTTTTCTTGATCAAATATTTGGAATAATTGACCATGCCATTATCGAAGGCTTCCAATTCAGGAACAATACCTTTTTCCTTCATTCGAGTAGCCAAATCTTGAACCATTTTAGGTGAATTTCGGCTTGCTGAATTAGCAAAATTCAAAGAACTTAGGGTCAGACTGCCTAAATCTGGTTTAAGACTGCCTTCCAAATTCAATGGATCTGCCCTCAACTCCAATTCACTTACGTTCCTACCACTCGAAGAAACACATATCACCAATTCAGGGGCATATTTGCGGATGCCGTCAATTATTTCCCCATAAACCTCCTTTTTGTGGGTTGGTTCTCCTGTCTGGGCATCCCTAGCGTGCAAATGAACCAAAGTAATACCCAGTTCCGTGGCCTGATGCACATCTTCAATAATCTCGGAAACACTCACTGGCACATGAGGTGTCATTTTTTTGGTTGGAATCATGCCCGTCGGCGTGAAGTTTATTACTACTTTATCGAGCATTCATGAAGATTTATACAATAAGTGAATTAGCATAATTACCTGATATTTAAGCTATATCAGAATATATTCGTTACTAGGTGGCTATATTTCGATGATTGGCAAATATGTTAAAAAATCAATTAAATAAACATTATGATTAATCCCAGGTCATTTAAATATGCTAGTTGCAATATTCAATTCCTATCATTTTTTTGTTGTTTATTACATCTATTCCAGTCCGGCTTCTGAAACTAAGATCAAAAGCGCCAATTTTATTGATTCAGGTCCAGTTTTGTCATTGACCCACCATTCTCCCAAGGAATGTGCCCCTCCTGCCTTACCACCTCTCCCTAAAGTAACTGCAGGTATTCCCAAAGAAATTGGAATATTGGAATCCGTGGATCCCCTTGTTAAGAAAGGTTCTGTTTTAAAGGCTTTTGTCGCTGCCATAGATCGTTGAATTAAAGGTAATTCCGGAGAAAGTTCTCCAGATGGACGATCACCTATTTTTTCTATATCCACAGATAATTTTGGCCCTTTATCAACCAATTTATTGTAATCGTCCAATGCCCGATTTGTCTCGGTGATCAATATTTCTTCAATTTCTATAAGTCGGTCTGGACTAACTGACCTCATATCAACTTCCATCCAGGACTCAAAGGGAATGGAATTGATAGATGTGCCACCTCCAATTCTACCTATATTATAACTGGTCTTCGGTCCAGAAGCAGTATACGTTCTTGCAGCGTCATCAAAATAGGCCACTGCCCTACCCGCAGCATGATGGGGATTGGCCAAACCAAAAGCTCCCCACGAATGTCCCCCAGGTCCTTTAAAAGTAATCTTATAACGATAGGATCCTAATGCCTGATTATTTATCCTTCCCAATTCCCCACCATCAATTGCTATCCAAGAATCAATTTTAGGTTCGTTTTTTTTGAATAAATGTTTTACACCCCTTAAATCCCCCAATCCTTCTTCTCCCACTGTTCCTACTAACAATACATCTGAAGTGGTTTTAATATTGGCCCTGTTCATCGCTTTTAAAACGGTTAAGACCATTACCAAACCACGTGTGTCATCCCCTACTCCTGGCGCATAAAGAGTATCGCCTACCATTTTCACTTTGACATCTGTACCTTCAGGGAATACTGTATCCAAATGGGCATCCAAAGCAATAGTTGTAGTACTATCCTTTCCTTTTCTCAACGCCAATACATTGCCAACTTCATCAATCCATACCCTATCGGCACCGGCTTCTTTCAACATTTCACTAAACCGTTCTGCACGTTTATGCTCCAAAAAAGGAGGGGCAGGAATCTCGGTCAATTCCACCAAATGTTTATGGGTGTCAGGCTCCAATTCATCAATGATCGAAAAGGCTTGCTGAATACTTTTCTTTTTGACCAGTTTATCTATTTCCTTTTGGTATTTAGGCTGAACCTTTGAAACAGTTTCCTCTTGACCAAGTACAAGATTAAAAACGAACAATAGGACTATTAAAGGAAGTAATTGTTTTTTCATAGGGTAAAATTTTTAAACGCAGAAGATACGTAATTCTCTTAATTAAAAGTATCACTTTTATTCGGCTGTCTTTAAAAACAAGGGCATGATCATTCAATTACCTTATTGAATATTCTTATGCTTTTTTTTCTTCTGCATGACAAACCTCTATTTGCTCTGGCTTTTCCAGTTCTTGAAACTTCCTATAAATAAATTGTTTCTCCTTCAAATTAAATTCTTTGGACTCAAACCAATCATAGGCAGCAATTTTCTCATTCTCCGCTATTGCATTTTGAATTGCCTTTTCGGAAGTCAGATGCCAATACGTCCAATAATCCCTATAAACAGAATAACATATATCCTCACTGATCCATGATGTTTTGGGTTGGTTGGTCAATCGAACACCATTTTCCAAAACGGCCAATGTTTTGGTCAGTCTTACGACCTCCGAAAATGTGTATCGTTGAAAATCTTTAAAACCATCCCTGTGAATATTATATACTTTATCTCCTATTTCTAACTGCTTCATTGAAATTTAAAAAGGATAAAAATATCATCCATATCTGCATTAAAAAAGCCGAAACCATAGAACTTATAAACAAAGAGGATTAAAATAATATTGATTTATCCTATGGAATGGTTTTCAATCATTTGGAGTACTTTTACCTTCTAAAATAAAATGAATGAGTTTAGAGAGAGATTTATATAAACGAAGTGATTCTAAATGCGAACTATGTTCAAATTCGGAAAACCTTAGTGTTTATGAAGTCACACCACAGAAAAATGGAGGATTGGATGACAGTATATTGGTTTGTGGGACCTGTAAGGATCAAATGGAAAATCCGGATGCCATGGATGCAAACCATTGGCGTTGTCTAAACGATAGTATGTGGAGTGAACAAACCCCAGTACAAGTCGTTGCTTGGCGTATGCTATCGAGATTGAGAGGTTTGGGTTGGCCACAGGATCTCCTGGATATGATGTATTTGGAAGAAGAGGTTCTGGAATGGGCCAAAGCAACTGGAGAAGGAGCTCCCTCGGAAGATCAGATCATCCACAGGGATAGTAATGGAGTTATTATCGAAGCCGGGGATAGTGTGGTCCTAATAAAGGATTTGCCCGTAAAAGGCTCCAGTATGGTTGCCAAGAGAGGAACAGCTGTCAGAAGGGTCTCTTTAGACCATGAAAATGCTGAATATATAGAAGGAAAAGTGGACGGACAGCAAATTGTGATCCTCACCAAGTACGTTAAAAAATTATAATAGGGAATCTAAAAAAAGGGGCTATTGTAAATAGCCCCTTTTTAATTATATGTTTTAGTATTGCTTGATATCTGGTTCATAAACACATAGCCACTCCATATTTTCTTTGTCCTCACTCTGGGCAATGGTTTTGAATCCATTTTTCTCGTAGAACTTTTTTAGATTTTCTTCCTCAACGGTAAGCCAAAATCCCTGTTTTAAATTGTGCCCTTTTAAAAGAGAAAGCCACTTAGTCCCAAGTTGTTCATTTCTTCGGCTTTCTGCAACCCATAAAAAACCGATATACCCATAATCTAGATCAAAAAATGGCTGACCTCTTTCAATTTCAAACTCGGTCATTTCTGGTAGTTTTTCATTAAAAACAATCCCGCCTGCAATAATTGAATCTTCCTCTACAATTGCATATATGGTTGATGTTGATTTAACCTTATCCCAAATTCTTCTTATAATCTCTTGCCAATCCTGTGGAAGGATTTTAAAGAAATCATTAGACCTGTGATTTACTTCTTTAAGTTTCATCGAAATAACTTATTGTTCTTAAAGTAGGCCCCAAGACCATAGTTTATCGGAATCTTCCAACCATCGATCACCAATATCGGTCCTGTAATACACATTGTTTATGATAATATTACTGATTCTATTTTGCATCATTTTTTGCGCATCTCTCATGGTAAGTGCTGTCCCCGTAACCAAGAGAGCGATACCTGTATTTCCTGTGATCAACCATTCCTCGTTTATATTTTTAAGATGCATTGGGTGCACCCCCTCTTTTGAATCTTTCTTAAAGACGATGACCGAATCTTTTGAAAACAGTTCAAAGGTCTTTTTGTCTTCATACGGGAATGGAGGCACTACCAAAAATGCCCCTACTTGAAACCCTTTTTTAACTTGAATCTTAAATTTATGGCCTGAAGCTATTTTATAGAACATTTGACCAATTGGTTCTGTAATCCCTGCCCTTTGTATGAAAATTTGGGGATATCCAAAACGGGATGTAAACTCCAAGGGGTAAATTCCATTTCCATTTACAATACAGTTGATATCTATATGGCCCACAAATTTCTGCTTGGCCAATGTCCCTTCAAATTTACGAAGGGTAGCTTCAAAAATTGGAGAATCCTTGGTCCAAAACATGCTTGACCCCATTTCCCCAGTTGAAACTCCAAGTTCTTTAGGAAATAACTTTTTGTGTTCAAATGTGATATTTATGGGTTCCAAAAATTCCTTCCCATTGAAAAAGGCTGAAGCAGACACTTCCACACCTTTTACTTTCTTCTGCAATTGGAAATTACCAAAATCATCACCCCAGGATTTTTCATAAGCCTTTAATACCCTGATCACATCCAATCCTTCATCATCACTTCCTACAAACAACAATTGCTTATACTCCGAGGTCTCGCCCATAGGCTTGATCACATAGGCATTGGGGTGCGCCTTCACATAATCTATGGCTTCTTGGAAGCTAAAAAACTCTTTGAAGGGCAAGACCTTAATTTTATGTCGCTTTAGCTCATCCTGTCCAAAATTTCGGTCCAATTCTAACTTGTCCGTATATTCTGTACCTCCAATGACCAATTTTCCAGCCGCCCTCAATTCTGCGCAGGCCTTTCCATAGCCGGTATAATCAAAAATGAAGATATCCGCCCATTCGATATGCTTTTGCCAATCCTTGACTTTTTGTACAAAGCCATACCCAATTTCCCGGGAAGGCTTGTCTTCAATATACATTTTTACCGTATGGCCTTCCATGGAGATGGCAAAGGCTATATCTAGTGATTCTCCCCAACGGGATACAACCAAGAACTTCTTTTTAGTAGTGTCTTCCTTTAGTTGTGTTTGAGATTTTTTTGATTTCAAATTGTAATTTAATTGACTTAAAATTAGTAAGGTATTTCTACCATTAAAGCAAGTCGCTTTAAACCAAATTATTTAAGAATGTTAAGAACCATTCCTTCTATTTTAGATTATTTATTGGTAGATAATGAAACAAATGTACCATAAAAATGAATTCAAAAATATGAGCTTTTATCTTTATTGTATCTCCTTACAAAATCTAAACAGAAACACTATTTTTGCAAAGAAAATTTCAGTTGATGTTTGAATTCTTTAGTAAGAAAAAATTTCTGGCAGATTATTTGGAGAATTTTGTGGACATGCACAACCATATTCTTCCGGGTATAGATGATGGAGCCAAAACAGTTGAAGAATCTATAGAATTAATAAAGTCATTTTCTGAGTTTGGGGTCCAAAACTTCATTGCAACGCCCCATATTATGGATAACTATTATCCAAACACCACTGAAACCATACATACCTCACTTGAAAAATTAAAAAAAGGCATGTATGCAAATGATCTCAAACATATTTCGTTTGATGTGGCTGCGGAACATATGATAGATGCCAATTTTGAAACTTTATTGGACAAATCTGAAATGATGCCGTTACGGAAAAATTATCTTCTTGTGGAGATGTCCTATTTACAACCCTCCATAAATTTTGAAGAGGCCATCCAAAAAATTGCGTCTAAACGATTCTTTCCCATACTTGCCCATCCAGAACGATATAATTTCCTTCAGCTTAAATCTTCAAAATTCAAGAAGTACAAAAAGAAGGGAATCCTATTCCAAATGAACCTATTGTCGCTAAGTGAATTTTATGGGAAGGATGTGCAAAAGAAAGCCCTTCACCTTTTGGATGAAGGACTTATAGATTTTGTAGCCTCTGACGTGCACAATTTGAACCAGTTGCAAAGCTTAAAAGAAATTAAACTTACAAATAATCAATTGGAATTATTGCTCCCACTTATTGATAGAACCATCCAGTCTTTTTATTAATCATTTTGATATTATAAAATTACTTTCTTACCACTAGTTTATAATTCATAATTACGGCTGAACCATTCATCAGGCTGACCAAGTAAATCCCGTCTTCAAGACCAGTAACATTGAACTCATAAACACCTTCCCCAATTTTCATTTCATCAGCATCAAATTGTGCAACCAACCGACCACCGATATCACGGATATAAATATTCTTTACTAATAGTAAGGGATCGGATATCACAATCTCGGAAAACACCGATGATGGGTTAGGGTAATGTCTGAGTGTGTGTATTTTTTTACTGTTGTTTCCTGAATCAAAGGATGTTGTAGCGTCATCTGTACTTCCTTTTGCTGCACTTACAATTGAGAATGTTTGCGTAAGACTGCCAAGATTTGAGCCACTGAGGTTGGAGCCACTGTATGCCGTTGCTGTCATGGTATAGTTGCCCAATGGAAATGGTAAGCCTGAATAATTGCCACTGCTGTCACCAAACAGAGCATAAGGTGCCACGTTCTCAGTTCGGCCATTGTTTACTGGGCCAGATAGCGTAAGTCGGACACTCCCTACTGTTGCCGGATTTGTATTGGCCCGTATACTTAGGGTCTTTCCTTGGGTAGTTGTTTCTACAATCTGTTGGTTGTTTGTTAAATTGAACATATCCACATCCTGACCTGCATCTACAAGGGTAAAACTTATTATCCCGTTCTGTGAGGCACTATTTACATTTATGGTAACACTTGCAGTATCTTGAAAACCATCACCATCTGTAACGGTAAGAGTAGCAATATATGTCCCAGTATTGAAATAGACATGGGAAGGATTACTTTGGGATGAGGTACTGGTCCCATCGCCAAAATCCCAATTATAGCTCTCTATGCCTGTATTATCAGTAGAGTTGCTACCAATAAAATTCACCGTTAATGGCACTACACCAGATAAGGGTGATGCACTCGCAACAGCATTGGGTGGTTGATTACCATTAGCCGAAATAATCCAATCAAATTGAACAGATGATGAGCTTGGTGTACTATCATCATCAAAAACTGTGACTACCACATTGTAAGGACTATTTGCCGAAGCGCCTACGGTGCCATTCGGAGATTCCACAAGATTGTTGAGATCCTCATTGGAATAAGATGGCCCATCTACCTTGTATAATGCCATTTTATCAATGGCATGACCTGCGGAACGCTCTGATATTTCCATGGTATAGGTTCCAGGATTTACAAACCATACATAAATATTATGAGCATCATTATCACTGGTCCTCGCCTGCCAGTCATAAACTCCTGAACTACCACCGCTTCTCCATATTTTAAAGTAACCATTACTTGAAGAACCTTCAGGTGTGGTTGCTAAAGATACTCTGGAACTACCAACCGGAAATACAATATTTGTTTGACTGCCTTGAAGGTTTGAAATTAAGCTTGCTTCACTACTTGGAGTGCCTTTAAATCCAAAGAACCAAACATCGTTGTTGTTGGGGAATCTTAGCCAATTGTCATTTTCATCAGCTGTACTGCCTCCACTAAAAAAGCTTCTCCAGTTAAAACGGTATACCCCTGGGGTTGTAATATTGACAACATAGGACAACGTTCCTCCATTCTGTGAACTAAAATGATTGGATCCGGCGATTATTCCTGTTGCTCCACCTTGCGTTGTCAAACTCCATGTCGGAACTAGTGTAGCCGATTCACTTTCGATAACCACTAATCCATTGCTTTCCAAAAATCCGTTTCCACCACTACCGGATGAAATAGTTCCACTTATCTCGCCCGTATTTTCATCAATAGATAAGGTTGGTGGTAAACCAGCTGCGCTATAACTTAGGTTTGTGCTTTCATCAGTTGCCACTATTGGCAAGGAAACAAAATCTCCTTCAATATTATTTTGTGTACCAGGATTGGTAATATCTGGCGGGCTACTTAAAGTAATTTGTACAGTAGTATTCCCTGTGTCTAAGTCGTCATCAGTAACCGTAAGCGAAACCTCATAAGTACCAGTGGAAGTATAGGTATAGGATGGATTCTCTTCGGTTGATGTACCAGTACCATCACCAAAATCCCAAGCATAGCCTATTATGCTTCCATCGGCATCATCCGAACCTGCGCTTGAAAAATCAACCTGGAGAGGTGTGGTATTATTGGGTGTGCCATTCGCCACCGCTGTTGGGGGCAGATTGCCTCCACCTAGATTGACCACTGAAAAAGAAATGGTGAGCGTCCCAAGGTTTGTTCCACTTTGGTTTGAACCACTGTATGCTGTTGCACTAATTGTATAGTTCCCCAGTGGGAATGGTACTCCAGAATAATTGCCACTATTATCACCAAACAATGTGTAAGGGGCCACATTTTCCGTCCTTGTGTTGTTCACTGTTCCCGATAGTGTAAGCTGAACACTCCCTACTGTTGCCGGATTCGTTATTGCACTTATACTAAGTGCCTTGCCTTGGGTGGTACTAACGTTAATCTGTTGGTTGACCGTTAAATTGAACATATCCTGATTCTGATCAGCATCTACTAACATAAAACCTATTACCCCACTCTGATTTGGGTCATTCACTTGAATGGTCACATTGTCCATATCCTGCAAGCCGCCACTGTCCGTAACAGTTAGGACCGCAATGTAGGTGCCGGGCGCGTTATAGGTATAAGGTGGCGGGTCCGCTTGGGAAGAAGTCCCAATATTGTCTCCAAAATCCCATTCATAGCTCAAACCCGTTCCATCCTCTGGATCATTTGAGCCACTTCCATCAAAATCCACGCTAAACGGTACATCGCCTATGGTCGGACCAGTGGTGCTAGCCACAGCTACCGGTATTTGGTTTGGATTACTGGCATCCACTTGAATACTTGTAGTTCCCGAATCATTTTCATCGTCGGTCACTACCAAGGTTACAGTATATATATTGCCTGAGGAATAGGTATATGATGGATTTTCTTCAGTTGAAGTACCGATGCCATCACCAAAATCCCAAGCATAGCTAACAATATTCCCATCCGAATCATCCGAGCCTGCGCTTGAAAAATCAAACTGCAGGGGTGTGGTGCTATTTGGTACGGCATTGGCTACCGCTGTTGGTGGCAGATTGCCTCCACTCTGGTCTGAAATTGAAAATTGAAAGGTTAGTGTGCCTAGATTTGTACCACTGAGGTTGGAACCACTATAGGCCGTTGCGGTAATGGTATAGTTGCCCAATGGGAAGGGAACACCGGAATAATTACCGCCACTGTCACCAAACAATGCATAGGGTGCCACATTCTCGGTCCGGACATTGTTCACTGGGCCTGATAATGTTAGTTGAACACTCCCTACTACAGCAGGATTAGTATTGGCTCTAATATTCAATCCAATGCCCTGTGTAGTATTTTGATTAATTTGTAAGCCTGCAGTGATGTCCAATAGATCAATATCTGAATCTGCATTGACCAACGTAAAACCAATTACGCCACTTTGGGGAGTACCGGTACCGCTTTGCAATAAAATCTGTTTTTGACTGGCAGCTCCATAATTTATAGTAATGGTTGCTGTTTGCCCTTCTGTCGTACCAGTAAATGCAACAGAGATAGGATGGGTTGTATTTGGCTTTAAAAATCCATTCGTTATCCCACCGGAAATAATGTTAAATTCATTGGCATTTGGTCCGGAAAGCTGAATGGATTTAACGAATACACCTACATTCCCATTGGCAATACCTACGTTAAAAGTTTCCGATGACCCCACACCTATTTGTAATGAGGCAGGAGCTGATAAAACACTTGCAACACTTGGTGAACCTACAGGTGAATCAACACCCAAAAATTCCATATTTTTTTGATTGCCTCCTCCCTGATTGGGTGATCCAGCAGTTATATAAACCCCACTTCCAGAGACAATAGCCTGTGTCCCATGTCGCTGGTAATTTAGATCGGGTAAGGCCGTCCACGTTCCCGTAGCAGGATCGTACTGTTCCGTTGTTTTAAGAGCACTCCCTACAACTTCCCCTCCTATCACCAATAATTTGTTATTAAAATTAACAGCAGAAGCCCCACCTCTTAACGTAGGCAAATTACCTGAAAGGGTACTCCATGTTTGCGTAATAAAATTGAATACGTCTACCTCTGGTATGGTCTGGTTCCATACATTATTAGGGTAATCAGTTAAACGCCCACCGGCAGCATAAAGATTATCTCCTATAACAACCGCGTGAAAATGATCTCTTGCCCTAGGATTTGGACTTGAAGGAAGATTATCCAAGGGTGTCCAGGTACCTGTGGCCGGATCATATTCATCAAACCAGTTAACGTATCCCCCATCATGCCCATTAGTATTGCCTCCAATAATATAGAATTTATCGTTGTAAACCACTAATCCTGCTGATCCACGTTTTCTGCCTACGGGAATTTCCGGTCCCTGAATCCAAACTTGTGCAGCAGGATCAAAAGCCCAAATATAATCGGCGGACAGTTCATTTGGATAGGCATTGGTCTTAAAGGCTCCAATTATCCAGATAAGGCCTTGGTACTCCGTTGCCTGAAAATGATTAAAATCGGAAGGAGCTGAACCTGCAAGTGATGTCCAGCTATTACTGCTATAGTCATAGATATCTAAGGTTTTTGCATTTTCTCTCCCGCCCAATAAATAAAATTTATTTCCAGCTTGAACGAAAGAACACTCGTGACGGCCAGTATAATTTTCATTTTCATTCTTATCCACCCAATTTTGAATGCCAATTGTCCAAGTAAAACCAGTACTTACAGGAGAGGATCCAGATTTGCTCACTGTTACAGAAACTGAATGAGTGCCATCACCATTCGGTCCTCCGGATGCTGCAGATGCACCAATGGTACCATAAATCTGTCCATTGGTAGATTCAATGGCAATACCAGCAGGCTGTCCCGAAATACTATATGAGAAATTGGCCTGGGGATCCCCGCCACTGGCGGTAACATTTAAATTTGAAATATCACCTACCTCATTTATTTGATCTGCAATAGGGTTAACAACAATTGGGGGAAATTGTGTGTTATTTTCATATATTTCCAAAGCAGATAACTTAGGTTGGTCAACACCTCCTACCCCTGACAATGCAGAAAAATCTATATTCATGGTCCCATCCTGCACATTCACATTGAAGGACTTGGTAACCACGGTCTCAGGACCTACATCTGCATAAATATCGTAATCATTCAAAACAAGATTCCCTTCTATATTTACATCGAATACACGTTTCCCAATTCCGCCAGTTCCACCTCCGGTAGCACCCCAATAAATTTCAGCAAAATGAAGAATTACTGTATAATCTCCATTGCCCAAAGGAATATTATATTGGAATGTTTTTGTAGGAGAGCTTCGCTCCGTCTGATACATAATCGGTACTTGTGCGTTTGAATTACTATATGCTTGTCCTCCTACAAAATTCCCATCTGCCAAAAAATCTAAGCCGCTATGAGTAACGGAAGGCCCACCAGCATTAAATCGAAGCTCAGTACCAGAACTTTCAGGTAAGACATTGATAAAATCCCAACTTGCTGCAAATTCAGGTGCCACTCCAGTGGAAGTAGAGATGATGCCAACAGCCATTCCTTTATTGTCATTGGAATCTAAAAAACTAGAAGGTAAATTAATTGGGCTACCAATGCTATTTATCGTTGATCCACCATCGATGGAATAGGAAGGTTGCGCTGTTCCTAAAGAAGGATTTACCACTATATAAAGGTCTATTGAAGATCCTATTGCCGTTAGATCAAAAAAATCATAGAAAGTACTATTGACACTACCATTAGTCTCCAAAGCAACTTCAATACCCGAAATATTTCCTCCTGAAGCTAGTCCTCTGTTAACGACAACCTTAAGAAAATTATTTTGATCCCCAGTTCCAATGTAAATTCCTTGAGATGCAAAATCTAAGGGATTGACGCTTGGATTACCAAAAAATGGGCCTAACAATCTTGAATGGACAGTAAACGAAGGAGATGTGTTGTCCACATTCACTCCAAATTGAAATGCGTTTTCCTGGTTATTTACCCCATGATGCGCATCACCCTCGCTAACTATGTCTACAGTAGCAACGCCACCCGCACCACCAAAAGTTAAATTATCCGGGTCAAAGGTTTCCAAATAGTCCGTTTGCCCATTGGTCATCCAACCCGTAAAACCAAGTCCAGCATAACCTGTACCAGGATCATTGTTCCAAAAAGGATAACCAATGGGAAGGTTGGTTGTAGTCCCATTATTTGCATCCCATTGAAATGCATCATCCAGATCTGCTATACCATCGTTATCATCATCATTATCGTTCAGGTTTGATATGAGGTCACCATCGTTATCATCTGGCTTATCTCCCCCGTTACAAGGGTTGGTTCCATTATCTACCTCATCTTGGTTTGTATAACCATCACTATCTGAGTCTGCCGTTCCCACAAAATTCGGGTCATTGGGATCATTTATACAATCATTATTAAAATCGGTAGGTTCGAAAATGGTAATGTTATTGGCACCATAGGTTGCTGCCCATACAGTTCCTGGAAAAGGATCAAAATCTCCCTGAGCAATCACATCCAGGGGTTCTGAGCCAAAACCGCTGAACAAAGAAGTATTTATATTGGTAAAGTCATCCCCGGCAGCATTTAGATCATATCTATTTATTGTCCCATTAAATGAAGCTGTTAAAATATTTCCCTGCATGGCCCCGCCAAAATTTGAGGCGGTGTACTCGCAAATTCCATTGGTGGATGAATTGATTACATCCAATATTTTTACTTTGCTAGAACTTTCATTTCCTGCCAAATACTCCCCTTGTCTGTCATCATCAGGGAAATCATTTATTGAAAACGACTGATTAAAATATCCCTGAACCCCATTCAAAAGGTCCGAAAGGTTATATCCTGAAGACGGGACCGAAGACCATATACTCCCATTCTTTTCATATTTACGGACTTTTGCCCTAGAAGGAAAGGCTCTAATAGGTACTGGGTGCCCTGCATAATAATTGTTATTGGCGTCATTGATAGTTCCAACCAAATGTAATGCATCACCTATAAATCCACTTCCATTTTCATTGAAATCATTGGTAATATAATCTGTTGAAGAAGGATTCAATATACCATTTGTCGATTTGACCGTACCATTACTATTATAAATTACCGGTACCCCTCCCCAGTTCGTATTTGGCCCGTTATCACTAGTGTATATTTTATTATCCTGTGTTATCACCACATCGTAGGCATTTCTATACCCAGGAGAAAAAATCTGTACTGGCCCCCCAGGCTCTGTAAACGCTTGATTTAAACTGTTGTTTCCTCCGAAAGGATCACCTAAATCTATGGTTGCATTATACATAGGATGTCCAGAAGGATAAGGGAAATTAGAATTCGAATTGGTAATATTAGCTCTTGTAGGATCATCCAGTGTAGGCAAATCATAAACATAGTTCGAATTGGTCCGCGGATCTGTGTACACAGGCATATTATCAAGCTGTGTGAGATTGATGATTAAAATGGAACTCGATAGGAATGTTTCTGATGTTCCCGAAAAATTATTGGATGGCGCTCCCTTATTTGTATTTCCGCCTTGCTGTAATAAAAGGTAAGTATTATTATTTTTGGTAAAAATATCCATCCCATTGGTTGAATGATTTTCTTCGCACCTGGGCAAACCCCTTACCAAATCAACTTTTATCCATGCACTTCCATTCCAAGTCAATTTTGAAAGTACTCCAGAATTGGTGTCAAGACCGGAATCAACTCCTACGGAGATACGCCAATCTGAAGAAGAAACATACAGCACTGGATTGGCAGATGTTCCTCCAACATAAATACCTGTTACTTGTCTTTGCTGGGTTGAGTTGTTTGTCCCGTCATCATTATGATTCGGCACATTATTTTTGATAATATTAATTGTCGATGTTGACGTAACACTATAGCTACCGTTTCCAGGGGAAGCACCATCACGACTTACGGTATATTGAAGAATTTTTCCATCTTGTTGTGATACATAAAGTTTGCCGTCCGGTCCAAATGCAAGTGAAGTAGGGTCGCTAAGATTTTCGCCAATTAATCCCGAGGAATTAAAATTAATTTGACCATGGAGCATATAACCCTGCAAAAAAATAAAAATGAATAAAACCGACCAAATATGGGAAAAGTATCTTTTTTTCATGGATTTATTTTCTAATAATGATTAAATATAAAAGTGCCATCAATCAATGAATATTCATTCAATGATTTTTTGAGTAACAATAAAATGGGGGAGGGATTTTGATTACTATTAAAGTTATCTAGAAATAAATAGCAACAAAAAGATAGACTTGATAATACGATAAGAAGTAACTATTATCGTTTAAATACACATTTATGGGGCGTGTGTAAATAATCAGGTAATCAAAAAAAAAAGGGGCAAACTATTAAAAATAGTTTGCCCCTTTTTTAAATCAATAATTTCTCTTTAATTATTCACTAAAATTTTCAGACCTATTGCATCTCCTTTTTCAGTCAACAAGGTCACATAATAAATTCCACTTCTCAATCCATTAGTAGGAATTCTATAGTTTCCTGCTTCATATATGGTTTGAGCGATATGTCCACTGATATATCGTCCACTAGAATCATGTAAATAAACCAACGTAATAAAATCGTCTATTGGCTCACTAACCATAATAACGTTGGCAACACCATCAACCACAGGATTGGGGGCCACTATGACCTCAAAACTTCCTACTTCCGTAGGGGAATTATCAAGAACAATAATCTTTAATTCTGCGGTATCCGTAAACTCACCATCCGATACCGTAAGAACCACATCAAACTCACCCGTAATGCTATATGTATGTGATGGGTTGATTTCATTTGAGGTTGTACCATCTCCAAAATCCCAGAAATATGATACAATTCCTATATCATCGGTTGAAGCAGAACCATTAAATGTAACTTCCAACGGCGCACTGCCTTCTAGAGGAGTTGCGGTTGCTATGGCATTTGGAGCCGCATTGGTTTCAGACACCGTTATTGTTACAGTTGCCGTACCCGTTAATCCTTCTTCATCAGTAACCGTTAATACTACTTGATAAATACCAGCTTGGGCAAAAGTATGGCTAAATGCAGCACTATTTGTCCTTATGGTAGACGTTGTTCCATCATTAAAGTCCCACTCATATCGAACTATTCCTTTATCGTCTGTTGCATTTTCAGCACTAAAGAGTACAGGTAATGGTGCGATTCCATTAATGGGATTGGCAGTTATTGCAGCAACCGGCGCCTCATTGTTGGGATCCACAGGGTCATTCACCGTGATCTCCAAGGTTGTTGAGCTGGTCAGGTCTTCGTCATCGGTAACGGTCAAGGTAACCGTATATACCCCTGCATCTGTAAATACGAAACTTGGGTCCGCATCCGTGGAAGTACTGCCCGCCACATCACCGAATTCCCATAAATAGCTCGCTATCCCTACATCGTCTGTGGAATTGCTTCCCGTGAAGACTACCGTCAATGGTGCATCCCCACTGGAAACATCAGAGGTTGCAATGGCAACAGGTGCCCCGTTAGGGGTGTTCACCGTGATCTCCAGGGTTGTTGAGCTGGTCAGGTCTTCGTCATCGGTAACGGTCAAGGTAACCGTATAT
>NZ_JBEWYP010000007.1:0-225180 GCF_040566555.1 Sediminicola luteus | reverse complement strand
TGAAGACTACCGTCAATGGTGCATCCCCACTGGAAACATCAGAGGTTGCAATGGCCACTGGTGCCTCGTTTGTTGGGTCGTTCACCTGAATCGTTATAGTGGTCGTGCCCGTATTCCCATCAGCGTCGGTAACAGTTAAACTAACATCATAGGATCCAACAGTTGTAAAAATATGGATAGGGTCTGCTTGGGAGGAGGTATTACCATCCTTGAAATCCCAAGCATAACTTACAATGCCTATATCGTCTGTGGAATCACTTCCTGTAAAACTAACTTCTAAGGGTACATCTCCACTTAATGGAATGGCATTGGCTACAGCCAAAGGATTTCCTACCTCCCCTATTATCCATTGAAAATCGATCGTTGAAGATCCTGCAGGATTTGCATCATCTTCCACAACTACTTGCACATTGTATGGGCTATTGTCAGCGGCTCCATTAGTGCCTTGAGATATCGGTGATTCTGGTGCTGCTGTTAATTGAGCCTTAGTATAGGCTGGTCCATCAAGCTTATACAACGCCATTTTATCAATAGCGTGTCCAGCAGAACGCTCGGACACTTCCATTTGATAAGTTCCTGGGTTGACAAAATAAACGTAAATATTATGCGCATCATTATCACTTGTATATGCTTGCCAATCATAAACTTGTGAGGCGCCACCACTTCTATATATTTTTAAAAATCCATTACTTGAGCTTCCTTCTGGCGTAGTTGCAGGTGTAACTCTAGAACTACCCCCTGGGAATACGATATTCGTTTGACTTCCCTGTAAGTTTGATATTAAACTAGCTTCATTCGCTGGTGTACCTTTAAATCCAAAAAACCATACATCATTATTATTTGGAAAACGGAGCCAATTGTCATTTTCATCGGTTGGACTACCGCCACTATAAAAGCTTCTCCAATTAAAACGGTACACCCCTGGGGTTGTAATATTTATATCATAGGTCAAGGTCCCTCCATTCTGATTACTAAAATGATTAGAGCCTGCGATGATTCCAGTTGCTCCACCTAAAGTTGTTATACTCCAGGTAGGGTCTAATGTTGCAGATTCCGCTTCTATCACAACCAAACCATTCTCTTCCTGAAAAGCTCCATTTCCTGTACCTCCTTCTGATACCGTTCCTGAAATAAGCCCTGTTATTGGATCGATAGTAAGGGTTGGTGGCAGGCCTGTGGCACTATAGCTTAGGTTGCTACTAGCATCATTGGCTACGATCTGTAGAGCAACGGAATCCCCTTCATTATTATATTGAGTACCAGGATTGTTGACCACAGGTGCCGTATTATCCGTTGTCAATTGAATTTCTAAGGTTGAGGTAGTTCCATAATTTATGGTAAGCGTTGCGCTTCTACCAGTTCCTGTTCCGGTCAGTCCAACAGTGATTGTATGTTGACCTTGTGCAGCGATTAAAAAGTTTGTCAAATTTCCCGCATCAATACTGAAATCGGCAGCATCCGGTCCAGAAAGTTCCATGGAACGTATAAAAATACCAATATTACCATCTTCAGCATTTAATATGATGTCCCTTTGTGACGCTTCCGAAATATCAACAAGGGATGGAGCAATCAATGCACTGGCAAGACTGGCAACACCTGTTGCATTATCTGCTCCCAGATACTCCATATTCTTCTGATTGCCGCCGGCAAGGTTAGGTGAACCACCTAATATATAGACCCCATCTCCAGAAACGATGGCTTGTGTCCCGTGTCTTTCGTTATTGAGATCAGCCAAACGGGTCCAAGTACCGTTAACTGGATTATACTGTTCAGTAATCTTTAAGGCATCAGTTGTATTTACACCATACACATCTTGGTTCTGAACTTCTCCACCTATCACCAAAAGTTTATTATTAATATTGGCTACAGCAGCACCCCCACGAGGCGTTGGCAAGTTTTGGCCTGTAGGTAGGGTGCTCCATGTTCCACTAGCAAAATCATATACATCTACTTCCGGTATGGTTTGGTTAAACACATTATTTGGAAATGCCGATAAACGTCCTCCGGCGATATAAAGTTTATTATTAATGACAGAAGCAAAGAAATGATCTCTTGCTCTTGGCGCATCACCTAATGGCGTCCAAACTCCCGTTGCAGGATCGTATTCATCAAACCAAGGAATATATCCCGGGTTGTGTCCATTAGTGTTTCCAGCAATGATGTAGAATTTATTATTGTGCACCACCAAACCAGTTGAACCACGTTTTCTTCCTGCAGGTATTTCGGGTCCCTGTATCCATTCATTCGTAGAAGGATCAAAAGCCCATATGAAATCTGTGGGAACTTCATTCGGGTAGTTATTACTTTTAAATGCTCCAATAACCCAAATCAATCCTTGATATTCTGTTGCTTGAAAGTGATTGAATTCAAAAGGCGCAGAATCCTGTAGAGAGGTCCATGTATTGTTATTGTAATCATAGATATCAATGGTTTTGGCATTTTCACGACCTCCCATTAAATAGAATTTATTCCCAGCCTGTACAAAAGAATTCTCATGTCTAGCGGTATAATTCTCATCCTCATCTTTATTTATCCATTGATACCCTATTGTCCAATTAAAGCTTACACTTACTGCCTGTGAACCTGGTTTGGTCACCACAACGGTAACCTGATGAATTCCATCGCCATTTGGCCCTCCTTCAGAGGCATCGGCAGTAATTGTTCCAAATATTTGACCATTGGTAGGTTCTATATTAATTCCAGATGGTTGTCCACTAATGCTGTAAGTGAAATTTGCATTAGGATCACCCCCACTGGCTCCAACTGAAATGGTACTGGATTCTCCCACTTGATTATCCTGATCGGCAATAGGATCAATAAAAATTGGTGGGTATAAAGAGTTGTCTACCCTAATTTCAATAGCATTTACAAGTGGGTTTTCCACTTCATGTAAAAATCTAATATTAAGGTTACCATCTTGCACAGAAACTGGAAAAGAGAGCATTCCTCCTGCCTGATGTCCAAACTCTGATATCAAATCCAAATCATCTCTAACGATAGTCCCTTCCAATTCAATATCAAAAATTCGATCTCCCACTGTATTTGTTCCAGCAAAACTATTGCCTAAATAAATATTCACTTCGTAATTTCCATTGAGCAATGGTATCACAAATTCCATCTCGTCCCCGCTTGGAGTGTCGTATCGTTCTTGGGCAAATAAAGCGTTAAATGTAGATTGGTCTATATAAGCAGGAATACTAGCATCCCTATTGGCATATTGCAAGTTCGCATTTAAAATAATACCTGTATTCACTGAGTAATTATTACTTGTAAAATTACCCGAAGTACTATTGTCTTCCCAATTTGTATCTCCATCTGTTGATACTACCAACGCACCTGCTGCATTTATCCTATAAGTATTAAAGCTGGATACAGTCCAAATAAACTGTGTCTGTACATCTTGAGAACCTGTTTTACTTGCACTTACTGTAACATTATATATTCCATCACCATTAGGTCCTTCTAAAGCAGCTGTTGCTGGTAAGGTCCCTGTAATTAATCCGGTAGATGTATTTATACTGATTCCTTGTGGCTGACCTGTTAAAGCATACGACACACTTTCATTGGGATCCCCTCCGGTAGTACTTGTAGAAACCGACACTGTTTGGCCCACAACATTGGATTGATCTGCTATCGGGGTAATTTCAAAATCAACTACCTCTCCCGTAGAACTTAAAATCTCTATCGCATTAATTAATGGATTCTCTACTACATGACCGAAACCAATATTTAGAAGGCCATCTGTCAATACTATTTCGAAACTTAACATTCCCCCTGAAGCATGACCAAACTCAGCAATTAAATCCAAATTGTCCTTTACTACGGCATTTTCTATTAGCACATCAAAAACTCGTTGGCCAATTTGACTTGTACCAGAAAAACTATTTCCTAAATATAGGTTCACCTTATAATTCCCATTCTCCAACGGAATCTGATATTCCATCTCTGGACCACTGGCAATATCATATCGTTCCTGTGCAAAAAGGGCGTTAAATACAGATTGAGAAATATATGTAGGTATAGAGGCGTGTCTATTTGTGTATTGAAGCCCCGAAGTGGTAATTATTCCTGTATTCACAGAGTAGTTTTCTGAGGAAGAAGCCCCAGAAACATTATTGGACTCCCAATTGGTTTCTCCGTCGGTGGCAACCACCAGATTACCTCCCGAATTTATTCTATAACTTGAGAAGGGAGTAACAGTCCACGTAAATTGGGTCTGCACATCAGAGGATCCATTTTTACTTGCAATTACGGTGACCATATGAATCCCATCACTGTTAGGCCCGCCAGTAATTCCGCTTGCATCTGCTATTCCAGATATTATTCCAGTAGCGCTATCTATTGACAAGCCTGAGGGTTGACCAGATATACTATAAACCACTGGCTCATTTGAATCACCTCCGTAAGCATTGACCTCTACAGAAACTGATTTTCCGACAACAGTTACTTGATCCTTTACGGGGAAAATCCCAAATGCAATGTCTTTATTGGACACATCCAAAATTTCAATCGCATTGACCAAGGGATTATCTTTATTCAATTGATGTAAAAATTCGAGGTTCAGGGTTCCATCAGAAACAGGCACAATAAAGGAAAGCATTCCTCCTACTTGATGGCCAAATTCACTGATCAGATCAATATTTTCTTGAACTGCTACACCTTCCATATGAACATCGAAAATACGTTGTCCAACAGAACTGGTACCAGAAAAACTATTCCCCATATATAAATTCACTTGGTAAAGTCCGTTCCCTATTGGAAAAGTGAATAGCATTTCGGGATCTGCAGCTACATCAAATCTTTCATTTTGAAATAGAGAATTAAAGGTAGTTTCAGTGATATAACTAGGAATAGAAATATCCCTGTTGGCGTACACTAAATTCCCCGTTGTAATAGACCCCGTGTTCACTGTATATGACTGTCCCGTGTAAGCTCCCGTCGTACCATTAAATTCCCAATTAGGGTTTCCATCATTTGCCGTAACTTCTGCACCTCCTGCATTGACACGAGTCACCACCACAATGTCCGTTAACACGGCTGTCAGCGAAACGGTTAAAGGAGAATTTACACCTGTATGTGTAATGATAATATTGGCAGATTTAGCTCCTACGGTGCCATCAGGAAAAAAGTTTATGGGCAAAGTCTTACTTCCTCCTGCACCAACGCTTAGGGGCAGATTGGTTGTATTGGTAAAAAGGGCTGCATCTGGGCCTGTAAAAGTTATATTGGTGACTTGAATGCTACCCGTTGCTGGTGCGCCTTCATTTTTAAGTACTGGTATCAATTGTACTTGGCCAGAATCTGAAGCCAAAGTTCCAAAATCCAGAGGATCAGGAGTCATTGTAAGATTAGCAGGACCATTTTCTGTGATATTAATAAAATCCCAGGTTGCAGTAAACTCATCACCGGGTCCCGAGGAGGTTGAAATCAACCCAACAGCCAATCCTTTTGAATCATTGGCGTCCAAAAAGCTTAATGGTAAATTAATTGGAGTCCCTAACGCAACAATAGTTTCCCCTCCGTCCATAGAGTAATAGGGTTGAGCTGTATTGGAAGCAGGATCCACACTAAAATAAATATCAGCAGATGATGCTTGTATTAGACCTGGAGCATCAAAGGTATTCTGTGATGTTACTGTTCCTGCATCCTCCAGTAATACTTCAAAACCATCAATGCCATCCCCATTAACCGTACCATCCATCAGCGTGATTTTCAGATAGTTGTCTTGATCACCATTTCCTATATAAATTCCATAGGACTGAAAGTCTGTTGGAGGAATTCCAGAGAAAGGGGTTTCAATTTTTGCATGTACCGTAAATGGAGCTGAATTAGCATCAACATTTACACCAAATTGAAATCCATTATTTTGTGTATTGGTACTACCAAGGGCATCACCTTCGTCAACACCATCAATGGTAGCCTTTCCTCCAGCTCCACCAAAGGATAGATTTTCCGGATCAAACTGGTTTAAATAATCTGTTGCTCCTGCAGGATCTAACATTAACCCTGTAAAACCGAGTCCAAAGAGCCCTGTCCCAGGATCATTGTTCCAAAAAGGATAACTTACAGGTAAATTTAAACCAGTTCCATTCGTTGCATCTATTGCAAAGGCATCAGCCACATCTAAAATACCATCATTATCATCGTCAGGGTCATTCAAATCTGATATAAAATCTCCATCATTATCCGTGGGCTTGCTTCCTCCGGAACAAATATTGGTTCCGTTGTCAATTTCATCCTGATTGGTATATCCATCAGAATCGTTATCTGCCAAGGGATCATAGCCCGCATCACCTGGTTGTGGACAGGCCCCAAAATCCGTGGGTTCAAAAACAGTTATATTATCTCCACCATAAGTTGCCGCCCATATCGTTCCTGGAAATGGATCATTGTCCCCTTGTGCAATTATATCCAATGGGATAGAACCAAAACCATTTAAAAAAGTATTGTTTTTAGCTAAAAGAGCATCTCCAGCTGCATTTAGCTCATACCTATTAATATTCCCATTAAAAGATGCCGTTAATAGATCTCCCAACATGGCGCCTCCAAAATTACTCGCTGTATATTCACACATCCCATTGGTGGAAGAATTTACAATGTCCAATATATTAACCTTGGGGCTGGAAATGGCAGCAGCCAAGTTTTCACCTTGTCTTGGATCATCGGGAAAGTCGGTGATAGAAAAACTCGAATTAAAGTATCCTGTTACCCCATTTAGAAGGGTTCCGAAATTAAATGAATTCTCCACAACCCAGGAGGAACCATTGTATTTATGAGTAATTACACCAGCTCTAGAGGGAAAGGCCCTTAAAGGGACGGTATGTCCTCCATAATAGGTGCCGTTGGCATCATTTATATTTCCCACAAAGTGCAAAGCATCCCCATGACCGGTACTTCCGGATTCATTAAAATCATTGGTCACATAATCCCCATTTTCAGGATTATAAGTGGTTGTTGATTGGTCCCCTTTTTTATTACCGGCACTGGTATATATTACAGGAAGTCCACCCCAAGTTGTGTTGGGACCATTATCTCCGGAATAAATCCTACCATCTGCAGTAATTACAACATCATAGGCATTACGATACCCAGGAGAAAAAATCTGCACAGGCCCTCCTGGCTCTGTAAATGCCTGGTTAAGACCATCATTACCTCCAAAAGGA
The DNA here is from genome assembly GCF_040566555.1 of Sediminicola luteus. GTDB lineage: Bacteria > Bacteroidota > Bacteroidia > Flavobacteriales > Flavobacteriaceae > Sediminicola. The sequence goes on along the minus strand of NZ_JBEWYP010000007.1, from coordinate 218,017 downwards.
TCACCTATATCAATAGTTGCATTATATAAAGGATGCCCAGACGGATAAGGAAAATTAGGACTGGTATTTGTAATATCAGCCTTAGTAGGGTCGTTTAACGTAGGGAGATCATAAATGTATTTGGTAGATCCCTGTCTAGTATCAACGTATGGTCCACCATTGGCAGCTTCCATTTGCTCCAATTGAGTTAAATTTACTATAAGCAAAGCTCCCGATAAATAAGTTTCCGAGGTACCGGCAAAATTATTACTTGGCGCACCTCTATTTGCGTTACCTCCCTGTTGCAGCAACAAATAGGTATTACCATTTAATTGGAACATATCCATTCCATTGGTTGAGTGATTCTCCTCACAACGCGGCAAACCACGAACCAGATCTACCTTATCCCAAGTACTACCGTTCCATGTCAATCTGGAAAGAACTCCCGAATTGGTATCAAGATTTACATCACCCGTTGATGGGCCTCCTCCAATTCTAGAATCTGATGAACTGACATATAAGATTGGTTGGGTAGCAGTTCCTGCTGTCATAATACCTGTTACCTGTCTTGTATTAGCAGTATTTACAGTACCGTCATCGTTATGATTAGGCACACCTGTTTTAATTATATTTATAGTGGCAGTATTGGTGATATTATATGTGCCACTTCCTGCAGGGGCATTATCCCTTGCTACTGTATATTCAAGGATGGTACCATCTTGTTGAGACACAAAAAGATTTCCATTGGGCCCAAAATCCAGTGAGGTTGGGTTGGCTAGGTTTTCCCCTATAAGACCGGAGGCATTAAAACTTTGTGCCAACGTATTTGAAGTTGTAAGCAACAACAGAATAATTAATATACTATTCCAACCATTAAAGTAATTTTTATTCATAATTCCCTGGTATATAGCGTTATCCATTTTTTTGTCAAGAAAAATTTCTCACTAAATACAAAGATATTGCAATAGCGGTTAACATACGATCATAGGATTTAAAACTCGTTTAAATAGGTAGGATTCTCGTTAAAATACCCAATAAGAAATCCCTCCAAAATATAGATTTTATACTATATTCTGGAGGGATCAATGTATGTGAACCTAAAATTTAAAGGTTATAGTAAAAAATAAAACGCCTGAAACAACAATTTGAATCCTTCAAAAAGTAGGGTTTATATTTTCCACCACTTTTTAAGGCTTTTGCCATAACCATACCCATACTTACCACCATAGCCCAAGTTAGAAGCTTTAACGTCATTGACAACAAAACAAAGGCCCTTTATTTTACCTTCTTCTTGAAGTTTTAAAGGAAATTCTATAGCCTTTTCTTCGGTAACTCCTGCTCTGGTAACATAGATCAAATGATTGGCATATTCGCTGATCAACAAGGTGTCTGAAACAACCATCAAAGGAGCGGTATCAACAATTACATAGTCATAATCTTCAGAAACTCTGGAAAAAAGCTCTTTTAAACGGGTACTCATAAGTAATTCTGAAGGGTTTGGAGGAATTTTACCTGAATAAATAACATCAATTGTGTTTTTATACACCAACATGGGATTTATGATGTCTGGTATGGATACTGTTTCATCAAACAAAAATTCTGTAAGTCCCAAATCTCTTTTTTGCTTATCTTTTTTAAGACTATCTATCTCGTTTGATGTAAAAAAGGAATACAACTTAGGGTTTCGAATATCTGCCCCTACCAGCAAAACTTTTTTATTGGTACTGGCCAATATCATGGATAAGTTAGAAGACAAGAAGGTCTTTCCTTCACCAGGCACACTAGAAGTAATAAAAATGATGTTATTATTTCCAGATTGGGCTCTTTTTGTCTTAATCAAATAATCCAAATTGGTTCTAATTATACGCAAAGACTCTGCTAAAATTGATCGATCCTCCTTAATAACAAGTTTTTGATCTTTCTTGGATAATTTAGGAAGCTCCCCAAGAACAGGAATTTCCTTGGCCTTTTTTTCCAAACTATGCATATTATGCACTTTATTATCCAATAGATCCCTCACATAGATGATAGAGAAGGGAATCAAAAAACCTAGAAAGAATGATGCTAAGTAGACAATGTTTTTTCTAGGTGAAACAGGATACTCACTCGAATTATATGCAAAATCGACAACTTTGGACTTAGGAGCTGATGAGGCAACCGCAATTTGGGATTCTTCCCTCTTTTGCAATAGATACAGATATAAGGATTCCGTTGTCTGTTGCTTTCTTGTTATGTCCCGTAATGCCCTCTCGTTTTTAGGAGCAGAATAAATTTTTGAATTAAAAATAGCTTGTTGGCTGCTCAGGGTATTCACCTGCATCCCCAAGTTATTCACAGTACTCTTTAAACTGGATTGCATACTTTGTTTCAATCCTTTGATTTGTTGGTCCAAATTTACAATAACCGGGTTTTTTTCATTGGAACTCTTCAACAATCTATTTCGTTCCATTACCATCTCATTGTACTTGGCAGTGGTACTATTCACAGTAGGATCAGAAAGCCCCAAGTTGGAGGGGAGAACCTCGAAACGATCCTGCTGCTCCACAATATCCATCATTGATGCGGCAATATTCAACTCTGTCCTGACATTTGCCAATTCTTGCTGATTAACAACGCCTACATTAAGGTTAATATTAGCTTCAGAAGCAATATCAGTAACTCCTCTATCCGTTTTAAAATCTTCTGCCGACTGGTCTACACTGGATAAATTTGTGGAAATATCTGCGATTCTATCATTAATAAACTCAGAAGTACGGTCTGCTATGATTTTTTTATCCTCTATAGCGTTTCTGTTATATATCCTTATCAAGCCATCAACTATATCTCTAGCTTTTTCTTTAATGGGATCTTCCAATGAAATATTAAGTATGTTGGAAAATTCATCCGCAACTGCTACATTAATTTTTTTCCGATAACCATTTGCCACTAAAAAAATGGGGTTAACTGAAACCTTCATTCTTTTATTCGTAAACCCTTCAAAATTTTCACCATTTGGGGTTATGATCATATCGCCTACGGGTGAAGGTATATTTTTCCCAAAACCCAATACTCTTTCCGGTTCATCTTCTTCCAAACTATAACCAAAGGTAGTTGGAGATGTTATTGTAATATAAAAGCTAAAATTCGAATTATAAAACGTTGAATCTGGAATAATAAAATTCAGTTTTATTGGTGGATTATTATATAACTCTGAGTTTCTAATATTACCCAAAAGCTCCACTTTTGTGTTTAAACCCAATTCCTTCACCACTTCAATAAAATTGGACCTGGAATTTAAAAGTTCAATTTCATCATGTACATTATTCTTACCTCCAGAGAATATATCCAATTCCTGGAACAAATCAATTCCAGAGCCTGAATTCTTATCCTCAAGAATTTGTATTTTGGCTACAGCCTCATACTCGGGAACTTGATACCTTAAATGAACATAAGCAAAGGCAATAGCAACTATTATAGATAGAACAAACCATTTCCAATGTTTGGTATAGGTCTGTAAAATTTCATTCAAATCATATTTTTCCATACTATTATGTCGGGACGTAAAGGTTATTAGGGATAGAAATTAATTTCTTGTAAGTAGTATAACCGAAGAAGTTATTAATAAGGATGCAATTGAAATTGCTATGGACGCCCTATTATCCAAAGAGGATTCCGTAACAGCAGATTGATTGGGCTCTACATAAACAACATCATTTTGGGTTAAATAATATACTGGAGAGCTCATGGCTTCTTTCTTTGTTAAATCTATTCTTGTATATACTTTGGTGCCATCAAAATCTCGTATAACCATTACATTTTTTCGCATCCCTTTTATGGTCAAATCCGATGCTAACCCTAAGGCTTCAAATATAGTTATACGTTCCCCATTCACTGGATATGTTCCAGGTCTATTCACTTCGCCGAGAATAGTTACGGTAAAGTTTCTAAGTCGAATATTAATTATAGGATCTTTAAGATAATCCGAGAGTTTTTTCCTTAAATACACTCTTACCTCCTCTGGGGATAATCCAGCAATTTTTAGTTTCCCAATTACGGGAAAGTCGATTTCTCCATTCTGATCAATTAGATAATCTACTTGCTCAGGCCTGATTCCCCCTTCAGAAGCTCCTCTAAACAAATTAAACGGAACACTGGCCTCATTATCTAAAGTTGAGATATAAATACTGACCAAATCATCTACTTTAAACTTTGGACTAAAGTCGTTCTTGTTGACCAGGGTTTCAAAACTACTTGCATTTTGAAAATACACCACTTCCTTTTTAGAAGCACAAGATGAGATTATAAAAACAAGAAGCACTAATGAAATAATTGAAAATCTAGAATGGTTTTTCATGGATATAGTAGTGATTAAGCAATAAAAGTAATTTGAAAAATTAGGACTGCAAAATTTTCTTGGTTCCTTCATCCCCTTTATTAGAATCTTTTTTTTGGTCCAACTTACAAAGATCAGAATTGTTGGATACAAATTCAGGAACAATTTCCTTCATCAGAGGTACCGTATTGGCATTAAAAAACATATTGGTGACACATAACTCTTCAATTTTAGATCTAATTTTAGTGTAATCCAATTCCCTTACTTTGCCTATCATTATTTTTTTGTGGTAGGTTGGAAGGGTATTTTCACCATTGGCCAATAATTCCTCATATAACTTTTCACCTGGGCGCAATCCTGTTATTTTGATATCGATATCGTCAGGGTATTTTAAACCGGATAACTTGATCATATTCTTTGCCAGATCAAATATTTTTACCGAATCCCCCATATCAAATATGAAAATTTCCCCACCGCTACCCATGGCAGCTGCCTCCAATACCAATTGGGAAGCTTCTGGAATGGTCATAAAAAATCGTGTAACATCCTTATGGGTCACCGTTAATGGCCCACCCTTTTCAATCTGCTTTTTGAACAAAGGAATGACCGAGCCATTAGAGCCAAGAACATTTCCAAATCTGGTTGTAATAAATTTGGTCTTATTTTCCTGTTGCATGCAACTGATGTACATTTCGGCAATACGCTTGGTTGCACCCATGACATTTGTCGGGTTTACCGCTTTATCCGTAGATACAAAAACAAATTTATCCACATTGTGGGTCATTGATAGATCCACAATATTCTTCGTTCCTGCTACATTTATTTTAATGGCCTCATAAGAATTATACTCCATTAACGGCACATGCTTATAGGCGGCGGCATGAAACACCATAGTAGGCTTGAATTCCTGAAAATATTCATTCATTCTATTTTTATCCCGAATATCGCCAACAATAGGAACAAAATTATGAAAGCCATTCTGTTTTAGTTCTTGTTGAAGATCGTAAAGCGCTGATTCTGCTTGATCTATTATAATAAGTGATTTGTATTCGTAATGAGCTATTTGTCTTGCTATTTCACTTCCAATGGATCCTGCACCACCAGTGACTAAAATAACCTGCTCTTTTAACTCATTGGAAACCTTCGACTTTTTGATGTCAATTGGCACCCTATTCAATAAATCTTCAATTTGTACTTGTTTAATCTGGGAGACATTCAATTCCCCGTTGATCCAGTCCTCCACAGGAGGTACAATTTTCACCTGTACCGGTAAGTCTACCAAACTCTGCACAAGCTCCCTTAATTTGTTATTGGATATATTATGAATCGAAAAAATGATTTCAGAAATATCCCTTTTACCTATAAAAAACTCAGTTAGATCTTGTGGCCCATAAACGGTAACCCCATTGATGCTTTTTCCGATTTTCTTTACATCTTCATCCACATAGCCAACAACTCTGGCTTTACTGTTTGTGGTTGTAGTAAGTGCATTATAGGTAAGTATGCCTGATTCACCAGCACCAAAAATCAATACATTTTTGGTGATTTTAAACTTTTTTACCAAATTATCATAGCTGGTTTTAAATACATAACGTGATGCGACCAACAAAATAAAACCAATAAGGCTATGGATAATGATTATGGACAAAGGAATAGTAAAATCCTCCAATATATTATATTGCCTGTTCAAAATTACCATAAAAATGGTAAAAATACTTGAGAGACAAATGGCATTGAAAATGTTATAAACATCCCTAACACCTGTATGTCTTACCACACCTTTATAGGAGCCTATAGCTAAGAAAGAAATTAATGAAATAACTACGACAACAGGAAATTGCATTATCAATTTTTCGATATCAAACTCGAAGGTCAAGTTAAATCGAATAAAATAAGACATAATAAAAGCCACCGATATTAAAAAAACATCAATAGCAAGCACCAACCATTTGGATGCGTATCTATGTGCATTATTGACCAGGTAATTTTTTATCATTTGGCTAGTTTTTTTATTATCAAATGAACTATACGCTCTAAATCGGAAGTTTCCAAATTGGATCCACTTGGCAAGCACAATCCTCTTTCAAACAAATCTTCAGAAGTTCCATCACTAAAATGTAAGGCATTTTTAAAAACGGGCTGCAAGTGCATTGGCTTCCATAATGGTCTTGACTCTATATCTTCTTCCAACAATGCCAAACGTATCATTTCCCTTTTCTCAAAGGAAGGTGTTAAAATGCAGGTCAACCAACGATTGGAATAAAAACCGTTCGGTTCGTCTAAAAATTCAATTTCGCTCATATCTCCCAAACGGGATTTATAAAATTCATGATTTGCTCTTCTAGCCGCTACCCTATTAGGTAACACTTCCATTTGTCCACGACCAATTCCGGCAAGTATATTACTCATCCTATAATTATATCCCACATTGGAATGCTGATAATGAGGTGCATCATCCCTGGCTTGAGTTGCCAAAAATACTGCTTTTTTCTTGATTTCCAGACTTTTAGTAGTCATTGCGCCACCTCCAGAAGTCGTAATGATTTTATTACCATTAAACGAGAGGATACCAATATCCCCAAAAGAGCTACAGTTTTTACCTTTATACATGCTCCCCAATGCTTCAGCACTATCCTCTACAATAGGGATACCGTAGGAGTCTGCAACTTTTCTAATTTCTTCAACCTTGTATGGCATGCCATATAAATGTACAGCGACAATAGCCTTAGGTTTCACACCATTTTTTAATCGATCCTTGATAGCCTCTTCCAACAATACCGGAGAGATGTTCCAGGTATCCCTTTCACTATCCACAAAAATAGGATTGGCACCCAAGTATTTAATTGGGTTGGCGGATGCTGAAAAAGTAAAACTTTGGCATATTACCTCGTCACCCTGAGAAACACCAAGTATTTCCAACGCCAAGTGTATGGCAGCCGTGCCTGAACTTAAGGCCGCAACCTGTATATCATTACCTACAAAATTTTGAATTGCTTCTTCAAATCGATCCACATTAGGCCCCAAAGGTGCCACCCAATTAGTATCGAACGCTTCTTGTACATAGCGTTGTTCATTAGTTCCCATGTGAGGGGAAGAAAGCCATATTTTTGTCTGGGTCATCAAAGTCCTTAATTATTATTTAGTAATATTTGGTTCTTCAAAAATAACCATTGGCATCAGGAATGGACCAAAATGCTTCCATAATTCGTTCAAGCATAAAAATAATCGGTCAACGAACGATTAAACCAAAATACCTTAATCGATAAAATACCTACACCCTTTGAGTCAATTACCAAAAACCTATAAATACGCCCTTTAACGACAATATTCACTACTAAAGAATTATATTTGTCATCTTTGAACCCTTTTTAGAAAAGTACAAAGCCAAATGAAAAAGACTACAAAAATATGTTGTATTGGAGCCGGATATGTCGGAGGTCCAACCATGTCCGTGATTGCAAACCAATGTCCAGAAATACAGGTTACCGTGGTGGATATCAATCAGGATAGAATTAACCAATGGAATGATGAAGATTTGGATAAGCTTCCGGTATATGAACCAGGCCTAAAAGAGATCATTGCCTCTAACCGTAATAAGAACCTTTTCTTCTCCACTGAAGTGGATAAGGCCATAGAAGAAGCGGATATTATATTTATCTCTGTTAATACCCCCACAAAAACCTATGGCAAAGGAAAAGGACAGGCTGCCGATTTAAAATTTATAGAGCTTTGTGCTAGAAATATTGCCAAGGTTGCCAAAACTGATAAGATAGTGGTAGAAAAATCTACCCTTCCCGTAAGAACAGCGGGGGCTATTAAGAGTATTTTGGAAAACACCGGAAATGGCGTGAATTTTGAAATCCTTTCCAATCCTGAGTTCCTAGCCGAAGGAACAGCTGTAGATGATTTATTAAATGCAGATCGTGTATTGATTGGTGGTGATGACACCCCTACTGGCCAGAAAGCCAAAGATACTTTAAGTGCTATTTACGAACATTGGTTACCAAAAGATCGTATACTTCAGACCAATGTGTGGTCCTCAGAACTTTCCAAGCTAGTTGCTAATGCCTTTTTGGCGCAAAGGGTATCTTCCATCAACTCTATTTCAGCACTATGTGAACGTACCGATGCCAACGTAGCAGAGGTTGCAAGGGCCATAGGTTATGATAGCAGAATTGGGTCCAAATTCCTTAATTCTTCTGTAGGCTTTGGAGGTTCATGTTTTCAAAAGGATATTTTGAACCTCGTCTATATTGCTAGTAGTTTTGGCCTTCAAGAGGTTGCTGATTATTGGGAACAGGTCATTATTATGAATGATTATCAAAAAAGACGCTTTGCAGAAAACATTATATCAACACTTTACAACACAGTATCCGGCAAAAAAATAGTGTTCTATGGTTGGGCATTTAAAAAGGATACCAACGATACCAGGGAATCAGCTGCCATATATGTAGCAGATGCCTTATTGGAAGAAAGAGCCGAGATTATTGTATATGATCCAAAAGTTTCAGAAAAAACTATTTATGCTGATATGGATTACCTGAACACCAGAACTCCTGAAGAGAACAGAAGGTTGTTAAAAGTGGTAAAGGACCCTATCAAAGCTACAGAAGAAGCCCATGCCATCGCTATTCTAACGGAATGGGATGAGTTTAAAACGTATGACTGGGACAAGATATATAACAATATGTTGAAACCAGCTTTTGTTTTTGACGGACGAAGACTTCTGGATTCAGAAACAATGACTGCCAAGGGATTTGAATTTTATAAAATAGGGCAATCTTGAAAATTCTAGTTACAGGAGCTGCCGGATTTATTGGCTATCACCTATGCGAATCACTTTTAAACAAAGGATTTACCGTTATTGGTATTGATAGCATTAATGATTATTATGACCAGGGCCTTAAGTTTGGCAGGTTACAAGAATTAGGCGTTGCAAAAGCTGAGGCTGAGACACCTTTAAAAAAGTGCCTTAGTAGTAAGCATGGGTCCAAATTTAGTTTTGTCCGCTTAAATTTGGAAGACAAGGAGAACTTATCAAATCTCTTTGAAAAGGAAAAATTTAATGTGGTCTGTAATCTTGCGGCCCAGGCAGGGGTGCGGTACAGCCTAGAGAACCCATCGGCCTATGTGGACAGCAACATAGTGGGTTTTGTCAACTTATTGGAATGTTGCAGACATCACCAAATTGAACATTTGGTGTATGCCAGCAGCTCTAGTGTATACGGTCTTAATAAAAAGGTTCCTTTTTCTACGAATGACAATGTGGACCATCCGATAAGTTTATACGCCGCCAGCAAGAAAAGCAATGAGCTCATGGCGCACACCTACAGCCATTTGTTTGGAATTCCAACTACGGGACTTCGTTTTTTTACAGTTTACGGCCCTTGGGGAAGACCGGACATGGCCCTTTTCCTGTTTACAGACGCGATTATAAAAAACAAATCCATAGATGTATTCAATCATGGGAACATGGAAAGGGATTTCACCTATATTGACGATATTGTTGAAGGCGTAGAACGAATATTGGTAGAACCTATTGCTAAGCGCAAGGAAAGATCGTTATACAAAATCTATAACATAGGGAACAATAACACTGTAAAACTGACCGATTTCATAGAATCCATTGAATCAAAGCTGGGTATTACAGCACAGAAAAACATGCTCCCTATGCAACCTGGGGATGTTTCCAGAACGTGGGCAAATGTGGATGATCTAATCAATGATTATAATTATAGTCCCAACACCCCAATAAAAGAAGGAGTTTCAAAATTTATTGATTGGTATAAAGGCTATTACAATATTTGACAACTATTTGATGATGACCGAAAAGATTTAAAATAGTTTAGTTATTTAACTTAAGTTAAAATTAAAATAATAAATGTCGATAATGGATATAAATTTAGACCCAAATAAATCTATACTTATAACAGGTGGTGCAGGTTTTATTGGCTCCAACCTTTGTGAATCACTTTTAAAAAATGGCAACGTTGTAACTTGTTTGGATAATTTTGCTACCGGGAAACGAGAGAATATTGCCCATTTACTGCCTAATCCGAAGTTTAAATTAATAGAAGGCGATATTAGAAATCTGGAGGATTGCCAAAAGGCTTGTGAAGGAGTGGATTTTATATTGCACCAGGCGGCTTTGGGATCCGTACCCAGGTCGATCAACGACCCCATTACCTCCAATGCGGTAAATGTTTCCGGATTTTTAAACATGCTGGTAGCTGCGCGGGATGCCAAGGTTAAACGCTTTGTATATGCCGCAAGCTCCTCTACATATGGGGATAGCAAAGGCCTTCCCAAGGTGGAAGACGTAATTGGCAAACCCCTCTCCCCCTACGCTATTACTAAATATGTAAACGAATTATACGCCGAAATTTTTAGTAAGACCTATGGTTTGGAGACCATTGGGTTGCGTTATTTTAATGTTTTTGGACGGAAACAAGATCCCAATGGGGCCTACGCCGCCGTAATTCCAAAATTTGTAATGCAACTTATGAGCCATGAGTCACCGATTATCAATGGCGATGGAAGTTATTCCAGGGATTTTACATACATAGACAACGTAGTACAAATGAACCTTAGGGCAATCCACACCACTAACAAAGACGCAATCAATACAGTATATAATGTGGCCTATGGGGAACGTACGGATTTAAAACAGTTGGTAGGTCTTTTAAAAGAATACCTAAGCGAATTTGACCCAAGAATAGCCGAAGTAGAGGTGAATTATGGTCCAAACCGCCAAGGAGATGTCCCACACTCCCTTGCCTCAATAGATAAAGCCAAAACCTTATTAGGGTACGATCCCCAATTTAATATTGAAAAGGGTCTTAAGGAAGCCGTAAAGTGGTATTGGAAAAATTTAAAATAATATATATAAATTAAGAAAATGAATAAAATTAAGATTGCAGTAATAGGGTTGGGCTATGTAGGCCTTCCCTTGGCCCGTTTGTTCGCAACCAAATACGCAACCATAGGCTTTGATATTAACCAAGATAGGATTAAAGAACTGAAGACAGGGACAGATAGCACCCTGGAAGTGGAAGACGAAGTATTACAAGCTGTTTTATGTGAAACGCCACAGATGAACACCGGTCTGTTTTGTACCGATAACATGGATGATATAGCAGATTGCACTTATTATATAGTAACTGTGCCCACCCCAGTGGATTCTACCAATAGGCCTATTCTAACGCCGCTATACAAGGCCAGTGAGACCGTAGGCAAGGTTTTGAAGAAAGGAGACATAGTAGTCTATGAATCTACTGTATACCCTGGGGCCACCGAAGATGAATGCGTACCTGTGCTGGAACGGATAAGTGGCCTTAAATTTAATCAGGATTTTTTTGCTGGTTACTCTCCGGAACGGATCAACCCGGGCGACAAGGAACATACCGTAGAGAAGATTCTGAAGGTAACCTCTGGCTCCACTCCAGAAATTGGGAAGAGAGTAAACGATTTATACGCCTCCATTATTTCGGCAGGTACACATTTAGCCCCCAGTATTAAAGTGGCAGAAGCGGCAAAGGTCATAGAAAATTCACAACGCGATATCAACATTGCCTTTGTAAACGAATTGGCCAAGATATTTAACCTTATGGACATTGACACCCATGAAGTATTGGAAGCTGCAGGCACCAAATGGAATTTCCTACCTTTTAAACCAGGCCTTGTAGGCGGACATTGTATTGGTGTGGACCCTTATTACTTGGCACAAAAAGCACAAGAGTATGGGTATCACCCTGAGATTATACTGACCGGGAGACGCATGAATGATGGGATGGGCAAATATGTCGCTTCAGAAGTTGTAAAACTAATGGTTCAAAGGGACATTAAAGTGAAAGGATCTAAAATACTGGTATTGGGTATCACATTTAAGGAAAACTGTCCTGACGTTCGGAACACCAAGGCCGTTGATGTAATAAACAACTTATTGAGTTATGGTGCAGAGGTGACAGTATATGATCCTTGGGCTTCGCCGAAGGAAGTTAAACATGAATATAATTTAGATACTACCAAAGAAACGCCTACAAAAAAATATGATGCGGTTGTTTTAACTGTTGCACATAAGGAATTCCTTAAAATGGGACTTAGAGACATGCTCTCGGAGAACGGGGTGCTATATGACGTAAAGGGGATTGTAAAAGAGCGGGTGGATGCACGTTTGTAAGGTTTGCCTAAAATGATAATACATAAATTACGTCCAAATAATGTTCCAAACGATGATTACGTACGCCCTATCGAACAACAATTATTTTTAAGACAATCATATGTCTAGATTGGCCAATACCATTAGGAACGCAAAGGTTGGTTTATTTTTCCACTTCCTATTTATTACTTCGCAATTTATCTCCCGAAAAATTTTTCTGGATGGCTTAGGTGATGAATATATGGGTATAGTTTCTACCTTAGGTAGTTTTCTAACCTTTATTAATCTTGCAGATTTGGGTATTGGCACTGCCATTGGTTATACCTTATACAAACCCTTGCACCAAGGGAATCATAAGGAGATTAACCACATTATTAATTTTTTTGGACATATCTATAAGAAAATAGGCTTGTTCATATTGGTGGGCAGCTTCATACTCTCTCTCTTTTTTCCATTAATCTTCAAGGACGTGGAAATAAATTTATGGTTGGTTTACTTGACCTTCTTTGGATTACTATCTGCCTCTTTACTAGGATATTTTTTTAATTATCATGTTATTCTCCTACAAGCCGATCAGAAAGATTATATAGTAGCAAAGTATTATCAATCTTTCAATATTTCCAAGATTGTATTGCAGGCATTCTCAGTCTATTATTTGCAAAGCTTTGTTTTATGGATTTCTTTGGAGGTATTATCCGGGCTTTTGTACACCATACTTATTCGGAAAAAAATTTTCACGGAATACCCCTGGCTTTTACTTTCAAAAAAGCTTAGTAAAGATGAGCGTAAGTTTGAGAGTTATACCATGTTGGTGAAAAAGATTAAGCAAATAAGTATTCACAAAATAGGGGAATTTTTTGCCGGTGGCCTGGATAATATTCTTATTTTCTTTTTCTTGAGCGCAGAATTGGTAGCTTATTTTGCCAACTACCAAATGGTTTTGGTAAATTTGGGCACCTTGGTCACAAAGGCGTTTGCCGGTTCTAATGCTAGTGTTGGCAATTTGGTAGCAGAAAATAAACCTGACAACATTAAACAAGTGTTTTGGGAAATGATGGTCCTACGCTATTTTATTGGAGGGTTCGGCGCTATTAATATTTTTTATCTGATCAACCCGTTCATTGGCCTGTGGTTGGGCCAAAAATACATGCTATCAGAAAATACGGTGATTGTTTTTGCAGCCATCTTTTTCCTGCGACAAGTGGTGCAGCCTACCGAAGTTTTTAAACAGGCTTATGGCCTTTACGATGACGTTTGGGCACCAATTGTAAAAAGTATAATTAATCTAACGCTCTCTATAATTTTAGTACAACAATTAGGTATAGTAGGCCTATTGATTGGTACTTTCTGTAGCGTACTTAGCATAGAGGGATTATGGAGACCCTATTATGTATATAAATGGGGTTTTAAAAGTAGCCACATGACCTATGTATTAGGAGTTTTGAAACTACTCCTCACTTATGTAGTTAGTCTGATAATTACGCATTTTATTTTGTCCAATATAATTACAAAACCCATTAATTTTTATCAATGGATTTTGAACGTTTTATTGGTGAGTTTAATTAGCGCAGTTAGCTATGGTTTTTTACTTTATGCCAGTAACTCTTATTGCAGGGATCTTGTGAAACGATTAAAATCATCTATTTTAAAATAACAACATATGTTTAGTATTCTTACACCAACTTATAATAGGGTCAAAGAACTACCAAGAGTATATAAGTCCTTATTGAATCAAACATATACCGATTTCGAATGGATTATTTCTGACGATGGTAGTTCGGACGATACCGAAGAAATTGTTAATGGCTGGAAAAGTAAAAGCAACTTTGATATTATCTACCATAAAATGTCCAAAAACCAAGGAAAATCTTATGCCGTAAATGAAGGTTTGGCTCTTTGTAATCACCCGTATACCATTATAGCTGATAGTGATGACACCTTTGACGCAAATACCTTGGCAGACCTAAAAATTATTTGGGAAGGTATAGAAACTACAGAAAATGCCAATAAAATTGGGGCAGTATGGACATTGGTACAAGACGAGATAGGTAATTTAGTGGGTGAACCATGGCCCAAAAATTTTTGGCAGGTAGGTTTTAAGGAACGGGTATTGGACAGGAAGCAGCCCATTATAGGTGAAAAATGGCATTGTTGGCGTACCGCTGTTTTAAGAGAATTTAAAATGTACGTGCATTTCAATTCCTTTATTAGTGAATCAGCCACTTGGAATAATATTAATACCCAATATGACTTTTTATGTGTAAATATGATCCATAGGCGGTATTGGCTTTCGGAAGATGGCCTCATCCATAAAAAAAAATCATATAAAGATGTTCAAAAAGTGAATTACTATACGGCATACTATCATCTTAAAAAAAGCAATTTAAAAGAAATTCTCTTCACAGGCCATTATAGGGATATCGCTTTCGATTACACTAGATCTTCCCTTTATTATAAAGACAAGCAGTTAAAGCTAAAGGGAAATAAATTATTAAGTGCCTGGCTAATTTTCTTATGGTGTGCTCCTAAAAAAGCGTTACTCAAATTAATAGCTCGTTGAAGTACCCTTTTTTACTATTCATCCAAAATGTTTTACTTTCTAAATTGCCAAAAAAATTAATAAAATGAGTACAAGATCAATATTACGCTTAGTAATGATCATTATATTAATTCTTATGGCTTTATTGTATGGTATATTAATAGGCAAAAACCAAGTATTCCTTTACAGATTACTTAAAGGCATGTAAGATAATACAGAAATACAACTTGAAAATGCCCTAGAGAATGTTGCTTATGACTAAAAAGACCTAGAAATGCTGGTTTCTGTAACAGCGGCAAACAGTGATTCTTAGCGGACTGTGTTAAAGGTATTATTATTATTATTATTATTCGGTGAATAAAACTTTATGGAATTGAAATATGATACCATATTCACTGTAAAGGATAATTCCTTTAAGGACCTCGCCAATATAAATCGATTAGAAAAGTCTCAAATCACTCAAAAATATAATATCCCATCCATTGGTTATTTCTTTCATCCAAAAGAAGGAAACAACTGATTAGTGTTATATCATCAAGGTCATGACGGGGGTTTTCTAATCAGAATAAAGACCATTGCTTATTTAGTAGATAAAGGCTTCACAATGTGCGCATTTTCTATGCTCTTAAAAGGTGGAAACAATTGGCCAGTAGTAGAAATACCAAAAATCCGGAAAATTCAATTATCCAATCATGAGGAGTTTAAGTATTTAGACCACCCACTGTAATACTTTATTGCTCCAGTAATCACCATGCTCAATTATGCTGATGGTAAAAAATTTAAGGATATAACCATGGTAGGTGTAGGCGGCGGGCGCTGGACGACCACCTTGGCTGCGACCATGGATACGAGGATTAAAACCAGTTTTCTTGTAGCCAGAACATCACCTATGTTTCTCCGTTACCAAGAACAATCCAGGAACTATGGAGATTTCTAACAAACATTTCCCGAGGTATCCACCAAAATAAACTATTTGAATTTATATATTTTTGGAGCTTCAGGGGAAAATCGTTCACAAACCCAAATTTTGAATAAATACGACCCTTGTTGTTATGTCAGTGATGGTTATTTACAATACGATACATTTATATCCAATTTGGTTAAAGAATTCGAAAATGACAGATTTCAAGTACTTTCTGATACTATACATACGGAGCGTAAAATTTCAGAATGGAGTTTAAATCAAATATGGAGTGAATTAAAATAAGCGCCCAATAAAAACAACGAAAATAACTTCTTTGAACTGTTTTTGCTTGCTACTGTATTTAACAAAAGAAATAATGTTAATCATTGATAAAAGTCAATTTAATCAAATCATTACTAGATCCCAAACTCCTTTAAAATGAAGAAATTAATTAATGAACTATCGCGAGGCAGAGTCAAAGTAGTACTAAAATAATTTGAGTTCATTTTCGGTGTAACTCAGTATATTTTGTATGCCCTTGGTTCTTCTAGCTACTTTTTTATTACTTCTTCATATTACTATTAGTTGTGCAATAATAAAAATTTGGTCCCTTTATTTAATTCCTAAATGCATTGGCGACACCTTTTTGTAATGCTACCTTTTTACTTATTTAAGTCTAAAATATTATTCCGTACCAATTAATTCATCAATTCTATTGCGCGCTTTCCAATGCTTTAAAATAATATTATCAATATTATAAGAAAATAGATGCCTTTGCCGACACATTAGAAGATGTACTAAAAGAGCATGGTATACTTGCCCTTAAAAATATACCAAAAAAAAATTTAATGCAATTGTATTAACTGTTGCTCATGAACAGTTTTTAGTCGAAGATATGGCCTTATTCTTAACAGAAAACGGAATAATTAATGATGTAATGGGTGTTCTTACCTTTCCGAACAACGGACAGCTTTAGTCTTTACCACTTTTAGATTTTAGATTTCAGAAGTATCATTTATTTTCACGCTCCCACTTTTCGATCAAACCTTATATACGTTTGTTCTAATTTCCTAGATTACTCTAAAACTCGAAGTACAACAAATATTTGTGCAGTTTATCGATTTTTTAGTTAACAAAACGTTAAAAACGACATCTCTCAGATCCAATACCTTCTTTATAAACGTAAAACCCTCTGTTGGGCAAAAGTTGCTCTAACGATTAAAAAAATACCTCAAAAGAAAAAGGTAAAACTATAACCTAAAGAGTGAGAAGCTATTACATAACTTTTATTTCTGTTAAAAAGAACTGTATTTCATCGAAAATAACTGGCCTTTTAACGATAATTTCAAAATATAAAGTAATATTGTTTCACCCAAATAGTTTTACTGTTAACCCTTTAACCTAGTTTATGATGATGCCCCACCCCACGAAAATCAAATCTTTGATCCTACTTATTTTTGTCGTTTTCTTTCAAATTTCTTGTGAAAAAGACTCCGATTTATTTGCAGAAGCGATACTTCTACCAGAAAACCCAACTGAATTGGAGAATGGTTCGGCTGATGAGGAAGCTAAAGATAGTCTTGTTTCCAAAACGGTAATGCTCTCGCCAATTAATGATGCTTATGTTCAAGAGGGAAAAGGATATGACGATCAAATTATAAGAGTACAGACCAATGACCGTACCAGTTATCTTATGTTTGATCTAAGTGTTATTGAAGGCGAATTGGAAAATGTTGAACTACAACTCACCATTGACAGTGATGCGGGAGACGGTACAATTAAAATATTCAAGGGAACCCATAATGATTGGTCAGAAAACAAATTATCTGCAACTTCTGCTCCGGGTAAAGACAGCGAAATAGCTGCATTTTCAAAAGTATTCAACACAGGAGTCACCGAAAATATTGTCATCAATAAAAATTTAATCACCAATGAAAAAATCAGCCTTGTTCTGGAACAAGAGAATGGTAATGATTTTTCTATTACCTCTAAGGAAAATCCCAATAAAATGGGTCCCAAATTAGCGGTTACATATAGAACAACAAAAGGTGAACCTCAGGAAGAAGAAGCAAATCCTAATGATTCCCAAACCTCCTCTACTGAGCCCTTTGCTTATGAATTAAAAGCATTTCCAACTGCCGTAGGTTTTGGAAAGAATGCTACAGGCGGACGCGGTGGTAAAGTTATTCACGTCACAAATCTTAATGACAATGGCCCTGGGAGTCTTAGGGATGCCTTAAAATCAAAAGGGACTCGGACTGTTGTTTTTGATGTTGGCGGAAATATAGTTCTAAAATCCCCTTTACTTTTAGGAAGTTCTAATTTTACACAAAACAAAGCAGAGGAAAACATAACTATTGCTGGGCAAACCGCGCCCTTTCCAGGCATTACTATAACCGGACACGGCCTAAATATATATACGTCAAATGTAATTATAAGGTACCTAACTATAAGACCGAATAATAGCGGAGATGGGGAGGATGCTATAAGGGTACGGAATTGGGGGACAGGCGGCTATGTACAATCGAACATTATTCTTGACCACGTAACCCTTTCACATGCAACGGATGAAAATATAGAATATAATGGAGGATCAAGTTTCGCCACAAGGGTTACAGATTTTACATTACAAAATTCTATGATAGGAAAAGGCAATAGCGCCTATAATATGTTAATTGGTGATTATGCCTACAACGCCACCATATACGGCAATTACTTCTCCCATGAAAATGATAGAAGTGTATTCTTTGGATATGGTTTGGATAAGGAAAATGCTGAGATGATTAATAATGTTATTTATGGTTTTCAAGGGGCAACAAATATCGCTTACGGTAGCGTGGTTGACCTTATAGGTAATGTTTATAAAGCATTTGCTAATACTACACCAAGGTGGAATGTTATAAGTTATCAGGCAAATAAGACCAATAATCCTAATGCTACTGAAACCGACGGTGGTTTGTATGTGGAAAATAATTATTTTGTCAACCCAATGCCAGCAGGAACTTATGATTCTGGTATAAGCGCATACTTAAAAACTAGTAGAGTCATTACAAGTAGCTCAATATCTTCATGGGAAAGTACACAGAGAGGAATAGAAAATCTAGTATTTAATTCAAACGTTGGAAACTCTATCCACAGGGATGCTTTAGACAAACAGTTATTAGCGGACTATGCAACAGGGGGGGGAGGTTTAAGTAATATTTCTGTACCATCAAAAACAGCTACATCAAGACCAGATAATTATGATACAGATAAGGATGGTATGGCAGACAGTTGGGAAATTGCTACGTTCGGAGACCTATCTAAAACAGCAACAGGAAAAGATCTGAACGCCGATTATACCAATTTGGAAGTGTTTTTACATTCTCTCCTGCAGTAAATTGATATAGAGCCTTATGAGACTATCTCATGAAATGTGTACATAGGAAAATTGCGGGGGTATGACCTCCGCAATTTTTTTGTTTAATTTTATTTTTTGCCCTTTAGGAAAAAGTAGTTTAATCTGTCGATGATGACTTTAAACAGTTCAAGATCGGTGATGAGCCTACCAGTTTTCTCATGGAAATCTAAAAGTTCTATATTAAAAAATGCTCGAAGGTAAACTTGACTACCACTTGATTATCGCAGAAATAGCAGGTGATATTGTTGCCCTGCAACAACGCCTTTGAAGCCTGTCTATCTTCGTATCAAGATACACGACATCGTCTTATCAAGGTACGTGAGAACTACAAGGTTATCAACAAAAAGGTCCAAATGCCGCTGGACTGCACAGTAACGAAAAAAAGGTAGCGTTGGGCAAGAGCGATATGGTGCATTTAATGCAACGCCCCCAAGCAAGAGGCCACCTAGATGGCCCTGGAAGTTTTTGCCCAGAAAATGGGACGAAGATAATTCCTATGTTATAAAGAACTGAAGCGACAATTGTGAAGAGCTCAAGGTATTCTTTGAGTTCTCGAAAGAAATCAGGAAAATAATCTTTACTACTCACATTATGGCGAACCCGAAAGGGAAGATCAGAAAGAATACCAAGAACATTCCTTCCTTACAGAGGATGAAATGATAAAATCCGTATATTTTGCCGTAAGGGAGGGACCAAAATGTTGACCATGCCTGTAAGGATTTGGGAATAGTTTTAAATCAAATCCCAATCTATGGAAAAGGGTCAAACTTTAAAAACTACAACCCCTGTTTAATATATTTTATTATTGTAAAACTGCCTTTAAAAGGTTTAATATTACATTATATCTTTTTTCTGCCACAAATTGCCTGACTTATACTTAATTTTGGTCCGTAAATAATAATACATGACGACTTGTTGTTAACCTTAATAAAATATGCTACGCTTTTTTTAATCATGTTGAACATTCCGGATTTTGTTTTAGCAAATGAAAATCCTACCTATTCCAGCATGTTAAGTTATTTATCCTTTGGCTTGATGGTGATGTATTTTTTTTTGACAAAAAAAAGATCTTTAAATCGATGGATGTTATTGATGGGCACTTTGTATTTTTTGATTGGAAGTTTGTCGGGACAAGCCTATATTCCTGAGGATATTATTGATTATCTCTTCGTTATTATTAAATATTTTATTATTGTCATTGGAGGCTATGAAGTGGTGAAGGCGACTTCGAAAAAGGAATTAATTTTGTTCTTGTTAATAGGAGCTTTGACCGTTTTTCTTCAAATGTTTGTCTATTACAATCCTTTGAAAGACGGTGGGCGGTATAGCGGTTTTTATTTAAATCCCAATTCCCTTGGATTTATTTGCATGATGGGTTATGCCCTTAGCTTTGGCGTAGAAAAAAAATATCGAACCATAGGTCAAATTGCCTTTACCATCATTGGTTTTTTAACCTTTTCCCGAACCTTTATTGTAGTCTGGCTTTTTATCAATATACTATCAATTCGGGTTTCAATAAAGAATATACGCATCTTGGCAGCGGGTGTAGGTCTTTTTATTGGTTTCTTGACCTATAACGCATTTTTACCTAAAAAAAATCCGCGTTTGGAAGCTATGAGCAACATCTTAGAAGGCAAATCGCAAAACACCAATAAGCTTGAAGAAGATAGTCGCACCCACACATGGGCCATTTACTATCCAGCGTTAATGGACAAACCAATTTTTGGCCACGGCTGGGGTGCATTTGAGGGTGGTGCCAAGGTGTCCGTAATGGGACCGCACAATGCCTATATAAAAACTATGGGAGAAGGGGGTATATTAACCTTGCTGATTATGCTAGCACTCTATGGTTTCCTGTTAAAAACGGCCTGGGCCAATTTTAAACAGCATCCACACCTATTTTTAATGCTATTCGCACTTTGTTTATATATGGCCACCAATCACAATTATTGGGACAATGGTTATCTATTGTTCTTTTCTATGTGGTTGCAATATCAAATTTTAACCAAGACAGTGGAAACAGTGCTAGAAAAGGATATTACAATAGAATAAGTAAATATTTGGCTAAATTATCGTTTTTGAATCTATGAATTTCAGAACGATTACGAAAATTCATCATCTCAAATTACACGTGGTACAATTATGAAAATTGCATTTGTTATTTATGGCTTGGGTTCCGGGGGGGCAGAACGTTCCGTCACTGGTTTGGCGAATTATTTTGTAAATCAACATCAAGTCTCAATCATAACCTTGGTCAAGACCACACCTTTTTTTGAATTGGATCCCAAGGTAAGGCTGCATTACTGCTTAGAGCAGCCAAAAGAACGAACAAATCCCATTCAATCTATTACAAATGGAATGGTGCGAATCCATAGATTGGTTAAATTACTAAAAACGGAAGAAGCAGAGGTGGCTATAAGCTTTATGCACACTTCAAATATTTATACGATTTGGGCTGCTAAATGGTTAAATTTGGCATGTGTAATAAGTGAGCGTGCAAACCATGACGTCGCATCTTTACCTAAAATACAAGAGCTATTGCGCAATTTTAGTTATCCTTATAGTTCCCGTCTTATAGTGCAAACAGAGGGTAATAGAAAGTATTACCAAAAAATCATACCATCAAACCAAATCGAAATTATCCCAAACGCGGTATCCTTTGACCTAAAATCAAAAAGACAGTTACTTAAGAATTTTAGCGAAAAAACAATCTTAAATGTAGGGGCTTTTCGAAAAGGTAAAGCTCAAGATGTTCTAATAAGGGCATTTGCAAAACTATCAAATACTTCATGGCGTTTAGTTTTTATAGGCAGTGGAACTGATATTGATTTGTATAAAGCTTTAGCTGTTGAATTGGGTGTATCTGAACGCATTGAATTTAAAGGTGAGCAAAAAGATGTTTCCTATTATTATAACAAAGCATCAATGTTTGTGTTCACTTCAGAGCATGAAGGTTTTCCTAATGCACTATTGGAAGCGCTATATTTTGGAATACCATCTATTTCCACCGATTGCCCGCACGGTCCAGCAGATTTGATTACCGATGGAGTCAATGGGTTTTTGATCCATGTGGGTGATCATGAAGCCCTAGTTCGTAAAATTGATACTCTCATTGAAGATCAAGAATTACAAAAATCTTTTAGTAAAAAAGCTATAGAACAAAGTAGTCAATACGAAATAGAAAATATTGCAAAAAAATGGATGGTCGTTATAAAATCTGTTTTACCAAGTTAATAACTTTAAACAGCCCAATTAGTATTTTGATATTAAAGGGTTTATATACAATGAATTGATTATTTAGACTTTTGAGAAGGAAATAAATATATATAGAACTAACAATAATAAACAATTATGTGCGGAATATACGGAACAACCTTACCTTATAGCCAGGAACTGGTAAGACAAAAGCTAGAACGTACCCAATTTAGAGGTCCAGATCAAATGGGTGTGGCTAGTTATGACACTTCCAAAGGATTAGTGACTTTTGGACATAACCGTTTATCTATAATTGATTTAGACGCAAGATCTAATCAACCTTTTGCCTACCAAAATAAAGTACATCTTGTATTTAATGGTGAGATTTACAATTTTGGAGAAATAAGGGATGTTCTAAAGAAAAAGGGCTATGGTTTTACCACCAGCAGTGATACAGAGGTGATATGTGCGGCCTATTTGGAATATGGAAAAGACTGTGTACAACATTTTAACGGCATGTTTGCCTTTGTGATTTATGACATAAAAAAACAGGTTTTGTTTGGGGCTAAAGACCGATTGGGGCAAAAACCATTCTATTATCAGTTAAGCAAAAAAGGGATAGAATTTGCCAGTCAAATTTCATCCATACAATTGGGCAATACAAATTTGTCCATTAACAAAAATGCCATAGAACAGTATTTAGCTTGGAACACCATACCCCACCCCTATTCCATTTTTAACGAGGTAAAGAAATTGGAGGACGGCCATGCCTTCACTTATGACATTCAGACCCAAGATTTTAACCAATGGGCCTATTGGGACATTGCTCACCCTACTGCCCCGGCTTTTGGAGGTACCTATGAAGAGGCCAAGATCCAACTAGAATCACTACTGACAGACGCCGTGCAGCATCGCATGATTGCCGATGTACCTTTAGGAGTCTTTTTATCAGGTGGTGTGGATTCCTCCCTAATTGCCGCGCTTGCGGTTAAAAGTTCGGAGAAAAAGGTAAAGACCTTTTCCGTAAAATTTAATGAAAAGGGCTTTGATGAAAGCCTGTATGCCCAAAAAGTAGCGGATCATTTGCGAACGGACCACCACGTCATAGACTGCGATTATAAAGAAGGCATGGACCTGATTACTAATTTTAGCCATTATTATGACGAACCTTTTGCGGATGCCTCCGCAATCCCTTCTATGTTATTGGCCAAACACACCAAAAAAAAAGTTACCGTAGCCTTATCGGGCGATGGGGCTGATGAGGCGTTTTTAGGCTATCACAGATATGCTCGTATAGATGAAATGCATAAATATTTCAGAGCTTCGTATGCAACTAGATTACTAATTTCAAAACTATTGAAATTATCCCCAAAGACTAGACATAAAGCCATAGGTGAAATTCTTGGTTCAAAAAATGATAGCTATGCTTATTTGACTGCGCTTTATAGACCAAATGAAATCTGGCTGCAAGGAAGGGATAATCCTATGGATTTTACGGAACTAAAATATCTTATGCATGACCAAAATAACTTACATGAAAGAGCTGGAGATTTTGACCTGAAGACCTACTTAAGTTGGGATATCAATACCAAGGTAGACCGCGCCACTATGGCCTACTCTTTGGAGGCCCGTTCCCCTTTTTTGGATTACCGGGTGGTGGAAATGGCGCGAAGTCTACCCACGACTTTCAAATACCAACAGGGCAATCAAAAACGTATTCTTAAAGATATTTTATATGATCATGTGCCAGCGTCTTATTTTGACCGTCCCAAGGCAGGTTTTGGAATGCCATTTGTAGTTTGGTTTCGTAACGATTTAAAGGATATGGTCCTTTCGGAACTTTCTTTGGAAAACCTTAAGGATATCCCGGGCATAAAACCCAAAATGGCGCAAAAAATTATTCAAGAACATATGAATGGAACTTGGAATCATTATCCAGTTATTTGGAAGTTGTTGGTTTTAAAACAATGGTTGGATAATAACGGAAAGGGATATTCCATAAAATAATTATATCTTTTTATAAAAATTAAAATTAGATTTACACCAATTGACTTTATACAAATATTTAAAACTATCTGATGAAGATAGGTTATAATTTAATAAGTTAAACATTGTTATTAATTCAACATGAAAAATACTTTAGGGAAATTATATAGAAATACTGTACTTGGTTATTATCTAATACACCCCTTCTATGTGGTTTATGAATTTTTTCTAAAAATAACTCCTGATAAGTTATTTATAAAGCTAAAATTCCGAAAACACATGGGTTACCGTTTAAACCTTAATTATCCACAAACATTTAATGAAAAAATAAATTGGTTGAAGTTGAATGACCGCTCTAAGTTACATACCCAAGCAGCTGATAAATTTAAAGTTAGAGAATATATAGCACGAAAAATTGGGGATGAATATTTAATTCCTCTTGTCCTTCAAACCAAGACTACCAAAGACATCGTTCCGGAAAATTTACCGGATTTCCCTGTAATCATTAAAACAAACCACAATAGTTCAGGAGGCATAATTGTGAAAAATAAAAATGATATTAATTGGAAAAGGAGCCGATTTCACCTAAAGAAAAATTTGAAGGAGAACTATTTTTACAGTTCCCGCGAATGGCAATACAAAAATATTGAACCAAGGATTGTAGTAGAAAAACTGTTGACCGATAAAAATGGTGCTATTCCATATGACTATAAAATGCATTGTTTTAATGGAAAACTCGTTTTCACTCAAGTAGATTTAGATAGACAAACCAATCACACTCGAAACCTTTATGATGTCAACTGGGAATTTATACCCTGCCAATGGATTTATAATAATGGTAAACAAATTGAAAAACCAGTCACTTATGCGCAGATGCAAAATCTGGCAGAAATTATAGCACAAGATTTTATCTATGTCAGGGTAGATTTCTATGTTATGGAAAAAACTATATTTTTCGGAGAACTTACCTTTCATTCTGAAACCGGTTTAGGGAAATTTGAACCAGAATTCTATGACAAACATTTTGGCAGCCTGTTAAACCTTCCTATTTAATTCTAATGGCCAAAGATAATATTAAAATTCTTTTTGTCCTACCCACATTAATGGCGGGCGGTGCCGAAAGGATAATGACCTTTCTCACAAAAAATCTGGATAACACCATTTTTGACTGCACCTTGATAGTTATAGGATCGCAACAAGAGATTGCTTATGATACCGCAAATTTGCGAATAATATTCTTAAACAGAAGTAGAGTATTATATTCTATTCCAAGTTTAATTCGCTGTATCAAGAAAGAAAAACCGCAAATCGTAATGGGTACAGTCTCCCACTTAAATCTTGCAATTGGATTGATTTCTTATATATTTCCTAACATACATTTTTTAGGTAGACAGGCTGCAATTAGTAAAATTAGCTCTTATCATAGTAGTGGCAATAAAAATTATTTGTTCTCTTTTTTGCTAAAAACCGCTTTGCGTAAATTGGATTATATTATTTGCCAATCAGCTGATATGCTTCAGGATTGTAAGGACGAATTTGGAATCAAGGAAGAAAATTTGAAAATAATTCGTAACCCTATAACCGATAGTTTTAAGGTTAAAACTACAAATAATATTGATACTACTAATATTCATAAATTCATTACAGTAGGTAGACTTTCACAAATAAAGGGACATGAAAGAATTCTAGAGGTTTTATCAAAATTTGAATTGCCTTTTACCTACACCATCATAGGGGATGGACCCAAAAAAAATGCCATTTTAGAAAAAGTGGATTTTTTGGGCCTAAAAGACAAGGTCACGTTTATCACATTCACTAGAGAAGTATCTAAATATCTTTCCCAAAGTGAT
Organism: Sediminicola luteus; assembly: GCF_040566555.1. Taxonomy (GTDB): domain Bacteria; phylum Bacteroidota; class Bacteroidia; order Flavobacteriales; family Flavobacteriaceae; genus Sediminicola. The sequence continues at coordinate 191,694 of NZ_JBEWYP010000007.1, read as the reverse complement.
TTTTTTCTTCAGGGATCCTTCTCGGAAGGGTTTCCTAATGCACTTTTAGAAAGCTGTGCCGTAGGCACCCCGGTAATAGCCTTTAATGCTCCAGGGGGAACAGGGGAAATTGTTGAAAATGGCATCAATGGATTTATAGTCAAAGATCAAGAAGAATTTTTGGATCGCTTGAACAATTTGGAATTCTTTGATCCTCAGAAGGTCTCCGAATCGGTATATAAGAAATTTGCCAAGGAAATTATCCTTAATGAATATGAAACCTTTTTTCAAAAAATAGTTGATAAGCAATAATAATGAATGCTAAAAATACCAAAATTGCCATATTCATTTATTCTATGGCTGGGGGTGGGGCCGAAAGAGTGGTGTCCTATCTCCTGCCCTATATAAAAAATAAAGGTATTGATGTTGTACTTGTTTTAATGAACAGCACCATTGCTTATGACCTTCCAAAAGATATTCCCATTCACTATTTGGAGACCTCAAAAGCCAAGGAACATGGTAGCCTTAAACTAGTTAAACTACCTCTTCTTGCCTATAAATATGCTAGATTACTCAAAAAACTTGAGATTACCCATTCGTTTAGTCTTTTAACACGTCCCAATTATATTAATGTAATGTCTAGGTGGTTCACCAATCACAGTTATAAATTAATAATCAGTGAGCGTAATTACATTAGTGAACAATATGGCTATGGAGACCTCCAAAGTAAAATTAATAGGATACTTGTAAGAAAATTATATCCAAAAGCTGATCAGCTTATTTGTAATGCCAAAGAAAGTGGTAAGGATCTAGTTGAAAATTACAATGTAGATGCTCATAAAATAAAGACTATTTATAATCCGATCGATAAGCAGAAAATAGACGAAATACCTGCCTTAAACAATTTTTTTGACCCAAATTATTTTAATCTTATATCTGTGGGCCGTTTAGAAATCGTCAAAAATCACAAGATGTTATTGGAGGTTGTGCAGGATTTTAAAAATGTTAGACTTTATATATTAGGTCAAGGACCATTAGAAGAAGAATTGATAAGCATAATATCTGAGAAAGGACTACAGGATAATGTATTTTTGTTGGGCTTTGACAATAACCCATATAAATACCTAAAAAAAGCTGACCTTTTTATGTTTGGATCTAACCATGAAGGGTTTCCAAATGTTTTATTGGAAGCTATTTGTTGTGGATTACCCATTTTAAGTACCAATTGCAAATCCGGACCTAGTGAAATGTTAGAATTGGAACAGGAATTAGATGATGACATTATGATTACCAAAAGTGGTATCTTAAGCCCAGTAGGGAATGTTGAGTTAATGAAAAAAGGATTAAATTACTTTCTACAAAATCCAGAATACTTGAATTCATGTAAAAAGTATTCCCTGAAAAGAATTAAAGATTTTGAACTTAATAAAATACTACTCACCTATGAAAAGTCAATATTTGATAGCTAAATTTGGTTCATAAGATTCTATCCCCATATAAGAACGAGAAACTACTGAAATGAAAAAAAAAGTTTTAAGAGTTGCTGCCATACCTGGCTCTTTAGCCGGGTTGCTAAATGGTCAACTGAAATACCTCAATCAATATTATGAGGTGATAGGACTAGCTTCAGAAGGAAAACGACATAAGGACATTAGGGAGAACGAAAATATTAGGACTATTCCTGTAAATATCAGCAGAAGAATTAGCCCATTCCAGGACTTGGTAAGTCTCTATAAACTTTATATTATTTTCAGGAAAGAAAAACCTTTTTTAGTCCATTCAATTACCCCCAAAGCTGGACTTCTAAGCATGGTTGCTGCATATTTGGCAAGAGTTCCCCACAGAGCCCATACTTTTACCGGACTTATTTTTCCAACAAAAGAAGGCTTCATGAAAAAGATCCTTATTTTCTTTGACAAAATAATCTGTTTTTGTGCTACAACCATTTATCCTGAAGGTCAGGGTGTGAAAAATGATCTTATTAATTATAATATAACTGGTAAACCACTTAAAATTATTGCCAATGGGAATGTAAACGGTGTTGACGTTCAATATTTTGATCCATCCCTATTTCCTCAAAATTCTATAGTTGAGTTAAGAACAAAATATAAGTATACACTCGATGATTTTGTTTTTTTATTTGTAGGCAGGATTGTTAATGATAAGGGTATCATTGAACTTATCAATGCCTTTACCCAATTAGAGACAATAAAACCCAATATTAAATTGCTATTGGTGGGCACATTTGAAAGTGATCTTGATCCAATTCCTTCGCACATTGAAAATGAAATTCAGAGCAACCCCAATATATTACATGTTGGACATCAAAATGATGTTCGTCCATTCTTTGCCTTATCCAACATATTAGTTTTACCAAGTTATAGGGAAGGGTTCCCCAATGTAATTCTCCAGGCTGGAGCCATGGGTAAGTATTGTATAGTCACTGATATTAATGGTTCTAATGAAATTATTAAAAATGGTGAAAATGGTGCTATTATTCCGGTTAAAAACAGTTTTGCTTTAATGGAGCAAATGAAATATTGTTTAGAACACAAAACTAATTATGCCGCTCCTAACGATTCCTATCGCCAAATAATAGTAGATAAGTTTGAACAACAAATTGTTTGGGAAGCGTTGCTTAAAGAGTATAAGTCAATGGAAATAAAGGATATTAAATAGATGTCAATTTATTTGTTTGTTTATAGTAGACTTTAACCTATTTATTTGCTCTTAATCCATAAATAAATAAGACATTCTTTTTATAAATTAAATTTATCCCAAGAAAAGTAGTATGTACACTAGGATTTTTAAAAGAATATTAGATTTCACCTTATCACTGGTAGCGTTTATAGCATTTTCCCCTATTTTTATTATTATTACAATAATGCTATTTATAACCAACAATGGCAAACCATTTTTTTACCAGTCAAGACCGGGTAAAGATGAAAAACTCTTTAAAATTATCAAGTTCAAGTCCATGAACGATAAGAAGGATAGGAATGGGCAGTTATTACCTGACGAGAAACGTCTTACCAAAGTAGGGTTGTTTGTGCGAAAAACTTCTTTGGACGAGATACCCCAATTATTAAATGTACTTAAAGGAGATATGTCCTTGATTGGACCTCGGCCCCTTCTCACTGCCTATCTTCCAAGATATAATGAAGAACAACGTTTACGACACAAAGTAAGACCGGGAATCACTGGTTGGGCACAGGTAAATGGACGAAACGCGATTTCATGGGACAAAAAATTTGAGTACGATGTTTGGTATGTAAATCATATGTCTTTCGCTCTTGATGTCAAAATAATTTTTATGACCCTTCAAAAAGTATTTAAGGGAGCAGACATCTCAGCAGCGAATCACGCTACCATGGAAGCATTTATGGGTAATGAACGGCACAATCATTGATTTCTTCATTGGACTTTCATCTCAAACATATAGGAATAGAAAATGGGATCTAGACCTCTAGCTGTGTTCATAAAAAATAACTAACTTTCGTTAGATAATAATATATGGGGCAAACTTCACGGTGCTATGCGAACATAGGGCATAACCACTGGTCTAATCTGGAAAAGTAACAATAAAAATAATGTGGGGTACGTTATGTTTTATCAATTTAAAAAGTAACAATGAAAACAGTATTAATTTTAGGAGGGACAACGGGGGTTGGTAAAGAAATACTGAAGTCTTGTTTAGATAAAGGTTACAATGTAGCTTTTTGTGGACGAAAAGCTGCTGAGGGTAATGAAATTATAAGATCACTAAAAGCAGATGACCAGCTCTATTTTCATGAACTCGACCTTAATAGTATAGAAGAAATCGAGAATTTTTATCTTGGAACGATTAAACGATTTAATAAGATTGATGCCTTGATTTTGTATGCCGGTATTACACCTGTAGCCTCGATACTAGATACAGAAGAAGCTACCTATGATAGCGTATTTAATGTGAACCTCAAGGCGCCATTTTTCTTATTAAAACATGTTTTAAAAAGTATGATCAAACAGAATTCCGGTTCAATTATTTTCTTTGGGTCGGCCCATATGGATTATGGTGAAATTGATAGAGCTTCCTATGCACTTACTAAGAATGCACTATACACACTATCAAATCATATTGCACATCATTATGCCAAGCATGGTATCAGATCCAATTATTTGGTAATGGGCTGGACAAACACTGAAGGGGAAATTGAATTGAGAACCAAAGAGGGAATGAGTGAAACAGAATTGAAAAGCAAAGCCTCTAGCATTATTCCAATGGGCAGGATGCTTAATTGTTTTGATCCTATACCCGCGGTACTCTATTTTATTTCAGATCAATCTGCAATGACCACAGGTTCCCTATTAAGAATCACAGGGGGAGAATATATATAATAAACATTTATGATTCCTACTTTAATATTTCATTCTAATTCCGAACTTTTAGAAGGACCTGTATTTGATAAAGTAAATAATTGCCTCTATTTTGTATCAATCTTAGACTATTTAATTTATTTTTATGATCCAACAACCAAAGAAATTCTAAGTTTAAAACTTGATTCCCCTGTCAGTTGTATTTTTATATTGGAACGAAAGAAAATCATAGCAGCATCAAAAAATGGGTTTTTTGAAGTTGACTTTAATACATTACAAAAGAAGTTTGTTTTTCAAATTGATATAGATAATTCAGTTCGATATAATGATGGAATCAAAGATCCATTAGGAAGATATATTATAGGTACCATGGGGTTCCCTGAGATTAAGAAAAATATAGGAAAGGTATTTTCATATTTTGAAGGTGAATATAAAATCATTATTAGCAATACAACAATTTCTAATGGTTTGGCTTTCTCACTAGATAATAAATTTCTCTATTTTATTGATACACCAACAAAAAAAGTAGCAAGGTATTCCTATGATTTAAGCACTGGCGATGTGGAGTTTGAATTAAACGTAATAGAATTTAAAGGTGAAGGAAGTCCTGATGGAATGTGTATTGATGACGAGGGTATGTTATGGATTGCGGAATGGGGAGGTGGTTGTGTATCTCAATGGAATCCTTTAAATGGTTTCAAATTAAACGAACTTAAATTACCTTGCAGTAACGTCACCTCGTGTTGTTTTGATAATCATTCGAATTTATATATTACTACGGCTAAGTCCGAATCTAAAAAAGACAGTTTCGGCGGTGGGTTGTTTTACATTGAATTAAATAAAATTTAAATCTATGAATACTGTTAAAATTAGTGTAATAGTTCCTATTTTTCGAATAGAAAAGTATTTACCTAAATGTATTGATAGCCTTTTAAATCAGTCTTTTTTAGACTTCGAGTTAATTTTGGTAGATGATGGTAGTCCTGATAATTGTCCGAAAATCTGTGATGATTATGCTAAATTAGACGATCGGATAAAAGTTGTCCATAAAAAAAACGGAGGCCTTGTAAGTGCACGGAAAGAAGGTTTAAAAAATGCTCAAGGAAAATATATTTCTTTTGTTGACGGTGATGATTGGGTAGACGAATTTTATTTAGATATTTTATTCAAACTTGCGGAGGCGAATGATGCTGACCTTGTGGTGACCGGTCGTTTTAGGGAATTTAACGGAAAAATTGAAACCGTTAAGCCACAAATGGCAGGAATATACAATGAGAAAGAATTAAAATCTTTAATACTCCCCAATGCCATTTACAATGGCGAATTTTGTGCACATGGGATATCGACCTATGTATGGAATAAACTTTTCAAAAGAGAATTGCTTTGTAAGATTCTTTTTGATGTACCTGACGAAATTGTTATGGGAGAGGATGCGGCAATTACCTACGCCTACCTATCCATTTCAAAAAGTCTAGTTATAAGTAGAATTCCACTTTATTATTATAGGCAGCGACATGATTCCATTGTAAAATCCATTGAAAATCCGAAAACTGAATATTACAGATTAGGATTACTGATGAATTTTTTAAAATTAAAATTGAGTCATATATTAGATGAACACAACTTAAATAAACAGATTACGTATTATTTATACTCACAAATTTTGGTTCGATCCGGCGGTTTGATTTACGATGAAAAAGGGGATATGATTTTTAACCCTTTTTTAAATGTAGCACCCAAATCAAAGGTAGTTGTCTATAGCTCTGGGTCTTTTGGGCAACATATACTATCAACAAATATCAAAAGCCCTTTTTTTGAGATTATAAAATGGATAGATTTAGATTATCATAAATTGAATATTGGTAAAAATTTTGTCAAACCGATCAGTTCTTTTAATAACGCTGAATATGACTATTTAATCATAGCGACCATAAACCCATCCTATTATGATTGGATCAAAAAAGAGTTGATTCTAATGGGTGCTGACGAAAAAAAGATTGTGAAAATTAACACAGATGTAAACGAAATCAGCAAACTATTATTTCAATTGGGGTTTGATGCTGACTTTAAATATCAAAAGAATTAAATTTTATTTAGAACAAATAGGATTTAATTCTAAATATAGGCAACACATAGTTGCAATTCTATAAAATATAAATACGGTTTTATTTATGAAAAAACTCATCATTCTAGGTGGAAATCCAGAGACGGCAATTTTGGTGAATACCTCAATAAAAATGGGTATTTACACCATTGTCATTGATCCAAATCCTGATGCTCCCGCAAAAAAAAACGCGTCCGAATCTCACGATATAGATGGTTTTGAAGTCGATAAAATTGTACAACTGGCCAAGGACCTTAAGGTCGATGCTGTCTTAGTGGGAGTTGCAGATATCTTGGTAAAACCTTATAGAGAGATTTGTGAAAAACTAAACATGCCTTGTTATGCTACCCCTGAGGCTGTAGAAGCTTTTTGTAGTAAAGATGGTTTCAAAAGATATTGCCAAGAATATAACATACAAGACATACCGGGCATCTATCTTGACAAGACATCTAGCATCGAGAAACCAAAAAATATAGCCTATCCTTTAATGATAAAGCCCGTTGATAGCGGTGGTGGTGTTGGCATGAAAATATGTAGAGACGACCAGGATTATCAAGAATCTATAAAAACGGCCTTAAAGTTTTCAAAAATGGGCGTGGTTCTGGTTGAAAAATATATGGATTGCGATGATATGGCCGCATATTATACCTTTAGAAATGGTATTCCCTATATTTCAGCCATTTCAGATAGAGTCACCACTAAAAAGCAAGGAGATGCTAGTCCGGTTTGTATTGGTGCCATATATCCTTCCAAACATACAGAGTTGTTTGTAAGGGATGTTCATCCAAAATTGTGTGAACTATTCAAAGGGCTGAAGATTAAGAACGGAGTACTCAATATTCAGTTCTTTGTAGAGAACAATATTGTTTATGCTTACGATCCGGGATTTAGATTGCAAGGTGAGGCACCTCATATTCATTTGGCCCATATCAACAGGTTTGACCATCGTGAAATGCTTATAAATTATGCGTTTACAGGGGTCTTAGGTGATGATAATTTTGCCGAGAAGAACGATTACATGTTCAAAGGAAAAATTGCCTGTACCATTTGGGTACTTTTAACAGGAGGAAAGATTGATTCGATACAAGGATTAAATGAGATAAAAGCTGACGAAACTGTTATCTTTATTTTAGAACGATTTGAAGTTGGTGATATTATAGCGCCTGAAATGTTAGGAACTGAAAAGCAAGTTTTTGCTAGAATTTATCTCGTAGCTCCGTCAATTGTTGCTGTCAACACTAAAATCGATAAATTTAAAAATTTATTAAAAATTGCTGACTCCAAAGGAGAAAATATGATTCTAGAATGGTTAAAACCCTTTAATGACGATGATTATAAACGATAATTTTAGATGATATTTTTTTCTAATTAGAAAAACTTTGGTTTGGCTCCAATCAGTCAGGAGTGTCTTACCGCATAAACCTGACATAAAAACAATTTTATTAGTTGTAATAGGGGTGATTCAATAATTTTAATTGGATTTATATATTTCAATGTAGATTAAGACTTAAAAATCGAAATTTTTATAGTCTTTGAGCACATTCATCCAACATAGTTTTTCGATAAATATATTTAAAATATAACCTTATAAGTTAATCGAGATGGCAATGAAATTAAGCATACTTATTCCTTTATATAACAAGGAAAAATATATTGAACGTTGCTTGGAAAGTCTACTGGCTCAAGATCTATCACCAAATGATTATGAAATTATAATTGTTGATGACGGCTCAAAAGATTCCGGCCCCCTAATCGCAAAAAACTATACTGAAAAACACGCAAACATTAGGTTGATAGGTCAAGAAAACCAGGGGCCAAGTGCTGCCCGAAATAGGTGCCTGGAGGCAGCAAAGGGAGATTACGTGTATTTTTTGGATGCTGATGATTATTTGGTTACCTATGTTTTACATACTATTCTTGAATTAGCTTTGCAAAATGAACTCGATATATTGGAGTTTAATACCAAACAAATAGTAGAGGGTTCAATACCCGAAAAGTCATCTCAGAATCACCAAGACGTATCCGTAAAAATCTTGGACGGTATGTCTTATGTCTCAGAACATGGTTTCAAAAACGAAGCGTGGCGTTATATCATTAAGAAAAAAAAATTAGTGGCTACTGGAATAAGGTTTATGGAAGGCACTTTGTTTGAAGATGCCATTTTTACGGCGAGTATTTTTTTAAAAGCAAATAAGCTTGCTAAAGTAAACTTGGATGTTCATAGATATGCTGTGGTTGAAAATTCTATAGTGACCAGCAAGGATCCGGCACATAACCTAAAATTTATCCACGGAATGGTTACTGCGGTAGAACATTTTCATGAATTGATCAAAGGATTAGACGGTTCACATGTGAATTATCACAAAGTGGTTAAGCAATTAAAAAGTAGACAGCAAGCCTTTGGTCTTGCGCTAATAATAAGGACGATAAAGTACCGTCTTCTTAGTACCGAAGATTTTAAAAAAATATTGATGAAGTTAACTATGTTTGAAGCATACCCTATTAATTATAGGAAAGGAGTAGTAGGAAGTGGTATGAAACGTGTTTTCTCCAAAACAATATTCATCCCATTTTTCAACAATAAGACATTTCTATTGTTAGTTCTAAAACTTTTGAGATTGCTACCTGCTTAAAGCAGTTATTCTAAGCGCATGGGTGAAATTTGTAGCTGAAGGGCTTTGAAAAGAATTTTGTTTAACCAAATTGAATTTCACCACGGTTTTTAAAAATAATAACTACTGTTGTAGGATTTCTAAATTTTGTATTAAAAAATAATAAGATAGATGATCGATATTATTAGAAGCAAAAAAAAATGGGATGCCGTATTAAAAATGGTAGATATCTACGATTTTTATCACACCTATGATTATCATCATATTATCAAAAATAAATTAGACGAGCCCATATTGGTGAAATACACAGAAAAGGACTACATTATTGCCATTCCTTTTTTAATGCGCCCAATTTATGGTACTCCCTATTACGATCTTACTTCCGTATATGGTTATTCTGGACCTATTACAAAAAACATTAATACACAATTCGACAACGGTGACTATATAAAGGATTTCAAAATATATCTTACTTCTCAAAATATTATTTCTATTTTTTCTAGGCTCAATCCATTTATCGCTAACCAACGTTTATGCATTCAAGGTCTGGGAGAAATTACTAGTTTGAGCAAAGTGGTCAATATAGACCTTACGTTGGATCTTGAAGAGCAGCTAAGAGCCTATCATAAAAGACTAAGAACCCATATAAATAAAGCAAGAAGGCTTTGTTCCATTAAAATTGCAGAATCCAAGGAAGAGGTGAAGGCCTTTATAGACCTATATTACAAAACTATGGAACGCGTAAACGCTAAAAAATATTATTTTTTTGACGAGAAATACTTCTTTGACCTATTAAATTCCAAGGATTATAATACCAGAATATTATTGGCTATTGAAAACGAAACCAATGCAATTGTGTCCGGAGCAATGTTCATAACAACTAACGAAATTGTGCAATATCATTTATCCGGAACGGATGAAGAAAAACTAGACCTCTACCCTAATAAATTGTTAATTGATGAAATGAGAATCATTGCTACCCAAGAAAACTGTAGGTTTTTTAACCTTGGAGGGGGGGTTGGTAACCAAGAAGATTCGCTATTTCACTTTAAATCGGGATTTTCTAAAGATTTTAAGGATTTTAACCTTTGGAAGGTCATAGTAAACCAAGAAGTTTATGATCAATTGACTTTGGAAAAAAGCATCGATTCACAAACCAATTATTTTCCATTATACCGTTCTTTAGATCTAAATTAAACTGTTGTGCATATTACGTCAAATCCCTTTACCTCAAAGACCTTTTCATATATATGGCTTAGGCATTTTGGCAAGAAGTGTATGCCTATTGGTTTTAAAAGCATAGAAGGAATTTCTTTTGTGAAAAGCTGGCTGCCATTAGTATATGTTAACATTGGACGGACACATACTAAAGGGGTGTCATATTCTATCAATCAAAATGAACAAGTGGATTTAAACAATAAGGTACTGTTAATCTATGATGTTCCCACTTTTTTTGACATAGACCTTTCAAAATCAAATAGTTCGTTACAATTACGAAAAATTAAGCAATATCCCGGTTTTTTGATTCGTTTGGACCAGTATACCGATCTGGGGCATTATATGTCTTTGAGTTTTAGTAAAAGTTCTAGGTATAAGCTCAACAAATACAAAAAAAGACTGGAAGATTCATTTGAAATCTCTTATAAAATGTTCCTTGGTGATATTTCAAGAGATGAATATGAAAGTGTTTTTGAGCATTTTAAAATTTTATTGGAAAAACGCTTTTTGGACAAAGGGATAACCAATAACAACCTTGATCCGAAAGAATGGAATTTCTACCATGAGGTTGCCTATCCTTTGATCCATGAAAAGAAAGCAAGCCTTTTTGTTATTTATGAAGGAAACACTCCAATAGGAGTTACTCTTTGCTATTTTTCTGAAAATATTCTTTTTGATGCCATTACCGTTTTTGATATTGATTACGAAAAATTTCATCTGGGCTCCGTTACCATTATGAAACTAATTGAGTGGAGTTTGGAGCATAATATCAAAGTTTTTGATTTCTCCAAAGGGTACTTTGATTATAAAAAACGATGGGCCAATGAAGAATATCATTTTGATTACCATGTTTATCACGATTCTAATTCATTTACTGCCAAAATTATCGCTTGGATCATAATAGCATTTTTCTCCTTAAAGCAGAAGCTGCGCGATAAAAAGGTAAACGAAAAGCTCCATAAGCTTAGATTCCTACTAAAAAGCGATAAAGTTGAAAGTTCTTCAAATCTAACCTATGAATTTTCTGAACTAATTCAGGAAATGAAGGAATTGGAGTTAATTAATATTGATTTTAAGATGCCTCAATATAGCGTATTGAAAACTGCAGTCTTTGATTTTTTATATCTAAATAATGAAGAATTGAAAGACATAAAAGTACATCAGGTTAAAAATCAAAAAGAAGTTTATATCATCAGTGGGAAAACTATTAACCGAAAAGCAACAATCACTTCCATAACGCGTTCATAATAAACTGGTTTTTTCGAGCATTTATGTTAAGTACAAAGGAAGAATCATACCTACGTTGTGGATATTCAAATAAATTCCGTAAAACGGGACCTTAAAATCAATTGTTCTAATTAATTTTTGTGATGGATTTAAAAGGAAATTTTAAAACTAATTTTTTTATGACCCTCTTTGAAAAAAGAGAAATACCCGATATCTATCAAAAAATAGAATACGTAGATAATAACAAATCCCTTTATGAGGCTGATACCGAGGACCAGTTTGGACAAGAAAAGTATCATTTGTATACAGTGGCCTTGATCCCGGAATATTTGAATACTGTCCTAAAAAAGGACAATCAGTTTGTCCAAAAAACATACTATCAGAACAATCTTGGATATGCCATCCGTATGAAGGATGTGAACAATATAGACAGTTATCTAAAATCCCAGTTCAAATCCAACCATAAGGTCATTAAGCGGAGTCTTAACCGACTCGAATCTTGTTTCAACATCAATTATAAAACATTCTTTGGCAGTATTTCCAAAGAGGAGTATAGCTTTTTAATGTCTACATTAAAGGAAATGCTGGTTAGAAGATTCACCCAACGCAATGATGAGCACAAGAAATTGAGAGAATGGAACATTATTCTTGATAAAACCTTTGATCAAATCAACCGTAAAGAAGCATCATTATTTATAATTTATGATGCTAAGAAGCCCATTGATATTTCTTTAAATTATCATTTTGACAAGATAGTTTTTAGTGCTTTATCCTCCTATGATATCGACTATCATAAATTTGGGGTTGGACATGTAGAAATGATCAAATTGGTAGAATGGTGCCTAAAAGACCAATTTGAGTATTTAGAATTGGGATACGGTGATTTGGAATATAAACGAAGATGGTGTAACCATATTTATCAATTTAAATATCAGGTAGTTTATAACCAACAGTCCCGTATAATTCCAATTTTGGCCAAGATTGAGCTTTTTAAATTATCCATTAAGGAATTTTTAAAAGAGAAACAGGTCAATCTAATCTACAACAACATCAGGGAAAAATTTTCAATAAATAGTTCTAAACCAATTGATGGTTCTGAATCCTCACTTGAAAAAAGAACTATTACGGAACCAGATAAATTTAAAAATATGGTGAAAATTGATCCCGAGATAGAACAATACAAGTTTCTGCGTACCTTGTTATACGAGTTTTTATACTCTACAGTTGAGCATAAGGACAATACCTTTATTTTTATGATTTCTGATAGCCCAAAATCATTTTTGATCAGAGGAAAAAACAATGCGCAGCAGATAACTTATAGAAATTAATATTTGGTTACTAACTTAAGGTAGCCTTACTTTACGCTTTATTTTCTATATTAAGTATGTTAATTCATCGCCTGCATTGTAATTAAAATGATGGTATCAAAATTCATAATTAAAAAGAATTTTTATTTTACTTTTTTTGAAAAACAAGTAGTGCCTTTGCAATATAAAGCGCTTTCTTATAATGGCAATGTATTGCCCGTATCTGAATACCACAACAACTATAAACTTTCAGATAGAACTCCAATAATATGCATTGAGCTCTTCCCATCTTATTTTGATGCAAATATTGAAGTCCCTAAAGGGGTTAAAGTCAAAAAGATTTTTCGGATCAATGGCTTCTGTATCAAAATCAATGATCATAAGGATATTAATAGTTATATCAGAGCCAATATCAAGAGTAATTTACGGACCGTACTAAAACGAAAAATAAAAGGGTTAGAGACTAGTTTTGATATCCGATATAGGCTTTTTTATGGACAAATTAGCAAGGAAGACTATGATTTTCTGATGCAGTCCCTACATCATATGCTTGTACGCAGATTTAACCAGCGAGATGATCAACATGACTCTTTAAAGCGTTGGGATTCTTATGTAACTAGTGTTTTTGAACTCATCAATGAGAAAAAAGCATCACTTTATGTCATTTATGATAATCAGAGACCTATACAAATTTCTTTGAACTACCATTGTGATAAGATTGTGTTTTTAGCGATCCCATCCTACGACATAGATTATGCCAAATTTGGTTTGGGAAACATTGCTGTACAGAAATTATTGGAATGGTGCATCAACAACGGTTACCAAATGCTCGACATGGGGTATGGAGCCTTCGATTATAAATTAAAATGGTGCAATCATACCTATAATTTTGAACACCATTTATTTTATGAACAAAATTCGTTCATGGTCCCAATCATGGTCAGTTTTATTTCCTTAAAGACCAAATTGGTCAATTTTTTGGTATCCAAAGGAGTGAATAAACATTATCATAATTTCAGGTCCAAATTTAGTAAGAAACCTGAAAGTGATGAAATTGAATATTATATTGACGGAACACCTGAAGATCTGTCTGATGATAAAAATCAAAAACGTATAGATTTTATAAACAATGACAGCTATTCCTTTCTGAAAAAACCAGTATATGATTATTTGTATACGAATTTAGAGCACATTGAAAAGGTGGAGGTATATGAAATACAAGACAACAGCTCATATATCATCAAAGGGCAAAAAAACATTCAGAAAATCGTCTTTAAAAGGTAAGGGTACCAGGATTAATATTAACCCAATCCCAAGACCACAAAGTCGAGCAGTCCTTCTTAAGCCCGAAAACAATGGATCACCTAGGACAATAGGAATATATTATTGGCCTTAAAAGTATTTGAGTTTGGCAACAAAAGGTGTTGCATCCAAACTCAGACTTTTGTTTTCCTTAGCACTATTGCCAATTCTATTTTTCAATTACATAATTCCCAATACATAACGCATCCAATCCGTTGGAATAAAAGCATCTTAATGCATCAAATGGCGACTCCACCACGGGCTCTCCTTGCACGTTAAAACTAGTGTTCAAAACAACAGGGACCCCCGTTTTTAAACCCAACTTGGTAATTACATCATGATATAAAGGATGTATATTTTTATCTACAGTTTGCAAACGTGCACTACCGTCCACATGGGTAATGGCTGGTAAAATATGTTGCTTGTCTTTTAATACATTACAAACTTTGAGCATAAATGGATCTTCTACCTCAAGGTCAAAATATTCCTTGTAGGATTCCAATGTGGCCGATGGAGCAAATGGCCTATACGCTTCCCTAAATTTTACCTGAGCATTTATCTTGTCCTTCATCTGTGGAAAGGCTGGGTTGGCTAAAATACTCCTACTGCCCAATGCCCTTGGACCAATTTCCATGGTCCCTTGGAACCATCCTATTATTTTCCCTTGTTCTAATAATTGTGCTGCTACCTCCCCAATATCCTCTACGTATTCTGCCTTCAATTTGGCTCTGTCTATGGCCGCCTTGATTTCCTCATTGGTATAACTTGTACTTAGATATGGATTATCGTGTACATAGTTCCTAGTTTTCTTAAATATTCCGTTGTACAAATAATACGCTGCACCTATTGCCGTCCCATTGTCTCCTGCCGCTGGCATCACATAGACATCTTTGAACGGACTTTCTCTAACAATCTTTCCGTTCATAACGCTATTTAAAGAAACGCCCCCAGAGATCACTAAATAGTCAGCTTTTGTTTTTGAATGTAGAATCGAACAGATTTCCAATACTCGTTCTTCCAACACCCTTTGAAATGCGGCTGCAACATCCATATGATATTGCATAAATGGACCATCAGGCATCCTTGGTTCCCCAAAAGTTTTATAGAATTTATTTGAGCATCTCTTTCCTACGATATGTTGATAGTTAAAATAGCTCAAATCAATTCTTACCTGCCCTTCCGGAGTTACCTTAACAATATCCCTAACTTGCTTTATGAAGATTTCAGAATTCCCCATGGGCGCAAGACCCATAGTTTTACCTTCATCGTAATTAGGCTTGAATCCACAAAACTCGGTAACGGCCTCATAAAATGACCCAAAAGAATGTGGAAAAAAGCTTTCACCATATTTTTCAATAGTATTTTCTTTACCATACCCTAGCCAAGTAGTTGCCCATTCTCCAGATCCATCTATACCTAGTAGGGCTGCTTCCTTATAGGGAGAAACAAAAAATGTACCGGCCACATGGGTAAGGTGGTGTTCAATAAAGTGAACTTTAGGTCCTTTATCCTTATTCCAATTCCCATTATACCATATCCAAAATCTTCTTTGTTTGGCATATGAATTGACCACATGATGTCCCATAAAAGGCACAAAACTCTTTAGATGTCTTAAAACATAAATTGACTTCTTAAACCAATGTGTGGTTGGCTTAATGGACACTGCTATATGATCAATGTCATCAAAAGTTAATCCTGCTAATTTTAAACATCTTTTGATCGCAAGCTCAGGAAATGCCTGGGTATGCTTATCCCTATTCAAACGTTCTTCTTCAATAGCAGCTATAAGTTTTCCATCTTTGACGATACATGCTGTAGAATCGTGGAAATAATAGTTAAGGCCAAGTATTATCATATAATCAAATCAAAATCGGGGGTTGATATGAGCTTAATTAACTAGGTGAATTTATCAATTCAATAAGAATTTAAACTAAATTAAAAACGGATTACCAAAAATTCAGACCTTCTATTCAACTTGTGTTTGGCAGCAGAACAAGGCGTGTTATCATCACACTCGTTGACCAAATTGGTCTCACCATAGGCTTTAGGAACCAATCTATCAGACGAAAGACCCTGACCCAATAAATAATCAATGGTCGACTTCACCCTTTTTTCCGATAGCATAAGGTTGTAATTGGCTGGGCCTCTACTATCTGTATATGAGGCTACTTCTAAGGTAATGGATGGTGTGGCTTCCATTAATGTCGCCAATTGGGTCAATGTTGCCTTAGATTCGGTATTTAATGCACTGGAATTGAAAGCGAAGTAAATCTTACCTAGATTCTTAATATCATTTTCTATTTGTGCCTTTCTTTTATTTTCAGCATCTATTCTAGCCTTCTCAGCTGCAGCGAGTCTGGCAGCTTCTTGTTCCTCGGCCATACGTTTGGCCAATTCTTTAGCTCTGTCAGCTGCATCCGTGGAATCTTGAACCCGTTGCTGTTCTTTTTTGATGGCGTCTATTAAAGCCAAATGCTCCATTCCTTTTTTGGACAATTCTTTTTCAACACCAAAGCGATATACTACCCCAGCGGAATGTTGTACTTGTTTTGTAGACCCTTCTTCTATACCCCATTTTCCCATGGTATTGAAATTAAGGCCCCAAGTATCACTGAACCAAGTATTAAACCCAAAACCTGCGTTCCCTGTTGTTCTTCCTATATTCCCTATAGAACTATAACCTGCACCAGCTTGAAGAAATGGATCAAACCAGCCTGTTTCACCAAATAGTTTATTTAGATCATAGCTTACCATCCCATCAATGGCATAGTAATCCCTTTCGGCCATATTGATTGCTCCATCAATCAGTTTTCCAACCTTATATTTATTGTAAGAACCAACAGCTTTTAGGCCTATTCCGTTACTGAAATTTCTTGCTATACTTAATGAGGAAGGGTAAGGTACAGCGTTCCAGCTATCCTTTATATCCAATAAATTGCCATCAAAAGGTGAAGCGGTGTCATCTACTATATTAATGCCAATACCAGCAACCCAGGAACTTTTGACTATACTGTCCTTAGCGGTCAATTCCATACTTTCCTGAGCGGAAACTAAGGTTACAACAAGAGAAAACGCGACAAATAAATTAAAGTTAAAATTTTTCATTACCGTAAAATTTGGGATAATTAAGAGGTGAAATTACTGCGAAATGGATATGGTTCAAATAAAGTGCTATGAAATGTAATAATACTCGGTGTAGGACGGTTTAGGAATTTTCTTTCAATTAATTATCTCTTTTCTTAATGGTAATTTTCTTTTCTGTAAGAGGTAATTTATATAAGAAAAAAGGAGTGGACATGGCCGTTTCTACAGAATCAGAAGGCAGTTTTCGCTCTACATCAACGGTCAAGTTCTCAGCATCTGGCTCTAAAATGGTAACATTCGGTTCATATTTGCCATGTTGTTCCCCTGCACAAATCAAAATCAACATTTCCTTTGAAAAATCTATATCAGGAACTGGCAATCCCGGCTTTCTTGTTTTGTTCACTTGCACAAAAAACTTTTGTAGCGCTTTTTGATCTGTTATTATGCTAATCTGTGAACTATCAATATTGGAGTAGTTATCTTCCAGTACCAAGATGGGTTTTTCCATTTGAACGTTTTCTGAATTATTTTGATTACCCTTTTTCTGACTTTTACAGGATAAACAAACCAATAACAAACTAACAAGGAATATTCTCATATCAATAGGAAGTTTTAAAACGGGCCTTATATGCTTTTTCATAGACCGCTTCATATAAGGGCAAGACATTGGCAATATCAAAGGTTTCGGCAACCTTGACTGCATTTGCCTTAAATTTCTCCAATTCATTATCATCCCTCAGAATTCTCAGGGCATTGGCTGCCATTTCATCAATATTACCAATATCACTAAGGAATCCTGTTACTCCGTGCTGGTTCACTTCTGCTATACCTCCGGCATTACTGGAAATGACCGGCACCTTATTGATCATGGCCTCCAAAGCAGCCAAACCAAAACTTTCAGATTCCGATGGCAATAAAAACAGATCTGAGAAACAAAGGATTTTATCAATCTGGTTGCTATTCCCCAAAAATACTACCCTGTCCGAAAGCCCTAATTTTTCTACCAATAACTCAGCACCTTCCTTTTCTGGCCCTTCCCCTACCATAATCAACTTGGCAGGAATTTCCTTTTGGATCTTATCAAAAATGTGGATGATATCGGGGATTCTTTTTACTTTTCTAAAATTACTGATATGGGTTATGATACGCTCCTCA
This sequence comes from Sediminicola luteus, assembly GCF_040566555.1. Taxonomy (GTDB): domain Bacteria; phylum Bacteroidota; class Bacteroidia; order Flavobacteriales; family Flavobacteriaceae; genus Sediminicola. The sequence goes on along the minus strand of NZ_JBEWYP010000007.1, from coordinate 173,350 downwards.
TCCGTCGCCATTAAGGAACGCTGACAGTCCGTGAACTTGGTACTGTATTTTCTTTTATCTATAAAATTGGGGATTACCTCAATATCCTGCTTGATATCAAACAAATCCAAGGTGTTTTTCTTTAAACTAGAGGAGACAGAGGTTACCACATCGGACTTATTGATGCTGAAGGTTACCGCTGGCTTGTAAAAGGGATGTTTCCCCACCAAGGTAATATCAGTTCCGTGAAGGGTAGTAATCATGGGCAGATATATCCCATCTTCCTCCAACATCTTTTTGGCCATATATCCAGCATAGGCATGGGGAATGGCATAATGAACGTGTAAAAGTTCTATTCCATATAATTTAACAGTATCCACCAATTTACTGGAAAGAGCGAGTTCATAGGGCTGGTAATGGAACAATGCGTACTCCGGAACGTGTACTTCATGAAAATGTATCCTATTGTTCAACAATTCCAATCGAACCGGTTGCTTATAGGTAACAAAATGAATTTCGTGCCCTCTATTGGCAAGGGCAATACCCAATTCTGTGGCAACAACACCACTTCCTCCAAACGTTGGGTAACAAACAATCGCTATCTTCATTCTATTATCTTGGCTTTTAACGTAGTTGATTCCTCCTTAAAAAGAATCATTTCCTTACTTTATCTCCTTATTCAGTCGATATAACATCCGTAACATTTCAATGAAATATCCGTTTTGTTTCCTTTTAAGAGGAAAAAGAACCCATCAAATTCATAAGGCTCTGATTTCCTGTTAATTCCTCTATTACAAAACTACCAATTAATTTAATATGGCGTCGTAAATTACCTTTTGGATCCTAGTTCTCAATCCAGATTTAATAAGAAGTGTATTGGAAGCTGAAGGATAAGTACGATTGGACAAGAAGACATAAACCAGATCTTCATCTGGGTCTGCCCATGCCAAGGTTCCCGTAAAGCCGCTATGTCCAAAACTTTTTCGTGAAATTCCTTTAAAGGTTGAACCGCCATTCTTCAGTTCTGGTTTATCAAAACCTACGCCCCTGCGGACATTCTGATCACAAAAGTAACAGGTGTTGAATTTTTTTACTGTCCTTGCCTCCATAAAACGTTCTCCCCCATAATAGCCTCCCTGTAAGTACATCTGCATTATTTTGGCCACATCATTGGAGTTGCTGAACAAGCCCGCATGACCTCCTACCCCACCTTGCATTGCGGCACCCATATCATGAACGTAACCTTGAACTGTACCGTATCGGTAATAATCATCTTCCTCAGAAGGTACTATTTTATTTTTGGCGAATTTTCCCAAGGGATTGTAACTGGTATGATCAGCCCCTAAATGACTGTAGATATTATCATTGGTGATCTTATCCAATCCTGTTTTATAATTGCCCTCAATAAACTTCTTAAACACATAATAGGAAAGGTCGCTATATCGATACCTATTGGATTTTAAACTTTGTCTTCCAATTCTGTTGTAAATCGAATCCTGATACATGTCTGCCAGATACATATCATCCGCCACATGGGTTGTATAACCTGGAACAGGAGAACTCATATACAATTGTGGGGATGGTTTTCTATTCTTATCCAGGGTATCTAAATAAAATGCAATCCAAGCCGGCAGCCTGCCATAGTGCGATAATGCTTTTAATACAGTTACATCCTTGAGTTCTGTATTGGCATAGTCGGGGTTCAGTTTATCAAATGTGTCTATTAAATCTACCTTCCCGTCTTCTTCCATTTTCATTAGAATTGGAAGGGTAGCCAAAATTTTGGTGAGGGATGCCAAATCATATAGATAATCTGTTGTTATTTGTTGATCGGAATCATAAGTAGGTTTACCAAACCCTTTGTTGTAAATTACTTTCCCCCTTCTTGCAACCAATACCTGTGCTCCAGGAAACATAAGGGAATCTAGACCATTTTTCACCATCTTATCCACCAAAGCCAACTTGGAGGTGCTCATCCCTACCCTTTCAGGGAAACTATAACCTAACCTAGATATATCACTCAATATTACTCCGGTATTTACTGGTAGTTCAGGATGCGCAGAAACCGGCAGTACCCCCTTTGCAGGAATTGCCCCGAAAATTAACTGAGCTCCCCTCTCCTGAGCCAAAACACTATTTTGATAGCCTACCATAATGGCATTAATATTATCCAAAGATGGCAACTCCAACAAGGAATAGGGCTTGGCAAAAGTGGCAAGTACAAGGTTGGAGGTTCTTAAGTCTCCTATTTCTTGTAACCACGCTATTTCTTTTGAAGAGAATTTGTAAGGTTTCCAAGGACTCTCATCGCTTTTATGAAAACCGACAATTACTATATTGTAACCTTCCAAATTCTTTTTCAGGCTATTAATGTCATTACCACTAACCTCGGTAACACTTGCGTATTTTTTTAACTCAGTCAAAAACACACTCCCATCGGCATCACCGAATTTGACATAGGCGATTTTTTTGTTCTCTAAATTTTTTATGGGTAATAGATTTACATCATTTTTGGCAACTGTCAGTGCGTTTTCAATGGCTTCCTCATAGACCAGATCATTTTCCAATGAATTTAAATCTTGATAAAGGCCATTCATTTTTATTGGCTGGTAGGTATTAAGTCCAACCCTATATTTTGCCTTAAGGATCTTTTTAACGGAGGTAGCCAATCGCCTTTCCGAAATAATACCGTATTCATAGGCTTCAATTAGCTTCTTTTTGGCCGGCTCAACTTCTTTGGGCATCAATAAAATATCATTGCCCGCTAAAAAGGCCGTGAGCTCCACATCCCCTGCCTCTTTGAAGTTGGAACGTCCCTTTATATCCGCAACGCCTTTCATGTTTAGGGCATCTGTTAAAATTAAGCCTTTGAACTGCAATTCATCTTTCAGTAAATTAGTAATGATGCGACTGGAAAGGGAAGAAGGATATTCCTTTCTTTTCTCTAAGCTGGGAATACTTAAATGTGCCACCATCACACTGCTAAGACCGTTATTGATCAATTTTTTAAAAGGGTACAACTCTATACTGTCCAATCTTTCTGCAGTGAACTCTAGGATAGGCAGTGCCTTGTGGGAATCTGTGGCAGTATCTCCATGCCCCGGAAAATGTTTCCCACTTGCCAAAACCCCAACACTTTCCATGCCTTTCATAAAGGCAATTCCTTTTAGGGCAACGTTGTCCCTATCCTCCCCAAAGGATCTATTTCCTATAATGGGATTATTGGGATTTATATTGATGTCTATATCAGGGGCAAAATTGATATGCACTCCCATTCGTTTGGCATGTAATCCAATCTGTCGACCTACCTTGGCCACAACCGCGGTATCTTTAATGGCTCCCAAGGTCATGTTCCATGGGAAAGCATAAGTTGAATCCAACCGCATTGCTAGGCCCCATTCGGCATCCATTCCAATAAGTAAGGGAATTTTGGAGGCCGCCTGATATTCATTGGTCAATTTTGCCTGCCGGACAAGACCGCCTGTGGAAAATATGACCCCGCCTATTTTATGCTCCTCAATCATTTTTTTAATCTGATCGGTGCCAGATTTAGCTTGGTCCGATGCCACGCTCATCATAAAGAGCTGCCCCATTTTTTCATCCAAGGTCATGGACTGGTACACATCATTGACCCATTGGGCCTGATCCAGACTATCCTTGGAAACCAGAGGGTCCTGTTGACCCCGGACTGAACTTCCAATGAAAAAAAATATAAAGAGAATGTGGAATACGAATTTTAACCTCATAAAAACATGTATTCTAAGGTACTAACTTAAGTAAAAAGATACTAATAAACACACTGGGGGTCATAAACTTAAGAGACATTTATGACTTCAATTTAGCGACAAGGATTACATAAAACGACCGTGCCAGCTTTCTTCGGCAGGCACCTCCCAATGATTTTCGTATTCCAACTTATTGGTTACTAAATTATTGAACACGATGGTGTTTTTAGAGACCGATTTATTTTTGGCCATCTTTTTAAAATCGATAAGGGTCTTATAGGCTACAAACTCCCCTTGCTTATAGGAAACGTTCATTTTGTCCAATAGATCTATATCGTATTTCTTTTCCAAAGCCTGTATAAACCGCACGGATGCATCAATGGAGCATCCAGAGGCCGTGGTATTTGTTTGATCCAGGGCTATTACGATAAATCGGTTATAGCGTATCTCATATCCCGCTTTCAATTCGCTTCCATGGGCCGTCCATTCTTTGATAAATTGGTCCAGTCCAGCTTTCACTTCTTCCAATTCCTCTGCATTGAAGCTTCTACTGGCTTGATAGATCCATACCCTTGAAGTCTCTGATAATGAATTGAATTCTACTAACATTTGTTCTTTTTTTATAAATCTTCGGCAGTGGCAATCAGTTCTGCAATATCCATTACCGCCACAGCTCCTTCTTGCTCTTTGTTCTTTACCCCATCGGTCATCATCGTATTGCAAAATGGGCAACCGGCTGCAATAATTTCAGGTCTAGTATCCAGAGCCTGTTCTGTTCTTTCTATGTTGATATCCTTATCTCCTTTTTCTGGTTCCTTGAACATCTGAGCTCCTCCTGCACCGCAACACAAGCCTTTTTTCTTGCAGTTCTTCATTTCTACCAGTTCGGCATCGAGCTTTCTTATCAGATCCCTTGGAGCCTCATACACATTGTTCGCCCTTCCCAAATAGCAAGGGTCATGAAATGTGATGCGCTTTCCTTTGAACTGACCACCTTCCATGGTGATTCGTCCTTCATCCAATAACTGCTTTAAAAATTGGGTATGGTGCACAACTTCGTAATCACCACCCAATCCTGGATATTCATTCTTTATCGTATTAAAACAATGGGGACATGCAGTTACGACCTTCTTAATACCATAACCGTTCAATACTTCAATATTGGTCACAGCCTGCATTTGGAACAAAAATTCGTTTCCCGCCCTTTTGGCCGGGTCACCAGTACAGCTTTCCTCAGTACCCAAAACAGCAAAACTCACTTTTGCCTTGTTCAGGATTTTAACGAATGCTTTTGTGATCTTTTTTGCCCTATCATCAAAACTTCCTGCGCATCCCACCCAAAACAATACTTCCGGTTGTTGACCAGCTGCAAACAGTTCTGCCATGGTTGGCACTTTTAGTTCATTACTCATATCTTCAAGCTGTTTTTTATAATTCTTTTTCCCAGTTAAGCCTATCCATTTGATTGAATGGCCACGGTGCTCCATTGTTTTCAATATTGCCCATCATATTGTTCAAATCTGATGGGGCGGCGGATTGCTCCATTACGAGATATTGCCTCATATCCATAATGATCGATAAAGGATCTATACTTACCGGACATGCTTCCACACAGGCATTACAAGTGGTACAGGCCCATAGTTCTTCATGGGTAATATAATCACCCAACAACTCCTTGCCGTCCATTTTGAACTCCCCATTATTGGCGTCTATATTTTTCCCTACTTCTTCCAAACGGTCCCTGGTGTCCATCATGATCTTTCTGGGAGAAAGCTTCTTTCCTGTCTGGTTCGCCGGGCACTCACTTGTACACCTTCCACATTCTGTACAGGTATAGGCGTTCAATAATTGCACCCAATTGAGATCCATCACATCAGAAGCCCCAAATTTTGCTGGAGGCTCTGCTCCTTCCACAGGCGCGGCAAACGGATCAGCTGAAGGATCCATCATCAATTTCACCTCTTTAGTCACAGCTTCTAAATTATCGAACTGCCCTTTTGGTCTTATTTTACCAAAATAAGTGTTCGGGAATGCCAAGAGGATATGTAAGTGCTTTGAATAGTACAGATAATTAAGGAAGAACAGGATACCTACAATATGAAGCCACCATGCACTCCTTTCTACCAGAACCAAGGATGGTATGTTCATGCCATCTAAAATAGGCGCCAAAAATTGACTTATAGGAAAGGATCCCGCTTGGGTATAGTGATCAGCTCCCAACTGTTGTAATTGATAATCGGCGCCGTTCATTGTCAGGAACAAGATCATCAAAACCAATTCTATATAAAGGATCAAATTGGCATCATTCTTAGGCCAACCCTTCATTTCTGGATTCAAAAATCTTTTAATTCGAGTCACATTTCGTCTCAACCAGAAAACAACAACTGCGACGATAACCAAGAATGCCAAGATTTCAAAGGAAGCAATCAAAAAATCATAAACACTACCCAAAGGGGCAAAAATACGGTGGGTCCCCAAGAGTCCATCTATTATAATTTCGAGCACCTCTATGTTAATGATAATAAAACCAACATAGACAATTACGTGCATTATCCCAGCTATGGGCCTTACTACCATTTTGGTTTGTCCCAAGGCAATTTTGGCCATGTTTTTCCATCGGAGCGGTTTGTTATCACTAACATCCACATCTCTACCCAACTTAATGTTACGGGACAACCTTTTTACATTTTTGGTAAAAAAAGTTAGTGCACCTACTAGTATTATTGCAAATAAAATATTGGGAAGGTATTCCATATCCTAATCGTTGCTTTTTTCTGCCGGATCGTTTTCCGGTAATGTATACTCTTTTTGCTTTTTACCGAAAACCGATACATTCACATATCGTTTAGGATTTAATCTGAAATCTTGTAACAATAGGTCCAGCTCTTTAGAAGCACTGGACAAATTAGCGTAAAGGGCTTCGTCTTTCATCAATTTACCCAAGGTACCTTCTCCTTTTTCCATTTTGGCCATAAGACCATCTAAATTTTTAAGGGTAGATTGAAGACTTTCCATGGTTTCCACAATACCTGAATTAGCAATGGAGTCCGATAATTTTGAGAAATTCCCGGTTATATTGCTCAAATCCTCAATAGATCCGTTCAATTTATCCTTATTGCCCACCAGTAATGCATTCATAGTATTTGCACTCCCTTGAAAACTGTTGACCAAGGCATTCAACCCACTGATGCTCTCCCGTAGATCCTTTTTGGTCTTGTCATCGAGGATTTCATTAAAATTAATCAATAAGGAATCTGCGTTGGAAACTGCATCCTCTACTTTTAATTGTAAAGGCGTTAATCGTTGTTGTACCAATTCTGTGAGTCCCGGTTTGGTTTCTGTTTGGAGCGTATCTCCCGATTTTGCCATTGGAGCATTATCGAAAACAGGTTTTATCTGTATCCCCTTACCTCCAATAATTCCTGTATCATAAAGTTCGGCCTTGCTATTTTTAGAAAATTGGAATTTATTCTCCACCGAAAAAGTGACCAACAACATTCCAGTATCATCTTTAAACCTGATGTCATTGACCTTTCCTACCGCAAAACCGTTGATGGATACCTGGGTACCAGGTTGGAGTCCGCCAACATGTTTATATACCGCGTAAAATGTTTTACTATTGTCAAATATTGGTGAAGATTTCAGATAACTAAAACCTAAAACAAACAACAAGATACCGCCTAAAACGATAATTCCTGTCTTAATTTCCCTAGATATTTTCAAAGAGATCGATTTACTGTTCTTAACAAAATTAGAAATAATTTTTAGAAGAGGTGCTATTATTCAGAGACGTATTTCAAAGCTTCGTCCAATGATATCCGCTTTCCATCCTTATATGCCACCACATAAGACGTGTCATACCCTTTAGCATCTGCATTGGACTTCAATAGCTTGGCATCAAAATAAGACTCGGCATTGCCATACATATATCTATAAAGTTTGCCTACAGGTTCTTTCGTAAGTTTGTTCAACCCTTTGAAATTTTCCGAATTTAACGGTATTTCTCTAGAGCTGGCAAAAAGTTGCACCTTATAAATAAGGTTGCTTTTCTTTTTAAATTCTATGGGATCCGTGCCTTCCTCTTTTGAATCTGCTGCAGCTACTTCTTGAGGCTCATTTTTGGTTTCTTTACTTTTAACCACCGTTTCCTTAGGTAATTCTTTGGGCTTTTCAGGCGTGTTAACCACTTGTTTCACCCTTACCATCTTTTCTTTGGGCAGGTCTTTTTTGGGCACCTCTATTGGCTTCTTTACCTCTTCCTTGGATGCAACGGCAACATTGGCCGTTTCCTTTTTAACATATTCCATTGCCGTATTCCCGTTAAGGGTGTTCTTATAATCCAATATGGCAGCAGCAATGGCGCTCCCCATTTCGGTCTGTCCCTTGTTGGAATTCAAATAAGCTCCTTCCGTTTTATTGGTCAGGAATCCTGTTTCCACCAAAACGCTTGGCATAAAAGTCTGATGGAGTACAATAAAGCCGGCCTGCTTCACTTTTCTATCCACCCGTCTTAATTTATTGGTGAAGTTATCCTGTATCAATTTAGCCAAGGCAATACTCTGATCGAGAAATTCTTCTTGCATAATGGTGAACCCTATGACAGATTCAGGGGAATTTATATCGTATCCTGCATATCTGGTCTCATAATCGTCCTCCAAATAGATAGCCGAGTTTTCCTTTTTTGCTATTTCAAAATTCTGCTTGTTGGCATGAAGCCCAAGAACAAAGGTTCCAGCTCCATGGGCATCAGAGTTGTGGGAATCACAATGAACGGAAACGAAGAGATCCGCATCGGCCTTATTGGCTATTTGACCCCTAACATAAAGATCAACAAAGGTGTCGTCCTTTCTGGTATAAACCACTTTAACATTGGGATTCTTCTCCAACCATTTACCAATATTCAAAACGATGTTAAGGGCTATGTTTTTTTCAAGATATCCATTACCCAAGTTACCTGGATCATGACCGCCATGGCCTGCATCCAAAACCACTACAAACGTTTTCTCCTTGGGCGTCTTATCTCCGGGATCACTGAAAGCCGACAATAATACAGCTAGCACCAAAAAAGTGATTGCATAAAAAAGCTTGTATCCAATATATTTAACCATAATGCTGTTATACTTGTTTTGAATTTTTATACATTATTTTTTCAATTCCTCCAGAATTAGGTGGTATTTTTGGCCATTCCTGATTCCTTTAACCATTTGCGCACATGCGTACGTAATATGGTTAAATTTATTGCAATCAGGTACAGGGGGAACAAAAAATATATGTAAGTTTGGATTCCAAAAATTAAGCCAAACTATTACAAAAATAGGATTTATAGTCTTGCAATCAAACAAACATCATTTACTTTTATATTTCCTGTTGTTGCTGACAGCAACTTCCTTGTTTGCACAAGATATCCCAGTACCCCCCGTGCCCATCAAAGCTGAGCAAGACACCATTGTGGCTTCTCCTCTACCGAAGATCATAAGACAGGATACAATTGCTGTAGATTCTGTTCAAAAAGATTCTTTACCCAAAAAAGAGCCCCTTTTGTTGGACAAAATTAAGTACAAGGCCAAGGATTACGCAAAACTCAGTCAGAAAGACCATAAAATATACCTTTATAATGAGGCCGAAATCTATTATCAGGATACGGAGCTAAAAGCTGGTGTCATCGTCATGGATTACGAAAAGAATGAGGTATACGCAGGAAGAATTAAAGATTCAACAGGTGCTTATTCCCAGATCCCGTATTTTAAGCAAGGTACCAATGAGGTAAGACCCGATTCCATCCGCTTCAATTTTGATACCCAAAAAGCATTGATCTTCAATTCCCGATCGGAACAACAGGCAGATGTAGGAGCACTGGGAAGCGATGCCATGAAGGTATATGCACAGATCACCAAAAAGGAGAACGACTCCGTTTACTTCCTATACGAAGGCAAACTCACCACGTCCAAGGACACTGTAGATCCAGACTATTACATTAGGGTGAGAAAAGCAAAGTTCGTTCCCAAAAAGAAAATTATTGCTGGTTATAGCAATATGTATATTGCCGATGTCCCTACCCCCATTGCATTGCCCTTTGCTTATTTTCCATTGACGGAAGGTCGCAGCGCAGGATTATTGTTTCCTAACATAGGAAACGATCCAACGAGGGGATATTTTTTACAGGATGGTGGGTATTATTTCCCCATCAACGATTATGTGGATCTGAGTGTTCAAGGAGACGTGTATACCAACGGTAGTTACGGTCTTAGAGGGGAATCACAATATATACAGCGCTACAAGTTTAGGGGAAATGTAAATATCAGGTACGAAAACATCATTAACAGTCAAAAAGGCTTTGATGATTACTCCAGATCCACTAATTACAACATCCAATGGTCCCACTCCCAGGACACCAAGGCGAGTCCCAATTCCAGGTTCTCAGCATCGGTAAACTTTGGTAGTAGCCAGTATTATAGAAACTCATTGAACCAGTTCAACGTTCCCAATACACAGAACAATAACCTTTCATCTTCCATTTCCTATTCCAAGACGTTTCCAGAATATCCTTCGGTAAACATGAGCTTAACGGCCACACATAACCAAAACACCAATACGGAGGCAGTAAACCTTACCTTACCAACACTGACCACCAGTGTGGAGCGTATCTATCCATTTGCCAAACGGGACGGGATAAAGAAGGGAATTATACAGAACATCAACTTTCAGTACAACCTAAGGGCAGAAAATAGAATTACCACCACAGATTCACTGTTCTTCACTTCCAAAATGTTCGAGGGCGCCAAAGTGGGAGCAATACATACCATCCCCATCAGCACCAACTTCAAAGTTGCCAAGCACTTTAGTGTTACTGTAGGGGGAAATTACAATGACGTGTGGACCCTTCAAACCTATGAAAGGGAATATGATGAAGATGCTAGACGTGGCGTGGTCACTGATACAGTCTCTGAGTTCGCGAGATATGGTGAGTACAATTTGACCGCTAGCCTTGGAACCACCCTATATGGAACTTTCAATTTTGGGGAGGATAAAAAAATACAGGCCATTAGGCACACTATGAGACCATCTATGAGCTATGGGTACACCCCAGCCTTTGATCAATATTACCAAGACTATTTAGATGAGAATGGGGACCAGATTCTTAACGCCAATGGAGACATCCAACGGTATAGTAAATTTGAAAACACCTTGAATGGAGCCCCCGGACTGAACAAAACGAGCGCCATGAGCTTTAATTTGGCCAATACATTAGAAGCAAAGGTGCGGGATAAGGATTCAACAGCTCTGGAACCCAAAAAAGTTTCCCTCCTCAATAGCTTTAACCTATCCACGGCCTACAATTTTGAAGCGGATTCCTTAAAATTAAGCCCCTTGAACATCACTGGAGGAACCACCATCCTCAACAATAAAATGTCCATCAATTTTTCTTCCAGCTTGGATCCCTACGCCATAGACAACAATGGGATACGTATAGATACATGGAACAAGGATAACGGAGGAAGCCTATTTAGATTGACCAGGGCAAATGCCAATGTAAGCTATCGTATCAGCAGCACCAGTTTTGGTAAAAACAAAAAGGACGATGAAGAGGAGCCTACGGACGACTATGTTGCTGCCAGTGGAGGACGGACCGATGATCTTTTTGGTAGGGCAGATGACTTTGGCAATCAACGAAGTTTTAGAGAAGATGACAATAAAGAGCCTGAGGAAACGACTAGCTATGGCAACAAACTTCCATGGAACCTTAATCTCGCCTATGCCGTAACGTACAACAATAACAATAGGCAGAACCAAATCACCAATAACTCCCTAATGTTTTCTGGGGACATCTCCCTAACCCCTATGTGGAACGTTGGGGTATCCTCGGGATACGACTTTGCAAACAAGGGCTTCACCTTAACTTCTTTTAGGTTTGAAAGGGATTTAGAGAGTTTTAGATTGAATTTCAACTGGACGCCATTTGGGACCTATGAGCGTTGGTACTTCTTTATTGGGATAAAGAGCTCCCTGCTTAAGGATCTGAAATGGGAAAATAGAAGTCAGAGACGTTAGCACAACGTAGTATTAACAACTAAAAAAATCAAAGATGAAAAAAGTAATCACTACCCCAAATGCGCCGGCACCCATTGGACCCTACAACCAAGCAATTTTAACTGGCAATACACTGTATATCTCTGGACAAATACCCATGGATCCAGCCACCGGGAAATTAATAGAAGGGGATATTAAAAAAGAAACGGCACAATCCATGGAAAATTTAAAGGCCATTCTTACCGAAGCAGGAATGACCTTTGAAAATGTTGTGAAATCTTCCATATTTGTGAAAGATATGCATCAATTTGCGGCAATAAACGAGGTTTACGGTGCATATTTCGATGCAGAAACTGCACCTGCCCGTGAAACAGTGGAAGTTGCCAATTTACCTAAGTTTGTAAATGTGGAAATCTCCATGATCGCCATTAAATAGTATCCTTATGGAATTCCATGAGACCCTCAATAGGTCTTTGGCGAATGACCCCTAGGATTAAATCATTACGGTCTAAAACCGTGGCCAATTCATCCCTAAGGAAGTGTGCAATACTGCCTACGAAATTCACAGGGACTTTTGTGGCCAATTCAAACTGCATAATGTAGTTGTTCACAAATTGTTGCAGGCCTTTGTCTATAACCCCACGACAATATGGATGTTCCTTGTTCTCGATGATAAAGCGGGCAAACTTGGCTAAATAGGTATTAGGGTTCGGCTGTTTGTATAAGTTATCCTTGATCACATCTGCATCCAGATCATATTCTTTGGCGAATTTTATCCCCAAATCCTGTGGCATTTTATGAAAGTAGTAATCTCTCAAAAGCTTTCGTCCAAAGAAATTTCCACTACCGTCATCCATTAGGATATACCCCAAGGAAGTTACTTTTTGTATCAGTTGGTGACCGTCATAATAACTACAGTTAGATCCGGTTCCCAAAATACAAACGATCCCTTGGTGCCCTATTTTGGTAGTAGCATAAATGGCGGCATATGTATCTTCCTTTACTTGAATTTTGGCATTGGGAAAGAAATCCTTGAAAATGCCTTTCAAAAATAATTTCATGCGCTCTGTACCACATCCCGCACCGTAAAAGTAAAGTCCGGTTACGCTATCCTTATTCTTTGAAATTTCAAAGTTATTGGCCATACGGTCCTCAATCACCTGCCTGGTCAGCACTTCTGGACTCAACCCCAATGTTTGGGTTGTAAACAACTGTTCCCCCTTATCATTTAGGGCGATCCAATCCGATTTTGTAGCTCCACTATCAACAATTAATATCATAGGCCCATATTTAAAAAGAAACCTGAAAACGGACTAATGTCCACCTTCAGGAATTCTTTCAATTAAAAATTATTCTTAAAGGCTAGAAACGTACTCTGCCAAGTCTACCAATTTGTGAGAATATCCTGTTTCGTTATCATACCAAGATACTACTTTAACAAATTTAGAGCTCAATTCGATTCCAGCACCGGCATCAAAGATACTTGTACGCGTATCACCGATAAAATCTTGAGAAACTACTGCCTCTTCCGTGTAGCCCAAAATTCCTTTTAGTGGCCCTTCAGAAGCTGCTTTCATTACTTTTTTGATCTCTTCGTAAGAAGTTGCTTTTTCCAATTTCACTGTTAAATCAACCACAGACACATCTGCTGTAGGCACTCTAAATGCCATACCTGTTAATTTACCATTCAATTCAGGAATTACCTTTCCTACTGCCTTAGCGGCACCTGTAGAAGATGGTATAATGTTCAATAAAGCACTACGTCCACCTCTCCAGTCTTTTCTAGAAGGACCATCAACAGTCATTTGTGTAGCGGTTGTAGCGTGAACCGTAGTCATTAAACCTTCTTCTATTCCAAAGTTATCGTGCAATACTTTGGCCAAAGGAGCCAAACAGTTGGTTGTACAAGATGCATTGGAAACAATCTTATCAGATGCTTTAGCTGATTTATGGTTAACACCCATTACAAACATTGGCGCATCAGAAGAAGGAGCTGAAATAACTACTTTCTTGGCACCACCATCAATATGATATTGTGCAGTTTCCAAAGTGGTGAAAATACCGGTACATTCTGCAACTACATCAGCACCAACTTCATCCCATTTCAAGTTTTTAGGATCTCTTTCTGCAGTAATACGGATAGTTTTACCGTTTACTATAAGATTTCCATCTTTAACTTCAATAGTTCCATCGAATCTTCCGTGAACAGAATCGTACTCCAATAAATATGCAAGATGGTCTACATCCAACAAGTCATTGATCGCTACTATATCCACATTATCTCTTTTCACAGTAGCTCTGAAGACCAATCTTCCTATTCTACCGAATCCGTTAATTCCTATTCTCAAATTTGACATTTCTCTAATTTTAAATTTTTATGTTGTCATTATTTCGGATACTCTCATGAGCTCCAAATCTATTTTAGTATGCCCTTTAATGGCTTTACTTATTGGGGTCATTGTAATTTTATTATCTTGGATGCCTACCATAAGATTGGTCTTTCCCTCCAATAAGGCTTCTACTGCCCTTACTCCCATTCTACTTGCCAATACCCTATCGAAACAAGAAGGCGAACCTCCTCTTTGCATGTGTCCCAATACAGAAACCCTAACATCGTAGATCGGTAGGTGGGTTTCTACATATTCCTTAAGCTCAAAAACATTCTTACCTGTTTTATCACCTTCAGCAACCACCACTATACTCGATGATTTGCCTGATGCCTTACTTCTCTTAAGGGATTCCAATAAACGTTCCAATCCCAAGTTTTCCTCAGGTATCAAAATTTCCTCTGCACCTGCACCAACACCGGCATTCAATGCAATATGACCAACATCCCTACCCATTACCTCAACAAAGAACAATCTGTTGTGGGAACTGGCCGTATCCCTAATTTTATCGATTACCTCTACAACCGTATTTAAAGCCGTATCATATCCTAATGTATAGGTAGTTCCGAAAATATCATTATCTATGGTTCCTGGAATTCCTATTATTGGAAAGTTAAACTCCTGGTTGAAGATCAAAGCTCCGGTAAAACTACCATCACCACCAATAACCACTAAAGCATCAATACCTGCTTCCGTTAACTTATCATATGCTTGCTGACGTCCTTCCTTGGTTCTAAATGCCAAAGAACGAGCCGACTTTAGGATAGTACCCCCTTTATTTATGATGTTGTTTACACTACGGGCATCCATGGCTTTGAAATCGCCTTCTATCATCCCTTCATACCCCCTGTAAATACCCATGCATTCAATTTTCATATACGCACAAGTACGCACAACCGATCGAATGGCAGCGTTCATTCCTGGAGAGTCTCCACCAGAGGTAAAAACCCCTATTTTCTTTATATTTGAACCCATTAAAATCTTTAAAAAAGTAAAACTAGGAAACTTATTCCAATAAACTAATTGAAGTAAAGGTTATTTTACGAACTGACTAAACCTCAAACGTTTTCGTTAACAATTTTTAGCTATTTGGGTAATTAAGCAACAGAAAATTTAGAATTTTAAGGATTTAGTTATCCCCGTTTTTTTCTGTAAATCGGATAATACTATCTTTTTCTATTATAGCTGTGGAATTTGGTTGTAGTGCCTTTTTCTTTTCCTTCCTTTTGTCTTTCCCAAATAATCTGCCAAGCAATTGTTCAAAGGTATTAAAATCTACCTCATAAGACAAGCCCACTCCTTGCGTATATCCCTGATTATTAGACAAAAACTGCTGTATTTCGTTCTCCCTATTGAATATTTTAAGACTAAGGGTCCCCTCTTCATTCAACAATACCTGCACCTCAACATCTCCGGCCACCACGGTTTCACTTACCCCGCCAACCGGCACTCCCAGCCTACCATTGATCAGCACCTTATCACTGATCTGGGTGGAAACGGTCACTCCTATCCTATTTTCTGTCTGTATGTCCGCACTCTTGGCCAGCTGTCCTTGCTCATAGGAGAGTCCAAAATCGAACTTATCACTGTTCCCATCAAACACTTGGTTCAACAATCCGGAGGCAGTCTGTATCAGGTTTCCGGTTACTGCCTGTTGGTTAATGCCCGAGACCTCATTTACAAATGTGCCCTGAGCCATCAAGAAAAAGGCGTTTCTCTCCATCACCGTTGGATCCTGTAGACGGTACTGCAGCTCTGATTTTACTACAGAATTGGTTCCTGGGAATTCAATATCAAAATTGATTTCAGGACTTTCCAATCTACCATTTAATCTCACTACAACATCCGTAGGGATTCTTCTGGTATATCCGGGATCGTCCAAAAGGGGCGCCGGATTGGCATTCAAGGAATAAACGGCTTCTAAATTTAAAGTAGCCGCCAAAGGATCCCTTTCCCAAACCACACTTCCACCAGGTCTCACTTTAAATCTTTTATCGATTACTCCCCCGAATTTATGGTGGTATTCCCCTGTTACAACCACAAAATCCCCATACATATTGAACTTACCCAAGGTATTGATCTCTATCAACAAGATCCCTTCCCCTGTTCCTTTAAGAGAACTCCCCGTTTTTTGATCCACCACAATCTCCACTTCAGCCTCTGGGGTAACCAAGAGATCGAACTCCAGCTCCAAACCTTCCGTTGTTTTAATGGTACGTTGGGCCTCTATCGTTTTTTTACTGTTTTTTTCAATGAAGGTTATGAAAGAAAAATCGCCCACACTGGCCACATCGCTCAAAGGAATCTTCAAAGAGGTACCCCTAGCAGTGCTTCCATTTACCTTTATCGTCAAAGCCTTGGTAGACCCATAGATCTCCCCTGTCCCGTTCAGAAATCCAGTCCCATAGTACAATTCGTCCTCGCTATATGGCTTATCCATGATCATAAACCGATCATTTTTGGTATCCACCTTTAGATCCAGATTCCATTCTTTAAAAGCTTGATGCGTAATACTACCATCAATGCTGGCTTGGGTGTTTTGTGATATATCTGTTAATCCAATGTTCTCAAAATAAAAGGTCTGGTCATAGAGGCGCACTTGGGAATTTTGGGCAAAGGCATAATCCACATTTAAGTATGGGATGGCAATGCCTGCATTGTTCAATGAGAGCTGCCCATTGATATCCAAATTATTTAAATCTCCCGTAATTCGTGCATTCCCGGAAACATCTCCCCGAATGCGATCAATAACCCCTTCTCCCAGGGGACTGAAAGGTTCCAAACTAAAGTCATTAAAGTTTGCCAAAAGATCTGCCTGCGGAATTTCGGTCCTATTGGATATTTTACCAAACACACTCATCCTATCCACCCCTCTATCGGATAATTGGGCGTTGACCACAAAATCTGTCAAGTCCTGATTTCCAACAATGCCTATTGAAAGATCCCCTTGTCGGATGTCATTAACGGTAAAATCACGGATATCCAGGTTGGAGGACGGTAGGTAGATTCCGTCTTTTTGGCGAACATTTAAAACCCCATTCACCTCTCCTTTTAAGTTTAGGCTATCTATATTGGGCGTTATTTTATCCAAGGAAACAATCTTAAACTGAAGCTCCAGGTCCTTATAGGTAGAATCTGCCAATTGCCCCTTAAGCCTTATCTGTTCATTTTCCTCATTGTTCATTACGATTTCCTCAATCGTAATACTATCCAACTTACTATTTAGTATGACCTTGTTCTTATTGTTACCTTCATTATTCAGCACCCAAGTATTGCCCTTAAAACTAAGGTCGGACCTTTTTAGACCAATTACGGATTTCTTTTGATTATTGAAGGTGTGATAAAAGTTTAGGTTATAACTATCATTGTATTCACTGCCCCCTTTAAATTCCGTCCTAAAGAACAGGGTATCGTTAATGGTCGTATTGATCAGGTTGAAATCTTTTACATCGTAGTACTTTGTTGAGACATCAGCCACCGAAACGAAGGTGTTGAAAAGGGGGTTTTTGTTATCCACCTTCACATCAATACTGTCCAGCACATTCCCAAAAGCCGTAATACTGGGCGATTTAAAGGTAAGTTTGAAATCGCCCTCATCAGCAATAACGCTTCCCTTGATAAAAGTATTGGGACCAAACTCCACCTCGGGAAAAAAGACCTCTACGATCTTATTGTAAATTTTAAAATTAAAAGCCAAGCGTTGCCCGTCTGAAATCTGATAGGGTTTGTAATTGGTGTAAATGCTTCCAATAGCATTTTGGACCAATTTGCCCAGTTCATTTACTTTAAAGTTCCCTCTTAGGTAGCCGGTAATGATATCTGGAGAGTTTATATCTATGACCCTTACGGTATCTTTTTCAAACGTTGATGAGATTTTAAAATCATCGAAATAATAGATCTCATTCTTATTTTGATAGCTGGTCTTGGTAAAATTGATGTCCCCTATAAAGTTGTCCACGCTATTTCCGGAAACGTCCATGGCGATATTCCCTTTAAAAATAGAAACGCTGTCTTTTATAAAATTCAGCTTCTTAAAGTCGGCATATGCCACTGATGCCACAAAGTTAAAATTGTTGCGCCTCTCTTTTAAATCGGCCAGCCCTTTAAACTCAAATTTGAAATTCTCATCTGCAGATACCAAAGACCCATCAAACAACTGGTCTTTTAGTATCCCCGATACATTTAAATTTTGATAGTTGTAATCATTAAATTCCAAGTTGTATACTTCCCCAGTGACCTTAGTATTCAAAGTTTCCTGAACAAATCCCTTTCCTTCTACATTGACATCCAAATTAGTTTTACCCAATTTCTCATTATTGACTATTTCACCCAGATCAAAATCTATCAAGGAAACAAATCCCTGGTAGGATGCATTGTCTATATCATCTATGTCGGTTAGGGTCAGATCGGCATAACTACTACCAATAAGTGTATTTATGTTCACTTTTGCCTCAATGACCTTTTGGGTGATCCCTGCCGTTCCCCTAATGGTAAATTGGCCCAATTTTTCAAATATAGAAGGGATATTATCTCCGAGCATTTTAGGCATCAAAGATCTAAGTTCGTAATAGCTGGTTGACACGTTCCTCATTTGCGCATTGATCACAAAGGGATCCGCTTTGGTAAATAGATTTTTAAAATGAAAATCGCCCCTTACCCCGGTATTATCCGATTGCAAAAAAAGATCGGTCGTATTTAGATCGTTCAGTACGCCATTTACGGTAGCGGAAAAATAAGCCTCCTTACCCTTGCCAAATTCGCTGTACAATAAATTCACCTCGTCAAAGGACACTGTAGACTCTTCAAAATTCGCGATAATATTCACCTTGTTCAGAAAGTCTGCAAAATCTTCCCTGTTATAGTTGAAGACCAAATTACCTTTGATATTGGATTTCGGCGTTTTTATCCGAAGGGAATCAAACCTCATCTGTTGTTTGGAATATTTGAAGGAAGTCCCCATATTTTCCACTTTTAGCCCTTTTTGACTGGAAAATGTTAATTTTTGGATCTCTGAGGTCACTTCTGGACCCAATATCAAGAAATTGTTGGCATTTATGTTCAGATCCTTAAAATCAAGGACCTCATATGTCTCCCTGTTCTCATCAATCAGCCTAAATTTACTATTGGATATTTTCACATCCGAAGATGAAAAATAAAATGGTGGTGTTCCTGGATCCCTAGGTTTCTTATCATCCAATTTATCAATAAATACCTCGAGGTTACTACTGCCCTCCCCTTTATAGGTCTTCAATTTAAAATTGAGCTTTTCAACTTTTATATCCCCAAACTCCAATTTTCCATTCACTAGGTTTCTAATATTAAGAATAGAAGTAGAAAGCCTGTCGATATAAAAAAGGGTGTCCTTTTGATAGTCCTGCACAAAAACTCCCCTTAAGGATGTATCCCAGGATATGAGAGAAAATTTTAATCGGTCTATATTAATATTTGTCCCAAATTCTGTGTTGATTGTATTCGTGGCAAATTTTGCCAATCTCGTTTGAACTATGGGCAAAGACAAGATAGCCGTACCTAGAACTGATATCAGCAAGATCACCAATAGTATCCTAAGGAGTATTTTTCTTAATTTTTTGATAGGGCTTTATTGTTTTACCTTTGTTGTTTTCAAATTTTATTCCAAAACTAAGTGGAACATCAAAATATATATATTCTTGCTATAGAATCTTCATGTGACGATACTTCAGCGGCCGTTTTACACAACAACAAGAAACTGAGCAATGTTGTGGCAACGCAGCATATCCATGAGGAATACGGGGGTGTTGTACCCGAACTTGCCTCTAGGGCCCACCAACAAAATATTGTTCCTGTGGTCCACCAAGCATTGGCCAAAGCAAATATCGATAAAAAACAGTTATCCGCCATAGCTTTTACACGTGGTCCTGGACTTATGGGATCTTTATTGGTTGGCACCTCATTTGCCAAGTCGCTCGCACTGGGTTTGGACATCCCTTTAATAGAGGTTAATCATATGCAGGCCCATATTTTGGCGCACTTCATAGATGAAGAAAATAACCCAAAACCGCAGTTCCCTTTTTTAGCGCTCACTATAAGTGGTGGACATACCCAAATAGTATTGGTCAAGGGCTATTTTGATCTTGAAATCTTGGGAGAAACCTTGGACGATGCTGTTGGTGAAGCCTTTGATAAGAGTGCTAAAATTTTAGGATTGCCTTATCCCGGAGGGCCACTGGTTGACAAATATGCCCAATTGGGCAACCCGAAGGCCTTTCCTTTCCCAAAACCAAAAGTGAAGGATCTCAATTTTAGTTTCAGTGGGTTAAAAACCAGTATCCTCTACTTTATACAAAAGCAGGTGAAGGAAAACCCAAATTTTGTTGAAGAAAACCTTAATGATATTTGTGCTTCCATACAGTATACCATTATAGACATTCTGATGAGCAAACTTAAAAAGGCCGCCAAGCAAACAGGAATCAAACAAATCGCAATTGGTGGTGGGGTATCCGCAAATTCAGGAATTCGGCAAGCACTCAAAGATGCGGAAAACAAGTATGGGTGGACTACCTATGTTCCCAAATTTGAATATTGTACGGACAATGCCGCAATGATAGGAATCGTAGGATACTTAAAATATTTAGAAGGTAACTTTAGCGACCAAAGTATTACCGCAAAGGCCCGTTATGTAATATAAACACTTCGGCATGGCTTTCAATGAGGACTTGGCAAATAGAATAAGGGAAACCTTAAAATTGTTTCCGGAAGAGTTTACCGAAAAGAAAATGTTTGGCGGACTTTCCTTTCTCTACCAAGGAAAAATGACGGTTGGTGTTGTAAAAGACGAACTAGCTGTTAGGGTCATAGGTGATAAAATGGAAATGGTTTTAGAAAATCCACATGCCCGGCCCATGGATTTCACAAATCGGCCCATGAAGGAATTTGTATTCGTCATGAAGGAGGCTATTCAGACAGAAGAAGAGCTTTTATCCTGGATAGAATTGGGGTTGGAGCACGCAAAGCACAAAATTCAGAGAGGGTAAGGCTAATTCCATGGTAAGTTATATAACCTAAAGACGTAACTACCTATTATTCAGATTCACCAAAAAAAATAAGCCGTTAGATTCTAAAATCCAACGGCCTATCAAAATAAATCATTACTTAACCAATCTGATCGTTTTAATCGTATTGGAACTATCTATGATTTTAATAATGTATAATCCTTTTGGCAATGAGGATATATCCATTTCACCTTCAACTCCATTCATTTGCTTGGTCATCAATACCTTGCCACTTAAATTATAGACTTGCGCTACTTTTGCATTTTTTAAGTCTCCAAAAGTAACCTTAACGATATCTTTAGCCGGATTTGGATAGATCATGAAATTGATATTCGTGTCCTGCACAATACTTATATCACCTTCACCGGGAAGGGTGGAAACAGTCCCTGACTTTGCAGAAGCACTTGAACAGGTAACAACATTTTGAGCAGAATCATAAGGTAATGATGCATAAACCACATTATCCACACAAAGGTTGACCACAATGCCCCCTTTGGAACTGGCTAGGGTCTGTAAGACAGCCACACCATTGCTATCGGTAACCGCACTTACCTGTTCACTGAACGTACCTGAAAAAGTCCCTGTAACGTTGGCATTTAAAATAGCACCTCCTTGATCGTCCAAAATAGTGACCGTAGCTGAGCCGGACTTACTGCCTTTTCCCATGTCCACGGTCCCCGTAGTTATTGAGGCAACATGAACACTCACAGGATCACCCGTACTTTGGCCGGTTATACCAACACTCAGTGAGGTGGTAGAAGTCAGCTCGTTGTCTGTAGCTACTGCGGTAATGGTTGAATTACCTGCTACTACCTGCCAGTTGACACTGTAAGGCTGTGTTGTGTCAACTCCAATTGAATTTCCATTTATATAAAATTCAACCTGAGCTATGGATCCGTCGGCATCTGAAGCATCGGCAGTTATGATAATACTCTCACCTTGTGATAATATTGCTCCATCAGTTGGGCTAGTAACGCTTACTACTGGAGCTTGATTTCCCCCTCCTCCGTTATCAACATTATAACTATCCAAATTATCAAAATAATAGGTATCTGAGGTAAAGCTATTTGAGGCGAACAACAAGATCATATTACCCACATCTGTTGATGAGGCAGTGCCGTCTGGTTTGTCCAACAATGTAAAAACCAAACGTTGCCAGGTATTGGTCTCTTCAATGGTGGCTATATAGCGACTATGACGCCCACTGGGGTAATTTGAAGGTGTTGCTACTGAAGTTTCCAACTGTAAGATAATATCTGTTCCTATGGGAGCAGATGTATATACATCCATAAAAAATTTCTTTTCCTTGGATACATATTGGGACGCATCTGTAATGTTATTCACATCATACACCAAAATATCATATTGCTCTTGGGCATTACGATCATATTTTCCGCTAAGAGCACTTCCATTAAGGGCATTAGGCGCAGGATTGGCAACCTCTGACAATGTGCCTGTAGCCGAAGAATAGCTCGCAGTAGAGGGTTCATCAAAATTTTCAAAAGAAAAAGCTTTAACATACGGTTGCTCCACTTCAACATAAAGGTTTAAAAGTTGGGCTCCACATCCATCGTTGAACGAGGCTGATATAGCGCCACTTTCAGTACCAAAATCCACCACAACAGAGGAGGATCCCTGCCCTGATACTATAGTAGCCCCTTGTGGCACCGACCATGACACATTTGTGTTGGCCGGAACATTGGCCAAACTGTAGGTAACCCCTTGAGCCTGGTTAGCAACAACCCTTTCTCCATTAACAAAGGCTTTAAAACCATCATAAACCCGAACATAGTCCACCTCCATGGTTGCAGGTAGCATATTATCATTCACAGTACCCCCAAGATTACCTCCAACAGCCACATTCAGCAGAAAATGAAAATCCTGATCAAAGGGCCAGAAAAAGGGATCAACATCTGAGGTCTTTTTTACCGAATACAATGTTCCGTCCATAAACCATCTTATTTCACCTGGCTCCCATTCAATAGCAAATTCGTGAAATGCATCTGGGAAAACTCCATTTTGAAGCGTATACGTATTACCCTGGGATTGATTGTTGGGATAGAGATCGCCATAATGTATATACCCTAATATTCTGGCGGGATCTGAAGCCACAAATTCCATGATATCTATTTCCCCGCTCTGAGGCCATCCTCCATACACCTCATTGGTCGACAACATCCAAAAGGCCGGCCAAAGTCCATCCCCCAAAGGCAACTTAATTGACGCCTCGAATCTCCCATAGGTAAAATCTCCCTTTGCCTTGGAATTGATCCTTCCAGAGGTATACTTTGATCCACGGGTCCTTTCCTTTTTAGCAGTGATCTTTAAAGTACCGTTGCTCACGGTAACATTACCTTCTTGGTAGGATTGGAGTTCAGAATTTCCCCATCCACATATTCCTTCTGCACACCCATCCCCGGTCTGATAATTCCATTTGGTAACATCCAGGGAAGTTCCAGAAAATTCATCGGCCCAAACTACTGTTGGACATTGCGAAAAAACCATCGGCAGATTCGAAAGAAGGCCTATGAGAAATAAATAATTCCTAAGCGCTTTAATTGTAAAATTCTTCATAATTTGGCGGTTAAATTGTTAATTCCTCACAAAGTAGCCCTACAATTTATTTCTTACAATTATTTCACCTATACATGACCACAACATGCACCTTAAAATTAGAAATAATGACTATTTTAGGTCTTCAGATGGTGGAGTTTGATTTTGTTAGTTATTAAAATTATATTTAGCTCTTTTTGAGGGTTCTTCAGATATCACAATTAATTGGCCCGCTTTATAATTTTTAAGATAATTCATGCAACTCTTTTATAATCCAGATCTTAATTTAGAAACCGAGCAGTTTACTTTCCCAACTGATGAAAGCAAGCATATTGTTAAAGTATTACGTAAAAAAACAGGGGACATTCTTCAGATAACCAATGGCCAAGGAGATATGTTCCAAGCAGAAATTTTGTTTCCAGATCACAAAAAATGTACGGCTAAGATTATTGAAAAGAAGCATTACGAGCCCAAAGACAACAAATTACATATGGTAGTGGCCCCAACAAAACTCAACGACCGTTTTGAGTGGTTTTTGGAAAAGGCTACGGAAATAGGTGTTGATGAAATTACCCCACTGATTTGTGAACATTCAGAAAGAAAGGTAATCAAAAAGGACAGAATGAATAAGGTGATCCAAGCTGCAATGAAACAGTCACTACAAACGTATTTGCCAACACTAAATGAGGCCATTACGTTTAAAGAATTTTTAGCATCCTCCATGCAAGGGGATCTATTTATAGCCCATTGTGAAGAAAATGGGAAAACCGAGCTAAAAGAACGGATGAGACCAAAATCACAAACCACTATTCTTATAGGCCCTGAAGGGGATTTTTCCACCAATGAAATAGCCTTGGCCATAGAAAAGGGATTCCTCCCCGTTGCCCTTGGCCAAACCAGGCTACGCACCGAAACTGCAGCTATTTTTGCCTGTGCCACGGTAGCCTTAATTAACCAGTAAAAAAATTCCGCACTTCCAACTATACATAATTGGAAATGCGGAACCACAATAAACACTTACTAACTTATCCAGTAAGATGAACACCGAATAATCTCTTTATATACAGGCAATAATCGACCAGCAAAATACTTTCATTACCTATATTGATGATAGCTTATTTCCAAAAGTGGAATACTGCTACCAAATGCTTTTTATCCCATCAAATTTGTGAATCACAACCCACTTAAAAAGTATTGGGGTATAATGATTTTTTTGAGCCTCTTTTATTAGTAAATTTGAAGTACTTAAAGGTACATAACTCAATGAAAAAACTTGCTTGTTTTGCTGTAATTTTAACTTTTTTTGTGAGTTTTAACATTGAGGCTCAGGAAATTGCAGTTTTAAAATACAACGGAGGTGGAGATTGGTACGCCAATCCTACAGCCTTACCCAATCTCATAAAATTTTGCAATGACAAAATAGGAACACGGATAAATTCCAAAGCACAAACCGTGGAGGTTGGCGATATCAATTTATTTCAATATCCCTTTTTACATATGACCGGACATGGGAATGTATTCTTTTCCCAAGAAGAGGCAGAAAATCTCAGAACCTATTTACTTGCCGGCGGGTTTTTACATATTGATGATAATTACGGGATGGAGCCTTATCTAAGAAAAGAGCTTATCAAAGTATTTCCGGACAAGGAATTGGAGGAATTGGGAAAAGACCACCCAATTTTCCAGGTACACTATAAATTCCCGGATGGCCTGCCTAAAATTCACGAACATGATGGCAAGCGACCTCAAGCCCTTGGAATTTTCCACGAAGGACGCTTGGTACTGTTGTTTACCTTTGAAAGCGACCTCAGTGATGGCTGGGAGGATGAAGCCGTCCACAATGACCCTTCAGAGGTGAGGCTTAAAGCACTACAGATGGGCGCCAATATTATTTCTTACGTATTTAAAAGTTAAAGCTATGACATCAAATACAATTGCCTATGGCATAATAAGGGCAGTGGCCATCATTACAGGTGTCCTATTATTGCTTTATTTTCTTTACACCATCCAATCTGTCATTGCATATCTCGCTATTGCAGCGGTGGTAGCCTTGATCGGGAGACCCATTGTCATATTTTTGAGAAAAAGGTTAAAGCTACCA
Source organism: Sediminicola luteus (assembly GCF_040566555.1). Taxonomy (GTDB): domain Bacteria; phylum Bacteroidota; class Bacteroidia; order Flavobacteriales; family Flavobacteriaceae; genus Sediminicola. The sequence continues at coordinate 147,546 of NZ_JBEWYP010000007.1, read as the reverse complement.
AATATTATAGCCGTAATTATGACTATGTTATTAATGGTGTCCATTTTTGCTGGGATAGTAGCTCTTTTTGTGCCCTTGATCACAGAACAGAGCAAAAACCTCTCCCTTTTGGATATTGACAACTTACAGAAAAGCCTCGATTCTTTATACTGGGAAGCAACAGAGTATTTTGGAGCATCACCAAGAGTGGTCAATGAGATGATAGAGGAAGCCGATATTGAAACTACTATTTTAAAAGATTTTAATATGGGATTCATTCCCAAAATCCTAAACTCCTTTGTAGATGTTTTAAGTACCGTTAGCATAGGTCTATTTTCCGTTCTATTTATCTCCTTCTTCTTTTTAAAGGACAGTAAATTATTCCAAAAAGGGATTCTTATTTTTATTCCAAATGATAAAGAAGGTGGGATGATCAGTTCTATTGACAAAATCAAAAACTTGCTGTCCAGATACTTTGTTGGACTCCTGTTACAAATCTTCATTCTCTTTGTTATTTACACGGTGGTATTACTCATAGTTGGAATTGAAAATGCGGTCGTCATTGCCTTCCTCTGTGCGCTGTTCAATATCATCCCATATCTGGGTCCGATCATAGGCGGCAGCATCATGATTATTTTGACCATGACCAGTAATTTGGGCGCAGATTTTAGCGCAGTAATTCTACCTAAAACAGGGTGGGTATTTTTGGGTCTTGTGATTGGTCAATTGGTTGACAATTTCTTTTCACAGCCTTTCATTTTTTCCAGTAGCGTGAAGTCGCACCCCCTTGAAATATTCCTGATCATTATAATTGCCGGACTCCTTTTTGGGGTTGTCGGTATGATCATTGCAGTCCCTGGTTACACCGCAATAAAGGTGATTTTAAAGGAGTTTTTGGCCGATAACAAGATTGTGATGTCTCTCACTAAAAACTTATAGTTTTACTTTGAATAAAAATATATTACATACTGGTGTACAGGAATTTATAAATAAAAATATGAATACTGACATCGTGTCAGTATTACTAAAAAAAGTAACATTTGAAGGGGTTAGTACCAAAGAATTGGTGCAACAGATAGAAGCCAAGAAAAAGTGCGAGTCAAAGCTCCCTACGTGGTTCCAAACCACCGGCATCTACTATCCGGACAAGTTGAACATTGAACAGACATCGTCCGAAACCACAGCTCAATATAAGGCTAATCTGGTTAATGGAAAATCAATGATAGACCTCACTGGTGGGTACGGTGTGGACGACTATTTTTTTAGCAAAAAAATTGAACAGGTTATCCATTGTGAAATCAATAAAAACCTTTCTGAAATTGCCGCTCATAATTATGTAATATTAGGGGCTAAAAACATTCAATGTATCCCTGAAAACGGACTTCATTTTTTGGAAGGATCGACACAAAAATTTGATTGGATCTATATTGACCCATCTCGACGAAATGATGCCAAGGGAAAAGTTTTTATGCTTTCCGATTGCCTTCCAGATGTACCCAACAATCTGTCCCTTTTATTTGATAAAGCCTCCAATATTTTAATCAAAACCTCTCCCCTTTTAGATTTTACCATTGGGAAAAACGAACTGGATTCTGTTAAAGAAATTCATGTGGTCGCGGTTAAAAATGAGGTCAAGGAATTACTCTGGATTTTGGAAAAAGGTTACAACGGAGAGATAAACATTAAGACCGTCAATTTTAATACGGAGAGGGATGAGAAATTCCAATTTGATTGGGTAGATGAAAAAAGAAACATATCCCATTTCGGCGCTCCACAAACCTATCTATACGAACCCAATGCCGCCATATTAAAATCTGGAGCCTTCAAATCGGTTGGGAATTTATTCGGACTCAAAAAACTCCATGAGCATTCGCATTTGTATACTTCCGATACCTTAATTGATTTCCCTGGTAGGTCTTTTAAGATCGGAAAAGTGATTCCCTACAACAAAAAAGCCATCCAACAGCTAGGAATCAGGAAGGCCAATATAACCACCAGGAACTTTCCAGAAAGTGTTGCGAGTATTCGAAAGAAGCACAAATTAAAAGATGGAGGGGATGTTTATTTGTTCTTCACCACAAACAATGACGGCAACTATTGCGTACTGCAATGTTCAAAACTCCACTAAGCTAATCAGTGCACTCCCATTTAAAATTGGCAATCTTATCGTTTGTGGCCGCAGAAAGGTTGTAATGCCACCATTCTGTACGAATGGACCAAAAGCCATGGGCTTCCATCGTTTCTTTCAGAAGCTTTCTATTTTCCAAAATCTCTTGTGGCAGATCATAATTGTCATGATAGGCCCTTTTACCAAAGAAATCAAAATCGGTCCCCATATCCAATTCCCGCCCTTCCAGTGTGGCCAAGGTGATGTCCACGGCACCTCCTTTGTTATGAATGGATCCCTTAACCGGATTGGCAACATATTGGGGGTTGGGAACTATTTCCCACATTTTGTATTGCACCGAATTGGGTCTGTAGCAGTCAAAGAATTTAATTTTAAAGCCTTTTTCCATCAATTCTTCATTGGCCTTAAGCAATGCTTTTGCTGTTTTTACCCTAGTATAGCACTCAGGGCAATCATAGACCTTGGACTTTAAAAAATTATTGGTTGTGGCATATCGCAAATCATAATAAAAATCCTCACTGTAATCGGCTAATCTAACAAAGGTGGTATCCGCCAACAGATGTAAGGGTGTCGTTTTTCTCAACGGCTTAGAAGCGGCTACAGTATCCTTTACCATCGTTTCCTGCTTTGCCTTTATAGTTTCCTTCTTTTTGGGCGTAACGTCCTTACAAGCCATTAAAATTAATGGGACAACCACCCAGAGTATCCTGAAATAACTTAACTTGCTTATCATATCCTTTTATAAAAACAACCGTTGGCAAAATACACCAATCATTTGAATCAATAAAAAAATCACCTTAAGATATATAATTATGAAAATGATAAAAACAACCTCATTTATCCTGTTGGCATGCACATTTTTTATCCAATGTAAAACCAAAGCCCAAGACAAGTGGATGTTGGGTTTTGAAAAACCTGCACAAAATCCGGTTATGCAAGCTGATTCGAGTTTTGTTTTCAATTGCCCAATGGAGGAAAAACTGGTACAGTGGCAGAAAGCCGATGTCTTTAATCCTGCAGCCATCGTAAGAAACGATACCGTTTTTGTTCTTTTTAGGGCAGAGGATAATCCTGAAGCCATTTTAGGGGGCAGAACCTCTAGAATTGGTCTGGCTTACAGTACGGACGGAATAGCGTTTACAAAATATCCAGAACCTGTGCTTTATCCTTCCAAGGATGATAATTTAAAATATGAATTTCCGGGTGGATGCGAAGACCCGCGAATAGTAGAAAAGGAAGATGGCACCTATGTTATCCTCTATACCAGCTGGAACAAGGATGTGGCCCGACTTTCCAGTGCTACCTCAAAAGACTTAAAAACCTGGACCAAACACGGTCCTGCCTTTGAAAATGCATATGATGGTAAATTTCTGAACGTTTGGAGCAAATCTGGATCTATTGTCACAGAACTGAAAGATGGTAGAATTATCGCCAAGAAGGTGAATGGGAAATATTTGATGTATTGGGGAGAACTCTTTGTGAACCTAGCACAATCGGATAACCTAGTCGACTGGGAGCCTATGGTGGATGACCAAGGGGAACTTTTAAAGGTCTTTGAGCCTACCCTTGGAGAATTCGATAGTCACCTTACCGAACCGGGACCACCAGCTTTATATACAGAGAATGGTATTTTACTGTTGTACAATGGCAAAAACCTACAAGGAGAAGGAGCCAGCACCAAAGTAGCACCCAGCACTTACTGTGGCGGGCAGGTCTTATTTGACAAGACTGACCCTACCAAAATGCTCGATCGTTTGGAAACACCTTTCATATGTCCTGACCTACCGCATGAAACTTCTGGGCAATATGCAGCCGGTACTACTTTTATAGAAGGATTGGTCTATTTTAAAGGAAAGTGGTTCCTCTATTATGGCACAGCGGATTCCATGGTAGGTTTGGCCATAAAAGAGAATTAATCTGATAGCATAAACCTAAAATACATCAAAATAAACATAATAAAAGGGCTTCATTTGAAGCCCTTTTATATTTTACATCCAGCCTTAAAGGCTTTTAAGATACTTTAAACTTTGGGGTATCTGATCTACCACTCGTGAAGATTCGTCCTCAATAAATAAATATGGCAAGCCAATCTTTTTAGCCTCGGCAACAAGGGCCGCTATATCTACCTCCCCGGTTCCCAATACCACATTTGACTCCACATCGGCAGATCCGGTATCATCCTTTCGCGTTCCTTTTGCCATATCCTTTAAATGCATCAACACAAATTTCTCCGGATACTTCTTTAGCAGTTTCAAAGGGTCTTCACCAGCGTGCTGCACCCAATAGACGTCCATTTCAAATTTGAAATCAACAGCATTTTCTGCCATATAATCAAACAAAGTTCCAGCTTTATAGGGACGAAATTCGTACCCATGTGCGTGATAGGCCAATTGCAATCCATTTGCCATCAGCACCTTTCCGGCCGCATTAAATACAGTTACCGCATTTTTGGTTTCTTCGATCCCGAATTTATTGCCAGAATGAGGGATCCATGCACACATCACATAGGTTGCCCCATAGGTTTTGGCGCGGTCTACTACAACTTTTGGATTATCCCTAAGTTCTTCGAAGGATGCCCCTATACTGACAACCTTAAGATTGTTTTTTTTCAATAGGTCTTTAAAATCATCAACGGGCATTCCATAAGAATCCCCCCCTTCCACAGATCTTATACCCCAATCGCTGATCAATTTTAAGGTCCCAGGTACATCTTTCTTAAATTGCTTCCTAAGACTATAGAGTTGTAATCCGATCTCCTGGGCTTCTATTGGGGCAACATTGAAAAGTGAAAAAAATAAGATTACAACCCATGAACTAGAAGCGAATACCCTTTTCATAATTAAAATTGCTCTTTAATCGTTATGTCAACAAGTTTCCATTCTCATCCCATTCCGCTATATCTCCCCTTTTGCTCTGATCAACACATTTCGCCAACCAGGCCTCATCATAGGCTACCCCATGTTGTTCAAGAACATCGGCGGGTACCCCATCCCAAACATTGGGCATATTACCTTTGTAACCCAAATCTTCTATCCCCATTTTGGAGGTATAATACCCGGTAAGGCTTAGATTTCGCATCAATGAGAAAAATTGAATTTCTAAGGGCTGTTCAGCATCTGGAATAGTAATATCCGGGTATGCGATGGTATCCAGAATTTGTTTTTGTTGTTCTGGAGTAGAAGCGATAAATTCTGTATTGAATTCTGTATTGAATTTATGGTCCAACCACATCAGTCCTCCCCTAAGGGGGGTTTGAAATGGCGGATAATCTTTCGACATGAATTCTATAAAATCTGGGGCTCCCGCATCAGTGGCACTTCCAAATTTCTCATTGGCAGGTAATATGACGGCACAGAGCACTTTAATGGTGTCCATTTCATGCTCATTAAAAAATTGTTCTGCGTTCAATTCGTCAATGAGTTCTTTTTCTTCGGGCGTACGGCCAAAATATTTCTCTGCAGACTGGGCTATTGCTTCCTCCGCTTCCCGCTCAGTTCCCGGTTGGCATCCGGTAAATGCCAGGCCACCGGCCACCGATCCAAGAAAGATTGATTTTATACTTTTTCTCCTATCCATAACATTAGATGTTTTGCTTTTTCAATTGTTCTACAATAAAGTCAGAAGTTCGCCATGATAATGCCAAAATGGTCCAAGTAGGGTTTTTATCAGCTTGGGAAACAAAGGGACCACCGTCCACTATGAAAACATTATCTGCGTCATGCAATTGTTGGTAACTGTTCACTACTGATGTTTTTGGATCATTTCCCATACGGGTAGTACCCACTTCATGGATAATCCTTCCTGGCGTTAACAAACCATAATCTTGTTCTTTTGATGGTCTGGACTGTAAAGGTTCAGCACCCATATTATGAAACAACTCCTCAAAGGTCTCATTCATGTGTTTGGCTTGTTTTCGCTCAAAATCGGACCATTTATAATGGAATCTTAGAACGGGAATCCCAAACTCATCAACTGTTGTAGGGTCAATTTCGCAGTAATTGTCCTTCATAGGTATCGATTCTCCTCGACCTCCGAAGCCTACGACAGACCCGTAATACTTTTGAACATCTGCACGAAGACTATTTCCATACCCCCCTACACTTTGATTGAAGAACCTATTAAAATCATTTGGATTGAACCCAAAGCCATAGCTTGGCATACCCATTCCTCCCCATACTTCTATATGGTACCCACGGGGGAAGTCAAGCTTCTTATTATCGAGCCACCAAGGGGTATAAACATGCATGCCTCCTACCCCATCCTCATTGTATTTTTTACGGTTCATGAGTCCGGGAACAAAAGCAGACCTACTGGCTCCGGTGGAATCGTGAAGATACTTACCAACAGTATCCCCACTATTGCCCAAGCCATTGGGATGTTGTTTGCTCTTGGAATTTAGCAGAATCCTTGCACTACTGCAGGCGGAAGCGGCCAATACCACAATTTTGCCTTTTAATCTGTATTCCTTTCTATCTTCTTTATTGATATAGGAAACTCCTGTTGCTTTTCCTTCCTCATTAGTGGTCACTTCCCTGACCATACAGTTAACAAACAGGTCAATTTGCCCTCCATTCTTTTGAGCGGGAAAAATCAAACAGGTCCCAGCAGAGAAATCGGCATATACGGAACAACCCCTTGAGCATTGTCCGCAATAAAAGCAAACCCCTCTATCTTTATTGATTTTTTTGGTGAGCATCGACATCCTTGAAGGAATCACAGGAATGTTCGATTTTTTGGCACCATTGATATAAAACAACTCGTGAAGCCTGGGCTTAGGAGCTGGCAGATAAAAACCGTCGGGCTCGTTAGGCATGTTCTCTTTGCTTCCAAAAACACCTATCAATTTATCTACCTTATCGTAATAAGGTTTCACATCCTCATATCCTATAGGCCAATCATCCCCCAAACCATCGTAACTTTTATGTTTAAAATCCCGTTCTCCAAAGCGCAAGGAAATTCTTCCCCAGTGGTTGGTACGCCCTCCCAGCATTTGGGATCGAAACCAGTCGAATTTTGTTCCATTTTTATGGGTATAAGGCTCCCCTTCTATCTCCCATCCTCCGTAAGCACTATCAAATTCCCCGAATGGTCTCACAGTATTTGCGCCCCTTCGCGGAGATTCATAGGGCCATTTTAATTGGGTCTGTTGTTCTGGGGCCGCAGGATCAAAATAAGGTCCGGCTTCCACCACAGCCACTTTAAGTCCGGCTTCTGACAGGACTTTTGTTGCCATGCCACCACCAGCACCTGAGCCTACAATGATTACATCATAAACAGTAGATGATTCAATTATTTGCATGTGTAGAATTTAGTTGGTTGATTGTTTCTTTAAGAGCATTAAGTTACTCTTTTTATTAAAACAATCAACCACTTAAAACATTATCAAATGCTCATAATCACAAGAATTTAACTAAAAATATGGAGAAATGGCAATGATATAAAGGACTAAGCCTAAATAGATATATCACCAAAATGTAATTGGGTAAAGAAGAGCTCGTCCCGACTAAGAGTCATTTTTATAGTGATTCAATGTAAATAGATTAGGATAAGTTGAAACGTTAAGGAATTTGTCGTTATTTCCTCTTTTGCTCAATGAACCAATCATAAAGTTCAGGCGTATTGTAGGCTCTTGTCCAAGAATTATGTCCTACCCCCTTGTATCTTGTAAACTTCACATCATAGCCCATTTCTTTGAGCCTATCTACCATTTGCACAGATTCTGAGAAAGGAATTGACTTATCCTCTTCCCCGTGGAATACCCAAATGGGCATTTTTTTATCTATCCAAGCTGCATAGGGTACCGGGGTCATTCCACAGACTACTGCCATGGCGGCAAATTTTTCGGGATACTGCACCGCTAATTGCCAAGCTGCTCCGCCTCCCCTGCTTAAGCCAGTTAAATATATTCTTTTGGTATCTACATTATTATTCGCTACTACTGTATCCAACAATTGGACTACCGCTTTTGTATTCCACCATTCCTTTTTATGTGGGTTTTGGGGCGCTAGGATCAAAAATGGAAAATCCTTTCCATCAGCAATTAATTTTGGCGGACCACTAGCTTTTACACGGGCAATGCTATCTCCAGAATCACCTCCTCCATGCAAGAACAAAAGCAATGAAAACTTTTCCGAGCTTTCGGCCTCGTAGCCAGGTGGATAATATAAATAGTATTTTAGGTTTTCAATGGTAATGGTTTGTTGCTCGTCTTCAAGTAGCTGAGATTGGGCACTACAGCCTTGCAAAAGGGACAATACCATTAGTAGGGTTAGGAATAAAATGGGGCGTAAACTCATTGATTATTAGTTCTCTAAAATTTCGACAAAAGTATTAAATAGATGCTTTGGTTGTAATTAAAAATCATCGGATCATAAACTATTTTTTGGACCTTTAAACAATAGACTATATTTTACTACAGTATTCTGTTTCAATGGATTAAACACAGAATGTACCTTTTACAACAAAAAACATTCCTAAAGTCCACTTATTTATCCTGCTCTATTTACATTTTTACTGGATTGGTATAAATACGTTACTTTTGGCCAATTAGTTTATCCCATTTGTCAACTGCTGAAAAATAGTATTGTGCTACTGAATAAATTTAAGGTAAATGGCTTTATAATAGCCTTGTTAATGGCTATCCCTGTAGCCTATCTATTCCCTAAAGGATCTGCTATTCTTCATTTAAACGAGGTTACCGATGTGGGGATCGGACTTATTTTTTTCTTTTATGGTTTAAAATTATCGATGAGTACTTTTAAAAGTGGCGTACGCAATTATAAATTGCACTTGCTAATTCACCTGAGCACCTTCGTTCTTTTCCCTCTATTAGTATTACCGTTCAAGAGCCTAATGGCCGGAGAAACCGCTCAACTATTATGGGTGGGCATGTTCTTTTTGGCCGTGTTGCCCTCTACAGTTTCCTCCTCCGTGGTAATGGTCTCCATTGCGAAGGGAAATATTCCTGCTGCCATTTTCAATGCCAGCCTATCAGGTCTACTAGGGGTAGTTTTGACACCTCTCTGGTTAGGACTGGTTGTAGATGATGCACAAGGTGTTTCTGTACTAACAGTAATAACGAAATTGCTCCTACAGATTGTCTTGCCGTTGACCTTGGGAATCTTGCTACATCATAAAATAGGTCATATTGCGGTCAAGAAGAGTACTTTGATTGGCTATTTTGACAAAACAGTCATCGTTCTTATTGTTTATTCAAGTTTTTGCCTCTCCTTCAATGCCAACCTATTTTCTGGAATGCAATTAGAAGTGCTTTTATTACTGTATGCAGCTATATTGACACTTTTCCTTTTGGTAATGTTAGTGGTGAATCTCATTTCCAAAAAATTGGGTTTTTCCACAGAAGATCGTGTTACCGCCTTGTTCTGCGGATCTAAAAAATCTTTGGTCCATGGATCTGTAATGGCCAAAATCATGTTCGGCCATAGCATCAATGCAAGTATCTATATTTTACCGGTCATGATCTATCATATGTCACAGCTTTTGATCATCGCATTTATAGCGGAGCGATATGGAAAGCGACAAGTAATTGTAAAAGCCCAAGCTTCAAAATAAATTAAAAGCTCGGGCTTTCATTAATTTATTTGATAAGTTCAAAGGAAGTTTTATTTCCCGTATCAGAATTTGTTCCAATAAATAATTCAAAATCCCCAGGCTCTGCAGTAAAGTCCATCTGACGATTGTAAAAACGAAGGTCCTTGGATGAAATGGCGAATTCCACAGTTTGTTCTTGACCTGGTTCCAACCTAATTTTTTTGAATCCTTTTAATTCTTTAACAGGTCGTGTCACCGAACCAACCAAATCACGGATATACAATTGTACAATTTCCTCTCCCGCCACTCTACCAGTATTTTTAACGGTAACTGATGCCTTTAGCGATTCATCAAACCCAATCTTGTTTTTATCCAATGAAACTTTTGAATAAGAAAATTCTGTATAGCTAAGTCCGTAACCAAAAGGGTACAAAGGGGTATTGGGCGCATCAATATAGTTTGATCTATAATCTTGGTTTGGACTGTTCGGGTCTATAGGTCTCCCGGTATTCTTCATGTTGTAGTAGATGGGAATCTGGCCGACATTTCTTGGGAAGGTTACCGGTAATTTTCCACTAGGATTATGAACTCCAAATAAATTATCCACTATAGCCGCACCGCCCATGGTTCCTGGTTGCCACGCTTCTAAAATAGCATCTACTGTCCTCGATTCATATTCAAGGGTAAGAGGTCTTCCATTCATTAACACTAAAATAATTGGTTTCCCCGATTTCTTAATTTCGGTAATCAGGTCCCTTTGAACACCAGGTAGATCAATATTTGTCCTGCTGGCTGCTTCCCCGCTCATATGCTCACTTTCCCCTAGCACCATTACTACAACATCAGATTTCTTGGCTACTTCCAGAGCTTCTTTAAATCCTTCCTTTGAATCAGAATCTATCTCACATCCTTTGGCATAGGTAATATTGCCCAAAATGCCCATATTTTCCAATCCTTCATAAACGCTGATAGCTTTTCCCTGTCTGTCGCCTTCTGCTGCCCAAGAGCCCAAAATATGTGCCTCATCCTTTGCCAACGGTCCAATTAATGCAATTTTTGCGGTCTTTTTGAGTGGCAAGGTCTTGTTCTCATTCTTCAGCAATACCATCGACTTAGAAGCTGCTTCTTTTGCAACAACCAAATATTCATCTTTGTATATTGTTTCTTCTTCCCTGACCTCATCACTATACCGATAAGGATCTTCAAACAATCCCAATCTGTATTTCATCAACAATATTTTTCTGGCCGCTTCATTTATTCTTTCCTCAGAAACCTTTGCTTCCTCTACAAGTGGTTTTAGGTGGTTCAGAAAAATACCCCCTTGCATATCCATATCCACTCCTGCATTCATTGCCTGTTCTCCCGCATGCTTATCATCTGTGGAAAAGCCATGGGCCACCATTTCATTAATAGAGGTATAATCTGTCACGACAAAACCATCAAAACCCCATTCTCCGCGTAATACATCATCCAATAAAAAGTCGTTTCCTGAAGAAGGTATTCCTGAAATTTCATTGAAGGAGGTCATAAAAGTCGCTACACCTGCTTCGGTGGCTGCAATAAATGGTGGTAAATAGGAATCTCTAAGCTCACGTTCCGACATATCTACACTATGGTAGTCCCTTCCTGCCTGAGCTGCGCCATAGGCGGCATAGTGTTTTACACATGCAAGGATTGTATTTACGTCGAAAAGGTCTTTCCCTTGCAATCCCTTAACACGTGCTTTTGCAATGGCACTTCCCAGAAAAACATCCTCACCAGACCCTTCAGAAATCCGTCCCCATCGTGCGTCACGCGCAACATCCACCATTGGGGCATACGTCCAGTGCAAACCAGCTGCTGAAGCCTCTGCAGCGGCTATCGCGGCAGTTTTTTCCATAAGTTCTAGATCCCATGATGCCGCCTCCCCTAAAGGAATTGGGAATATGGTCTTATAGCCATGGATAACATCATAACCAAAAAGAAGCGGTATTCCGAGCCTAGTATTTTCAACTGCAATTTTTTGCATCTCCCTGGTATAGTTAGCAGATTTTGCATTAAATAGAGCTCCAACCATTCCCTTTTTTAAATAATCCGTGTAGTTCTCGTCCAAGGTAGGACCAGTAACTGTCCACCCACTGGAATAAAGAACTGTCTGACCTATTTTCTCTTCCAAGCTCATGATAGAAAGTAAGGAGTCTACCTTTTTCTGAATAGCACTTTCGTTTGATCCCCACGAATCATAATCAATCTCCAATTTGGGAAGTAACCTTTCTGTCCCCCCTCCGCTCGTTTGAGCGTAAGTTGCGAAGGCCAATAGGATGGCACATACAGAAAGAATTGAATTTTTCTCGGTAATAATGTTCTTGTTCATTTGGCTTATTTATTTTAACATCTATTAATTGATCCTTTCAATAGAGAGAAGAAGAAATAGGGTATAATAAAGATGTTTTTCTTAGTTCTTGTCTTATGGTCCTTTAATTATATACTTTCGGCAATTCACCATATTCAGCAAATACTCCGATACTGTTATTCTTGAATATTTGTATTCCTCTGTTTGGAAAAGAGCCACGGCAAAAAGGCAGGCTCTTTAAATGCCGGATCCCAACTATTGTGGTTGGCATTATCATACAAGGTAAATTTTGGTGTTCCGCCTTGACTTACTATTTCTTCTATCATTTTTATAGAAAAAATTGGGGATACCACATCATCTTTGGCACCATGAAATGCCCAAATGGGAACGGAAGCGGCAAATTTGGTTACACTTTTGGGATTGCCTCCCCCACAAATAGGTATTGCAGCAGCAAAAAGATGTGGTCTTCTTGCTATAATTTCAAAGGATCCCATTCCTCCCATCGACAGCCCGACAACATATATCTGCTCTTCTTTCACAAAAGGTTTACCCGTAAAATCATCCAAATATTTCAATAACATACCCATGGCTTTTGTTGGTGTGCCTTCATTTCTAAACTTGAATTTCTTTAACCCAGATTGACTCCTATCTACCTTAACATTGGACCAATAGTCATCTTTGGGACACTGTGGAAAAATAACGATTGCAGGATAATCCTGTCTATTGGCAACATCTGCAAATAATGAGCTACCATGTGCCAATTGACTTGCATTGTCCTTACCTCGTTCCCCTGCACCATGCAGAAAAAGAACTACTGGGTATTCTTTGGTTGGCTCAAAATTTTCAGGCCACATAATGCGGTAACGTAAGGTGTCTTGCTGATCTATGAAAATTTCACTTTCATATAAAGCAGATACTTGTGCCACCGCAAAAAATGGAGCCATGAGAATTAAAAAAGCAACTAAACTATCTTTGTATTTCATTATAAATCTTACTTTAATTTTCGATTTTGATGGGCGACATTGGTTGGGGTCGACCATATGAAAACGCTACTTCACAAAAATGGCTGCCGTCCTTTCCGAGATACCATTATTATTAAAAGCTTCTATCTGGAAATAGTAGGAATCCGTTCTATCCATTCCTGTGAAAAAATAATCGTTTTGACCATAAACCATAATACTACCGTACAATTTGTCCTTTTCCTTCCCAAAATAAATGACATAACCATCTGCAGATGGATTTTGCTGCCATTTTAACCAAGCACTCCTTCTCTCACCATCCTTATTCGGATCGGCCCTTAAACCTATAAACCTTTGTACCATTTCCGGTTTTTGTGAAGACCCTTTACCGAATATTCGAAAACCGCTAATTGCAAATTTACCAGTTGGCATAGCTATGTTTTCCAATTTAAGATACCTCGCTTTATCTGGTTTTGTAAGCTCTATATAGTCATGGGGGACATCGGTAGTATTGTTGCTCTTATCCACCAGAATTTTCCAGCTTTTACCATCCGTTGAGCTGTATATTTTATATTGGTGAAATTTGCCCCTGGTTTTACCCCTATATTCCACATCTTGGTCTGCATAATTAATTTGAATGGAATTGATCGTTGAGACTTCCCCCAAATCTGTCTGAATCCATTCGCCCATATTCCCTGTTTTTGCTGACCAATAGGTTTTCATATCCTCGTCTACGCTGTAATTTGGTTGATACCCTCCCAAAGTTGATGATACCTGTACGGGTTTGTTATAATTTAAGAGCATCCACTCAGCAAACATGCCATTGAGATGGTCGGCATTATGTTGTGGCAAATAAGTTGGGTAATCCCCGTAGGCCGTATTGGAATACAATATTCCGTCATTATCAAAGCCCGCTGGCCAGATTCCCAATCTGCGCTCAAAATTATTTTTGACGCCTAAAATCAGGGTTGAAGTATGCCACCAATTGCCATAATTATCTTGATAGGTAGAACCATGTCCAGAGCCTCTGGCAAATCCACCTGGCTTATAGGAAAAGGGATTATGTGATTGATATTGAAAACCATCAAGGGGATTGTCACTTACGTATACCCCATCCGCATATCCACTGAATTCTGTAGCGGGCGCGCCATATTGCAAATAATATTTGTCGTTATACTTTGTGACCGATGCCCCTTCCAAAAATGGCCTTAAAAAGGTATTATCGTTATACTCTCCAAACCTCTCCCACCCATGATCTTCCGGTTTTAAGGATATCATTGGTTTTACATAGCCATCTGATTGAAAAGTCTTTGTGTTCAGTTCTGTGCCCATTAATGGAAATTCATTGCTCGATCCCCAGTACAAAAAGAGCTTGTCCTTTTCTTTATCATAGAAAAAGGCAGGATCCCAAGCGCCAACTTTTAAGGTATCTGTAGCAATGCTCCAATCATCAAGGGTTGGATTACCGCTTTTCCAAATGGGAAAATCTTTTTGATGTGTAGACCCGTGTACATATAAAGTGTCCTTCATCACAAATACCCCAGGTGCATTTAGATCGTGGATGTATTTATCATCCAATAGGAACTTCCTATAAACAAAATTCCAATTGAGCATATTATCACTCCACCAATACCCCTCTTGGTTTGTGGAAAATAAAAAATACTTCTCCCTAAAATTGACAATAACGGGGTCTGCGGTAGCCCTATGTTTCCCTTCTTGGGAAAAAGATTCGAAGGGAGTATATCCGTAATCTATATTAACTGGATTGCAATAGGTTTTTTGTGAATTGGATTGGGCATATGATTTTCCTGAAAAAACTAGTACCAAAAACAAATAAGGAAACACTTTCAATGAATTATAAAACTTTCTCATCTCAAATAAGGATTTAAAAACGATATATCATTCTTGTGATATAGTGTTTCTATTATTATGTTGATTTCTAAAAAAGGGCTGCCCAGAAATAGGCCCTTGGCCAATTTCTAAAAGTGAAAACGACAGCTATTTACGCTACTTTAATATGTGCGACAGCAATTGAAATTTTAATATCTCAATTAATAGCTCTGTCCCTTATGGGGCTGTGTTAAACCCTAATTTAACCAACCCATTTTGCACCTCTTCATTCTGCATAAAAAGGTTCCACAACAAACCGGACCTATAATTCTCTATCATAATTACAATTGGTCCTTGATCAATTGCCAAATATGCTTTGGCTACCCAATAATCATTGGAAGGGCTAAAAGCATCATAAAAACCGGCCGGACCCATGAGTTTATCTTTTTTCCCATAGAAAAAATGCATAGCCGCCAACGATTCTGTTGGGGTATATGGGATGGAACTTATTGCCGCAGTGGGTGAAATAATACCTGTGTCATTATTTGGACTATGTGCATTGTATCCAATCCCTCCATCAGAGTTTCTGGTATAACTTGCGGTTAACCCCCAACAATCCTTACCATAATCTCTATACCCATTTGGATTTGAAACACAATAGCTGTAATTGATCTTGGAATGATTGACATTGGTATCCCAATAATTGACATATTGGTCCGTTAGCCCATTTGGATTTAATCCCAAATATGAATAATGAGCCCAAAAGAGCGGGCCTCCAAATTGCTCATTGCCCGAATGTTTGACCAATAATGGGAATCCAAATTGTGTATTATTTGATTTTATGGCTCCGTTAGAGGCCCACCCATTGGAATAAACCTCTGGAGTAATGGAATAATCTGGTGAAGCTGCTGCCAAAACATAAGGAATTAAGGTTTCATTATACCCTTTCAACTGCATATTCATTGCGAATTGATTGGACGGACTCCAGTGCCAATACAAGGTATTTTCATTTTTGGTATACCATTGCCAATCTACCCCTTTCCATAAGACATCAGCCTTTTGTGACAATGCCTTTTCTTCCGTAGAGCCGGTTTTAAAATATTCTTTGATGCAGATCAAACCTTGCACCAAAAAAGCGGTTTCTACCAAATCCCCACCATTGTCCAAGCTACTAAAGGGTATCACACTCCCATTTGTCCCATTTATCCAATGTGGCCAGGCTCCATGAAATCTATCAGCATTTTCTAAAAAAGCTAAAATTTTGGACAACCTTACTACGGCCTCATCCCTGGATATATAACTTCTTTCGATTCCCACTAAAATACTCATCAACCCAAAACCAGTGCCCCCTGAGGTTACAACTGATTTTCCTAAATTAGGTTCCGAGGGATGATATCGTTCCCTTGCTCCTCCGGAATCTGCATCTGCATAATCCCAGAAATATTTAAAGGTTTCTCTTTGGACAATATCCATAAGCTCCACATCAGAAATAACAACAGTAGGCTCTTCAGGTTTATCCGGCAACTCGGAAACACCAACAGGGCTTGAATCATCTTGAGATGTGCAAGAGGTTAAAAAAAGTACTATAGATACTATGTAAAAAAACTTACTCATTGGTCTCTGTATATGTAAACCCTAGTTTTGACAATCCCTCCTGAACCTCTTCGTTCTTCATAAAGAGTTTCCACAGGAGTCCTGTCCTGTAATTTTCTATCATAACAGGGATAGGACCTTGGTCAATCGCTAAATATCTCGGTAACGACCAGTTTTCTTCCAGGCTAAAAGCATCATATGGTCCATATTTACCGATTAAGGAATCTTGTTCCTTATACATATATCTCAAAAAATTCAAGCTTTGAAATGGAGTATATGGCATAGAAGAAAGTGCCGCAGTAGGTGAAATTACCCCAAGATCTTGATCAGGTCTATGTCCGGCATAACCCTTCATGGAATAACTAGAGGTAAGTCCCCAGCAATCTTCCCCATAACCCTTAAATTTATTTGGATTGGCAACGGCATGCTTATAATGAATTAAGGCATGGTTTTGGTTCAATTTCCAATAGTCCCCGTACTGATCTTTTAACCCATTAGGGTTTAATCCTAAATAGGAATAATGAGCCCAGAATAATGGCCCTACCGGTGCTGCGTCATGTTCATAATGATCCAGTTCCGTTTCAAGTCCATAATACACCGTATCTTTTGCAATAGCCCCGTTTCTAGCCCATCCTTGCTCATAAACATCCTTCTTAATTGGATGAGTAGGTGAAGAAGCGGCCAAAACATACATAATAAGGGCTTCGTTATAACCCCCTACAGGAAAATTCATATCCCAACCATGTTTTGGTGACCAATGCCAATACAATACATTTTCTCCTCCTTTGGTATACCAATCCCATTCTACCTCCTCCCAAAGACGTTGTATTCTGTCACTAATTTCTTTTGCTTTGGGATCATTCTGATTTTGATCAAAATATTCTTTTACGGTAAGTAGACCTTGGATCATAAATGCAGATTCTACCAGATCGCCACCATCGTCCATTTTAGAAAATGGAGATGTGGATCCATCTGGGTTTAACCAATGCGGCCATACGCCATGAAAACGATCTGCCTTTTCCAAAAAATCAAGGATTCTGACCATTCGTTCTGTAAGCTGTTCCTTGGTTATAAAGCCACGCTCAACCCCAACCAATAATGCCATCACTCCAAAACCAGAACCGCCAATGGTAATTATATCCTGGTCATGTGAAGGATATATACCATCCAAATGTATGCGTTCCCTTGCCAATCCTGAAGTAGGCTCCGCACCGCTCCAAAAATATTCAAAGGTTTGCTTCTGAACCGTATCCAGTAAAGCAAGGTCCGAAAGATTGGTCATCTGGGAACTTTTGGTCTCAGATTCCTGTTCATTTTTGGGTGTATTATGGCCCTTGCACCCGACAAACAAGGTTGCCAGGGCCATTATCAATACTTGAAATTTCATAAAATTTGTGTTACGTTTTTAAGAACTACTTTTAATTGTCGTTTCTAATAGTAAGGACTTCTTCAGGGGATAAGGCTTTATTGAACAATCGTAGCTCGTCAATAAAACTTGCATCCGATTTGTGTCCCCATTCTGAAAATCTCGGGGCACCTGATCCAATGGACAGAATGTCGCAACCGGTCCAATCTACTCCCGTAATATCAGCTGTCGCAACCTGAACCCCATCGATATAAACAATAGCTTTAGTACCAGAAATGGTGAACGCAATATGTTGCCATCCTGCCGTAGCTGGATCCAAAGAAGCGGCTGCCCCTCCATCGATCCAAGTATCCGCAGTACCGTTACCCACGTTCAATTTAAATATTTGGTTCGTTGGGCTTCCTTCCCGGAAGAATCTGAATCCATTTGTTCTTAGGTTCTGGACAGTAGGATATTCAGGCCTTTCCGTATCAGGAGGTCCCATGACCAATATACCAGCTCTATCTGGAGCTGCATTTACCTTGTACCAGAAACTGGCACTGAAATCTTCTGTAGTTAGTCCATCTGTAGGAAAGGTCAGATAGGAATCCACTGCTCCTGCGTATGCTTCGGAACCACTTACCCCTTCCCCTGCAAAACCAGGCGTACCTACAATTGTAGCCTCTTGCCCGGTGAACAAGTTTTTATTATCGCCATTAAATGGCAAATAGAACATCTCCCCATCGTATTTACCGGTATATGGATTGGTCACATTGATCATATTCTGAATGTCCGCTGCCGTTAGGGCTTTATTAAACACCCTCAACTCATCCATAGGACTTCTGTCTGACAAATGATCCCAATAACTAAAAGTTTCACCTCCAGCACCTATGGTCATGTTTTCACAACCTGTCCAATCAATTGGAGCAGATAATGATGCTGTACGCATTTCAACCCCATTAAAGAAAACAGTACTCTGTGTGGCCGAAATTGCAAAGGCAATGTGAACCCATTCTCCTGCGGCTACATCCAATACACCTCCATCATTCCAGCTCTCTCCATTTCCTGTACCCACATTCAACTTAATGGTTTGTGAGGCGCCACTACCTTCCCTAAACAATCTAAATCCTTGATTACGGTCGTCTGCATTGTCGCCAATAACCAATATACCTGCCCTATCTGGGCTTGCATTTACCTTATACCAAAAGGCAGCTGTAAATTCTGTACCCAAAAGGCCAGCTGTTGGATAGGTTAAATAGGCATTTTCAGCTCCTTTATAAGCGTTGGCACCAATAACGGACTGGCCGGCAAATGTTGGTGTCCCTACTTTGGTTGCAGCTTTAAGACCTACTAAATCAACATAGTCGCCATCAAAAGGCATATAAAGGACTTCTCCTGCAAACAATGGGGTATACGCGGGTTCCTTTTCAAAGGTAACCGTAGATACGGTAGTTTTTCCCTCTATATCTGTAGCGTTTACTGTTAAAACATGTGTCCCATCGGTGACCTTATCATAAACAAGATCCTTTATCAATACCCTTCTATAGTCCTTGAAATCGTTGAATTGACCAATATTCACATCGTCAATCAACACTTGCACATTGGCTACTTCAATATCATCGGTCACCTCAATTTCAATAGTTACGGATGTGATGGCCTGGGGTACTTTTATCTTAGTACCTTCTGTTGGGGATATGATTTTCACTGCGGGGGCAGATGCATCTATTCCCGGTTCAACTTCTGTTATTCCGTCTATTCCCTGATCACATGAGTAAGCAAGAAAAAGTACGGTAACAATGGTAATTAGTTGTTTTATATTTTTCATCTGGTCTAAATTAAATCTTTGATTAATTACCTAATATTGGGAACTGGTCAACTTGAGCCTGAGGATAAGGCAGGAATATCTTACCTTCTGTAAAGGTCCTACCGTCATAGCTCAACTCATCAAATCGTTTTAAACGAACCATATCAAAATACCTTTTCCCCCATTCCATACTCAATTCGGCGAATTTCTCGTCCAAAACCTGATCTAGAGTAACTCCTGATAATGCAGGCATGTTAGCACGTGCCCTAACCTGGTTTACTGCTTGATCCGCGCTCATTACGTTTCCACTGGCACCCTGAGCAAGAGCTTCAGCATACATTAACAATATTTCGGAATATCGGATTATGGAATAATTTTTATTGCTGCCATACCCAGTTCTTCCTGGGATCAATTGATTAGAAGGCATATAATGCTTCCCACTGGCGAAAAGTGCCCTGGCATAATCATTGATTATATCCCCATCCCTTGTAGTATTGGATACAAAGTTTGGAAGGTTGCTGTAATTGGGATCAGCCTGTAGTTCCGCTATCCCGCGATCTGTAAAAAGCACACTGGTTTCCAGACGGGTAGTTTCACCCCTGTCCAACATAAATTTAATGAACTTCATACTTGGTTCAAAAAAGCCCCATCCGCTGGAAGCACCTTCAACGGCCGGAGTCCAGTTTTGTGGACCATAAGGCGCATAAAGATGACTTTCACTATCTCCCTCACCTTGACCAAAATCGGAATACTGCAAATCCAGAATACTCTCATTGCTCAATTTTCCAGGTGTTTTAAACAGCTCGTAATAATCTGGGTAAAGACTAAAAACTCCTGAATTGATAATTTTGCCAGCAGCCTCGGCTACGGCTTGGTAATTTTTCAATTCTTGGTTCGCCAAGGCCTTGATAGCATATGCTGTATAAATGGTTGCTCCACCTGGCAGATCCGTACGTTCATTGGGCCTCATATTCGTTAAGAAAGGAATAGCCTCATCCATTTGATCAGAAATATGCTGCATTACCTCTTGCTGTGTTGGCACACTTGTTAGAGATAAAAGCGCTCCAGTATCAGACGATTCAGTAATGAATACATCTCCCCAAACCTGAGAAATATTGAAAAGCATCATCGCCCGCAAAACCTTTGCTTCAGCGATGTACTGATTCCCTAGGGCAACCCCAGATTCATCAGCAAATTCTTGATACCGTTCTATTTGTTCCATCGCCGTGTGTGCCGAAATAACATCCACGTAGATATTTTCCCACAGGGAATTGTACATCCAGTAATCCTTATTGTAATTGAAGAGATCTGTCTCTGCAAAATCTTGTTGATCCCCAAGGCCTCCGGCATTTACATCATCGCCCCTAACAGAGATCAATAACGGCTGTTCCCATCCCCTGGATTGAAACGCTTCATACACCCCAATAATGGAAAGCTTCATATCTGCCGTCTTGGTAAAATCTGTACCTCCCGCAAAATTATTGTTCAATTCCGGTTCATCCAACTTGTCAGTACACCCAACCATGGCAAATCCTGCGGCTGCCATAAGGGTTAAAATGATATTTTTAGTAAACAGTTTCATACGTGTATTTTTTTAAATTTTAATGTTAACTCCAAAAGTGTATACAGAAGGAATAGGATAGGTCTGATTGTCTACTCCATTGGCCACTTCAGGATTAAACCCGTTGTATCTAAAGACTGTCAATGGCTTTTCTGCCGTTACATAGAGCCTTATATTCGGTAAGCCAGGTTTTGATCCATCTTTGTTGATGGTATATCCGAAGGTGATATTCTGGATTCTAAAAAAGTCCCCATCCTCTATAAAATAATCATTTAATTTTTGATTCCATCCTTTTCTAATTCCCGCTGCGGATGGGTAACTATTGGATGTTCCTTCCCCGTGCCAACGATTGATTGCAAAATCCCTGTCAATATTGGTGTCATTGGTAAAAATCACCTCACCTCTTTTACGGTTCAATATTTTATTCCCACCTTGACCAATTGCACTGGCAGACACATCGAAGCCTTTATAAGCAAGTCCAAAGTTTAATCCGAAAGAATAGGAAGGTAAAAATGAGCCCAAAACGGTTCTGTCATCATCATTAATTTCTCCATTGCCATCTAAATCCTTGTACTTGAAATCTCCAGGTACCAGATTATTTGCCACAGCTATCGGATCTGCTTGGATTTCTGCATCATTTTGGTAAACTCCATTTATTTCACGACCATAAAAGGCAAAGATAGATTCTCCTATTATTGACCTTTGGCGAAATTCTGCGGTTCCAGCATCAATAAAAGGTTGCCCTCCAAGGTCTAGTACTTCATTTTTAAGGGAAGAGAAATTACCTCCAATGCTATAGGTAAAATTATCATTGACCGTTTTATTCCAATTTAGGGCAATCTCAAATCCTGAATTTCTAATTTCCCCTACATTTTTTCTTATACTTCCTGGAATTAATGGGCGTTGCACTGGTATAATGGCATCCCTAGTGTCCCTTACATAATAATCTGCTTCCAAGGATAATTGACTGTCAAATAAATTAGCAGAAATACCACCATTGATCTCCTCTGTGACCTCCCATTTTAAGGAAGTAAAATCACTACTGGTGCTTACCCCACTAAATAAGGTGTCTCCAAGCGCAGTTGTTACCACTTGTGATGTAATGGAACCTTCACTTCCCGGTACATTATCATTACCTAGTTGCCCCCAACTTCCCCTTAACTTAAGAAAATCGAAAACTCCGTTGTTATCCATAAAAGATTCTTCTGACAATACCCATCCTACCCCAACAGTTGGGAAATAACCCCACTTTTCTTGGTATTTGTTAGTACCATCTGCACGAAAAGTTCCGTAGAGCAAATAGCGGTTGTCGTAGTTGTAGGATACCCTACTGAAATAAGACAAGCCATATTCCCTTCTTCCATCATCGCCTACGTCTTCCTGAATAATTGTTTGTGCAAGGTCTAAGTAATATGCCTCTTCTCCAGATAAAGGGAAGTTTAATCCTCTTGCCCTCAATTGTTCAAAAGCCTCGTCCCTAAAAGATCCTCCGGTCAATATGCTTAAATTATGTTTCCCGAAAGTATCCGTATAGGTCAAAGTATTGTCCCAAATTTGATTGGAGTATGTTTCATTGCCTTTAAATAAAGAAGCATCTTCTCTCTGAAAGTTATTACCTATAAAGAACGGCAAACGAACTTCCCTTTTCTCCCTAGTTTCGAAATTGTGGTTATACGCAGTTTTAAAGGTTAATTTGTCGGGCACCAACTCAATTTGGGCATAAAAATTGGCCAATACGTTCCTGATTTTTGAACGGTTCTCGCTAAAATCCAATGTTGGAAATGGATTTTGCCCCCCTCTATACCCTAAATCCTGGGCGTTAGCATATGCCGTAGGGGTTGCATTTGTATTTAATGGATCAAAAACGGGTAAAATTGGAACCGCAAAATACGCTTGTCTCCATGCAGAATCCTCTGCATCATACCTTGTAGCATTACTAATAACCGTATTTGCACCAACAGTTAACCAGTCATTGGCTTTAAAATCTATCTTACTCCTAAGGTTAAAACGTTCATATTCATTGCGCATTTTAAGAATACCTTCTTGACCAAAGTAATTTGCTCCTATGGCATAAGAGGCATCTTCACTTCCTCCCGTGACACCAAAACTGTGGTTTTGGATTGGAGCAGTTCTCATTATTTCATTGTACCAATCTGTATTGACATCCGGTATATTTGGATTAACCCTGCTACGACCGTATCGTTGCATGGCGTTCAAAATAAACTGGGCATCGGGAGCAGATCCAGATTCCAGGGCAATGGTGGTGAACTGCTCGGCATTTGCCACTTTCAGAACATTTTGGGCCACTTGATATCCCGTATAACCATCATATGTAATTTCGGCCTTTTTATTATAACTGCCCGATTTAGTTTCAATCAAAACAACGCCATTTGCTGCCCTAACACCATAAATGGCCGCTGCAGATGCATCCTTTAATATAGAAATGGAAGTAATATCCGAGGTGTTTAAAAAATCGATGTTGTCGAAGAACATCCCATCAACAACGTATAATGGACCCGAAGCTCCAGAGTCATACGAACCAATACCCCTAACTCTAATAGTTGGGGATTGTCCTGGTCCACCACTACTGATTACCTGTAGCCCTGCGACCTTACCTTGTAATGCCTGCATGGCTTGTCCGGTTGGTGTAGCAGAAAGTTCTTCCGACTTAATCGTGGTAATAGCTGAGGTTAAATCCTTGGATTTCATGGCACCATAACCTATTAATACTACCTCATCCAATGCTTGGGCATCCGCCTCAAGAATGATATTTAAGGAAGTCCTCCCAGCAATTGAGATCTCTTTGGTTATAAATCCTATATAACTAATGACCAAAGTTGCTTCTGGTGAAACATTGTCCAAGACAAAGTTTCCGTCAAAATCTGTTTGTGTTCCTCGTTGTGATCCTTTCACAACTATACTAGCCCCAGGCAATGGTATCCCATCTACATCCCCAACACTTCCTGAAACAGAAATATTGTTTTGTGCATAGGTTCCTGCTTGGAACATTAGAAATGCGATTAACAAAATTAAACCTCTTATTTTCATAATATTATAATAATTGTGTTGGTTTAATGCTAAATTAATAAAATGATGTGCTTACAAAATTTATAAGCATACATAAAAACTACATCAAAGCCGTGTAAGCCTCAAAAACACCCATATCCACTAGGATTGTTGTAGTTAAAAATTAAATTTTATGTTAAGAAATACCAAAATGATGTAGTAATGATGTAGTGTAAAAGTTAAGGCTTGAAGATTCTGGGCAGGAGTTGCACCTAAGGCCTATGACACTTATTTAAAGGTAATTAGGAAGTTTGTTATGTTTTGGTCCCCATCCATGTTTAGTTTTTTGCGCAATCTATAACGATGTATCTCCACCCCTCTAGTTGAAATCCCCATTAATGGTGCAATTTCCTTTGATGAATGGTTCATTTTCAAATAAGCACAAAGTTTAAGATCCTTAGGGGTCAAATCCGGATAAGATACCAACAGTCTTTCAAAAAAGTCTTCGTGCAATTCTTTGAAATTTATTTCGAACCTCTTCCAATCATCATCATTATTAATAGAATCATCCAATTTTTTGATGAATGATTTATACCTTTTTTGATTGCTGAATTTTTCCTTATTCAACAATAGGATACTCTTTAGCTCTAATATTAATTCGTTCTTTTTGGTGACATTTAATATACTTCCGGCCAGTTCCTTCTGCTTTTGCCTAATCCCCTTGGCCAATTTTTCCTTTTCCAGTTCCTGCAACCGCTCCTCTTGCTCTTTATGCATCCGGTCCATTAACTTATCTTGTTCTTTCTTTAATTTCCTACGGTTGTATTTCCTTATTAAGAACAACATCAAAAAAATCAATAACACATAGCCAACAATGCTGAAATCTGACCAATACCAAGGTGGTGCTATGTCGAAGGAAATCATTAAGGGTAATGATTTTTCATTATTAATGTTTACGGTATAAACCTTAAGGGTATAACTTCCAAAAGGGAGGTTTTGAAAACTAAGGGTGCCATTATCCGTATATTTTGCTTGTTGTTCGGCTCCCTTTAATTCATAATAATATCGAGGTTGAACCAAAATAGACGAAGCTACCTGAATTGTTATTTCTCTGGATGATTTAAAATTAATTGAAATAGGCTGATCAAAAATGGGAAGTAAGGAATCTTGGGCCTTAAAAAAGCTTAACCTTGGGGAAGGTATTTCATTGCGGCCTAGTTGCCCTTTTAATTTGGTAAGGTTTATTTTGCCGAAACCATCTGCAAGGGTAAAATAATGGATGGAATCATTTAATTTAAAGACATTTTCAGAATCTGGAACCAATCTTCTTACCATTTGATTTCCAGCGATCACTAACTTTTCGTTTTTCAGATCGGTATGCATTATTTCCTTGTCATCGTCATTGTCTACAAACCAAAAATGGTTTTCATCAAAGCTTACAAGGTCCTTGTTTGCATATGGTTCAAATTCTGTAAACTCGACAATTTTACCTGGAATAGGATCGTATTTAAACCAATGACCATCACTTCGAATTACGATTTGATTTTTTATGTTGAATAACTTAACGTTATAATTATTTGGAATCTCCTTTTGATCTATTTGCTGAATATCCTCCTTATTTATACTGGCGTAGTCCTTGCCAAACTTAACTCTATAAAGTCCTTTGTATGGGTGAGCCACCCATATCGTATTAGGATTTTCAAAACATAGCTGTTTTATAGGGAAATTTAATCCTGTAACACGGTTAACTTTCCAGTTGCCACTATCCTCCTTTTCATAAAGCACTATTCCATTATAGGTGCCTTGTAAATAGGTAGTTGACCTTTCAGGGATTCTTACCATGGTATACCCTCCAGAATACCCGACAACTGCTTCAAATTTATCTTTACCTACTTTAAACGTACCGGAATTATGCCCACAAAAAAGTTCATCACCTATAACTTGCAAATCCCAAACATGACCTTGGGAGCCCTTTACAAATTTGAGTTCATCATTCAAAAAATAGTAAACCCCAGTATTACTACCCAAAAATAAAGTACCCTTATAAAAAGCCATATCATACACCGTCCCCAAGACTCCTGTATCATCGGTATAATATGTTATAGGAGTATCTAACTGTAGTCGATCTATCCCATTATCCAGCCCTAGCCATAATTGATCCTTGTAGCCAATCATAGATAGGACTGTATTATTTTGCAGTCCTGTCTCCCTGTTTATATTATCTACCCTATCTGTAGTGCTATCGTATATGTAGATCCCTCGCTTAATCGTGCCAAAAACAATCTTACCACTGGAGAGCTCAAAGATCTTATTAAGTTGATGTTGGTTTAACAGAGGAGTCAACTGACTGCCCCAAGGGACAAGCTCATTGTTCTTCCAAAGAAAACAGCCTTTTTGTTTTGTGCCAATGAGAAGACCGTCTTTAATTTGAACCAGATCTACGATATTACCATTTTCCAACTGTTCCTTATCAATTATTGGGATTAACTCATTTTGATCTAGCCTATAAATTCTACTATAATTGTCAGCTACTAATAATTCATCTTTAAAAGCAACTATATTGGTAACAACTGTTTGTGGGTTTATTACTTGTATTTCACCTTCATGGTACTTATAAATTCTGGAAAAAGATCTAAAATATACGTTTTTACCACTTGGGACTATCTGCCAAAATTCCTCACTATTAAAGGTATGACCCTTGATTAAATGGGTAAGTGAATAATATTGCAATGAGCCCTTATCGTTTTTCTTCCAATATCCAAATTCTTCATAGGAACCAGTATATATTCTGTCCCCAATAATGACTACGGAACGAATAACAGTCTTATTTGGTAGTTTATATAAATTCCATTGTTCCCCATTAAAATGAAGCAAGCCTTTGTTATTACCCGCAAACAACTCTCCATCTTCATTAACTGCAAGTCCCCAATTCTGACTTGCGGCATTGTACTCAAAAATTGGATAGTTATGGATTGGTGGCAGCAATTCCTGCCCACTTAATAAAATGGGAAAATTTATTACAAGAAGTAGAAACAATAATCTCAATTTCATGTCGACTTAGTATTTCACTTAGCAGTTCAGGTAAAAGTATATAAAACTAAATTATTGTCGGCCTTTAGATATTTGTTTGTCCGCGTTTGCCATAATTAGACCGATGTAGTCTGAAGAATCTGACTTTACATCATCGATAATTCACTGAAGAACATGGAGGATGTATCAAAAAGAAAAAAAGTAAAGGTGACTTATTAGAGAAATATCTAGAAATAATCAATAATAGTTCGGTATGAAAATCCAATTTAGATGGTTGATGACCTAAAACAAGAAAGGCTTCCAGTTTCCTGAAAGCCTTGATATTCTTGTGATCGCGCCACGATTCGAACGTGGGACCGTCTGCTTAGAAGGCAGATGCTCTATCCAGCTGAGCTACGCGACCATTGTCGGGGTGGCAGGATTCGAACCTGCGGCCTCCTGCTCCCAAAGCAGGCGCGATAACCGGGCTACGCTACACCCCGAAAACCGACAATGTGGATATGTCAATATGTCAAATCAAAAAGAAAAAAAGCGGAGAGACAGGGACTCGAACCCTGGCGACAGTTACCCGTCGACAGATTAGCAATCTGCTCCGTTACCACTCCGGCACCTCTCCAATAATCTTTAAGATCGCGCATATAAAAATGCGGTTGCAAATGTACTTTTTCATATCCTAGAACGCAACTATTTTTTGATTTTTTTTATCGGAATATTTTTCGCCCTTAAAATCTATTCGGGGTACTCAACCCTAAGGTGGTAGATATTAATGAGTTTCTGTTTCAATACCTTCTTTATGGTCTCTATTTCTTTGAAGGTAATATTGGCATTTAAAAACTGATTTGCATTCATTTGGCCCGAAATTATCTTATCCACGAACTCATCGATGATCAAGAATGTCGGATTTTTAAGACTTTTGGATGCCGCTTCTATAGAATCGGCCATCATTAAAATTGCGGTCTCTTTGGAAAAAGGTATAGGCCCCGGATATCTAAAATCCTTTTCGTCCGCCCCTTCTTCCAATTCCATTTGTTTTTTATAAAAATAATAGACCAAGGTGGTTCCATGGTGTACCCTTATAAAGTCTATGACACGGTCAGGAAGGTTGTTTTTCCTTGCAATCTCCACTCCTTCTATAACATGGTCTATAATAATCTTTGCGCTGTCCAAAGGCTGCAATTCATTATGGGGGTTCACATTGGTGATCTGGTTTTCCGTAAAATAAGTGGGATTGTTCATTTTCCCAATATCATGGTACAAGGCCCCTACCCTAACCAACATGGCATTCGCCCCAATCTCATTGGCAGCAGCCTCGGCCAAATTAGCGACCTGAAGGGAATGATGGAAGGTGCCGGGAGCTTTATTGGAAAGCTCCTTTAAAAGCTTGGAATTGGTGTCTGACAACTCTAGAAGGGAAACATCGGAGACCAATCCAAAGATTTTTTCATAGATATAGATCAAGGGTTGCACAAAAAGCGTAATCATTCCATTCAATAAAAACAACCCAAATACCAACCAATGGATATCCTCTAAATTGCCTTCGTGGATAATATGGAAGGCAAAATAGCCAACCATATAGATAAGGGTAATCTCTGTTACGGAAATAAATAGATTGGCCCTCTTATATAGCTCAGACACCGTTAGAATGGTCACGATACCCGCCATAATCTGAAGAAATATATATTCGAAGCTATTGGGAACTACAAATCCCAATATAAGTACCGTAAGTACATGCACAAACAAACCCAAGCGCGCATCAAAAAAGGTCTTTATGATCAATGGAAGAATACACAACGGAACCACAAAGACATAGGTTTCATCGTACTTGACCACTAAGGTGGTCACAAACACCATCAATAATATATTAAAGAAAATAAATGTGACCTTGGTATTGTTTTTAAAAGTTATAGGTCTGTATTTTTTTAGGAACAATAGGAGCATCAACAAGACCAGAGCTACCAGGACCGTATATCCAAAGAGAATAAAATAATAATTATTGGCTGCCCATAACTCAGATTCATACTCCTCCTTTAAAGAGTTGAGAATCTTAAAATTATCAGCCTCTACAACTTCCCCCTTAACAATAATGAGCTTCCCTTCATCTACATTGCCACGGGTAGTAGAGAGCTCCGAAAACTCATTCTCCAGCTCCTTTTGGGATAGATTTTCATCATAAAAAACGTTGGGCTTTATGATATTGAAAAATAGTTCTTGATATTCGGATGTATAATTACTAAGTCCTCTTTTGCTTAAATCGCGATCAACGAGGCCCGATATATCCTGAAGCCTATAGAAGTCGTCCATATTAACCCGACGGGCTTCATTGCCCTTAACCAAATAAAGGGTCTTTTTAGTAGTTATGCCGTTGGACTTAAGAACCCCGTTTGCGTAGATTTCATCAAGAATTTCATAACCCACCTTTTTCAAGGAGGTAAATTGACCCATTTTTAACTTATATCCCGCAAAGATGGTATCGAACTTTCTTTCAAAAGCATAATAGACTTCTTTTTCCAAGTCTTCATCAAAAGCATAATAATCAATGAGGTTATTCTGGATATTCAGCTTTTCCATGGCGATCTCCTCGTCCGTTTTTTTGATCGAAAAATCAAATGGAGCGTACAAATTATCATACTGCCATGGTTTGCCTTTTTGGAATTCATACTTAAACTTGCCTCCCTTAGGGAAAAAGAATACGACCAAAAAAATTGAGACAGCATATAAAATATACTTATATATGAGTGATTGATTTTTATAAAGCCGATCTAAAAATTTCCTCATATATCTTGGTATCTCCACCAAAAATAGAAAAATATATATTTATAAAAGGCTTTTACCAAGAGAACCATGTTCTTTGCACTTTAATTTATTAATTTCGCAATATCATTTATAAAAATAGTCATGAAAGAAGTAGTTATTGTATCTGTTGCGAGAACTCCCATAGGCAGTTTTATGGGGGCCTTATCCAGTATTCCAGCTCCTAAATTAGGCGCCATAGCCATCAAAGGGGCTTTAGATAAAATCAATTTAGACCCCAAACTGGTCGAAGAGGTTTTAATGGGTAATGTAGTGCAGGCAGGTACAGGACAAGCTCCTGCCAGACAAGCAGCTATTTTTGCCGGAATTCCAGATACCGTGCCGTGTACTACCATCAATAAGGTATGTGCCTCCGGGATGAAGACCGTAATGCAAGCGGCTCAAAGTATCGCTTTGGGAGATGCTTCTATCATAGTAGCGGGAGGAATGGAAAACATGAGTTCCATACCGCATTATGTGCATATGAGAAATGGACATAAATTTGGACCTGCCACTTTGATTGATGGCATGCAAAAAGACGGCTTGGTAGATGCCTATGATCAAAACGCGATGGGCACATGTGCCGACGCATGTGCTACTGAATATAAATTTACAAGGGAAGACCAGGATGCCTTTGCTGTACAGTCCTACGAGAGATCGGCAGCGGCTTGGAAGGCTGGGAAGTTCAATGATGAAGTAGTTCCGGTAGAAGTACCACAACGAAGAGGGGAACCTATTATAGTAAGTGAAGACGAAGAGTACAAAAACGTTCGATTGGATAAAATACCAACCTTGCGTCCCGCCTTCTCAAAAGACGGTACCGTAACCGCCGCCAATGCCTCTACCATTAATGATGGAGCAGCAGCATTGGTTCTAATGAGTGCCGATAAGGCAAAAGAATTAAATCTAAAGCCACTTGCGACCATAAAAAGTTATGCCGATGCTGCTCAGGAACCAAAGTGGTTCACAACAGCGCCATCCAAAGCCCTACCAAAGGCCTTGGCCAAGGCAGGTATTTCCCAGGACCAAGTAGATTATTTTGAATTCAACGAGGCATTTGCAGTAGTTGGATTGGCCAATATGAAGATACTTGGGTTAACGGATGCAAACGTAAATGTAAACGGCGGTGCTGTTTCCTTAGGACATCCGTTGGGATGTTCCGGTGCAAGGATTATCATCACCCTTTTAAGTGTAATGCAACAGAACAATGGTAAGATAGGTGCAGCAGCTATTTGTAACGGTGGTGGTGGTGCTTCTGCAATTGTATTGGAGAAAAAATAATATATTCCTGTAAAGCAAATCTATGCAATACGGTATTTGCCACCTTAGTATTGTTCCTGTAAGAGCAATTGCCGACGATGTCAGTGAAATGGTCACCCAACTTTTGTATGGGGACCATTTTAAGGTATTGGAACATCGCAAACATTGGAGCAGGATCCGCATTGCCTTTGATGCTACCGAAGGCTGGGTCAGCAACAATCAATTCCTGTTTATTTCAGAGGAAGTTTACCAACAGGCGCATACCAATCCGGATATTAAAAACACCGCGGATCTCGTTTCCTTTGTAAGTACGGAATCTGACATTCTCATTCCCATAGTCCTTGGATCCACTATCCAAAATATAGATTTGGTTTCCCACCATTTTGAGGGTAACTTTATAGGAGGCATCAAAGAAAAGAGCACGTTATTGGATACGGCCCTTCTTTATTTGAACACCCCTTATTTATGGGGCGGTAAAACACCATTTGGCATCGACGCTTCTGGACTTACCCAGATGGTCTATAAAATAAATGGGCACCAACTCCTACGCACAGCGGCCCAACAGTCCACTCAAGGAGAGCCCCTGAGTTTTATAGAAGAAAGCGAAGCAGGGGATCTGGCATTTTTTGACAATAATGATGGGGTTATTGACCACGTAGGTATCATTATGCAAAACAACTATGTAATCCACGCGCAGGGCAAGGTAAGAATAGATCGCATAGACCATACGGGAATTTTTAATACGGAAACCAGAAGCTATACCCATCAACTCCGGGTCATCAAGAAAATTATATAAATAAAAAAGCCTTCGAAAATTCGAAGGCTTTTTTTATGTTTTGTGTTATTGGAACTATTCTCCCAACAACTTCTTAAGTCTCATGAAGTTTTCATTGTCACCCAAGGCGCCGTAGATGTTCTTCAACTGCGTTAAAATCCCTTGGTTATCAGGGTTTAATTTTAATGCATCTTCCAAAACAGTAGCTCCTTCTCTGAATAGGCTATCCTTCTTTTTCTTTAAGACATCATATTTCGCAATATCAGCCTTGGAGTTACCCAATTTGTTCATGTCATCGATCATACTGTTTCCTTCGTTCACATAGGTTGTGGACAAATTCAATTGGGCATTAACATAACCTGGATTGATCTCCAATGCTCTTTTGTAAGCATCCCTTGCAGCTTCTAAATTTCCTTGTTCCATATTGATTACCCCGATATTGTAAAAAAGATCTGGATTATCAGGAGCAACTTCAGCAGCTTCAGACATCAAAGCCTTAAATTTTTCCTTGTCACCTAATTTGAAATACAAATTAGCCTCATTCAAAATTAAGTTTACATCGGTTGGATCATTGGCCCTAGCATCCTTGTAAGCTTCCAAAGCTTTATCATCTTGACCCAATTGCGTGTAGATCAATGCAATATTTTTAACGATCTCTGAACTCTTAGAAGGTGTTCTTTCGTCTTTTGGATCTTTGTAAGTTCCCGATTTCACCATTAAATCCCTTTGATTCTTGGCCATTTCCTCAACTTCACCAGTTTCAATGTTGACAGCGGAATATTTCATTTCGCTACCGTTGTAACCAAGATCCTTCAACTCATTATAGTAGGTAAGCGCCTGCTCATAATGACCACCGTTTACCGCACTACTAGCAGCGTAATAAAGATAAATGGTATCGTTCTTGCTCAGGTTATAGCTCTTGTATAATTTCTCTCCAGCTTCTTTGTATCGCTTCTCTTGATTGTCAGTTACCGCAGAATTTACCAAATCTGCTGTAATAGCAGTTAGTTTTTGTTGGGCCTCAGCAGTGTATTTCTGTTTTCCTGTTTTGGCTTCCAATGCAATAAGATCATTATACCCCTCAATGGCTACATCAAAAGCCGCGGCATCACCTTTTTGGGCCAAATCTTTATAAATATTCCCTTTCAACAGGTAATACTCTGCCTTCATTTTATCGTCAGCTCCACCTATCATGCCTGATGCACTTTCAATAGCCGCCTTTGCAGCAATAGCATCACCAGATTTCAAAGCTTTCTCTGCAGTCTTTATTTCATTTTTCTGTGAAAATCCGACCAAAGAATATGATATGGCCGCCAGTATTAAAATTTTAGTTTTCATTTTAAATGTATTAATAGTTATCGTGTGTTTATTTATTATTCTTCCGTTTCGGTTTCATTAGTATCAAGAGCCGTGCCATTCTCAGGTTCTACCTCAATATCATTAATATCGGTATCAACAACTTCTTCTTCGTCCTTCATGACCTTGGCCACTGCAGCGATAGAATCGTTTCCTTTAATATTGATCAATCGAACCCCTTGGGTGGCTCTTCCCATAACCCTTAGATCTTCCACACTCATACGTATGGCAATCCCAGATTTGTTAATGATCATAAGATCATCTGAATCGGAAACATTCTTAATGGCAACGAGTCCACCTGTCTTATCAGTAATGGAGATAGTTTTAACACCTTTTCCACCCCTGTTGGTAATCCTGTAATCATCGATACTGGAACGTTTACCATATCCATTTTCTGAAACTACAAGAATCTCCTCATCGAAATCATGAACAGAAACCATTCCGATCACTTCATCGTTATCATCCGCCAGGGTTATCCCTCGTACTCCAGAGGCATTTCTACCCATAGGCCTGGTTTTGCTTTCTTCAAACCGGATAGCCTTTCCAGATTTAAGTCCTAAGAATATCTGACTTGTACCGGTGGTCAATTTAGCTTCTAACAGCTCATCACCTTCCCTTACCCCAATGGCATTGATACCGTTTTGTCTAGGTCTTGAATATTGCTCCAAAGAGGTTTTCTTTACAATACCTTTTTTGGTGGCCATGATCACATAGTGATTGTTCACGTACTCCTCATCCTTCAAGTCTTGGGTACAAATAAAGGCCTTTACATTATCATCTTGTTCAATATTGATCAAGTTCTGAATAGCACGACCTTTAGAGGTCCTACTGCCTTCTGGAATCTCGTAAACCCTCATCCAGAAACATTTTCCTTTTTGGGTAAAGAACAACATATATTGATGGTTGGTACCAACAAATAGATACTCCAAGAAATCCTCATTTCTGGTAGAGGAGGCCTTTTGACCCACTCCACCCCTATTTTGGGTCTTGTACTCGGAAAGTGAAGTTCTTTTGATATAACCAGCATGGGAAATGGTAATGACCACCTGCTCATCAGGGATCATATCTTCCATGCTAAGATCTCCACCAGCAAAATTGATTTCTGAACGTCTAGGATCACCATATCTTTCCTTCATTTCCAGAAGTTCATCTTTGATAATCTGCATTCTTCGCTCTTTCCTGGCCAAGATATCTTTTAAATCTTCTATCGTTGCCAACACCTCTTCATATTCGGAACGTAATTTATCCTGTTCCAGACCGGTAAGTTGACGAAGGCGCATTTCAACAATGGCTTTTGCCTGTATTTCCGATAATTTGAATCGTTCAATTAAATTATCACGTGCTTCATCAGCATTTGTGGATGCCCTGATAATCGCAATTACCTCATCGATATTATCCGAGGCTATGATCAGACCTTCAAGGATGTGGGCCCTATCTTCAGCTTTTTTAAGGTCGAATTCAGTTCTTCTAACAACAACTTCATGACGATGCTCCACAAAATAGTGGATCATTTCCTTTACATTCAACAATTGCGGTCTTCCGTTGACCAAAGCAATGTTGTTTACACTAAAAGAGGTCTGTAATGAAGTGTATTTATATAAGGTATTCAATACGATATTGGGTATCGCATCTCTTTTCAAGATATATACGATACGCATCCCGTTCCTATCCGATTCATCCCGAATACTTGAGATACCCTCAATCTTTTTATCATTTACCAGGTCGGCCGTCTTCTTGATCATATCGGCCTTATTCACCTGGTAAGGGATTTCGGTGACAATGATACATTCTTTGCCCTGTACTTCCTCAATATTGGCCTTGGCGCGCATTACAACCCTACCGCGACCCGTTTTAAAGGCTTCTACAACACCATCATAACCATAAATAATTCCCCCTGTCGGGAAATCTGGTGCTTTGATATGTGTAATCAGTTCATCTATCTCTATATCGTTATTGTCTATGTAAGCGACAGTACCATCAATAACTTCGGATAAGTTATGTGGTGGCATATTGGTTGCCATACCCACAGCAATACCAGAAGCTCCATTGACCAATAAATTTGGAATTTTAGCAGGCAACACAGTGGGCTCCTTTAAGGAATCATCAAAGTTTAGCTGATGATCTACTGTATCCTTTTCTATATCAGCCAACATTTCATCGGCTATTTTACGCATACGGGCCTCCGTATAACGCATTGCAGCTGGACTATCACCATCTACAGAACCAAAGTTACCTTGACCATCTACCAACATGTAGCGTAAACTCCATTCCTGAGCCATACGTACCATGGAATCATAAACAGACGTATCCCCGTGAGGGTGATACTTACCCAAAACCTCACCCACAATTCTAGCAGATTTTTTGTGCGCGCTGTTTGATCTTACACCTAATTCGTGCATTCCGTACAACACCCTTCGATGCACAGGCTTAAGACCATCCCTTACATCTGGTAAGGCACGTGACACAATGACCGACATTGAATAATCAATGTAGGCAGATTTCATTTCATCATCAATGTTGATTGGAATTAACTTTTCCCCTTCCGCCATATTAAAAAATCGTATATACTAAATTGGTTAAAAAATCATGCCAATATACGGAAAATCAAAGCGTACAAGGCATATTAATGATACTTTATCGAATAATTTATTAACAGTTTCACTAGTGGATTTAGTTGATAAATTGAATGTTAAAATTTTTGTTAATCCTCCTTTTTTTCGTCACTTAGACCAGTATTATTAAAATATGGGTACGGTATTTGCCTTAGATAGTATTAGATTTACTATTTTTAATGAAGAAAGGAATATTTTATGGATGATAATTTTTCGCCAAGGGTAAAAGATGTAATTGCCTATAGTAAAGAGGAAGCGTTAAGGCTAGGCCATGATTTCATTGGCACAGAGCACCTTATGCTTGGTCTGTTGCGCGATGGAAATGGAAAGGCAATAAGCATATTGGATGCATTGGATGTAGATTTGGACCACTTAAGAAGAAAAGTTGAAATACTAAGTCCTGCCAACCCCAACCCAGGCAACATACAAAAGGACAAAAAGAACCTACATTTGACTAGGCAGGCTGAGCGTGCCCTGAAAACTACGTTTCTGGAAGCTAAATTATTCCAGAGCTCTTCTATCAATACTGCCCATCTTTTACTTTGCATTTTGCGAAACGAGAATGACCCTACTACAAAATTGCTTCACAAACTAAAAGTGGATTACGATGGCGTCAAAGAACAATTCAAATCGATGATAACCAGTGACGATGATTATATAGATACCCCAAGAGCAGAATCTTTCCCCAACGACTCCGATGAGAGCAATGAGGGCAAAGAAGGAACATTTGGTGGTTCTTCGAGCTCACAAAAGGGAAGCAAAAAGTCCAAAACTCCAGTCTTGGACAACTTTGGAAGGGACCTGACTCAAATGGCAGAGGAAAATAAACTTGACCCTGTTGTAGGACGTGAAAAGGAAATTGAAAGGGTCTCACAAATATTGAGCAGAAGAAAAAAGAACAATCCGCTATTGATAGGGGAACCTGGTGTTGGTAAGAGTGCCATTGCCGAAGGACTTGCCTTGCGGATTATCAATAAAAAAGTATCCCGTATCCTTTACAATAAAAGGGTAGTCACCTTGGATCTTGCATCCCTGGTAGCGGGCACAAAATACCGTGGACAATTCGAGGAGCGAATGAAAGCGGTGATGAACGAATTGGAAAAAAATGATGATATCATTTTGTTCATTGATGAAATCCATACCATTGTAGGTGCTGGTGGAGCAACTGGAAGTTTAGATGCTTCCAATATGTTCAAGCCTGCCCTTGCAAGGGGTGAAATACAATGTATCGGTGCAACCACTTTGGATGAATACCGTCAGTACATTGAAAAAGACGGCGCCTTGGAACGTCGTTTTCAAAAAGTAATCGTTGAACCTACAACTGTAGAGGAAACCATAGAAATCCTTAAGAACATCAAAGGAAAATACGAGGATCACCACAATGTTATCTATACGGATGAAGCCATCATTGCCTGTGTGAAATTGACCAACCGTTATATGACCGATAGGTTTTTACCGGATAAGGCCATTGATGCACTTGATGAGGCAGGATCTAGAGTCCACATCATTAACATGGATGTACCCAAGCAAATCCTTGAACTTGAAAAACAGTTGGAAGATGTTCGCGACTTAAAGAATAGTGTTGTCAAGAAACAACGTTATGAAGAAGCTGCAAAGCTAAGGGACGATGAAAAAAGATTGGAAAAAGATTTGGCCATAGCCCAAGAAAAATGGGAAGAGGACAGTAAATTACATAGAGAAACTGTTTCTGAGGACAATGTGGCAGATGTAGTGTCCATGATGAGCGGTATCCCGGTCAACAGGATTGCACAAACAGAGAGCAATAAATTGGCAGAGTTGCCAAGCTTGATCAAATCCAACGTAATTGGACAAGATGAAGCTGTAGCAAAAGTTGCCAAAGCTATCCAGCGTAATAGGGCTGGATTAAAAGATCCGGACAAACCAATTGGCTCCTTCATTTTCCTAGGGCAAACTGGGGTAGGTAAAACCCAATTGGCAAAAGTACTTGCCAAGGAATTGTTCGACTCAGAAGATGCGTTGATACGTGTCGACATGAGTGAGTATATGGAAAAATTTGCAATATCCAGATTGGTAGGAGCACCTCCGGGATATGTAGGTTATGAAGAAGGAGGACAATTGACTGAAAAAGTAAGACGTAAGCCTTATTCTGTAATACTTCTTGATGAGATAGAAAAAGCTCACCCAGATGTTTTCAATATGCTTTTACAAGTATTGGATGACGGATTTTTAACGGATAGTTTGGGAAGAAAGATCGACTTCCGAAATACCATCATTATCATGACCTCTAATATTGGGGCCAGACAATTGAAAGATTTTGGTCAAGGCGTTGGTTTTGGCACTTCAGCAATGAAGGCACAATCAGACTCACACCAAAAAGGAGTTATAGAGAATGCTTTAAAAAAGGCTTTTGCTCCAGAATTTCTTAATAGGATAGATGATGTGGTCGTATTTAATCCTCTTGAAAGGGAAGATATCCACAAAATCATTGATATTGAACTTCGCAAATTGTTTGCTAGGATTAAGGATATAGGTTATAACCTTAATCTAACCGACAAGGCAAAGGATTATATCGCAGAAAAAGGGTTCGATAAACAATACGGTGCGCGACCTTTAAAAAGGGCTATACAGAAATATATAGAGGATGCACTCGCTGAGGAAATCGTTAATTCCAAACTAAATGAAGGCGATAGCATCTATATGGACCTAGATGAAAAGAAAGAAGAGCTTACAATAGACATAAAAAAGGCTGAGGAATCTTCCAAAACTTAAAATTTGTAAGAATTTAAACATAAAGGAGTCGAACTAATCGGCTCCTTTTTTTATGCCCAAAATTGTAAGACGTAGGAATAAATAGACAACTTTGGTTCCTACAACACACAATAAACGATATTTAAGCTCTTAATCTAATATTTTTTCCAAAACATAAGCCTTCAACTACTTTCGTATTCGAGGAACACTATAAATAATACGAAATGAAAGTCGGACACACCAAGAAGACTATTATCGTAAGGGAATACCAATTAGAAACAGGAGTAGTCCAAGTATTTGACAATTATATGGTCGCCATTTTTGAAGAAGGTGTCACCATGACACTTGAAAGGGCCTTTCAAATTATCGGAATTTCTGAGATTCACTTTAGAGAAAAGGAATTTGGCTATATCAGCCTCCGAAAAAACTCTTACGCGATAGATCCCACGGTATACAATTACCTTAGAGAAATGGAAAATCTTAAAGCATTTGCCATTG
This sequence comes from Sediminicola luteus, assembly GCF_040566555.1. Lineage (GTDB taxonomy): Bacteria > Bacteroidota > Bacteroidia > Flavobacteriales > Flavobacteriaceae > Sediminicola. The sequence continues at coordinate 108,407 of NZ_JBEWYP010000007.1, read as the reverse complement.
TTTCCATAAAGGAAATTGATATGCATAATTTTAAGATTGAAAAAATGTTTTACAAAAAACCGATGAAGTTTTTTATAGAATATGACAACGCCCTGGCTTGGGTAAAAAAGCGCGTAGGGACTAAATAGGATACTAATTATTCCATTTCCTCCTGCGGACCAGACCCTTCTTGGACATTGAAAAGATCCAGAAAGGCATCTCCTATAAAATCTATGATTTCAGACGCCGTCAAAGCCTGATAACCACATTGCTCCACAGCAAGATCCCCCGATCTTCCATGTAAATAAATTGCGAAAACAGTAGCTCTCAAGGAATCGTACCCTTGGGCTATCAATCCTGTGATCATTCCAGTAAGCACATCACCGCTACCGGCTGTGGCCATACCTGGATTACCTGTTGTATTAATATACCCTTTGCCGTTGTACAAGGTTATGGTATGGGCGCCTTTAATGACCAATATTAAGTCGTACTGCTTAGAAAAGGCTTTTGCTTTGTCTAATTTTTCAAAATCATCCTGCCAACTACCGATCAAACGCTCCAATTCTTTTGGATGTGGCGTCAGTACAGATTGGGCGGGTATCATTTTTAAAAATTCCTTATTCTTGGAGATGATATTTAGGGCATCGGCATCTATAACCAAGGGTGTTTTATTGGTCCTTAAAAATTCCTTTAACGCCCCAGTTGTAATGTTATCCTGACCAATACCGATACCCAAGCCTATTACTGTAGGTGTGATATCAAATTGAATATCCGAAACCATTTTCTCATTGGTATCTGTGATCACCATCGCCTCGGGCAGTGCAGTTTGCATGGGAATATAGCCACATGTGGGAATATAAGCGGTAACCAAACCACTTCCGGTATTCAGACAAGCGTCTGAAGCTAAAATTACAGCGCCTATTTTTCCATAACTGCCCCCAATAATCAATGAGTGACCATATGTGCCTTTATGGGAAAACTTTTCCCTCGGCTTGTACCAAGGCAAAACCTCGTTTTTACCAATCAGTTCATACACATTGTCCACAGAATTCAAATAATCCCTGTCTAATCCAATATCCAATATCTCCCACTGATTACTGTAAATCCCTGTTTGCGGCAGAAAGAAAATCAATTTGGGAGCCTGAAAACTCAGTACATGATTGGCCCTGACAATACTGTCCTCATTTTTGGGAGCCTTATCTACAAATAAGCCAGACGGGATGTCAACCGATAGTATAAATGCCCTGGAATTGTTTAAATGTTGTATGACTTTTATGACCCAATCATCTGGAGTTCTATTGAGACCAATTCCAAAAATGGCGTCTACAATGATATCTTCCTTATCTATTTTAGGCAATTCATCATTTGGACCTATAAAATTAGGCCATATTTTGCGTTCCTTTAATCTGTCTAGATTTAAAAGAAAGTCCTGGGAACGTTTCTCACTATATGTCACTACATGAACGCCAATAAGATATCCGTGTTCTTGTAAATGCCTTGCCAAGACCATCCCATCTCCCCCATTGTTTCCTATACCACAAAACAAATGAATTTTTACCGGTGCCCCCTGAAGCCTTGAATGCAGCCAAGTAAATAATTGGGTCGCCGCACGTTCCATTAGCTCATCACTCGTAATCTGCTGATTGACAATTGTGCTTTTATCAGCTTCATATATCTGTTGGGCAGTAAAAATCTTCATTCCCTAATATTATTTAACAAAAGTTGATGATTTGGTAAAAATATTCCCAATCATTTGATTACCTACTCAAAAATACTACATTTGAGACTTTATAAGACCAATGAATCCTTACAAAACGGACATAACACCATCTTTTTCTTTGTATACCAATGGTAATTTTACAACCGTTGCTACAATCACTATCACCCCTTTGGGGTAAACTACTATATATTCGTCCGTTCCTATCCCTTTTTATTTCATAAATAAGTTTCATTTTAATATAATACCATAATGAAAGTTTTAAAATTCGGTGGTACCTCAGTCGCCAACGCCAAAAATATATCCCAGGTAAAAAATATTGTTGCTTCCAATGGAGACACAAAAATAGTGGTCGTCGTTTCTGCCCTTGGGGGAATAACGGACCTGCTTTTGACCACAGCCAATTTAGCTTCCGATCAGAACAAGGAATACCGTACTTATTTGAAGGAAATAGAGGAGCGCCATATGCAAACCATAAAAGAGCTCATTCCGGTACAATCACAAAGCAAGGTACTTAGCAAAGTAAAAAGTGAACTAAATATCTTGGAAACCCTATTGGAAGGAGCCTTTTTAATTGGCGAAATCACACCAAAATTATCGGATAAAATAGTAAGTTTTGGAGAATTGTTATCCTCCTATATCATCAGTGAATATTTTGCATCCGAAAAACTGGATGTAGGGTATCAGGATAGTAGGGAACTCATTAAAACCAATGATAATCACGGTAAGGCAGCTGTAAATTTTGAAATGACCAATGCCAATTGTTTGGCATACTTTAAAGACACTCCCCATACAATCACAGTATGCGCTGGATTTATAGCTTCTTCCGTCAATGGAAATTCCACCACATTGGGCAGGGGCGGATCTGACTTTACAGCAGCTATAATGGCTGGTGCCCTAAATGCCGAGGTGTTAGAAATATGGACTGATGTTAGTGGTATGTATACAGCAAATCCCAAGATTGTAAAACAAGCTATGGCAATACCGCATATCTCTTACGAAGAGGCTATGGAACTTTCCCATTTTGGGGCCAAGGTACTATACCCTCCAACGATACAACCTGTATTGTCAAAAGGTATTTCCATAGTTATAAAAAACACATTCGAACCTGAGGCAGCCGGGACTTTGATCACAAAAAACCAAAATGAAAAAGGCAAGACAGTCAGGGGAATCAGCCATGTAGAAAGTATTGCACTTTTGTCACTGGAAGGACCGGGTATGGTTGGGATTCCTGGTATCTCAAAACGATTTTTTGAAGTGCTTTCCAATGCGGGAATTAGTGTGGTCCTCATTACACAAGCTTCCTCAGAACATTCAATATGTGTGGGTATAGCTTCCAGCGATGCAAAAAAAGCTGTGGCAATTGTGAATGAGGCTTTTGAATATGAGATATCACTAGGTAAAATAAAACCCGTTATCTTGGAAGAAGACCTTGCCATCATAGCCCTTGTTGGGGATAATATGAAAAGTCACCAAGGCCTTAGCGGTAAAATGTTCAGCACCCTAGGAAAAAATAATGTGAATATCAGGGTGATTGCCCAAGGCGCCTCCGAAAGAAACATCTCAGCCGTTATTAGTAAGGGCGATGTGAAAAAGGCACTGAATGCACTGCATGAAGAATTCTTCGAAGAGAATATCAAACAATTGAATCTCTTTGTAATGGGCGTTGGGAATGTCGGCGCCAAATTTTTAAATCAGATCCAACAACAAAAAAAATACCTGAAGGAGTATTTAAAGCTCAATATACGGGTAATTGGTATCAGCAATTCTAGGACCATGGCTTTTGATGAAAATGGTATTTCCCTTAAAAATTGGGAATCTGTTTTGGCCGAAGGTGAGAAAGCGGATAGCAACAAATTTTTTGAAACTATAAATTCGCTGAACTACCGCAACAGCATCTTTGTAGATAATACAGCGAGCCCTGCTGTATCCGATAGCTATACCACCTATTTAAGAAACAGTATCTCCGTGGTTACCTGCAACAAAATAGCGTGTTCCTCTGATTACAACAAATACCTGGAACTTAAACAAATGGCCCGCAAATACAATTCGCCATTTTTATTCGAGACCAATGTAGGAGCTGGATTGCCCATTATTGACACCCTTAAAAACTTAATCGCCTCTGGGGATAAGGTTAAAAAGATACAGGCAGTACTTTCTGGTAGTTTAAACTTTGTCTTTAACAACTTCAACGATCAAACTACCTTTCATGATGTGGTGCTTCAGGCTCAAAAAGAAGGGTATACAGAGCCCGATCCAAAGATTGACCTAAGTGGAATTGATGTAATGCGTAAAATATTGATATTGGCCAGGGAAAGCGGCTATCAATTGGACATTGAGGATATCGAAAACCAATCGTTCCTACCAGAAGAAAGTTTGGCCACTACAAATAATGACGACTTCTTTGCCTCTCTTGTAAAACACGAAGCCTCGTTCCAAAAAATATTTAAAGAGGCCAGTAAAAAGGATTGTAAGCTTAAATATGTGGCCCAATTTGAAAACGGTAAAGCCAGTGTAGGCCTCCAACATATACCTAAAGGACATGATTTTTACAATCTGGAGGGCAGTGACAATATCGTGCTCTTTTTCACGGAACGCTATCCCAACCAACCTATGATCATTAAAGGTGCAGGTGCAGGTGCGGAAGTGACCGCCTCAGGAATATTTGCAGACATAATAAGAATAGGTAACTTTTAACTATGGAGGCTATAAAAGTATTTTGCCCTGCCACTATCGCCAATGTTTCTTGTGGCTTTGATGTCCTAGGATTGGCATTGGACGCTGTAGGCGATAAAATGGTTATTCGCAAAACTGCGGAGAAAGGGATAAAGATCACAAAATTAACTGGGCAGGATTTGCCAATGGAAACCCATCAAAATGTGGCCGGAGTGGCAGGTTTGGCCCTCCTTGCTGAGAGTGAGTACGATGGTGGTTTCGAAATTGAAATCTACAAGAATATTAAGGCCGGTAGTGGGATAGGTAGTAGCGCAGCAAGTTCCACTGGGGCAGTATGGGCCATGAACCAGTTATTGGACAAGCCCTTTAGCAACTTGGAATTGGTGAAATTCGCCATGGAAGGAGAACGTTTGGCAAGTGGGGTGGCCCACGCCGATAATGTAGCCCCAGCCATTTTTGGTGGATTTACCTTGGTCCGTAGTTATACTCCCTTGGATATCGTTAGGATCAACAGCCCAAGCCAGTTATTTGCCACGGTAATCCACCCACAAATAGAAATAAAAACATCGGATTCGAGAAAAATTCTCAAGACCACCATTTCCCTGGAAGACGGAATTAAGCAATGGGGGAATCTGGGCGGCCTGATTGCGGGACTCTACACAGAAGATTATGAACTAATAGGGAGATCCTTGGAAGATTTTATTGTGGAACCAATCCGTTCTATTTTAATCCCTGGTTTTGATAAAGTAAAATCGGAATCCCTATTGGCGGGAGCATTAGGTTGCGGCATATCAGGTTCCGGACCATCCATATTTGCTCTAAGCAAGGGAGAGGCCAACGCCAAAAAAGTAGCTGAAGCCATGCGCAATGTGTATCAAAAAATTGGTATTGATTATGACATCCATGTGTCAAAGATCAATACCGAAGGAATAAAAATTATTAAGTAAACCTCACCACATAACTACTAAACCAGCAATTCAATGAACTTCTACAGTCTCAACAAACAAGCCCCATCTGTTTCCTTTAAAGATGCAGTAGTTCAAGGCATAGCCCCGGATCGTGGATTATATTTCCCAGAGAGCATTACCCCCTTACCGGCATCTTTCTTTGAAAACATAGAAGACCTGACCAATCACGAGATCGCCTTTTTGTCCATTCGTCAATTCGTCGGAGATGAGATTCCCGAAGCTAAATTAAAAGAGATAATAGCAGATGTGCTCGACTTTGATTTTCCAGTAGTGGAATTGGAAGAAAATGTGGCCACTTTGGAATTGTTCCATGGACCAACCCTTGCTTTTAAAGATGTAGGAGCACGTTTTATGGCCCGATGCCTTGGAGAGTTTTCTGCCAAGGAAAACAATGAAGTAACCGTATTGGTGGCAACATCGGGAGATACAGGAGGTGCCGTAGCCAATGGATTTCTTGGGGTGAAAGGTGTAAAAGTGGTTATCCTATATCCAAGCGGAAAGGTCAGTGATATCCAAGAAAAACAACTGACAACCTTGGGGAAAAATATTAGCGCATTGGAGGTTTCTGGGACTTTTGATGATTGCCAAAGAATGGTAAAGACTGCCTTTTTGGATGAAGAACTTTTGAAAAACATGCAGCTGACTTCCGCCAATTCCATCAATGTGGCGAGATGGCTGCCCCAATTATTTTATTTCCTTTTTGCCTACAAACAGGCTAAATCCAAAGGAAAGGAAATAGTTTTCTCCATTCCCAGCGGGAATTTTGGAAACATTTGTGCAGGTGTCATGGCGCAACAATTAGGCATGCCCTGCAAACATTTTATTGCTGCCACCAACGTAAATGATATTGTTCCCAATTTCATGAAAACGGGCAAGTACGAACCAAAACCTTCCATCGCGACCATTTCCAATGCCATGGATGTTGGGGATCCAAGTAATTTTATTAGGATTCGCCATTTATACAATGATGATTTTGAGACCATTTCAAAAAACATCTCCTCCTATTCCTTTACGGATGAAGAGACAAAGGAAGCTATGCTGGAGATCTATAATGATTGTTCCTATGTGGCAGATCCACACGGGGCAGTTGGGTATTTAGGACTGAAGAAATATCAGCAAAGCCATCCGAATACCTATGGCATTTTCTTGGAAACCGCCCATCCCGTTAAGTTTTTGGACATTGTTGAGGACACCATCAGGGAAAATATTGACCTTCCCAAAAAGATTGCAAAAATTATGGATAAGAAGAAAAAGGCAATCGCCATTTCAACGTATGACGAGCTTAAAAATTATTTGTTGACCAAGTAATCGCCTATAACCTAAAATCTTCCTTAATCCAAGCTTGGTAGCTTAAAGTTATCCAGAACACTGGGCATTGCCATAGTTTTCTCTATGGCCTCTGTAGTTCTTGGAGCCATCCCAGAAAGGTTGATGGGACCATTCTTGGTGATTAGGATATCATCCTCAATACGGACCGCAATCCCCCACCATTTCTTATCGCAATCGCTGCCTTCAGGAATATATATTCCAGGTTCTACAGTAATCACTGTATTTTCTTGAAATGGGCCATAGGTACCCTTATCATGCACATCAAGTCCCAAATAATGGGACGTTCCATGAGGGAAATAAGTCTTTACCTCGCTAGGTGATGAGATGATACCGAGATCGATCAGTCCCTTAGTCACCACTTCCTGCGCTGCCTGTCCAGGTGCTTGAAAGGGAGCACCTATGACACTAGCCTTTATCCCTGCCTCCTGTGCATTATAAACAATATCGTAAATCAGTTTCTGTTCTTTTGTGAATTTCCCATTGGCAGGAATCGTCCTGGTCACATCAGCAGTATACCCGTGATATTCGGCCCCTAGATCCATCAGGACAAGATCATTGCCCACTTTTTGCTTGTTATTCTCTATGTAATGCAAAATACAGCCGTTGTTGCCACCCCCTACTATGGAAGGATAGCCTTCATACTCTGCCCCATATTTTTTGTAGACATACTCATGAATGCCCTGTATCTCTGTTTCACTCATATTGGGATGCATGGCCTTCATAACTTCGATCTGCCCTACTGAAGAAATTTCAATCGCCTTTTTCAACAAAACCATTTCCTCTGCCGTTTTCGTTTCGCGAAGGCGATTCATAATTTCCTCCAAGAGTATAGAATTTAAATTATTTGATTTCAATTCCAATTTCACCTTTTCCTGGATCTCCTTACGCTTGCCATTATCCGCTGCATTTACATAACCCGTTAATAACTGATCCGATTTTAAGTCTTCCTGATAATTTAAATACCTCCCTAAAGTTTGGGCCACATTGGCACTATTTTCAACATCCGTGGAGGTAATCATGCTATAGATCTGCTGCTTTGTCGCATTATAGTCCGACGGATAATTCGTTTTAATTTTAAAGGTCTTAATCAAATCGAACAGATCTGCAGATCCTTTTAAATCCCTATAATCATTTTTAAAATCGAAGAACAAAACGTTATCAAAACCCTTAAAATCGATATTCGATTTTTCAAATTCACTCCCATTAAATGCCATATCAAAGCCCAATTTTTCTTGAACCCCTTCAACCCCTAGTCTCTTCCCATTCCACTGTTCTGCCCTAGGATCTTTTTCTTGCACATAAATCAATTCATTAAAAATTTTGCCATCGGCCGATGTTTGGTCCTCAGAAAAAATCACCAATACAGAGTTAGGCTCCTTATAACCCGTTAAATAATAAAAATCCGGATCTTGATGGTAGATATAATCAACATCATTGGCCCTATTGCGTTCAGCATTTGCAAAAAATACCGCTACACTATTGGCAGGCATTAAATCACGTACCTTTTCTCTTCTCTCTTTATGAAAATCTGCAGATAAAAAATCTGTAGGGGTTTCTTGGGCTGCTAAAAAGGTTATAGATAAAAACAGGAAAAGGAAAGAAGACAGTTTCATTTGATTCATTTTTGAAGCCATGAAAATAAATAATTTAATTGGTTTCTTGACCAATTACAGCTAAAACAAAGCCTTTTTATCCCTGATCTGCCTATTAACAATACTTTAGATAAAACATTAAAGATCTCCTCTCCCCTATCGATTTATTTTCAATAAATTTGCACCACAAAACCAAACGCATGAAAAGTACAGCACTTACTAAAATACATGAATCATTAGGGGCCAAAATGGTGCCTTTTGCAGGTTATAACATGCCTGTTTCCTATGAAGGTGTCAACATAGAACACGAAACCGTACGCAACGGGGTTGGTGTTTTTGATGTTTCCCATATGGGTGAATTTTTGATCGAAGGCCCAAATGCCCTAGCTCTAATCCAAAAAGTAAGCTCCAATGATGCTTCCAAATTGGAAATCGGAAAAGCACAATATAGTTGTATGCCCAATGAAACGGGAGGTATTGTAGATGACCTTATTATTTACAAAATAAAGGACGAGCAGTATTTATTGGTGGTTAACGCCTCCAATATAGATAAGGATTGGGCACATATTAGCAAATACAATACTTCTATTAATGCCATCATGAAGAACATCTCAGAAGGATATTCTTTGTTGGCCATTCAGGGTCCAAAGGCCATTGAAGCCATGCAATCCCTTACCGATGTGGACTTGGCTAATATTAAATTTTACACCTTTGAAGTAGCTCCTTTTGCAGGCGTGGAACATGTGATCATTTCTGCTACGGGATATACCGGTTCTGGTGGTTTTGAAATTTATTGCAAAAATGAAGATGCCGAACAAGTATGGAAACGCGTTTTTGAAGCTGGTGCAGCTTTCGGAATTAAGCCCATTGGCCTGGCAGCAAGGGATACCTTACGATTGGAAATGGGGTATTGCCTTTACGGAAATGATATCAATGACACCACATCCCCATTGGAAGCAGGATTGGGTTGGATTACCAAATTTTCCAAGGATTTTGTGAACAGCGAGGCTTTGGCCAAGCAGAAGGAAGAAGGTGTAAAACGTAAATTGATCGCTTTTGAATTGAACGAAAGGGGAATTCCAAGGCACGATTATGATATCGTAGATGAAAATGGAGCCAAAATAGGAATCGTTACTTCTGGTACCATGTCCCCATCTATGGGCAAGGGAATTGGTTTGGGTTATGTCCCTGTGGAATTATCCAAAGTTGGAAGTACCATCCATATCCAAATTAGAAAAAACAGTGTCCCTGCTACTGTAGTTAAATTACCTTTTTACAAAGCCTAATGAACAACTTCCAGAATATATTGGAACATATTGCCCGTGATATTGAATTGGTGAAAGACCGGGGCACTGTTGCTTCCTATATTCCGGAATTGGCACATGTAGACAAGAACAAATTTGGCATGCATCTTATTGATGCACAGGGAAACCATTACGGGACCGGGGATTCAGAGGAAGGCTTTTCCATACAGAGTATCTCGAAAGTACTCTCCCTCTCCCAGGCCTTTGCCATAATGGGTGATAAACTTTGGGAGCGGGTGGATGTTGAACCTTCTGGCGACCCCTTTAACCACTTATCACTTTTGGAACTTGAGCATGGAATTCCTAGGAATCCCTTGATAAATGCTGGTGCCCTAGTCATTGCCGACGTATTGATTTCACATTTGGAAAATCCTAAAGCCGACTTTCTAGCCTACGTGCGGAAAATGGCCAATGATGAAAATATCAATTACGATATGGATGTGGCCGCATCCGAAAGTAAAACTGGTTATACCAACTATGCGGCAGCAAACCTTTTAAAGTCATACGGCAACATTAAGAATGATGTGGATGATGTGCTCGACTTCTATTTTCACCAGTGTTCCCTAAAAATGTCCTGTAGACAACTTACAGAGGTGTTTTACATATTTATGAACAGGGGAAAATGCCGTAGAGGGAACGCCTTTCTGAATATCAACCAAGTGAAAAGGGTCAATGCCATAATGTTGACCTGCGGATTTTATGATGAAGCGGGGGAATTTGCCTTTGAGGTGGGCCTTCCTGGGAAAAGTGGTGTTGGTGGCGGTATTGTGGCTCTTTTACCAAATCAGTTCTGCATTGCGACCTGGTCCCCTGGACTTAATGTCAAAGGAAATTCCAAATTGGGGATGATTGCCTTGGAGCAATTTACCACACAAACCGGCTTATCAATCTTTTAATTATTGGATACTAAAAAAATTCTCATATTAGGTGGAAGTGGATTCCTGGGCAACGCCCTTTACAAGGAACTGTGCCCCTATTTTGACACTTACGGGACGTACAATTCCGCGAGGAGGTCATTTGAGGATAATCAGAAGTTTTTTAGATACGATATGCAGGAGGACGACATTGTTCCCCTGTTGGAAAAAATAAGACCAAAATTGATCATTTCTGCTTTGCGGGGCGACTTTGCTTCCCAAATTCAGGCCCATCAACACATGATGGAATATATTGAAAAGAACGATTGTCAAATTTATTTTATATCATCCGCCAACGTATTTGATGCCTACAGTAAATTTCCTTCTTACGAATACGACAAAACCCTATCCTTAAGTGTTTTCGGGAGACTTAAAATAAAAATTGAAAACATGTTGCTCAGATTACCCAAGGAAAAAATGTGTATTATTAGGGTTCCTATGGTCTTCGGTAACAATTCACCCCGAATAAAGGAACTGAAGATCGCATTGGCCAACAATGAACCCATTGAGGTTTTTCCCAACCTGATCATCAATGTGACCAATGATGATAAACTGACCCAACAAATACATTATTTGATCAATAGAAACAAAAGTGGCATTTACCACTTGGGAAGCATAGATCTGGTACACCATGAAGATTTCATCAAAGACATTGTTAAAAAACTGGGGCTTTTTAACCCGATTTTCAAAAGGGTTTTTACCACCAATGAGGACCGTTTCCTAGCTGTGCTGCCCAAATCGAATACCTTGCCAAAAAGCTTACAGGTGAGTTACCAGGATATTATAGACCATCATATTTTTAGTTAGGCCGCATAATAAAAAAGTGTCCGCAAATACGAGCACCTCCTAATTGTAATGCCTAACTTAGTAATCCTAAAAATATACAGAAAATGAAAAAATTGACAACAGAGGAAATAAACGAACGCTTAGATCAATTGGACGGCTGGGATTATACCGAAAAAGCCATACAGACCACCTTCGAATTTGCAGACTTCAAGGAGACATTCTCCATTATGACGCGAATCGCCTTTGAGTGCGAAGCCCAAAACCATCATCCGGAATGGACCAATGTTTACAAGACCTTAACCATTAGATTAAGTACGCATGATGCGGACGGGGTTACCGAAAAGGATTTCAAGCTTGCGGCTACCATAGAGAATATCATAGAAAGTGAATAAAGCTGTGTCTTGCATCACATCTAAAAAATATTAAATTTGCCAAGAGCATAATAATCGATTAAAGAAATGGGAAGAGCTTTTGAGTTTAGAAAGGCGCGTAAAATGAAACGTTGGTCTGCCATGTCCAAGGCATTTACAAGGATTGGCAAGGATATCGTAATGGCAGTCAAAGAAGGTGGACCGGATCCGGATGCCAACTCCAGGCTAAGAGCGGTCATTCAAAACGCCAAAGCCGTAAACATGCCCAAGGACAATGTGGAACGTGCCATAAAAAGGGCAAGTGACAAAAGTCTTGGGGATTATAAAGAAGTATTGTTTGAGGGGTATGCCCCGCATGGTATTGCCATATTGGTGGAAACGGCCACAGATAACAATACTAGAACGGTTGCGAATATCAGAAGTTATTTCAATAAATGTAACGGGAGTTTGGGAACATCGGGTTCTGTGGAATTTATGTTTGACCATACCTGTAATTTTAGGATTCCGGCCGAAGGGATAGACCCGGAGGAACTCGAATTGGAAATGATCGACTTTGGGGCGGAAGAGGTTTTCGCCGATGAGGATGGTATCCTTATCTATGGTCCATTCGAGAGCTTCGGATCCATCCAAAAAGAATTGGAATCTAGGGGCATAGAAATCCTATCCTCAGGTTTTGAGCGTATCCCGCAAATCACCAAGGAGCTCACCGAAGAACAAGCTGCCGATGTGGAAAAACTATTGGAAAAAATAGAAGAGGATGACGATGTGCAGAATGTGTACCATTCCATGAAGGAGTAATATAATCTCTAAGAGATGAAAAAATAAGAAAAGGGCCATTGCAAACGCAATGGCCCTTTTCAACTAAACAACCTAAAATAAAACCAAATATTCTTTACCATTTAAAAGGAGACCAAGCCCCAACTTATTCCATCCTTTCCCTTACCTACGAATAACCTATAGCTAGGGTTTTAAAAATTTTAAATTTTTCGATTTATACTATTAATTAAGGGGTTCTGAATAATGTCATTAATCAAAATTGCCACTCCCTTCACTTCATACATTTAATCAAAGGGGTGATTTCCTATCCTGATGTTAGTCATTTCATAATATGCGTTGCTTACATACCTTAAGCATTGACCATTATTGTTCACACTAAAATCCAAATATTATGAAAACGCTACGCCACATGCTTTTACTGGGTGCTTTATGCTCCTTTTTCTTTATTTCCTGTTCTAGTTCAGATGAGGACGAGTTGACCAAAACCGGACCAGACTTTTCCATAAGTGAATTACAAGGGACATGGAATGCCACCTCCGCTTTCTTTTCCCCTTCAGATCCCAACAGCCAGGCTAACGGAGTGGACATCATAGCAGAAGGAGGCTCACTTACCATAGTTATCCAATCCAATGGACGGTTTACCATGAATTTCAATGTGGAAGGATCGGACCCTTTTACGGTTACCGGGGAAATGTTCTTTGAGAACAATGAGTTTTTCGCCATCCGATTTGATGAAGAACCGAACGATTACGATTATTTTGGAATAGAGCAGACTTCTACCACCTTACAAATAAATGGAGGGCCCGATACAGCCGAGTGGGATTTTAATGGGGATGGAAACGATGAACCAGCAAGCGTTACCCTTAATTTTGTAAAGGCTTAATAACTATACTCTGGCACTTTACCTATCACCCCTTTGTAAAAGTCCTTGTATACTTTAAGGTCCTTCTCCAAATCGCCAGAAGGAAAATGGGGTTGGGATACCTTGATCTGCTTTTTACCAAAATCAAATGCTACCATCACAATAGGCACCTTGGCCTCCTTGGCAATATAATAGAACCCGGTCTTCCATTCGGTCACCTTTTTTCTTGTTCCTTCAGGGGCAAGGGTTAATCGAAATACGTCCCTACTCTCAAAAACTTTGGCGGTAGCCTTAACGGTGTCACTACTTTTACTCCGATCGATGGGTGCTCCCCCGGTCCATTTAAAGAACCATCCGAATGGGGAATCAAAAAGACTTTTTTTACCGATATAATTGATCTCCTGGTTCCATACCTTGCGGATCAATAATCCCAAAAAGAAATCAACCCAACTGGTATGGGGCACTACGATGACCACACATTTATCTACATCCGGAAAGGTGCCAACAGTCTTCCATCCCAATAGTTTGTAATAAATAAATTTCGCCAGTGCCTGCATTGTGTTATTGAATTATTTAAAAGCTCAATAGAATATTTTGGAGCACAAAACCCCATAATTAATCTTGTAGGGCTATATTTTTTTATAAATCGATTTTAATTTTTGAGGGGTAATGGTCTTGCGCCACTCTTTACCCACTGCATTTTCCCACAGAGGCTCCAAACTCATGGCCACTTTTATCATGGTATCAAATTCGGTATCACTCAAATTGGCACAGATTCCTTTTGGAAGTTTTATCTGATGTTTCTCCCTCATTTGATCGAACAGGGCCACCCCTTCTGGATAGAATTCCTCCAAATACTGAAAAACAAGACAATTACCAATACCATGTTTGACCCCCAAAAGGTAGGAAAGCCCGTAGCTCATTGCATGTGCCACCCCAACTTGGGAATACGCAATACTCATGCCCCCATGCCAAGAGGCCATCATTAACTTATCTCTAGAATCTTCTTCCGATAATGAGTCGAGATAAACTTCCTTGCACAACTCCAATGCCTTCTCCCCGTAACTCTGGCTAAAAGCATTTAGAAATGTTCCATTGAGCGATTCTACGCAATGGATAAAACAATCCATTCCTGTATAAAACCATTGCTCCGTGGAAACACCCTGAGTTAGATCTGGATCTAAAATCACTTGGTCAAAGGGTGTGAAATCTGAATTAATTCCCAATTTCTTATCTGGTCCCAACAAAACCGTGGTCCTGGAAACTTCCGCTCCCGTACCACTGATCGTTGGTATTCCCACATGGTAAATAGCAGGTTTTTTAATTAAATCCCATCCTTGATATTCTGAAGCGCTTCCAGGATTGGTCAACATAAGAGCCGTTGCCTTGGCAAGATCCAGTAAGGTCCCTCCACCAATTCCTATTATTCCGGAAGGCAACTCAGTGTAACTTTGTATTAATTGGGACACCAAGGAATCTACCTGATTCGTTTTTGGCTCCTCATCTGCAGAAATGAAAATGATCTGATCATTAAAAAGCAAAGGGATACTATTTATTAGCTCGTGCCCTTCAAAAACGTCATCGACCAAAAAAATAAATGGAGCTTCTGAACTCTTTCTTTTGGGTAACAATATCTCTCCCAATTGTTTAAAACAACCTTGGCCGAAAACCACTCTAGGCACCATGGGAAAATTCCTATATTTCGTCATACTAGGGATGAAATTTTTAGTTTTTAGTAGTTGCTGCTTTACCTTCTGGCAGATATTTCAAGATATCTGTCAAGGTGTTGAGCGTTAGGTGTCCGTTGCCTTGCTGTTCCACAGGCACTTCTTCATGGGCCCAAGTAGTATGAAAAGGCACATGGACGGCCTGTGCCCCTATATTGATCAAGGGCAACACATCCGATTTCAGGGAATTTCCAATCATCAAAAATTCGGAAACGGGTATTTCCAAATGGTCCAATAAATGCTGATAGTTAATTTCCTTTTTATCACTCAAAACCTCTACGTGATGAAAATATTTGGACAACCCAGATTTTTCCAATTTTCGTTCCTGGTCCAGTAGGTCTCCTTTGGTTAAAACTATCAATCTATAGCGATCTTCCAATTTTTGCAATACCTCTTCCACGCCTTCCAATAATTCCACAGGATGGGACAACATCCTCTTACCTATTTCAATAATTTCCGTAATCGTGGCTTGTGAAATTTTATTATTGGACAATTCCAAAGCGGACTCGATCATGGACAACATAAATCCCTTAATTCCATAACCGTATAGGTTCAGGTTCTTTATTTCCATCTTAAAGAGTTCCTGATCTACCTTGTTTTTGGTCTCATATTTTTCCAATAAACTGCAAAATTCCTCTTCAGCCTCTCTAAAATAAGTTTCATTGACCCAAAGGGTATCATCGGCATCAAATCCAATAACCGTTATCTTCCTGTAATCTACTTCCATACTTTCTTTGCTCTTTCCAAATCCTCAGGGGTATCAATTTCTATCCCCGTTACATGGGTTTCTACCATTTTAATCTTTTTTCCGTACTCCAGATACCTAATGGCCTCTATCTTTTCCGTGGCCTCCAAGGTCAACATGGGTAAACGCTGAAAATCCATCAAGGCACTTTTCCTAAAAGCATAAATGCCCTTATGTTTGTAATACGGGGCGTTCACCTCTTTAGCTCTTGGATATGGGATGGGTGATCTAGAAAAATATAGCGCAAAATTGTTTTGGTCCACAATCACTTTTACAGTATTGGGATTGCTGATTTCTTCCCAATCGGTAATTTTGGTCATTAAGGAAGCCAAATCGATCTCCTTATTGGGGTCATGCTTAAAGACTTCCAGGACACTCGCCAGACTTTCTTTTTCCGTAAAAGGCTCATCACCCTGAACATTAACAATAATATCCACATCCATATCTGCTACGGCCTCTGCGATACGATCACTGCCACACTCGTGTTCTTTGAGGCTCATGATTGCCTTGCCTCCAGCTTTTACAATAGTATCGTAAATGATATCACTATCCGTGACAATATAGACCTCGTCAAAAAGCTTCGTATTTACGGCAGCTTCATAGGTCCTAAGAATAACGGGTTTCCCAACCAGATCCTGCATCAATTTGCCAGGAAATCTAGACGCAGCATAACGCGCAGGGATCATTGCTATTATTTTCATGTACTCTTCAATTAAAAATTAGATTTTCGGCCTTAGCTTCCTATAAATATTGAAAATAAATCCCAAAATCACTATTACCAAAATAACAGCCGCTATAGGCGCTAATAGGGACAAAATGGTAACCACCAAGGCAGTTCCCGTTTCTATAAAGGACACAATAGGGTTTGCCAAACCTCCCGTGGTTGCTGTGGATGCCAATCTACTGGTTGCCGATGCCCCTTTAATGGCGGTGGCAGTACCTCCTCCCGCAATGATGGCCAAGGTCCATGTGACCAAAGGCTCCAAATCTGCTACCGTGGAGACCATTACAGCAGTTCCTGCTATACCTGCCAACGGAATGGCAAAACTATCTAAAAGATTATCCACCCAAGGTATAAAGTAAGCAAAAATTTCCATGATCGTGGCGACCCCAAAAACTATCAAGGCGGAAAGACTGGACATCCACTCCCAATTGGAATTGAGGTCCCAAGCGCCAAAATAGGACGCCAGGCTCAGGGCAAATAAGGGCAGGAATACCCTAAAGCCCACAGAAGCGGCAAGGCCAACCCCTAAAAAAATGCTTATTATTGTTTCTGCAGTCATGGCTGGAATTCTAACACTAAAATTAGGCTATTCTCAATCAACAAAAAAATCGTCCTTAAAGCCTATTAGGTACAATTGGCGCTTAGCCCTTGTAACAGCGGTATATAGCCAACGCAGGTATTCCTTATCTATACCGTTGGGAAGATAAGGCTGCTCAACGAATACGGTATCCCATTGTCCTCCCTGGGACTTATGACAGGTGATGGCGTAGGAAAACTTAACTTGCAGGGCATTAAAGAATTTGTTGTTCTTTACCGCTAGAAACTTCTTATATTTTGAGGTTTCGTGGGCGTAATCCTTCATCACCTCCTGATACAATCTATTCCCATCCTCGTAAGAAAGAGAAGGGGTCTCAGCTTGTATGGTATCTAAAATCAAAACGGTTTCAAACGGTTTTTGGTTGGGATAATCTACCATTTTTACCTTAACCTCCGCAAACTTGAAAGAATACAGCTCCTTAATGGAGAAAATCTCCAAAACTTCTATTATATCCCCGTTTGCAATAAAACCTGCCTCGGATTGGGGTTCCAACCAAAAGTAATTGTTCTTCACCACCATCATAAAATCGCCCACAGCAATTTCATTCTCCAGATATAAGATCCTATTTCTTATGTTTTCATTGTATAGATTGGCCCTTTTGTTGGAACGAACAATAATGGCCGTTTCCTCTTTTCCATTTTGGGAGTACGAACTATCTATAGCCTCTTGGATCTCATTGCCATCAATTAACCTGACAATATCCTTATATGGGTTTACATCAAACTTAAAGTCTTCAAAAAATTCATTTTGCAGCTGCTCCCTTAAATTCGTGGCATTGAGCAAGATTCCGGAATCCTCGGCCTGTCTTACCACTTCATCCATTTCCAACATGATAACCTCCTTGTTATAGTTTAAAGCAAGTTGGTTCTCGTCCAAGGCCGGACTCAAATTTAAGTGTACGGGCGGTAATTGGGCCGTATCCCCTATCAGGATCAATTTACAATTATGGCCAGAGTAGACATACATTATTAGGTCATCCAACAAAGAACCGTTTTCAAAAAGCTTGGAATCCGCGGCCGTATCCGGTATCATGGATGCCTCATCCACAATAAAGATGGTATTGCGATGCTTATTGGGAGAAAGCACAAATTGTACCCCGCCCCCACTTTGCTTTTTGGGAAAATAGATCTTTCTATGTATAGTATAGGACTGGGTGTTGGAATAGTTGGACATTACTTTGGCTGCCCTACCAGTGGGAGCCATGAGGACGGCTTTCATACTGGTCCGCCATAAATTGGTGACCAAGACCCCGATCATGGTTGTTTTACCAGTTCCCGCAAATCCTTTTAGCATAAACACCACCTCCTTTTCTTTGGATAAAACAAAAGCTGCCAGTTTTTCCAGGACCATGTTTTGTTTCAAGGTGGGATCATGGGGGAATTTTTCGCGTAAAATTGTGGTGAAAGATGAGGCTGTGAGTGCGTTCATAAGGCATCAAAGATAATCAGGATTTTTAAGGACAAATACTTTTGTGATTAAAAAAAAATTGTAGATTTGTGATAACCACTAAAATTTAATTAACACTTAGAAAATGAAGAGCATAATACAAGTTGTACTTTGGATAGTATGTATCGGTTTAGGATATTTAATTTATCAGTCCGTAAACGGTCCCATAGAATTCAAAAAAGTAAAAGAGCAACGTTTTGCAAAAGTAGTTTCTGTACTAAAGGATATTAGAAATTCCCAAGAGGCTTACAAATCTGCCAATGGCAAGTACGCCAATGATTTTAATTCTCTTATCAGTTTTGTTGATACTGGAAAATACATCATCACACAGCAAAGGGATTCTTCTTATATGGAATTCAACAAGACCTATGGTATTGATATGCTTCAAGAAGTGAAAATTGTTGACACCCTAGGGTTCGTTTCTGTAAAGGATTCCTTGTTTAAGAAAGACAATCGTTATAAAACAATGATGAATGTTCCTTTTGCCACACAAGGGGAGAAATTTGAAATGAAGGCAGACATTATTGAAAAAAGCGGATACAAAGCTCCGGTTTTTGAAGCCAAAGTGAAGAAAAATGTTGTTTTAGGTGACCAGCCTAAAGAACTTTTGGCAAGGGAAAATGCTCATAACAGTGTTGAAGAAGTGAACGGAAGTGAAATTAGAGTTGGTTCTTTAACTGAAGTAAGCACCAATGGTAACTGGCCTCCTATTTATGACAGAAAACAAGACAATAAATAATTTAGAGCAATCTAAATCGGATTTTCATAAGTTGTCCATTCAAATTAGTTTGAATGGACTTTCTTTTTGTGTGCTCGACACAGTGGACAATCACATCCTGGCTTCAGAGAATGTAGTGTTCGATCGGGAAGTGAATCCCTTGGAACTTTTGAAAAAAGTAAAGGAAATTTTCGAAAAATATAAGGTGGCAAAGGTGGCTTTTTCTGAAGTCATTGCCATTCATAAAAACCAGCTTTTCAGCTTGGTGCCCAAAGCCCTCTTCGATGAAGGGGAATTAGCCAATTACCTTAAGTTCAATGCCAAAATGCTCACAAACGATATTATTGTTTACGATGAGTTGGAGAGCAATGACATTATGAATGTCTATGTTCCCTTCATGAATGTCAACAATTACATTTATGAGCTTTTCGGGGAGTTTGAATTTAAGCATAGCAGTACCGTGATGGTAGAATCATTATTAAACACCCCAAATCCGGGCAATGATGCTGTTTGCTATGTTCACGTTGGCGATAAGCAATTGGATATCACTGTGGTGTCCAATAAAAAACTCCAATTGCACAACAGCTTCAACTACAATACCAAAGAAGACTTTATCTATTACCTCCTTTTTACAATTGAACAACTCAAATTGGATACCAATACCGTAAAATTAAAGCTCTTTGGAGCCATTGATGAGGATGATGAAATCTACGGTATTGCTTATGACTACATAAAAAACATATCAATCTTTATCCCATCAAACATTGACCATATTACAGGAAATGACAAGGATGATGCTATAGATTTTACAGTACTAAAAACCCTTTAATGCGAATAATATCAGGTAACTACAAAGGCAGAAGAATAATTGCCCCTAAAAAGCTTCCCGTGAGACCAACAACGGACATGGCTAAAGAGGCCTTGTTCAATATAATTAACAATACATATTATTTCAACGAGGTTAGCGTAGTAGACCTTTTTGCCGGAACGGGCAATATTAGTTTTGAGTTTGCTTCAAGGGGAACGGAGCAAATCGTCAGTGTAGATGCCGATTTTGGTTGTGTGAAATTCATCAACAAAATAGCCCAGGAACTGAACTTCAATATCTCTACCATAAAAAGTGATGTTTTCAGTTATTTGGAAAAGGCCAGCTTTAAATCCAATATTATTTTTGCCGACCCGCCGTATGACATGTCCCTGGAAGATTTCTCAAGAATACCTGAATTGGTATTTAAAAAAGAGCTTCTATTAGAAGATGGTGTTCTGATCATTGAGCATTCCAAATACACCGATTTATCAGGGTTAGAACATTTCTCCAACCAAAGAAGGTATGGGGTAAGCGTTTTTAGTTTTTTTGAACAATCCTCTTAATGTATGACACGCATAACCAAGAACCTCTTACTAGAGTGTAAAGCCATCGTACAGGAACATATACACCGTACGCCAGTATTGACCTCTACCCTACTCAATGAACTTTCTGGGGTGGACCTGTTTTTTAAATGTGAAAATTTTCAACGGGCAGGATCCTTCAAAATGAGGGGGGCCGTCCATGCCATAAGCAAGCTTACCGCAGCGCAAAAAGCAAAAGGCGTAGTCACCCACTCCTCTGGCAACTTTGCACAGGCCCTGTCTTTAGCAGCAAGTTCCATAGGTGTTAAGGCCTACATCGTTATACCCAACAACGCCCCACAGGTAAAGAAAAATGCCGTTCGCAGTTATGGAGGTGAGGTAATTGAATGTGAGCCAAATTTGGCAGCTAGGGAAAAAGCAGCGAAAGAAATTGTAGAAAAACACGGTGCCACCTTTCTTCATCCTTCAAACAACTTTAATGTTATTTTGGGACAGGGAACCGCCGCAATGGAACTGTTGGAGGACCATCCGGATTTAGATTTTATAATGACTCCTGTAGGTGGCGGTGGCCTAATTGCCGGAACGGCACTCGCAGCCCATTTTTTTGGTCACCGTTGCAATACGATCGGAGGCGAACCTTTTAATGTCGATGACGCTTATCAATCTTTAAAAACTGGTCAAATTGTAAAGAATGAATCATCAGACACTATTGCTGATGGCCTTCGAACAGAGTTGGGGAATATCAACTTTCCCATCATCTTGGATTATGTGGAAATGATCATTAGAGTAGAAGAGAAAGAGATTATTGATGCCATGCACCTACTTTGGGAACGCATGAAAATTGTAATTGAACCTTCGTGTGCAGTACCATTTGCTGCCCTATTGAAGGAAAAAGAGTTTTTTATGGGAAAAAAGGTAGGAATTGTTTTATCTGGAGGAAATGTAGATCTAGGTAATTTACCATTTTATTCCAATATTAAAAAAAGCAGGTCATAAGCCGGATTCTGTTCATCCTGAGTAATCAGGAACCCCCTATCATTTATCTAGGCCTTTGGTTGCCCAAAAGCTCAAACCGCCTACCCTTCAGCTCGGGCGTGCAGCCCTCAAACACTGATTTACATGACGTTGCACCGCATAGAGTTTACCTGGTTTCACTACAGCATTACCTGTACATACTTTCTGTTGCACTTGTCCTCACCTCTCGGCGGACGGGCATTACCCGCTATACTGCACTATGGTGTCCGGACTTTCCTCTCCCAATTTACATTGGAAGCGATAGAGCGACCTGCTAAATGCAAATATACTTCAATTGTTGATAAAAAAGTCTTTAAACTATCCCAAACTAGCCACTTTATACAATGCTATTTTTATATTTGTAGCACGCAGCAATCGGCCTTGCCCATACTGCATTAAAGATCATATTTGTGGAACCATTTGTAGTATCTGCCAGAAAATATAGACCCCAAACGTTCAAGGATGTTGTGGGGCAACAGGCTATTACAAACACCCTGCTCAATGCCATAGAGAACAACCATTTGGCCCAGGCCCTTCTTTTTTGTGGTCCAAGAGGTGTGGGAAAGACCACATGTGCCAGAATCTTGGCAAAGAAAATAAATGAGGACGGTACCGAACATACAGATGAAGATTTTGCATTCAATATTTTTGAGCTTGATGCCGCCTCCAACAATTCTGTAGATGATATAAGAAACCTTACAGACCAAGTGAGGATTCCACCCCAGACTGGGAAGTACAAGGTGTATATCATAGATGAGGTACATATGTTATCCCAGGCAGCCTTCAATGCATTTTTGAAGACGCTGGAGGAGCCGCCAAAACATGCCATCTTTATTTTGGCAACCACAGAAAAACATAAGATCATCCCTACTATTTTATCACGTTGTCAAATTTTTGATTTTAAACGGATCACGGTAAAGGATGCGGCAGCATATTTAAAATATATTGCAGAAAATCAGGAAATAGAAGCGGACGATGACGCCTTGCATATTATTGCCCAAAAGGCAGATGGGGCTATGCGTGATGCTCTTTCCATATTTGATAGGGTCGTTAGTTTTTCAGGGAAAAAATTGACGCGAAAGGCGGTAACCGAAAATTTGAACGTTCTTGATTACGATACCTACTTTTCGGCCACGGACCTTATCCTGGCTCATAATATCCCTAGCTTATTGATGCTGTTTAACGAAACCTTATCCCAGGGCTTCGACGGACACCATTTCATATCGGGCTTGGCTTCCCATTTTAGAGATCTTATGGTCTGTCAACATGAAGATACCATTGCACTTTTAGAGGTAGGGGACGAAGCTAAAAAGAATTATCTGGAACAATCCAAAAAGGTATCCAGTTCCTTTTTAATGCAAGGTATTGACATTGCTAATGATTGTGATCTCAAGTACAAGTCCAGTAAAAACCAGCGGCTTCTCGTAGAACTGTCCCTTATGAAACTGGCTTCCATCGACTTCGATGGCCAAAAAAAAAAATCTGATCGTCTAGGAATCAGTGACTTTTTAATACCAGCCTCTTTTTTTAAAGGCCAAGGAAATACAAAACCTACACCAAAAAAAGAAGAAGCGAATGGGGCTGTTGCCACCAACCCCTCACCCAATGTAACAGACCGACTTCAAGCACAAAAACCGCTAGTAGCCAACGAAGAATCAGCTACAGAAGTTCTTGTAGCGGAGCCCCCTATTGAAATTAATAGTCCGTCTGACGACTCTAATAAAAAGGCAGGCCTCCCTAAACCAGCCTTAAATATTCCCACAAAAAGGGTGTCAGGCCTCTCCATATCCAGCTTAAAGGCCAAAAAAGAGCATGAGCTGAACAGAAAGGACGAGACAGTTGATGAGCGCCAATTACCCAAAGATGCATTTACCGAAGAGGAGATGAGGGCACATTGGGCAGAATTTGTGGAAATAATCGATAAGGACGGTAGAAAAATCCTGGCTTCCAATCTAAATACGGACATTCCAAAGCTTAAGGATCAAACCACCTTATGGATAGAACTTCCTAATGGCACCATGAAAAAAGAGGTGGAGCGGGAACAGTATGACCTTATGGAATACCTACGGCTAAAACTGAACAACCATTTCATTAGCCTTACCATAACCGTTAATGAGGAAACAGCAAAGAAGTTTGCCTTCACCCCTCTGGAGAAGTACGAGAAATTAAGGGAAAAGAATCCGGTAATCGATATTTTGAGAAAAGAGTTTGATCTAGATTTTTAAGTCTTTTTCTTCGTATGCCTAATCCTCAAGCCATACATAAGCATTGCAAGGGCATTGATAAGAAGGCCCAAAGATTCTCTAGCATGTTCAATATTGTTTATTTCTCCATCTTCTAGACCTACTCCTTCAAATTGGTCTGGCCAAAAGATAAATACACCAATAAAATACAAGGCAAATAATAGCAGTGCAATATTAAATGATAATTTATCCAGGAAAAAAAATAAGGATGCCACAGCTGCACTTCCATAAATAGCATACCACAGAAGGGCATCAGGATCATTCCACTGTACATAGGCAGCCCAGAAAAAGAGCATTGTAAAAACTATTGAAATCAATTTAAATACCGTTTTCATAAACTTTACGTATTGGAAACATGTTTGTACAATAAACTATAAACGTCAGTAGCTTTAATAGATTGTTCCAACGGGGCCCTTTTTGAATTGGTTATAAAAATTGGATGGTCGTCCGTGTTTTCCGGGGTTCTTCCATGCGATCCTCTTACCAAAGAGGCATCCAAGGGAATAACATTCATCAAAGTGCGAAAACCAAGTTTCTTTTTTAGTAGTTTCCATATAATTTTTGGAACCACAAAATGGTCCTTGGGATCCGTGAACATTTCTACAGGATCATAACCAGGTTTTTTATGGATATCCACCATTCTGGCAAAATCTGGCGCTTTGGCATCATCCATCCAGAAGTAGTACGTAAACCACGATCTGGCATCTGCTACCAAGACCAAATCCCCACAACGTTCATGATTTAAATGGGCCTTTTCTATATCATTGCCCGTTAGCACCTTTTCTATTCCAGGTTCAGATTCAAAAATTTTCTTCAAGGCATCTATCTCAGATTTATCCTTGACATAAATATGGGATATTTGATGGTCCGATACGGCAAATGCCTTACTTGCCCCGGCATCCAACAATTCCAATCCCCTTTCTTCCCTTATATTTACATATCCCTTTTTTCTCAATATTCTATTTGGATGGATGGGCTGATCTACATTGGTAATACCATATTCTGAAAGCAATATAATATTGGTGTCCTTTTTTTGATAATAGGCAGCCATTTTTTGCACTAGAGCATCCACCTCCTGAAGATCCTTGCCAATTTTATCAAAATCGAGCCCAAACCTTTGAATGTTGTAATCTAAATGGGGAATATAGATCAAGGTTAAAGTGGGATCGTACATTTTATCGGTGGACAGTGCGCCATCTGCAATCCATTGGCTGGATTTTATAGAAGTTTTCGGACCCCAGAAATTAAAGAGAGGAAAGGTGCCCAATTCATTTTGAAGTTTATCCCTAAGCTCTGCCGGATAGGAATAAACATCTGGGATCTTACGGCCATCCGCAAGATAATTAGGGCGGGGCGTAATGCTGTAATCCGCATTGGAATACATATTGTACCACCAAAAGTGATTGGCACATGTAAAATCCTGATATTGCTCTTTTAGGGCGTCCCAAATTTTGTCAGACTGTACCAAGCTGTTAGACTGCCTCCAAAACTTAACCTCGTGCTCTTCCTTAAAATACCAACCATTACCAACAATCCCATGCTCCGAAGGCCATTTACCAGTGAGGTAAGTAGATTGGGCAGTACAGGTTACCGCAGGCAAAACCGGTTCAATAGTAGCACAGGCACCATCATCCATAAAATTTTTGATGAATGGGGTGTGCTCCCCGATCAATCTTTTGGTTAAACCAACAATATTTATAACTACCGTTTTCTTCATGCCATGCGTTCCTTTAACCACTTTAATTCCCTAATGATTGATTGTCCCAGATCCACTTTCAGTGTTTCTGGCAACACATCCCAGGTATAGGTCTCCACCTCTAGATGTTCCGTTATATCATGTTTGTCCAAATAGGACAAGGTACTGAGTATTTGATCCTGGGTGGAATATAGATCATCAAACTTCTCCAAAAAAATAGGGACGTGAAAATGGGCCCTAAGCTCTTTATGTGCTTTTCGATTTTTTAATACCATAGGCAGATCATTATAAACCCTAACCTTACCCTCTTTTTTCTCAGTCACCTGATGTAGATACGTAGGTTCATTGAATCTTTCCAAGGAGCTCCAAATTTGATCCTCCTTTCCCTTTTCAAAAATAATCTTAAGGGCAGAACTCACCTGGATTTTTCCAATGGCAATGCCCACCTTTCTCATTTGTTCAAAAGTGAATATTGGCTCTTCAAATGCCAAGGAATAATGGCAAATATCATAACAGAGAGTAATGTGTCTTTTAATCAAATGTTCAGCTTCCTGTTCATTCAATCCCATTCTGGAAATTATTTCCCTACTTGCCGTTGGCATCAAATAATTCTCATAAAAATCTACAAATTCTGCGGTATTTTCAAGGAGTCCGTCTGGCTCGGGCTCTATGTCCAGATGCAAATATTTTCCTGTATTTTTTTCCAATTCCTTAAGGTACAATAGCACCTCCGTCAAGTGTTTAGAGCCAGTTTTTAGGGCATGGGCAAGTTGATCTTTGGTGGTATACCAGTGCTTATAACTTATTGGGGATGTAGAAATACCCCCCGACATACCACTTGGCAACAAAAAGGCCAACTGTTTGAACAACCTCTTAGTATAATCTACCCGTTCCCTAGTGGTCCAATCTGGAGCATGAACCTTATCCTTGACTTCGGTATTGTGAAATTCCCCAAAAGGAAAACCGTTCATTGTAAAAACATAGCAATCATTCTGGGCCAGCCAATTTTTAAAATCCTCTAAATTACTTCCTTGGTCAAGCTGAATACTCGCAGCATTGGAAAGTCGCAAGCCTATACCAAAGGGTGAATTTTTCGATAACTCCCCTTTTATCTTTGGAATAAAATCTTTTAGATTACGGAATGTAGACTCCCAATCCTCACCCGGGTGGATGTTGGAACAATAGGTTACGTGAAATTTATCTTGAATCAACATATAGCACTATCAAAATATTTATAGCAATTGGGATATGGCTTCTTTCATCAGAGGTTCATCAATCTGATGCACATCGTGTTTTTTTCCAATTTCAGAAATCAAGGTGATGGTCAGTTCACCCCCCAAATGTTCCCTGAACTCTTCTATCCCCATTAACAGTTCCTCAATTTGGTCCGCTTGAATAGGCAATTTTAGATCGAAACCTATATTCAATAGAACATCATGAATTGAAGTAAGGGTTTCCTCCGATATTAACCCTATTAATTTGGCATAGGTAAGATCTATGGCCATACCAATGGCGACGGCCTCCCCATGCCTTATACTGTATTGGGTCATATGCTCGAGCTTATGGGCTGCCCAATGTCCAAAATCCAGGGGTCTGGAAGAACCAGCCTCAAAAGGATCCCCCCCTTGGGCTATATGCTGCATATGAAGTTCCGCACATTTGTAAATGAGGTACTCCATACTACCCATATCCCGATCTCTGAGTTTTTTGGACGTTCTTTCTATTTCCCTATAAAATGTGCTGTCTTTGATAAGGGCTACTTTTATGGCTTCTGCTATCCCAGAAATCCAATCCCTTTTCTCCAAGGTCTTCAAAAGGTTACTATCATTAATAATAGCGTATGGCGGGGCAAAGGTTCCCAAAAAGTTCTTTTTCCCAAAGTGGTTGATACTGTTTTTAACGCCCACTGCCGAATCGTTCTGTGACAGAACGGTAGAAGGTACCCTCAGTAATTTAACCCCTCTATGAGCTATGGCAGCAGCGTAACCGACCATATCTATCAAAGCACCACCCCCTATGACCACCACAAATGAATGCCTGCATATCTTAGCATCATTGATCCCTTGTAATACTTGATTCAAGGAAGTGACCGAATGCTTTACCTGCTCGCCCCCTGGAATTACAAGTACATCGCGATATTGAATTTGTGAGGCATATTTTTCACAATAATCTTTAATGTCCTGCAATAAATATTGATGTGATCTTACGACTCCTTCATCTACTACGAATAAAACTTTTACACTACTGCCTTGGCCGTAGTTCTTAAAGATGGTATTGAAAAGTGAATTGTCCTTATCAAACAGATGTTGTGTGAAGTGTAATTGGTACTTATACTCCACTTTGAAGGTCTGTTCGATCGATTTTGGAATACCCATGAATAACTAGATTACGTTACAGAAAAACGTTTTGATAAAAATAAGGATAAAGGCAGTAACAGGATAATTAATAATCCTACCCACCATGTTGAATTAGCTGACGCCAATGCGGCATCCATTAGGACCAGGGATAAAACGCCAGATTTAACGGCTTTTTTAATATTCTCAGGAGTATTTACCCTATAGGCCCTCAAAAGGGGTCTAAATATGGAAAATACAAATAATATCAAAAATGGAATGACCAGAACCAAGCTATCCACATCCTGTAACATCATCAAAAAAATAGCGGACGCTACCAGCACATACAGAAAGCCCGAAAGAAGGATATTTCGCTTATTATTTCCATGGACCTCTCCCCTACTGATTAGGGTTACCGCAGCTATGTAAATCACAGGCAGCAGTATGAGATACCAATTGGATCCAACCGGTAATCCGAATAGACTCATACCCAACAATAAATTCAGACCTCGGCAACTTCCCATTACCAAAGGACCAAAAAATGAATGATTTTTGGCCCATGAGTCATATAGAAGTATGGCAGTAGCCAGCACAATGGAAACCAATCCTGCCTCTATATTGCACAGAAAAGACAAAAGAACCCCCATTATCAATAATGTTCCACCTAAAAAAGCCGCCGTCCGTAAGGGGACCACTGCACTAGGGATAGGACGCTCAGGTCTTTCTATAGCATCAATTTTATGATCGAAGACATCGTTTAATACGACGCCACCGGCGTACAAAAGTATTGACGCAGCTATAAGTAATATTAAGTTATAGGGAAACAGCTCCCAACTTTGGGAAAACACCCCTACAATGGCCGCTCCGGTAATGATATCTGCCGCGGCGGTGGGCAGATTTGGAGGTCGCATTAAAATTAGGCATCCCTTGATAAAAGAATATTTTTTAGACAATTTTATCCCCTTCTATTTTTGGTTCCTGCCCTCTTAACACACTATTGTCATTAAATAATTCCCGCTGGTCAATGCCCTTATTCCCCAACCAATGTTCCTCCTTCATTTTTCCATTTTTACCAAAGGCATCCAGGGCATTTTGATAACAGGTTTTTATCACATCCTCTCTTGAAATACCTTTACTCAACATTAGTGAGGCTGTTTTGGGTACAGCAAGCGGATCGCTCACACCCCAATCTGCAGAACTGTCTACAATGATATTGGTGCTTCCGTATTTTCGTACCACCTCAACCATTCGCTCATTACCCATTTTTGTTTTGGGGTATATGGTAAATGCTGCAATAAAACCTCTATCGAGCACCTCTTTTACCGTTTCTTCGTTATTGTGGTCTATGATAACATTCGAAGGGTCCAACCCATGTTCTAGGCAAACTTCCATGCTTTTAATAGTTCCTGCTTTTTTATCCCTATGCGGCGTATGAACCTGAACTGTCATATTCAGTTCTCTGGCCAAATCGAGCTGCATTCTAAAATACTTATCCTCCGCAGGGGTTTGATCATCGTAGCCAATTTCTCCTATGGCAACTACATTTTCTTTGTGAAAATACAACGGCAACAACTCTATAACCTGTTCAGCCAAAGCTTCATTGTTGGCCTCTTTGGAATTTAATCCAATCGTGCAATAATGTTTTATACCAAACTGGCTTGCCCTGAAAGGCTCCCATCCTACTAAACTGCTAAAATAATCCTGAAAAGAACCCACCTGAGTTCTTGGTTGCCCCAACCAAAATGAAGGCTCGATAATCGCCACTATGCCGGCTGCCGCCATAGCCTCATAATCATCCGTTGTTCTGGAAGTCATGTGAATATGGGGATCTATAATCATTAATTTATCTTTCATATCAATTTATTTTACTCCAAGAAATTAAACCTTGATCTAACTTATTTTTTATTTGTGGATAATTTTCCAATAATGCTTTTGCTTTTGGATTTTCAGATATAGAACACGCAAGGGCCGCAGCCATGTTCTCCTTTTCGTCCTCACTTAGAAACAGCCTATTCATATCCTCAACGAGCGTATCATTGAGAAACCTTCCTACCGGCCTCCAAAAGTAAGGATCTACTTTTCTGGAAGCAGCCCATCTTTCATGTGCATAGTCAGAGATTATTCGGACCAGATCCTTATTTGCCCTAGCCTCGATATCCGTGATCAAACTAAGATCCCTTTCCATAAAAGCGGCTTTCAAATACATTTGGTTCCACTGCTGATCATTAAAAAACATTGAGGGATATGGATTATTTAAAGAGATGGCGTCAAAAATAGTAGCGATGTTTGTCCTCAAAGCCTCCACCGCAACGTTCCTATAATTTCCCGAATTGGGCATCAATACCAAAAATTTTAAAAATGTCTCCAATTCCCCAGTGTCCGAAACCTGTATGATATTCTCGACCTTGTTAAAAAAGAAATTTTCATCGGCCTCCAGTACCCGAATCAATAGATATACCCTACCTATTTGTAAAAGATTAGCGTTTTGGGCCTCCAAATATTGAACTACCTTGTTCTCACCTGACGGCATCTTATCTAGAGGAATTGGGTTTATTTTAGAAGCCATTAGACTATACGTCAAATAAAGGTCCTTGGAAGACTTATCTTCAATAATACTGTCTATTTTGCCTTCCATCCACTTTAAATGGTCATTATCCAAATGAAGATGAAGGGTCTTGGCCAATTCTTGACTTACATTTTCTATTGACATATGCTAGTACTAATTTCTACTTGTCTTTATTCCTTGTATTCCCCATCCTATTTTTTATAGAATCTATTCGTCGAAAATAAGATAACTGGAATCAAAAAAGAATAGTATGTTCAAAAGGTTAAATTCTTGCAAAACAAAAAAATACCTTATAAAAAATTCCCTTTATAAAATTCTATTTAATTTTGCTTTCAAATATAAGAAAATGCTAGGCCTTAAACTACCCACCGACCCTCGATGGGTGAATATTGTAGAAAAAAATATCGATGAAATTTTGACCGATCATGCCTACTGTGAGCAAAAGGCTGCGGCAACGGCTATTTCGTTGATTGTCGGTTTTCCTGAGTATACAGATCTCGTTCAGGAAATGGTAGCCCTTACCAGGGAAGAGATGGGACATTTTAAGATGGTCCATGACAGAATTATCGCAAGGGGAAAAGTACTGGGAAGGGACAGGAAAGATGAGTATGTATTGGCGCTGATAAAGTTTTTCCCTAAAGGTGGCAGCCGCACCACGCAGCTGGTCCACAGATTATTGTACGCAGCCTTGATTGAAGCGAGAAGTTGTGAGCGTTTTAGATTGCTCTCTGAGCAGCTAAAGGATAAAGAATTAGCGGAATTCTATCATAAACTAATGGTCAGCGAGGCCGGACATTACACCATGTTTTTAAAATTTGCCCGTCAGTACGGTGAACGTGAAGAGGTTGACCAAAAATGGCAGGATCTTTTGACTTACGAAGCAGAGCTAATGAACAACTTAGGGAACAAGGAATCCATTCACGGCTAACGGATTCCACCAATTAAATACTAACCCAATTTGATTCCTTTATTGTTCGGAATGGTATATTGTTTTGATGATACCATCAGACAATCCTATTTTTGGCACATATATTTTCTTGGCCCCACACCACTTGGCCGCTGATAAATAAATGCGGGTGGCAGGAATAATAACGTCGGCCCTATCAGGGTTCAACCCAAGTTCGGATACCCTATCCTCGTAACTCATGCTTTCTAAAAAGTGGTATTGAGAATTAAGCCAGATATACGATAAAGGTTCCCCTTCTTTTCTACCAGACATTTTGTGGAGTTTGTTGATGTTACCGCCAGAACCAATAATGGTAATTTTACTAAGTCCCTGGATATTTTCCTTGATCCAAATCTCAATTTTTTTCCAAATTCCCTCACCTACCAAATTGTTAAGAATCCGAACGGTGCCAATTTTAAAGGATTTTGAGACTTTAATTTTACCATCCGTAAAGAGGGTAAACTCCGTGCTACCTCCTCCAACATCTATATAAAGGTAAGATTGATCGTTTTGGATCAGCTGCTTCAAATCTGTAGAGGCAATGATTGCCGCCTCCTTTTTACCGTCTATAACTTCAATTTTTACTCCAGAATCCTCATAGATACGATCTACTATTTCATGTCCGTTATTGGCCTCCCTAATTGCAGAAGTAGCACATGCCATGTATTTCTCTACGCCATGGACATCCATGATCAATTTAAACGCTTTCATAGCATTTAACATACGCTCCTCGTTGTGTTCCGATATTTCCCCAACGGTAAAAGAATCTTCCCCTAAACGAACAGGCACCCTGATGAGGGAACTCTTTCTAAACTGGGTCTTTTTACCCTTCTCTTCTATAACGTTGTGAATCAACAAACGTATTGCGTTGGAACCTATGTCAATTGCTGCAAACTTTCTTATTTTCAAAATACCTTGGGTTAAGCGTTTAATTTTTTAAGGTAATAGTCATAAATCGCAAATTGGGAACGCACCTTGACTTTGTTATTTTTTCTATAGGCATTATCCTGATTGGCACTAAAGACTCTAGCCTTGACATTATCCATCCAAGAAATCTCAAAAGTATCCAATAGCTCTTGTTTTAATTCAGGATCATAAATTGGGCATCCTACCTCCACTCGGTAATCTAGATTTCTAGT
This sequence comes from Sediminicola luteus, assembly GCF_040566555.1. GTDB lineage: Bacteria > Bacteroidota > Bacteroidia > Flavobacteriales > Flavobacteriaceae > Sediminicola. The sequence continues at coordinate 75,887 of NZ_JBEWYP010000007.1, read as the reverse complement.
CATCCAATCTGCTGAGGATATATATACTTTAGGATCACCACTGTTTGAAAATATAAATACCCTTGGATGTTCCAAAAATTTATCCACAACACTAATGGCCTCAATATTTTCACTTAACCCTTTTACTCCTGGCACTAGGCAACAGATTCCTCTAATAATCAATTGAATCTTCACCCCGGCCTTGCTAGCCTCATATAATTTATCCACCATCTTATAGGAGGTGAAACTGTTCATTTTGATCTTAATATACGCCTCCTTACCCGCTTTAGCATTCTCTATCTCCTTGTCTATCAATTTCTTGAATACATTTTTGGTGTAGTGCGGTGAAACAATGAGATGCTTATATTTATTGATCTTATATGTGGTTTCGAAAAAATCAAAAACCATATTCAGTTCTTTTAAAATGGGATCATGGGCGGTGAAAAGCGTATAATCTGTATATATCCTTGCTGTAGCTTCGTTAAAGTTACCCGTACTGATAAATCCGTAACGTTTATTCACTCCGTCTTCCTCCCTTTCTATAAGACATATTTTGCTGTGGACCTTTAATCCTGGAACCCCAAATATAAGCTTTACTCCTTCTGCCTGTAACTGTTCTGCATATTGGATATTTGCCTGCTCATCAAATCTGGCCTGAAGTTCTATTTGCACTGTAACCTGTTTGCCATTCTTAACAGCATTGATCAAGGAGGCTGTGACCTGAGAATTGTCTGCCAGACGATATACCGTAATTTTTATGCTTTTTACTTTAGGGTCCAAGGCTGCCTCCCTTAAAAACCTAATAACATAGGAAAAGGTATGGTATGGAGTGTATTGCAGATAATCCTTTTTTGCAATCAGATTGAACAAACTCCCGTCCATTGAAAAATCTTTTATGGGCAACGGCTTAATTTTTTCGTACATCAGATCTTCACGTCCTAAGCTGGGAAAGCCCATATAATCCCTTCTATTGTGATAACGTCCCCCTGGAATAACACTGTCCGTATCCTCAATGTTCATTTTATCCTTTAAAAATTCCAAGGTATCCCTTCCTATATTTTTGTCATATACAAAACGGACAGGATCACTGATCTTTCTATGCTCTACGCTGGATGAAATCTTCTCTATAAAACTCTTGCTCAAATCATTGTCTATATCAAGTTCCGCATCACGGGTAATCTTGATCATATGGGCGGTTATAGACTCATAATTGAACATATTAAAGATATTGCCCAAGGAGTATCGGATCAGATCATCCAACATGATGATATAACTTTCATTCTCCTCGCTCGGAATCACTACAAAACGATCTATACCTTTTGGAATTTCTATAAGGGCATAACGCTTTTCCTTTTTCCCATCCTCCGTTGGATGCTTTTCATCTTTCTTCAAGATTATTTTTACGGCAAGGTAAGCCGCTGTATCCTTTAGCGTTGGGAATTCAGCAAGATCATTGAGAATAATGGTCATTAAAACCGGACTCACTTTTTGAGCAAAATAACTCTTGATAAATTCAGCCTGACTATCTTTTATCTCCTTTTCATTGATCAAAAAGATATTTTTGGTCTCCAATTCCTTTTCGATATCACCAAGTATCTTTAAACTTTTAGTCTGTTGCCTAATTACGATTTCCGTGATTTCCTCCAATAAGTCTTTGGCAATTTCTCCCCCTAGAACACTCTTCCCAGATCTTCCTGCCTCGACTATCCTTTTAACCGTGGCATACCGTACTTTAAAAAATTCATCTAAATTATTGGAGAAAATTCCAACAAATCTCAGTCTTTCAATTAGAGGGACATTCTTGTCTGCACTTTCCTGTAATACGCGTTCGTTAAATTGCAACCAGCTTATTTCCCGGTTGATATATTGGTATTTGGATTTGATCATTTTTTGAGTTGTTTTGGGAATATAATCTGTTCAGTAGTTCCTTTTGCAATATCATCCCAGCGATCTACACTAAAATTTAGTTGCACCATGCCAGTAGTAGGCACATTGTCTATGGCTTTACTTCCCAAGCTATTGGCCACATTGGTGAATGCGTAATTGTGTCCAAAAATAAGGACGGTTTCATATTGGTTATCTAGGTTTTTTACAAAATGGAACACATCTTCCCCAGAGAAATCATACAATTCCTTTGTGATCCGAAGTTTGTGTAAGGGAAAATCCAGTTTGCGCAATACAATCATACAGGTATGCAATGCCCTATTAGCCGGACTAGAGAATGCGGCGTCAATGCTAATATTCTTTGATTTTAAGGCCGAACCAACAAGATGGCCGTCCTTAATTCCCCTTTCCTTTAATGGCCTATCCTGATCATCAACTTGATAATCCCAAGATGATTTTCCATGACGTATAAGGATCAATGTTTTCATGTTCTTAGATTTTAAGGTGCCAAACGCTCTATTTTCCAATTGTAATCTTCTTGCAAGGAGTATCTCACCCTATCGTGCAATCTATTGGGTCTTCCCTGCCAAAATTCAATGGATACGGGTTTTACCATATACCCACCCCAGAAATCCGGTCTTTGGATCTCTTTGCCCTGGAATTCCTTTTCCAAGGCTTTCAATTTTTCCTCTAGTACGGATCTAGAAGGGATAACACTACTTTGATCCGAAACAATTGCTCCTAGTTTACTTCCTTCAGGCCTAGATTCAAAATAACCATCGGATAGATTTTCTGCTAACTTCTCGGCCTTTCCCTTAATAATGATCTGTCGTTCCATATTGGGCCAAAAAAATGAAAGGCATACATTGGGATTGTTGGCAATTGCCTTTCCCTTTTCACTTGTATAGTTCGTATAGAAAATAAATCCTTCAAACGTATACTTTTTAAGCAGTACTACTCTGCTCTTTGGAAAACCGTCCAATCCAATAGTTGATATAGTCATGGCATTAGGCTCATCAATCCCTTCCGAAGCCTCCACTTCATAAAACCATTTTTGAAATAATTCTATGGGGTTGTCAGAAATAGCGCCTTCTTCCAAGGCACTCTTTTCATAGCTTTTTCTATAATTGCCTAAATCTTTCTGCATTTAACACTAGATTATTTTGTTACCAGCCTCTTAGTAACAAAAATGAGGAAAAGAACGCAATTCACGAAAAGTCTAAACGCTTTTTATCAATATTTTGGCTAAGGACAACAAAAAGAACTTAGTTACACTTTTTGGTCCATTAAATTGAGTGTTTGCTATAAAATAACGATGCTAATGAAAATCAAATGACTTTCCATCATCTGCCAATTCAACACGTTCAAATACCTCCATTGCCTCTTCCTTAAAAAGCTCAATGGAAGCATATCGCGTAGAGTAATGGCCTAAGATAAGGACACCCACATTTGCTGCCTTGGCAATACTGGCGGCTTCCTTAGCCGTGGCATGTTTGGTTTTAGGGGCCATATGCTGCTCAGATTCCAAAAAAGTAGATTCATGGTACAACACGTCCACTTCCTTGATTTGCGGCACCATATCCGGCATATATGCCGTATCGCTACAAAAGGCATAACTCTTGGGTTTGGGTGGGTCTAAGGTGAGTTTATGATTGGGAACGAGAACGCCGTTATCCAAAACAATGTCCTTGCCGCTTTTAATATTTTGGTAGTAACACGTATCGATATTGTACTTTTTTACCACTTCAATATTTAATTTTCGGTCCGCTGGTTTCTCCCGAAACAGAAAGCCATTGGTATACACCCTATGGTCCAACGGAATGGTATTTACCGTTACTTTCTCATCTTCAAAAACAAGTTCAGGTAGCTTGGTCGTAAGTTCATGAAATATCAAAGGATAATTTGTCCAGGAATCTCCCAATTTCAAGAGCAGGGTCACAGCCTCTTTTATCCCTTTAGGACCATAAATATGTAATGCCGTCTTGCGACCCAATAATCGGAAAGTAGATATTAATCCTGGTAGGCCAAAAAAATGATCCCCATGTAAATGGGAAATAAAGATATGCTGGATGCGGGAAAATTTTATTTTATGCTTTCTTAGTTGTACTTGTGTCCCCTCTCCACAATCAATCAAAAATAAATGATTCTTTATTTCTAGGACTTGTGCCGTTGGGTTGGTAAAAGTTCTGGGCGTGGCGGCATAACAACCTAAGATGTGTAATTTCATGTAATTTTCAAGTTAAGGCACTAACTGAGGAGAACAGATCCTGCTGGACATTGGCCTAGGTTCATTAGGAAGTCTATCTACTCTTCCTCCAAATCCAAATCGCGCTCAATCTCCTCCATCTCAATGACATCCCTGGCCTCTTGTATGGTTGGCACTACAATGATATGATCTGGCACTTCTTCATAAGTTACCTTGTCCGTAACCAGAACGAACGATTTCTTTAATTTTCTATGTGCCACTGAAAGCTCATGGAACTCCAAAACATCATTAGCAGTAAGTTTGGAGAATGAAAATAGGTTCACGATAATATTATCGTTCTTAATTTTTGGATACCCTGATTTTAAATTTTCCAAAAATACCTTTAAGGAAGTGTTTTCCTGTAGAACAATGGTCGTAGTGTCTTCTCTGTTGAAAATCATAGGATCTTATTTTATTTTTGAAGCCAATAAATATATTACTGCCATTCGAATAGCAACCCCATTTTCCACCTGGTTAAGAATGATGGACTGATTGGAGTCGGCAACATCGCTTGTTATCTCCACGCCCCTGTTGATTGGGCCTGGGTGCATAATTACTATTTCCTTATCCAAACTATCCAATAAGGCTTTGTTCACCCCAAATTGTTGGGTGTATTCCCTGGTGGTCGGAAAATAACTAATATCCATTCGTTCGTTCTGAATGCGCAACATGTTGGCCACATCACACCAATTAAGCGCCTTTCTTAAGTTGGTCTCCACGGTTACCCCTAAGGATTCGATATGTTTTGGCATCAATGTTTTTGGGCCACAGACCTTTACGTTTGCACCTTGAAGTTTAAGGGCAAAAATATTAGATAATGCTACCCTGGAGTGAAGAATATCTCCCACAATGACCACATTCTTTCCTGCCACACTTCCCAATTTTTCCCTGATGGAATAGGAGTCCAATAAGGCTTGGGTGGGATGTTCATGTGCTCCGTCACCTGCATTTACTATGGACGCCTTGACGTGTTTGGAAAGAAATATTCCTGCCCCGGGATTGGGATGGCGCATGACCACCATATCCACCTTCATGGAAAGGATGTTATTTACCGTATCTATAAGGGTTTCCCCCTTTTTTACCGAGGATTGGGCTGCAGAAAAGTTAACTACATCCGCTGAAAGACGTTTCTCTGCAAGTTCAAAAGAAAGTCTGGTTCTGGTACTGTTCTCAAAAAATATATTGGCAATAGTGATGTCGCGAAGAGACGGTACCTTTTTAATGGAACGATTGATTACTTCCTTAAAATGATCGGCAGTTTCAAAAATGAGCTGAATATCTTTTTCATTTAGATACTTAATTCCTAGCAAGTGCTTTACACTTAGTTCGCCCATATTCTTTAATTTCTATTTATTCTACTGCGCCAATTATCCTTTAATAAGTTACTTCCGCGCAATTACTATATTATTTATTAATTAAATAAATGGTGTCTTCCCCATCATTTTCCTTCCACATCACCTTTACTTTTTCCTCATTAATGGCATCTACCTGTCTGCCCCTATAATTGGGCTGAATGGGCAAATGACGACTAAACCTTCTATCGATCAATGTCAATAATTCTATTTCCAACGGCCTTCCAAAAGACTGAATAGCGGTCAAGGCCGCACGAATACTTCGTCCGGTATACAACACATCATCTATCAATACCACCTTTTTATCATCAACTAGAAAGTCCATCTTTGTTTCATTGGCCTCTAACGGTTTATTGCCCCTTCTAAAATCATCCCTATAGAAGGTGATATCCAAGAACCCAAGTTCTATCTTCTTAATACCATATTCCTCCTTTAGAATTTTGGCCAATCGTTCTGCCAAAAAAGTTCCTCTGGGCTGAAGACCGATGAGTACCGTATTGCTAAAATCCAAATGATTCTCTAATAGTTGGCATGCCAATCGGTGAAGGATAATGTGTATTTCTTTTGAGGAAAGTAGTACTTTTTGACTCATACGTTAGGAGACCGATTCTATTGAAAAACAAAAATAGGGATTTCTCTCCAATATCCGAGGAGTAAATTAAAGGGTGGTCCATCTCTTTTAAAAAGTAGAAACAAAAAAAGCCCGGACAACTTGTCCGGGCTTTTCAAATATGAATAAACAGATGCTTACTTTTTCTTGGCAGCAGCGTCCATTTTATCTTTCAATGCTTGTAATGCTTCGTTGGCATCACCTAAGGTTGGTTTTGCTTCGTCTGCACTTGCAGCAGCTTTTCTAACTGCAGCTTTTACATTACGTTGCTCTTCTTCCCTAAAGATAGCTGTATGGCTAGCGACAACTCTTTTGAATTCTTTGTTGAACTCAATAATTTTGAAATCTGCCTCTTCACCTTTTACAAGTTTCTTACCATCTTCTTTTTCCAAGTGACGTGTCGGTACAAATGCAACGATGTCCTCATTAAAGTTTACGGTAGCTCCTTTGTCAACGATCTCTGCGATGGCACCTTTATGAACGGTATCCAATGCAAATTCAGTTTCGTATTTATCCCATGGGTTAACAGTAGTCTGTTTGTGGCCCAAGCTCAATTTACGTCCTTCAACATCCAATTCCAATACTTCCACTTCCAAAGTGTCACCAACGGTAACAAATTCTGATGGATGCTTGATTTTCTTAGTCCAAGAAAGATCTGAAATATAGATCAAACCATCGATTCCTTCTTCCATTTCAACGAATACGCCGAAGTTTGTGAAGTTACGAACGATTCCTTTGTGCTTGGAAGCTACTGGATATTTAGTAGTAATATCGGTCCATGGATCTGGAGTCAATTGCTTGATACCAAGAGACATTTTTCTGTCTTCCCTGTCCAAAGTCAATACCACTGCTTCTACTTCGTCTCCAACATTAACGAAATCCTGTGCAGATCTCAAATGTGTAGACCATGACATTTCAGAAACGTGAATAAGTCCTTCAACTCCTTCAGCTACTTCAATAAATGCACCGTAATCAGCAATAACTACTACTTTACCTTTTACTTTATCACCAACTTTGATCTCATCGCTCAAGGCATCCCAAGGATGTTTCTCCAATTGCTTCAATCCTAATTGGATTCTAGATTTGTTGTCATCAAAATCCAAGATAACCACGTTCAATTTCTGGTCAAGTTCAACAACCTCGTTCGGGTGGTTGATTCTGCTCCAAGAAAGATCAGTGATATGGATAAGACCATCAACACCTCCAAGGTCAATAAAGACACCATAAGAAGTAATGTTTTTAACAACACCTTCCAATACTTGTCCTTTTTCCAATTGACCGATAATCTCTTTTTTCTGTTCTTCGATATCCGCTTCGATCAACGCTTTGTGGGATACTACTACGTTTTTGAACTCATGGTTGATTTTCACAACTTTGAACTCCATAGTTTTTCCTACATACTGATCGTAGTCACGGATAGGCTTCACATCTATTTGAGAACCTGGCAAGAAAGCTTCGATGCCGAAAACATCAACGATCATACCACCTTTAGTTCTACATTTAACAAAACCATTAACGATTTCTTCTTTGTCGTGGGCTGCATTAACTCTGTCCCAAGCCATGATAGTTCTGGCTTTTCTGTGAGATAATACCAACTGTCCACTTTTATCCTCACGGATATCTATCAACACCTCAACTTTGTCTCCAACCTTAAGATCTGGGTTGTAACGAAATTCGTTAAGGGAGATAACACCTTCAGATTTTGCATTGATGTCAATGATAGCTTCACGATCTGTAAGGTAAACTACAGTTCCTTCAACTACTTCCTCATCTGCAGTATCCACAAAGTTTTTAGCTACCAATGTCTCAAATTCCTGTAATTTGGAATCGTCAACACGCTCAATACCTTGTTCGTACTTTTCCCAGTTGAAGTTTTCCAAAAATTCTTTTGGATCCTGTACTTGGGTCTCTACTTTTGTTTCTTTAGCGTCCTGCGTAGTTTCATCTACTTGCGCTGTTGTTTTTTCTTCAGCCATTTGCTGATAATTAATTTGTATTCCGCAGCCATCCAAGAGCTAAACAATTACTGCAGAAGATGTTATTTATAAATTTTCTTTTATTACCTTTTCCTCTCGACTCTCTGTAAAAAAGGTGTGCAAAAATACAACTAAATTATGGTTTTACAAACTTATTTTCAGAAGGTTGCGCCTGAAAGAACTATTTGAAGGGAATATTCTCAAAATCCCTGAAAATCCGTACCTTAACGACTGTAATATTAACTTTTAAAAAATTGAACATGAGCACTAAAGACAAATACCAAGGTGTATTGACCCTTGGGGAAAAACTAGGAATAAAAGATGGAGATGTATCGGAAGAAGGTGGCGTCCTTAAAATAAAAGGCAAGGCCAATACCCCTTACGAAAAAGACCTGCTTTGGGATAAGATCAAGGAATTGGGTGGGGAAAATCCAGCTGACATAAAAGCAAATATCACGGTTGCCGATGATTCCGTATACCATAGACATATAGTTAAGAGTGGTGAATCTTTAAGTAAAATTGCCAAGCACTATTATGGCGACCCAATGAAATACAAGAAGATTTTTGAGGCGAATACCAATATTCTAAAAAATCCGGACCTGATACATCCCGATCAGGTTTTGGTCATTCCAAAGAATTAAAAATGAAAAAGTAAAAGGGCCGAAATTCGGCCCTTTTTTATTGTTTCTCTATTACGCGAAGGGAATGATTATATATCCTATCAAACTGCTCCTCCATGCCCATATCGCTATTATCAAATTCAATGGCATCCTCTGCCCTTCTGAGGGGGGAAAACTCCCTATGTGAATCCACATAATCCCTATTTTGGATGTTCTTTAATACCTCTTTATAGGTCACCTTATCTCCTTTGTCCAATAATTCCTTATATCTTCTATAGGCCCTTGTTTCAGGGGAAGCTGTCATGAAAATTTTCAGTTCGGCATCTGGGAACACAACGGTTCCAATATCCCTTCCGTCCATCACAATTCCTTTCTCCTTACCCATTTCTTTCTGCATATCCACCAACTTATGCCTTACCTCCTCGATGGTGGCTACCCTGCTCACTTGGTTGGAAACTTCTATGCTCCTAATTTCCTTTTCTACATTTTCACCATTGAGGTACATTTCCGCAAAACCTAGTTGCTCGTTAAAAACAAACTTAAGCTTCGCTTTTGGCAATAATTTTATCAAGGCATTAATATTTTCCTTTTCCACCCCAACAAATTTATTGCGCATGGCAAATAGGGTGATGGCCCTGTACATGGCTCCGGTATCTACATATATATATCCCAAAGCCTTTGCAAGCTGTTTGGCTAGAGTACTTTTTCCGGTTGAAGAAAAGCCATCAATGGCTATGGTTATTTTTTGCATTGGTCAAAAATACTTAGAATTCAATAATTTATTTAACATTCTACATGAAAAAAGGACAATGGTTCCAGTTTTCCCAGAACCATCATCCTTTTTATCTAATACTCAGGCCTTGGTTTAAAGACTTTTGGCATTCTTAACCTTATCATCCGTTATGGCCAAATCGATCACTTCGCTCATGTCCGTTACATAATGGAATTCCAAACCTTTTAAATACTCAGCTTTTATTTCCAGAATGTCCTTTCTATTGTCCTCACATAAGATGATTTCCTTGATCTTAGCCCGTTTAGCAGCTAAAATCTTTTCTTTGATACCACCAACCGGAAGCACTTTACCCCTTAAGGTAATCTCCCCTGTCATAGCCAGACTCTTTTTCACCTTTTTCTGCGTAAATAACGATACTAAAGAGGTCAACATTGTAACACCGGCACTAGGGCCATCTTTTGGAGTAGCCCCTTCAGGCACGTGGATATGAACATTATACTTATCGAAAACTTCAGAGTCTATTCCAAAACTATCGGCGTTGGACTTGATATATTCCATGGCGATGGTAGCGGACTCTTTCATGACTTTTCCTAGGTTCCCTGTAATGTTCAAGGTCCCTTTACCTTTGGATAAAATGGATTCTATAAACAGGATATCCCCACCTACACTCGTCCATGCCAACCCGGTAACTACACCGGCCACATCATTGCTTTCGTATTTATCCCTTTCCATTCTGGCAGGTCCCAATACCTTTTCTATGTCTTCATTGGTCATTTTTAAATTGTACTCCTCCTCCATTGCGATGGACTTGGCAGCGTGACGTACCATTTTAGCTACTTGCTTCTCCAGGGCACGTACTCCCGATTCCCGGGTGTAACCTTCCACTATTTTTTCCAATTGCGGCTTGGCAATCTTTAAATGTTTATCTGTAAGTCCGTGCTCCTTCAATTGCTTTGGCAAAAGATGCCTTTTTGCAATCTCCACCTTCTCCTCTATGGTGTATCCCGTTACATTAATAATTTCCATACGATCCAATAAAGCGGGTTGTATGCTTGACAAATTATTTGCCGTTGCAATGAACATCACCTTGGAAAGGTCATAGCCCATTTCCAAAAAGTTGTCATGAAAATCATTGTTCTGTTCAGGATCCAATACTTCCAGCATGGCAGAAGATGGATCACCCTGGTGACTGTTGGACAATTTATCTATCTCGTCCAAAATGAACACGGGATTGGATTTACCAGCTTTCTTTAGACTTTGGATAATTCGTCCGGGCATAGCACCAATATAGGTTTTCCTATGACCTCGTATTTCTGCCTCATCCCTTAGTCCGCCAAGGGACATACGAACATATTCCCTTCCAATTGCCTTAGCGATAGACTTGCCCAGGGAGGTTTTACCTACTCCTGGAGGACCGTATAAGCATAAAATCGGAGATTTCATATCGTTTCTAAGCTTCAAAACCGCCAGGTACTCAATAATCCTTCTTTTTACATCTTCCAAACCATAATGGTCCCTATCCAATATTTTTTGTGCTCTTTTTAAATCGAATTTATCCTTTGAAAACTCATTCCAGGGCAATTCCAAGAACAGCTCCAAATAATTTCTTTGGATAGAATATTCGGCTACCTGTGGGTTCATTCGTTGCATCTTGGCCAGCTCCTTGGTGAAGTGCTCAGATACCTTTTTGCCCCATTTTTTTTCTTTTGCCTTTTGGGCCATTTCATCAACTTCCTCCTCATATGAAATACCCCCCAATTCCTCCTGTATGGTCTTCATTTGTTGATGAAGGAAATACTCTTTTTGTTGTTGGTCCAGATCGCTGCGCACCTTACTCTGAATGTCATTCTTCAGCTCCAATTTCTGGAGTTCCACATTCATATACTTCAGGGTAGCCAATGCCCTATCTTGCAAATTTGGGATTTCCAGCAAATCTTGCTTTTCCTTTACTCCAAGATTTAAATTGGAGGACACAAAGTTGATCAAAAACGAATTGCTCTGGATATTCTTGATGGCAAAGGAAGCCTCACTGGGAATATTTGGATTATCCTTGATAATCTTTAATGCCAATTCTTTAATAGATTCTATAATGGCAAGAAATTCCTGACTATCCTCCACAGGTGGCCTTTCCTCCTTGGTCTCCCTGACCGTGGCTGTCATGTATGGCTTCTCTGTGAGCACTTCTGCAATTTCGAAGCGTTTTTTCCCTTGAATGATGACCGTTGTGTTCCCATCGGGCATTTGAAGCACCCTTAAAATTCGTGCTACAGTTCCTAAGGTATTGATATCATTGATTCCAGGGTTCTCTGTTTCCTCATCCTTTTGGGAAACCACACCAATTACTTTTGAACCATTATTGGCATCTTTAATAAGGTTTATGGACTTATCCCTTCCTGCGGTGATAGGAATAACAACCCCTGGGAACAAAACGGTATTGCGCAAAGGCAATATTGGTAAAGTTTCCGGCAAGGCCTCATTGTTGATCTCCTCCTCATCTTCGGGTGTCATTAAAGGAATTAACTCTGAATCCTCATCAATTCCTTGCAGTGACATACTGTCAATATTTAAAAATTTAGATTTACTCATAGCGTTATTTCGGTCATTCTGTCATTTTAAAACAGAAATCTAATTTTAAATTATAATTCATTGGTCTGTAAAAGCCTACAAACCTTAACAAATTTGCGTTTTCAGACCCTTATTCATCCATCTAAAAACAATTGTTATGCCAACAACTGGTTAATTTTTCAAAAAAACTGTAACAATCCTTAAATTGAATCATCTATTAGACAAACGATTCACTTTTTGAGCCACAAAGAAGAACATATTAACGATCTGTTGCAATTATGTAAGGAAGGCAACGCTAGCGCCCAAATGGAAGTATACAATCGCTATTATAAAAGCATGTACAATACTTCCTTGCGGATAGTAAAAGATAGTGCCGAAGCGGAGGATATTATGCAGGAATCGTTTTTGAGTGCTTTTACAAAATTGCACACGTTTAAAGGCGAGGTAACCTTCGGATCTTGGTTAAAGAGAATAGTGGTCAACAACAGTATCCATCACTATCGTAAGCAACAGAAAAAGAACGAAGTAGCACTGGACAATATATTGTACAAGGTCAAAGATGATGATGGTATTGATCCAGATCATGGAGTCACTGAATTGATGGCTCAAAAAGTGATGCAGACCATGAATAAATTGCAGGACAATTACAGAATTGCTTTGACCTTATTTTTAATAGAAGGATATGATTATGAAGAGATAAGTGAAATCATGAAAATAAGTTATGCCAATTGCAGAACTATTATATCTAGGGCAAAAGAGAGTCTTAGAAAAAAATTAACCCCCGTAATACAATAATAATGGACAATTTAGAAACCATATTCAACAATTTAAAAGGCTCTTTCGACAAAGAAGAACCTGCCATTGGTCACGAGGCCAGGTTTTTAAAGAAACTAAACAACCGTAATGAGAGGACTAGAAGAAGCTGGGGCCAAGGAATATGGAAACCACTTCTGATGGCTGCTTCCATAGCTCTGCTAATAGCTATTGGTTTTGGATATTTTATAGAAAAACCTACTACGGACCAACGAATAGCAAAAATTTCCCCAGAGGTCTCCAAAACGGAATTTTATTTTGCCAATTTAATCAATGAGCAGACCAAACTCTTACAAAATGAAAGCTCTCCGGAGACCAAACAAATGGTGGAAGATGCCATGCTCCAATTAAGAAAATTGGAAAAAGATTATAAAAAAATGGAGCAGGATCTTCTCAACGGTGGCAACAGCAAGTTTATTTTAAGCGCTATGGTCACCAATTTCCAAACTAGAATAAGTCTATTGCAAGAGGTCCTTCAACAGATCGAAGAGATTAAAGCCGTTAATGAAAAAGAAAAAACACATACCCTAATTTAAAAAAAAGTAAAATGAAAAAGTTCATCCCAATTACCTGTATTATCTTGTTTTTAGCACTCCCCATGCTATCCCATGCCCATGTGGATCCGTTAAAAGGAAAATACACCAAAGAAAAAACAATCAAAAAAGAATTTAAGGTCAGTGCCAATGCCCTTATGTCCATAGACAACAGTTATGGCAACCTCAACATCACCTCATGGAACGAAAACAGGATCATGATAGAGGTTCGGATCAAGACAAACGGCAACAATGAAGATAAGGTTCAAAAAAAATTGGATGAAATCTCCGTAAATTTTGAAGCAGGCAAGGATATGGTTTCCGCCAAAACAATTTTCAACCAGAACAATAACAATTGGAACTGGAACTGGGGTGGTGGAAATAACGTAAACATGCAGATCGATTATTTTATAAAAGTACCCGTAAAGAACAATGTTCACCTGGATAATGACTACGGTAGCATTATTTTGGATAGGATAGATGGCCATGCAAAGATCAATTGTGATTATGGCAGATTGGAGATTGGGGAATTGAGAGGTAGAAGCAATGAGCTTAATTTTGACTATACCTCCAAAAGTAGTATTGGCTATATCAACAGTGGCAGAATATCAGCAGACTATTCTGGTTTTACTATAGAAAAAGCAGGTGATCTTGTCATTAAAGCTGATTATACCAATTCCACCATTACAAAAATGGACAATCTTGAGTACTCAAGTGATTATGGGTCCATAGACATAGGTGAAGCAAATAATGTGCAAGGAAAGGGAGACTACATCAACGTAAAGTTAGGTGTTATCCACGGAAATTTGGATATCTCCGCGGACTATGGCTCCCTTAGAATCAAGGAATTGGCAGCGGACGCCGGCAATGTGGTGGTCAAATCGAATTATATGGGTATAAATATCGGATATAGCCCCCAATATTATTTTGATTTTGAAATCTCCGCCGAATATGCTGGTGTTAGTGGTAAAGATAATTTTGAGATCAATATCAGTACAGAAAAGTCGAACAAAAAATATTACAAAGGCTATTACGGCAAGAGTAACAGCGGAAATAAGGTTTCCGTAAGTAGCGATTATGGAAGCATATCCTTCAATAAAAATTAATTTAAACTCATTATGACCATGAAAAAAATTCTAATACTAGGTGTATCCATGTTGTGTATGACCTTCACCTATGCCCAATGGGGTAAGAAAATTAAGGGAAATGGAAATATAATTACAGAAAACAGGAATACAGGTTCCTATGACGCCATCTTTATATCCGGATCTTTCGATGTAGAACTGGTTGATGGAAAAGAAGGGGAACTTACCCTAAAAGGGGAAGAAAACCTTTTGGAATATATTGTTACAGAAATAAAGGATGGCAAATTGGTCGTCAAGGTCGAGAAAGGCGTCAATTTAAGTCCGTCTTCCTGGAAGCAGGGGATTTTCATTACCATCCCCGTGGAAAGTGTTGATGCGGTTACCTTATCCGGCTCAGGTGATATTGTAGGAAAGAAAACCATAGCCACCGATAATTTCAAAACCGATATTTCGGGATCTGGAGATATTTCTCTTTCGGTCTCTGCGAATTCTGTAAAGGCCTCAATTTCCGGATCAGGGGATATTACCCTAGCTGGAGAAACAGAAGATTTTGAGGTCAGGGTTTCTGGTTCCGGAGACGTAAATGCCTATGATCTTTCTGCCAAAAACGTAACGGCCAATGTATCCGGTTCTGCAGATATTGAGGTTACTGCCACTGAGATGATACAAGCGAGAGTTTCCGGTTCAGGGGATATTTCCTACCGCGGCAATCCAAAAAAGATAGATACAAAAACCTCAGGTTCTGGAGATATCACCAAAGGGTAAGAAGATTTAGAATTAGCACATAAAAAGTCCTTTTTAAGGGCTTTTTTTTATTTTTTGGATACCCTTGTCAAGAGAAACGCCCCAATAATAAAGAATAGTCCAAGAAAAATGGTGGCATTTCTCATGCTCCCTGTAAGCTGGGCGATAAAGCCATACATAAAGGTTCCTATGACAATACCTATCTTTTCTGAAACATCATAAAAGCTAAAAAACGAGGTGGTATCCTTGGTTTGAGGAATAAATTTGGAATAGGTAGATCTGGATAGGGCCTGAATTCCGCCCATAACAATCCCCACGCACCCTGCAGCAATATAAAAATCCATTGGGGTAATCACAAAGTAGGCATAGATACATATGGCTATCCACAAAATATTGACCACAATCAGGGTTTTTATATTCCCAAAAGCCTTGGAAGCTTTTGCTGTTAGGGTTGCCCCAAAAATAGCAACGATCTGTATCACCAGAATACTGATGATTAGTCCCATGGTACGTTCATTATCTGAGCCCCAACCTATTTCTTCTTCCCCAAAATAAGTAGCGATAAGCATTACAGTCTGTACGGCCATACTGTAAACAAAAAAAGCGCCTAGATACCTTTTTAACCGGACCTCCTTGCCCAGTTGTTTCCAGACACTTTTCAATTCCTTGAAACCATTTAGGAGTACATGCTCTTTTGGACCCTCTCTTTTATTGCCCTTGGGTAAATGGTAAAAAGTATATTGACTAAAAACCATCCACCATATTCCAACAGATAAGAAAGAATACTTCATTGCCTTTATCTCTGCAATTTCCCCGCCATCCGAGGTAATTCCAAAGAATTCGGGTTTCATCACCATGGCTAGATTAAACAACAGTAAGATAACACTCCCTATATACCCCAAGGAAAATCCCTTGGCGCTGATGCGATCCTGTTGTTCTGGAAATGCAATATCCGGCAGGTAGGAGTTGTTAAAGGCAAAACTGACCCAAAAACCTACCAAACCAAAGAAGTAACAAAGCAATCCGAAGTAAATATTTTCCAAAGAGAACCAATAAAGGCCCATACAAGAAATACCTCCCAGATAGCAGAAAAATTTTAGAAATAGCTTTTTGTTTCCTAGATAATCTGCCACTCCTGACAAAAGAGGCGTGATGATGGCAATGAATAAAAAAGCTGCAGAGGTAACATAACTGATCAACGGACCCCTTGCTATTTCCCCTCCAAACAAAACAACCTTTTCTATATTGGCACTACGGAACAAGGCCCCATAAAAAATGGGAAATATAGCGGAGGCTATGACCAGGCTATAGACTGAATTTGCCCAGTCATAAAAAGCCCAGGCATTCAATAATTTCTTACTCCCTTTGACCAAAGTGATACTTCCCATATAAAAAATAAAGCTGCCCTTTGCAGGACAGCTTATCTGTTTTTATTTTATATTATTTTAATAATCCCTTCATATTTTTTACTGAAAAGAGGTAACTCCAAATTTCCTTGCTTCAGCTTCTGCTTCCGGCGCCCAAACGGTTAGGTTGTTGATCCTTGTATCGTTGGAAGGGTGGGTGCTCAAAAACTCTGGCGGTCCCTGTCCACCACTATTGGCTTTCATTCTTTTCCAAAGTTCCGCTGCCTCCTTGGGATCATACCCTGCAATGGCCATGATCTGAAGACCAATCTTATCGGCTTCGGTTTCGTGGCTTCTACTAAAGGGAAGCATTCCTCCCACTGTAGTACCTATCCCATAGGCCTGATTAAAAATAGCAAGGGTGCTTTCATCCTTTATGGCAACATTACCGGCTACCGCCCCTAATTGCTGTAAAGTTCCGGCACTCATACGCTGAGCCCCATGATCTGCCAAGGCGTGGGCAACTTCATGCCCCATAACTACGGCAATACCTGTCTCTCCTTGGCAAATAGGCAATATCCCTGTGTAAAATACAATCTTACCTCCTGGCATGCACCAAGCATTTACCGTCTCATCTTTGACAAGGTTGTACTCCCATTTATAATCTTTTAAATATCCAGGATATCCATTGGCAGTCAACCAACGTTCTGAAGCGGCTGCAATACGTTGCCCCACTTTAGTGATCATTTTGGCATCTGCTGTTCCGGTCACAACTTTATTCTCCTCCAAAAATTGGTCATACTGCGCGAAAGCAGTTGGAAAAACTTGACTATTTGGATAAAAATTCAATGTTCGTTGACCCGTAAAGGGATTCGTTTTACACGCCGAGGCAATTAATAAAAGGGCTGCTACCCATAGTATCTTCTTCATGATATTTGTTCTTTTTAAAAAAATGAAAGTACAAAAATATTATATCCCCGTTAACTCTAATACAGTAAATTCTTTGCTCAAAACGATCGAGTTGCTTCCATTTAATTTTACATCTTCAAATGATACAGTTTCATTGTCCACTTGAATGCTTTTTATTTGAAATGGTAAACCGTGAAACTTCAATTTTATGGTATCATAAGAGGTAATAAATGTCCCATCCTTAAATTGTTGAATAATCAACTGATCATCTTTCCCCCTTAATTTAAAGTTCCTAACACTGTACCTTCCCTTTTTATAATCAAAACCATCCTGACCATCTTCATAAACTGTAGAATCTTCTATTCCCTTCTTAAAATAAACATCCAAGATCAATTCTTTAACTACCAGTTCACCAACATATTGTTGCACGGGGTACTTGGGTATTAGAGCACCTTCTTTAATAAACAGC
Source organism: Sediminicola luteus (assembly GCF_040566555.1). Lineage (GTDB taxonomy): Bacteria > Bacteroidota > Bacteroidia > Flavobacteriales > Flavobacteriaceae > Sediminicola. The sequence goes on along the minus strand of NZ_JBEWYP010000007.1, from coordinate 58,024 downwards.
GGGACCTTATCAATATCGGCCACCACCCATTTTTCCTTACCACCCAATACCATTTCATCAGTCCAAAAATTATACCATTTTCCCTTAGGAATGTACATTCTTCTCCCTTGGGCATTTGGTTCTTGAACGGGACATACCAAGATCTGCTCCCCAAAAATAAACTCATCCGTTCTAAAATGGGTCTGGTGGTCCTCTTGATCAAAATAGACCAGTGACTGTATCATGGGAGTACCTTCTTTACAATACTTCCAGTACATGGTATATAAATACGGTAATAGTTGGTATCTCAATTCGATGAATTTCCTTACGATGTCCGTAACCTCATTATCAAAAGACCAAGGCTCTTGGTCTCCATGATCCCCGCTGGAATGCACCCTGCAAAAAGGATGAAAAACTCCCATTTGAATCCATCGTGCAAATAACTCCCCATTGGGTTGTTCCGCAAAGCCACCAATATCGGACCCAACAAAAGACATCCCGCTCATGCACATCCGTTGTACCTGCACATTGGCAATCCATAAATGCTCCCAAGTTGCCACATTATCCCCTGTCCAGGTAGATGTGTAGCGTTGTGCCCCTGAAAAAGCAGATCTTGTAATTACAAAAGGCCTTTTGGGATAAGTGAATTTTTTTACTCCTTCATAGGTTGCCCTGGCCATTTGGGTGCCATAGACATTATGGGCCTTCCTATGGCTACACGGGTTACCGTCATAGTCATGGCGCACATCCAAAGGAAAAGTTTTGGTTGGCACTTCCATAACCGCTGGTTCGTTCATGTCGTTCCACACCCCTTTGATGCCTATGTCCGCAATTAATTCTTTGTAAAGCCCTGCCCACCATTCGCGAACATCCGGGTTGGTGAAATCTGGAAAATTACATTCGCCTGGCCATACCTTTCCGCGCATATAGGGACCATCCCCTCTTTTGCAGAAATAGTCATTTTCCATTCCTTCTTGGTACACCCAGTAATCCTTGTCCACTTTAATTCCCGGATCTATTATTGCCACGGTCTTAAAGCCCTTATCACTTAATTCCTTTACCATTTTTTTAGGCTCGGGAAAATAATTTTTGTTCCATGTAAAACATCGGAAACCTTCCATATAATCGATATCCAGATAAATGGCATCACAAGGGATTTTAAGGTCCCTGAATTTATTAGCGATCTCCATAACCCTACTTTCCGGAAAGTAGCTCCATTTGGATTGATGAAACCCCAAAACCCATAATGGGGGCAATTCTGGTTTTCCAGTGAGATCTGTATATGCTTTGACTACATTAGTGATTTTTGGTCCATAGAAAAAGTAATAGTTCATCTCCCCTCCATCTGCCCAAAAACTTGTTATATTTCTTCTTTCGTGTGCAAAATCGAAGGTGGTGCCAAAAGAATTATCAAAAAAGACACCATAGGCCTTGTTATTGTGCAGCCCCACGTAAAAAGGAATGGCCTTATATAACGGATCTTGATCTTTTGCAAAGGCATACTGGTCCATCGCCCAATTTGTAACTCTTTTTCCCTTTAAATTGGAATGTGTTGCCTTGTCGCCCAAACCATAGAAACTCTCCGAAGACTGGGTGATTTTACTCATTTTAACGGTATTACCACCATACTCGTAATTCTCCTCCCAGTGAAATCCAAGTTCATCTTCATTAATGATATTGCCTTCCAGATCGGAAATCTGGGTTCTTAAGGTCTGCTTATCCACCAATATTTTCAACTTGGCGGTGATGATCAAAAATTCCGTAGGTGTTTCCTCTACCTCCAGCTCATTGTACCCAGTACTGGCATCTTCGCTAATGGCATAGGAAAAATCGGGTTCAAATATATTTTCCGTGGCATATCTAAAACGTAAAACACTGTCCCTAAGAACGGTGATTTCCAAAATAACGCCATTCTCAGTAGTGAAGGATAACTTATCCCCTTCTCTTTTGCACTCTAAGATATTATTGGGATATAAATTGCCTTTATATTCAAGTTCAGTATTAGTGATCATAGTATGCTGGTTTATTAAACACAAAAAAATACATTAACGATGAATACTAAAGTGATAGTATTACCTGAATGAACTTTTAGTGCCACATAAATTATTTGATTTATTTAAGTATTACTACTCCCAAAGGCGGAATATCCAATTCCATGGATTTTTTATTCCCATGCCATGGGATACTTTCCACTTTGAGCGCTTTATTGTTAGTACTTCCACTGCCGCCGTATTTCTGATCGTCGGTATTAAAAATTTCTTTCAATTTTCCTGTTTTTTCTATCCCTACACGGTAATTAAGCCTTAAAATAGGGGTAAAATTACAGGCTATGATCAGGTCATCTTTTTTATTGACCCCTTTTCGTATAAAGGTAAGAACTGAATTCTCATGGTCGCCATAATCTATCCATTGAAAACCTTCATCCGTAAATTGTTTTTCGTATAAAGCGGGATGATTACGATATAAGGTATTCAGGTCCTTGACCAATTTCTGAATTCCTGAATGAACATCATATTGAAGTAAATGCCAATCCAAACTGGCTTGAAAGTTCCATTCGGACGACTGACCAAATTCGGCTCCCATAAACAAGAGTTTAGCACCGGGATGGGTAAACATATACCCATATAACAGCCGTAAATTTGCAAAACGTTGCCATTCATCACCTGGCATACGGTACAACAAAGACTGTTTGCCGTAAACTACCTCATCGTGTGAAAAGGGAAGCATGAAATTTTCCGTAAAGGTATAAGTCATGCTAAAGGTTATGTCGTTTTGATGATGCCTTCTATGAATCGGGTCATTTTTAAAATATTCCAAGGTATCGTTCATCCAACCCATCATCCATTTCATACCAAATCCCAGCCCTCCAATACTTACCGGACGTGAGACCATTGAAAATGACGTTGATTCCTCGGCTATCATTTGTACCCCATTAAAGTTCAAGTAAACAGCTTCATTGAGCTCCCTTACAAAAGAAATGGCCTCCAAATTTTCATTGTTGCCATATATATTTGGTTCCCACTCCCCTTCTTCCCTGGAATAATCCAGATAAAGCATAGAAGCCACGGCGTCTACACGCAAGGCATCGGCGTGAAACTGGTCTAACCAGAATAAGGCATTGCTAATTAAAAAAGCTCGGACTTCGTTCCTTCCATAGTTAAAGATGAGACTCTTCCAATCTGGATGGTATCCCCTTCTTTTATCGGGGTGTTCAAAAAGATGCGAACCATCGAACATCCCTAATCCATGTGCATCTTCCGGAAAATGGGATGGTACCCAATCCAGAATAACCCCAATGCCATTTTGGTGCAGTTTATCCACCAAAAGTTTAAAGTCTTCTGGGCTTCCAAATCTTGAAGTTGGGGCAAAATATCCAGTTAGCTGATATCCCCAGGAAGGATCATAGGGATATTCCATAATGGGCATAAATTCCACATGGGTAAAATTCATCTCCTTCACGTAGTTGACCAAATCATCGGCCAACTCCTTATAGGTCATAAACGAGTTATCACTTTTACGCTTCCAGGACCCCAAATGCACTTCATATACAGAATGCGGACAATCCAAACCGTTTTTGGTTTCCCTGGTTTCCATCCAATCCTCATCTTTCCAGGTATAGTCCCCTTCCCAAACAACAGAAGCAGTCCTCGGGGGATGTTCGCAGGATCTTGCAAAAGGATCTGCTTTTTCTGTAACCATTCCATCATTATTGGAATGAATCTTATATTTATACAATGTGCCTTTCCCAGTCCCGGGAATAAAACCTTCCCAAATACCACTGCCGTCCCAACGAACATTCAATTTATGGTCCTGTTGCCAATGATTAAAATCCCCCACAACATAAACAGCATTGGCAGAAGGTGCCCAAACAGCAAAATAGGTGCCTTCCACTCCATCGACCTTCATGGGATGGGATCCTAATTTCTCATAAAGTCGGTAATGTTTTCCTGATCTGAATAAATGTATGTCAAAATTAGAAAATAGACTATGAGATAGTACGCCTGGCATGGTTTGGTTATTTATTGCAATATAAAACAAGTTTGCTCATTTCCCTTGAAGGACCATAATTTACAACAACTTTTATATTTTTATTACGTTTATCAAAAAGTGGAACGCTTTTTGAAACCTAGCATAAATGAATACAAAAGAAGGATTAGTCCTTGATAAATATAAAAACTTTAAACCGTATATTATGAAAAAATTCAGTTTAGCATTAGGAACATTTTTTGCCCTTTTTATCATTGCATGTGAAGGTCCGGCAGGACCTCCAGGATTTGATGGCTTTGACGGCCAGGATGGCCTTGACGGGGTTAACGTGGTTGGGCAGGTATTAGAAATTCAAGGCGATTTTACTGCTGGTAACGACTATTCTATATTTTATGAATTTCCCCAAACCGTAGAAGTTTTTGAATCGGATATCGTATTGGTCTTCATATTATGGGACCAAACAGAGGACAGTAATGGTGAAGCTGTAGATATTTGGAGATTACTGCCACAAACCAGAATATTGAACCAAGGGATTCTACAATACAATTATGACCATACCTTTTTGGATGTAAGTATTTTCTTGGAATCCGATTTTGATTTGGGCACCTTGGCCCCAGGTGATACGGATGATCAGGTCTTTAGAATTGCAATTATGCCTGCTGATTTTGCCAGTGGTAAATTGGACAGATCCAATATAGCATCTGTGATGCAAACTTTAGGAGTTACAGAAAAAGATATCCAAAGAGTCATAGTGGATTAAAAGTCACAATAATATTTCAATAAAAACCCCAATTCTTCAAAAGAATTGGGGTTTTTGCTTTCCAAAATAACCAACTTAATAAAACCTTAACGCAGTTATTCCCGTAGGTACTTTAAATTTGAAAGGAAATAAGAAGATTTCCGTCTAAAAAAGAAACCCAAAAAATTGTACAATGTTCAAGAATATAGTTCTAATTTTCTGTATCATCCTAACAGGATGTAATGGAAATTCACAAGAAAAAAAACAAGCTACTAACACCACTACTGCAAAATATACCATTGAAAAATCCAAGGAAGAATGGAAAAAGGAGCTTACGGATATGCAGTACTATGTGCTCAGGGAAGCCGGCACCGAAAGAGCTTTTACAAGTGATCTGCTAAAGGAAAAAAGAAAAGGGACTTATGTATGTGCCGCATGTGGAACCGCATTGTTCAAATCCGAGCATAAATTTGATTCAGGAACCGGTTGGCCAAGTTTTGACAGAGCCATCGAAGGCAATGTTGCCTATGATGTGGATTATAAAATTGGCTATAAACGCACCGAAGAGCACTGTGCTGTATGCGGAGGTCATTTAGGACATGTATTTGAAGACGGTCCACGAGAAACAACTGGTGAAAGACACTGTATTAATGGTGCTGCCATGAAATTTGTCCCAGCTAAGTAGTTGATGGTTCATGGCATGAAAGAAAATTCGTGTCGAACAAGCTTCATTCACGGCCAATAAGTAACTATTTAATGAATTTATTGCGATCCTAAATTAGAAAGACATGGATAAAAAATATAGCGTAGAGAAATCGGAAGCAGAGTGGAAATCCCAATTGACGGATGAGGAATATAGAATCTTACGTAAAAAAGGAACGGAATACCCACACACCGGAAAGTACAATATCCATTCCGAGGATGGATCCTACCATTGCAGAGCTTGCGACGCCAAACTGTTTGAAAGTGAGCATAAATTTGACAGTGGTTGTGGTTGGCCATCTTTTGACCAAGCAGTTGAGGGAGCCATTGAATATATCCGCGACAACACCCATGGCATGATCCGGACCGAAACGGTCTGTGCCAATTGTGGCGGTCATTTGGGACACGTTTTTGACGATGGCCCTCGGGATACAACCGGTCAACGCTACTGTATCAACTCTGTAAGCATTGATTTTGATCCCGAAAAATAATTGTCCGAATTAAAAAGCAATTGGTAACATTAGGTTGCCACTAAATATCAAAAAATCGCTCTTCCTCCATGGATCGGGCGGTTTTTTTTATCTTGCTTCTAGACAAAAAGATTGGTTTTATCATGGTAAATTAACACATGGCGATGAATACGTTAAACGGCCCACTTATTTTTAAAACCCTGCTATGGGGTTTAGGTTTGGTTTTGTAACTTTGACACTTCAAAAAATAGACACTTTAATACATATATATAAATGAGCAATTTCGATGTTATTGTTTTAGGTAGTGGTCCAGGTGGTTACGTAACTGCCATTAGAGCTTCACAATTAGGATTCAAAACCGCTGTAATTGAAAAAGAAAATCTAGGTGGTGTTTGTTTAAACTGGGGCTGTATCCCAACCAAAGCATTGTTAAAATCTGCTCAGGTATTTGAATATTTGAAGCATGCGGGAGATTATGGACTTACCGTTGACGGATTCGATAAAGATTTCGATGCAGTCGTTAAACGTAGTCGTAACGTAGCCGATGGGATGAGCAAAGGGGTTCAATTCCTTATGAAGAAAAACAAAATTGAGGTCATTGACGGATTTGGTAAATTGATGCCTGGAAAAAAGGTGATGGTTACAGATGCCAATGGGAAGGAAACTGAATACAGCGCCAATAATATTATTATCGCTACTGGAGCACGTAGTAGGGAATTGCCTAGTTTGCCACAAGATGGTAAGAAAATCATTGGATACAGAAAAGCCATGACCCTGGACAAGCAACCTAAGAAAATGGTTGTTGTTGGGAGTGGAGCTATAGGAATAGAATTTGCATACTTCTATAATTCAATGGGCACAGAGGTGACCGTTGTGGAATTTTTACCGAACGTTGTTCCTGTAGAAGATGAGGATATCTCTAAACAATTGGAGCGCACCTTCAAAAAATCTGGCATAAAAATTATGACCTCTTCTGAAGTGACCAAGGTTGATACTTCCGGAGAAGGCGTTAAGGTGACCGTTAAGACAAGTAAAGGAGAAGAAATAATTGAAGCGGATATCGTTCTTTCTGCAGTAGGTATCAAATCCAATATTGAAAACATTGGATTGGAAGAGGTAGGAATTGCCGTTGACCGTGATAAGATTCTTGTTAACGATTACTACCAGACGAATATCCCAGGCTATTACGCTATTGGAGATGTAACCCCTGGGCAGGCTCTGGCTCACGTTGCCTCAGCTGAAGGAATACTTTGTGTGGAAAAACTTGCAGGAATGCATGTAGAGCCGTTGGATTATGGCAATATCCCAGGATGTACGTATTGTACTCCGGAAATAGCCTCAGTTGGACTTACAGAGAAACAAGCTAAGGAAAAAGGGTACGAACTTAAAGTTGGTAAATTCCCATTCTCTGCGAGTGGTAAGGCCAAAGCATCCGGGACGCCAGATGGTTTTGTTAAAGTAATTTTTGATGCCAAGTACGGCGAATGGTTAGGTTGCCATATGATTGGAGCCGGAGTTACCGATATGATTGCAGAGGCAGTAGTGGCCCGCAAATTGGAAACTACTGGTCATGAGATCTTAAAAGCAGTTCACCCACACCCAACAATGAGTGAAGCGGTTATGGAAGCTGTTGCCGATGCCTATGGCGAGGTAATTCACCTATAATAATTTTTTATAAAAGGATTACAGAGGTCTAGGATTTCTTGGACATTTGTAATCCTTTTATCTTTTTAATATACGATTAAGGGATGTTGAAAATTTTTAGATTGATTGCCATTTTGGAAGGAGTATCTTTCCTTCTGTTATTTGGATTGGGAATGCCTTTAAAATATAAAGGCGGAATTCCGGAACCCAATATATATATTGGCTATGCCCATGGATTTCTTTTTATCGGATACGTAGTCCTTGCCCTCTTATTGACTATAGAAAAGAAATGGGGCCTTAAAAAGTTCATCATACTTTTCTCTGCCTCCTTACTCCCATTTGGAACATTTTATATAGACAAGAAGTATTTAAAACATTCAGCTTAGGTAGCTCTGAATGGCCAGGTCATAACTTTGTAGACCAAAGCCAAGGATAACGCCTTTGGCTACAGGCGAAATATAGGATATGTGCCTAAATTCTTCTCTTGCAAACGTATTACTGATATGCACCTCAACCACTGGGGTTTTGATACCCTTAATAGCATCTCCTATGCCTATGGAAGTATGGGTATAGGCACCAGCATTTAAAATTATACCATTATAGTCAGCAAATCCACAATCGTGTAATTTATTGATGATCTCGCCTTCTATATTGGTTTGAAAATACTCTAATTGCACTTCTTTATATTTGAACTGCAATTCCGTAAAAAAATCTTCAAAAGTAGCACTGCCGTAAATTTCGGGCTCCCTTTTTCCTAAAAGGTTGAGATTTGGTCCGTTGATAATAATAATTTTCATAGGCTAAATGTAACAAATTGTCGCCCATAAAAAAAGAGAACCATAAGGTATCCCTTTACAATTATATGGATTGAAAATATTATAAATTATAAGCTGCCCTAATAGTCCAATAATTACCTCTAAACACAACTCCTTATGTACCGGTGTTTTAGATATTGATATGGCGGAATCTGCCAACTGTGAAGGACTAGTTTTTAGCCCAAATAAAATTGTATAGATAGAGCTCCCAACAAATAGATTAATTTCTCATTTTTGTATTCTTAATAACTCCTTTTAAGGAATTTCAATAAATGAAGAAAGTATTTCATGGCCGAATATAAAAAAGAAAAACGGAGACCATAGTGTCTCCGTTCCTTATAACAATATCAAATAGAATCTCTTACCAAGCGTAACCAAGCGATAATCCTAATTTTGGCAATATCCCATCAATGGTTACCCCTGAAATATCTCCACTTGTTTTTGCAGAAACATATTGAGCTCCGAAATTTAAGTCTAAAGCAAAACCACTATCTCCACCACCAAATACCCATTGGTAGCCAGCTACTGCACCTCCAGCAACCCAAGACAATTTACCTTCACTATCTCCTGATGTAGCCTTGGCACTGTTGAATCCAACAGTTGGGGCCGCATACCATCCCCTAATGCCCTGTTGGGTGGAAGAGAAGTAAAATTTATACTTTCCTTCGGCACCGAAACCGGTAGCCTTGGTATCTTCAGAATCAACAGTTGCACTTACACTTGCATAGGCCAAAGACACTTCAATAGATGTTTTCTCGGTAACGGCACGCTCATATCCAAATTGTGCTGTTCCAAAGATCAGACCAAGTGGATTTGCCTTTACGGCATTATCCTGGGCATTCACATTTCCGACATAGGCAACTAAGGCCAATACTGCAATACATACTTTTTTCATGTAAAAAAATTTAGGTTGTTTTTAACTTGGTGCGAACCTAAACCATGATGATTGTTTTCTATATTTATTGTTGTCAATAGACAATTTTTGTTGGTAAAATATATCCTTTTTGTGGTTTTAATTATAGAGGGGGTTATTTAAGGCAAAATCATAGTTGTATCTTTATCCTATGAATTGGCAACAAGGGCTCAAAGATTATCAAGATTACCTCAAAATAGAGCGGGGACTTTCCAAGAATTCCATCCATAATTATACCTTGGATGTTGAAAAACTAATCCTTTTCCTCAATTCCAATACCATCCAAGAAAATCCCATTGGAATTGGCAGGGAAACCGTACAACAGTTTATTTATGAAATCGCCAAAGTCGTCAATCCCCGATCCCAGGCTAGAATCATATCCGGTTTAAAGAGTTTTTTTAATTTTTTGATTTTTGAGGATTACCGAAGTGATAATCCCATGGATTTAATAGAATCCCCCAAAGTAGGTCGCAAGCTCCCTGACACGCTTTCGGAAGATGAGATCAATAATCTTATTGCGGCTATAGATCTTTCAAAAGACGAAGGGGAACGCAATAGAGCTATTTTGGAAACCCTTTATGGGTGTGGGTTACGGGTCTCGGAATTGGTAAGCCTACAGATTTCCGATCTGTATTTTGAGGAGGACTTTATAAAGGTTACCGGCAAAGGAGACAAACAACGTTTTGTTCCCATCAGTAACATCAATAAAAAATATATCGATATCTACAAGAATGAAAAAAGGGTTCATCTTAAGATTCAAAAAGGCCATGAAGATATCCTTTTTCTCAACCGTAGGGGCAAGCAACTGACAAGGGCCATGGTATTTACCATCATTAAACAATTGGCAGAAAAAATAGAACTGAACAAAACCATTAGTCCTCATACCTTTAGGCATTCCTTTGCATCACATTTATTGGGTAACGGTGCCGACCTAAGGGCCATCCAGCAGATGTTGGGTCATGAGAGCATTACTACAACAGAAATCTATGTGCATTTAGACAGGACTAAACTTTCCGAGGTCCTCAACGAATACCATCCAAGAAAAGATAAAGAAGAAGATAAAGAAGAGAAAAACATTAACCTCAATTGAAAGTCTTAATCTCTTACTAATCCTTAAACCTGGTGTAATCCTTATTGTACGGTCTTATAATAAGTCGGGCTTCCCGATCAAAACGAATGTAATTGTACACCCAATTCACGAAAACCACTATTCTATTTCTAAATCCTATTAAAAAGAAAAGATGTACAAACATCCAAACATACCAGGCAAATATTCCTTGGAACTTGTAATTTTTAAGGTCAACCACGGCCTTGTTCCGCCCTACCGTGGCCATACTGCCCTTATCTTTATATTGAAATGGTGTCAATGGCTGGTTCTCTAAAAGTTTAATTAGATTATTTCCAAGATTTGCACCTTGCTGCATAGCTGGTTGCGCCATCATAGGATGACCAATGGGAAATTCCGGGGTTACCATACAGGCAATATCACCAATGGCAAAAACATCTTCTACACCTTCAACTTGGTTGAACTGATTTACTTTTAACCGGTTTCCGGGAACGGTCAACTCGCTGGCATCCATCCCCTTGATCAAAGCCCCTTTTACACCTGCCGCCCAAACAAGGGTTGCCGTTTCAAATACAACATTGGTCATGGTGGTGGCCAGTTTCCCATCATAATTGGTGATGCGGGTCTCCTTCCATACCTGAACTCCCAAACCTTCCAAAAATTCCTCCGCCTTTTCTGAGGCCTTTTCGCTCATTTCCTTTAAAATCCGGGGACCTGACTGCACCAGATGGATCTGTGCCCTGCGGGTATCCAAATCTGGATAATCCTTGGGAAGGATTCCTTTTTTTATTTCTGCAAGAGCACCAGCTAGTTCTACCCCTGTTGGTCCCCCACCTACGATCACAAAATTCATAAGAGCGTCCCTTTCATGAATATCATCGGTCAATAAGGCTTGTTCAAAATTTTCTAGTATGAGACTCCTAAGGTTAAGGGATTGGATGATGGACTTCATGGCCATGCTGTGTTTTTCCAATTCCACATTACCATAAAAATTAGTTTCCGAACCGGTGGCCATTACCAAATAGTCATATTTAAGACTTCCTATGTTGGTGATAATATTTTTTTCTGTAGTATCAATTTCCTTTACTTCGGCAAGCCTAAAAATAAAATTGGGATAGTTTTGCAATATCTTACGAATGGGATATGCAATGGAGTCAGGCTCCAACCCTCCTGTTGATACCTGGTAGAGCAAGGGTTGAAAAGTGTGGTAATTATGTTTGTCCAACAGCACTACCTGCACATCTTTATTGCTCAATTTTCTAGCCAAGGATACTCCAGCAAAACCTCCGCCTATGATTACTATGCGTGGAAAACTGGTCCTTGAAATGTTCATATCACAAATCATAGGCCTAAATTAAACATTCAAACGTTTCTCACCCTATTCCATATGTAGTTTTTATTATATTTATCCAAACCTTGAACAAACCTTTCCTATTATGAGAAAATTATTTTGCAGCTTGGTATTGACAAGCCTTTTTTCTTTCATGGGCCATGCCCAGAAAACCACCCAGGACATTTTAAAGAACTTGGACAAGAAAAGTGAAACCTATGGCAACATTGCCCAGAATATCTGGGAATTTGCAGAAATGGGCTATTTAGAGGAGCAAAGTTCTGCTTTATTGCAAAAGACATTGAGCGATGAGGGCTTCTCCATAAATACGGGGGTTGCAGGAATTCCTACCGCTTTCATAGCTGAGTATGGCAATGGTGGGCCGATCATAGCCATCCTTGGTGAATTTGATGCCTTACCTGGTCTATCCCAACAGGCGGTTCCAGAAAAACTTTCAGCGGACAAAGAAGCTGGACATGCATGCGGGCATCATTTGTTCGGCACGGCCTCTACAGCGGCCGCTATAGCAGTGAAAGAGTGGATGCTAGCCAACAAGGTCAAAGGAACCATTAGATTTTATGGTTGCCCAGCGGAAGAAGGGGGATCAGGAAAGGTATATATGGTAAGGGAAGGTTTATTTAATGATGTAGATGTTGCCTTACATTGGCATCCGGGAGCAGAAAATGAAGCAAGTGCCGGTGCTGCCCTAGCCAACAAATCGGCAAAATTCAGGTTCCATGGAATTTCTGCCCATGCTGCCGGAGCTCCGGAAAAAGGTCGGTCCGCCTTGGATGGCGTGGAGGCAATGGATATGATGGTGAATATGATGCGGGAGCATATCCCATCTGAAGCACGTATCCATTATGTGATTACCCAAGGAGGAAAAGCTCCTAATGTGGTACCAGATTTTGCGGAAGTGTACTATTATGCCAGACATGGTCAAAGGGATGTGGTTATTGATATATTTGATAGAATTGTAAAAGCTGCGGAAGGTGCAGCCCTAGGTACGGGAACCACTATGGATTATGAGATGATTGGCGGGACGCATGAGCTATTGCCCAACCTAACCCTCCAAAAATTGATGTACGACAACCTGGTGAAGGTTGGCGGTGTAACCTATTCACCGGAGGAAAAGGAATTTGCGGATAAAATTGCCGTAAGCCTAGGATATGAGAAAGCGAACCTGGACCTTGCCAAAAATATTGAACCCTATAAAACAGAAGCTAAAGCCTATGGCTCTACAGATGTTGGCGATGTAAGCTTTACCGTGCCAACAGTAGGATTGGGCACTGCAACCTGGGTTCCCGGAACCCCTGCTCACAGCTGGCAAGCAGTAGCAGCAGGCGGAACTACAATTGGCAAAAAAGGAATGATGGTAGCGGCAAAAACCTTGACGCTTACAGCCATCGATATCTTTAAGAGCAAGGACATTATAATGAAGGCCCAACAAGAACTGATAGAAAGACGGGGAAAGGACTTTAAATATATTCCGTTACTAGGTGATAGGGCTCCTGCCTTGGACTACAGAAAGTAAAGGACAACAACCAAACACAAACCGATGATATTTTTATTGTCGGTTTTTTTGTTTAGCCCTGTAACAAAAAACGACTTCTTCATACCAATAGACAACCGACCATTAGAAAGTGACTAAGGACCAGGAACATCAATTTGTAAGCGAATTAGAAAACAATCAGAACATTGTTCATAAGGTATGCTCATTGTATACCAATGACCGGGATTCCCACAAAGACCTTTTTCAGGAAATTACCATCCAATTATGGAGGGCTTATCCAAAATTTAGGGGTGATTCAAAATTTAGTACTTGGATGTACCGGGTAGCTTTGAACACTGCTATTACACTATATCGTAAATCGAAAAAAAGCATAAAAACACAAGATTATGAATCGGTCATTTTTAAAATTAAAGCCGATGAGTATGATGAAACACAGGAACAACAATTAAAATTGATGTACAATGCCGTTAAGGAGTTGGGAGATATAGATAAAGCATTAGTGTTCCTATACTTGGAAGATAAAAATTATACTGAAATAGCCGAAACCTTAGGTATTTCAGAAGTAAATGCGAGGGTGAAGATGAACAGGGTAAAAAATAAATTAAGAACCATACTTAATCCTTAAGATGATGATGGATGAACTGGAGCTATTAAAAAAGGACTGGCAAAAAAAGGAAGGACACCTTCCCAAAGTATCCTATGCGGAAATCTATAAGATGATATGGAAAAAATCCTCTTCCATTGTGAAATGGATTTTTTATATCAGTATTCTGGAATTTGTATTCTGGACTGCCATTAATGTCGTATTTACCGATGGGGAATCGTGGGAGATGATCAAATCATGGCATATTTATGAATTTACGATAATCTTGATGGTGTTGAATTATATCATCCTACTTTATTTCATTTATAAGTTCTATGTGAATTATAGGAAGATATCCTTTACAGATTCATCAAAAGACCTCATGCAAGCCATTCTAAAGGTCAAAAGAACGGTGACCCAATATGTCTGGTTCAATTTAATTATGTTTTCCATCTCTTTGATCTCCGGGATTTATGGAAGTCTCAGATACGGCCCCGATAGTGATAAGATTATCAATGCGGCATCTGAAGCAGGTAATGAAACCATTTTCTGGACCATCATTGTTGGAGTCTGTATATTTGCCGTAGCTATTTTACTAGGAGTAATCTGGCTCTTTTACAAAGTACTCTATGGGCTCCTTTTAACTAGACTGCGAAAAAATTATAACGAACTGAGAGAGTTGGAAGTCTAGGGCTTCCACTTTCGTTGCTTATTCTCCTCTTCGTAAGCCAAAAGATCTGCCTTGGATATCACTTTAAGAAAGGATGGATGCTGTTCAATTGCATATTCCAACTTTTCAATGATAGACTCAAAGGATTCATTTTCATAATCAATTTCCAACGGCTCTTTGATCACAATGGATTGAAGAATTCCCTTTTTCTTAACGCGCAATCCCTTTTTATCAAAAGAACGTCTAAAACCATCAATTACTACCGGAACAACAATTGGCCTGTATTTTTTAATAATATGCGCGGTACCCTTGCGCAACGGTTTCCATGGCGTAGTGGTCCCTTGTGGAAAGGTAATGACCCACCCATCGTTCAAGGCAACCCCAATATTGGAAATATCGCTCATTTTTACCTGCCTATTCACATCTTTACCTTCTGCCCTCCAAGTACGTTCTATACTAATGGAACCGGCATAGGCGAAAATTTTGGTAAGTAAACTTTTCTTCATTGTTTCTGCAGCCGCAATGTAGTACATGTTCAATTTTGGCTGCCATATATATCCTATGTTCTTAATAGTGTTCTCCCTGCCGCTTAAGCTTGCATTGAAAACATGGAACATGGCCACCACATCCGCAAAATAGGTTTGATGATTGCTCACAAAAAGCACATTGCGCTCTGGAAGGCTTCTAATAATCTCAGAACCCTCAATTTCCAACTTATTAAATTTCTTGTACCTCTGGTGCGTAATAACCGCCATGATGCGTATTAGCCATTTCTTTAAAAATAAAATATGTCCGAAGGGGTTTCTTTTAAAAAGGGTCATAATTAGTGGTTAGAAATTCAAAATTACAAAATAAGGCATTATAGTACCTGTTTAAAAAGCTCTTTAACTTCACTCAACATCATGGCGGTTGCCCCCCAAACCGTATAACCATTTAATTTAAAGGCAGGTACGTCAATATTCTGTGCATAGGATGTGGTCAATTTTTGATAAATGATGGTCCTATCATCCATAAATTCATCTAAAGAAACCTCCACCAAAGCCTCTACTTCACTTTCTTGGATTTTAAAAGGAGTGACTTCAGGATACAATCCTACATAAGGATGCACAATAAAATTACTTGGAGGGATATACAGTTCCGTTAAAGAACGAATGACTTGTACCTTCTTCGGAGCCACTCCCACTTCTTCATAGGTCTCCCTTAAGGCCGTATGCAAAAGATCCTTATCCTCTTTTTCTACCTTGCCTCCAGGAAAGCCAATTTGATTGGAATGGACACCTTTATACGATTTTCTTAAAATTAGCAGTAAATTAGTACTAGAACTTTGATTGGGATAAAAAAGAGCCATTACCGCCGCTTTTTTGGCATTTTTTCTTTTTAATTCTATAGATTGCAAGGTATTGATCCGCTCCAACGGTGCCATTTTAAAATGGGATTCCGTTCCCGGAAGTGGGAGATTTTTTATTTTTGAGATACGCTGAGAAAAATCATTAAAATCCATGACACTTAAAACATTCACATTCTATACAATAGTACCATTATTTCTTTTGGCTTCTTGCAAAGATACGACCAATGCAAAAAAAGCACCAGTACAACCTCAAAAAACCATTGTTACCGATACTGTTGCTGAAAGCAGGAAAATTGAAGAGGAGAAAGAGGAATTTGTACTTACAGAGGAGAATGCCATAGAATTCTTTTTTAACTACAACAAGACACTAAAGGAGGACACAGTTAAATTATCCACTAATTTTGGCGACATCACCATTGAACTTTTCGATGATGTGCCCTACCATAAAGCAAACTTCATCTACTTGACCAAAAAAGGATATTTCAACGACACTTTCTTCCATAGGATCGTGAAAAATTTCATCATACAAGGTGGCAATGCCGATAATGTTGAAACTGGCAGAAAAAGGGGCCAAATTGGAAGATACCTATTGCCTCCAGATACCAGAAAAGGGCACAAACATCACCGTGGAACTGTATCCATGCCAAGTAGTGAAATAGATAATCCACATATGTTGGCATCTCCATTCGAATTTTTTATTGTAGTGACCAAACCAGGTTCCTATCACTTGGACGGGGATTATACTCCTTTTGGAAAAGTCATAGCAGGGATGGATGTGGTGGATAAAATAAACAGTCAACCTGTAGGCCAAGGTGATTGGCCCCTACAAAACATTTATATCCTAAATGCCGAAGTTATTAAGTAGTCTTATAAATACTTGGTAGCGCGATCTTAAAACGGACAGCTATTAATCGGATCCCGATTACGATAATAATACCAGCCATAAATGCATAGGCATCGTCGAAAGGTAGTCGCCTCAACAAGAAATATCCTACTCCGCCAAAAATACAGGCCGTGGCATAAATTTCCCTTCTAAAGATTACCGGTATCTCATTACAAAGGATATCTCTAATCACCCCTCCAAAACAAGCGGTAATAGTTCCCAGTCCAATGCACATAATAGAGGACAGACCAACAGCAATCCCTCTTTCTATACCCACCATGGTATACAGGCCAATCCCAATGGTATCGAATAAAAAAAGTGATTTTCTAATATATTTTAAGCGTGCCCTAAAGGCAACAGCAAAGACAACTGTACCAAAAATAGTATAGAGGTACACCGGATCCCTCAACCATAATACTGGGGTATTACCAATTAAAAGGTCCCTAAGGGTACCTCCTCCCACAGAAGTTACAAAGGCGATAATGAAAACCCCAAATAGATCCAACTTCTTATCAATGGCCACTAATACGCCAGAAATAGCGAAGGCGATGGTACCTAAAATATCTATGATGAAATAAAACATGGATTAACGCCTGATTTTCTGGTAAATAGTTCGTTTAATTGTTTTGTGGCCCGTAAAATAAATGGATATGAACCACTACGAGGACAAAATAAAGAAAAATGCTTGGCATTATATAAACAGCGGGCGATTAACTTTCTTTTTATTCCAAATTAAAAACAATAACCATTGGCTACATTGTCTTTTGAGCTGGTAAAACCACTACAATGTATTATCTTAGAAAAGCAGCGGTAAGGATTCACAGCATTCATTTATACAGGCGATATTAACTACAAAAGAATGGTAAGATGTTTAGAAAGGTAGAAGAGTCACAAACCTTATTGATAAACACCCAGGCAAAGGCCTTGGAGGCCCAAAATAAGGAGATTATCAAATTTGGTTTTGGTCAGTCTCCTTTTCTCCCACCTCCCAAGGTAATCCGTGCCCTAAAAGAATCTGCACATCGAAAAGAATATTCCTCTGTTCAGGGGGATTTGGATCTAAGAAAATTGATGTCTGCCTTCCACTTGGCACATAATGGCCTAAAGGTTGATCCAGATAATATATTGGTGGCTCCAGGATCAAAAATTTTACTTTATACCATAATGCTTGCCTTTGAAAAGGCCGATGTTCTAATTCCTCTGCCCTCTTGGGTTTCCTATGCCCCTCAAGCTATTTTAGCAGGACATCATTTGATTAAAGTAAATACTTACTTTGAAGAACGATGGCGAATAAATCCTAAAGCCATTGAAGAGGCGATAAAAAATAAGAAGTACCAAGCCACTATTTTGATCTTAAATTATCCCGGGAATCCAGATGGCTTGACCTATTCCCCTTCTGAATTACAAGAAATAGCGGTAATAGCTAGAGCTCATAATATCTTGGTCATATCCGATGAAATATATGGCCTTCTTACTTTTGATAAATCCCATACATCTTTTTCCAACTATTATCCCGAAAGAACCATCACCACTACAGGTTTGTCTAAATGGTGCGGTGCTGGAGGCTGGAGGTTGGGTGCTGCATTTTTATATGACGGCATTGAAATAGAATTTAAACAAGCCTTGATAGGCATAGGTTCAGAAACCTATTCCTGTGCTCCAACTCCTGTGCAAATAGCTGCTAAAGAAGCATATACAAGTTACTACGGTATACAAGATTATTTGAATGAACAAACAGGGATACTTCAAAAAATTGGTTTGTACTGTGCCGAAAAATTAAATGCCGTACATATTGGTGTTCATCCCCCTCAAGGTGGATTTTATATCTTTTTGGATTTTTCAAAGCATCGGGCGGCCTTGTCCAGAAAAGGGATCACCTCATCAAATGACCTCTGTGAAGGTCTTCTCAAAGAGACGGGGGTCATGATTTTACCAAGTTCTGCCTTTGGTTTCAGTAAAGATTTCTTGGGCGCCAGATTGGCGTTTGTAGATTTTGATGAGCCCGATAACAAAGAGGAATTTATGTTAACTAAGGATTGTCCGAGAATCATAAAAGGAATTAACTTGATTGTCAACTGGATCGGCACCTTAAATATTTTATCCTAACTTTATTTGGAAGGAACACATTGGAATTTTTAATGAATCAATAAAATAATCATGAACAACACCAACACTAATCTAAGCACCTTTAGCACCTTATTTCTGGTCAAAGGTATTTTGACCTTATGCTTTTCTTTATTTTTTATTCTTTATGGATGCATAGGAATTATTATAGGTCACTCAGAAGAATGGTCGCATGAAACAGGGTCGTTCCCCGTTAATCCCGGACTGATCTTTATTATTATTGGGGGTATAGGGTTTATTATTTCTGTTATTATTGGCATTTTAACCTTAATGGCGTCCAAATATTTAAAGGATGTCAGGAACTACAATTTTATCTTTGTGATGGCTGTCCTGAATTGCCTAACTGGCATTTTAGGGATCCTATTGGGAATTTTCACCATTATTGACCTGTCCAAGCCTGAAGTAAAACAATTATTTTTTAAAGAGTGATCGCGATCTATACTGCTTATTAAAATTGATTTACTCTAAATGTGCCTTCTGTTAAAGAATGATCAGATTGACTAACTTTGTAGCCTAAAAAAAATACAGATGCTTGGTTTAAAATTGGAGACCGACCCACGTTGGGTGGATATAGTAGAATCGAATATTGAAGAGATATTAACGGATCATGCCTGGTGCGAGCAAAAAGCTGCCACCAATGCTATTACCATAATCATTCAAAACCCGGAACATACAGATTTAGTCACCGATCTATTGACCTTAGCACAAGAGGAACTGCAACATTTTGAAATGGTCCATGAAATCATTAAAAAAAGGGGATACACCTTAGGCCGAGAGCGCAAGGACAGTTATGTGAACGAACTCTTTAAATTCATGATCAAAGGAGGAACACACCAACAAAGTTTGGTGGATAGACTATTATTCTCCGCGATGATTGAAGCCCGTAGTTGTGAACGTTTTAAACTCTTGTCCAAAAAAATAAAAGACCCGGAATTAGCTAAATTCTACCATGACCTTATGATTAGTGAAGCTGGCCATTACACCACCTTTATTGGCTTTGCAAGACAATACGGAGAAGGACTGGATGTAAATAAACGTTGGGCGGAACTGATCAAATTTGAAGGTGAGGTAATAAAAAATTACGGCAAATCAGAGACCATACACGGTTGATAATAAGCATGTTATCACTGTAATGTATGTTGCGATATTATTTTTAGTCCCCACTTTTAATATGGGTATACTCCAAGGGATTATCTTACGAAATAAGCTCCATACATTATTACATCTTACCTTGATAAAACGAATAAATTAGCTTACTTTTCCAGTGATTTATTTCACATAAAAATTTGAAGCCATTGCAAGCAAAAAATACTATTATGCACAAAGGTGAATTGCCCTTATGGATCATATTTGGAACCATAGGCATATGCCTTTTACCTACAGTTTTAAACATAATAGGTTTTGATTTTGGTTATGAAATTGTCCCTTTTGACATGGCAAATTTTGCTGCAATCAACCCATCAAATTTTGAAAATAATATTCAATATTACTTGGGGGGAGCTATCATACACTCTTTATTGGAATGGAGCGCAGTAGCAATTGCCTTCGGTATTGGCACCTTGGCCTTGATCCAATATAGGATCACTGGCAATCCGGTCACCTCAATTATTGGAATAGCACTTTTTTGCGCTGGAAGTATAGATGCCTTTCATACTTTGGCTGCCACAAACCTTATTCATTCCAATGCAGAAATAAAAAATTTCAGCCCCTTCACATGGGGACTTTCCAGATTGTTCAATTCATTGATATTATTGGTTGGTGTTAGTGTTTTCCTTGTAAAAAATAAATACAGACCACAATATAAAAAATCAAATACCCTAGTTTCTATCGTCGGGGTAACCTTTGTAGGTTTATCATATATCATTATTCAAGTATGTACCCAAAGTGATGTTTTTCCGATATCTGTGTACCCAGATAATTTTATTTCAAGGCCTTTTGATTTCATCCCCTTGATCATTTATACTGTACTTGGACTATTTGTATTACCAGCATTTTACAAATTTCATAAGAATGTTTTTACCGAAGCTCTTATGTGGAGCATGCTTCCTGCGATTGCAACGCAATTACACATGACATTTGGTTCTGTTGAATTATATGACAATCATTTCAATATTGGGCATTTCCTTAAAATTATATCCTATGTACTGCCATTTGCTGGCTTGGGCATCTTTTATATAAAAACATTTCGTGTTGCTGAGGAAAGGCTAGTTTCTTTAAAGGAGGCCCATAATTTATTGACCTTAAAAAATCAGGAACTGGAACAATATACCCACATTACATCACATGACTTAAAAGAACCTTTACGTTCCATATCCAGTTTTACCGAACTTCTAGAAAATAGGCACCAAGAGCAACTGGATTCCAAAGGGAAACAATACCTACAATTTATTAAGAAGTCGTCTGATAGGATGCATAAGACCATAAAGATATTAATGGATTATTCCAGAGTGGGGGCCGATCTGAAATCACAATGGTTAGATACCCATGAAATTCTTGAAATGGTACAAGAAGACCTTTCAGTTTTAATAAAAGAATCCCAAGCCTCATTTAATGTAGGTACTTTACCCAAAATATATGGAGGCGAAACGGACATTCGTTTGCTTTTTCAAAATCTTATTGCCAATTCCTTAAAATTTAAAAGAGAAGGAGTAGCCCCCAAAATAACAATTTCAGCAACTTTAGAAGACCAGTTTTGGAAATTTGAATTCCAGGATAATGGTATTGGCATGCTCAAAGAAGACCTGGAGGATATATTTATTATTTACAAAAGGTTAGGGATTTCCAGCAAAAATGAAGGGAATGGAATAGGACTCTCCCATTGCAAAAAAATTGTTGAGCTCCATGGAGGGGAAATTTGGGTAACTTCAGAACCAAATGAGGGTAGTTCCTTTTATTTCACTATCCCCTATAAAGAGGAGATGCCAATAGAATTATAACTGCTTTAAATAACAATGCAGCTATTAGGTTTGCTAAGGAACGTTGTTATAAAGACCTCACTTGGGAATAGGAATAATAATTTGTACCCTTGAGATTACCTTTCCGAATAAATTTTATTTTCCTGTTCTGCCACGCGAATAAAGGTGGTGCGTTTTGTCAACTCTTTTAGACGTTGGGCTCCCACATAGGTACAGGTGCTTCTTAAACCTCCTAATATATCCTGTAGTGTATGCTCCACCTTACCTTTATAGGGCACTTCTACAGTCTTTCCTTCGCTGGCCCTGTAATCTGCCACACCGCCAACATGTTTATCCATGGCTGTTGTGGAACTCATCCCATAAAATTGTTTGTATGGATGACCGTGACGTTCAATCAGCTCACCACCGCTTTCATCATGTCCCGCCAGCATGCCCCCTAGCATCACAAAATCAGCTCCTGCACCAAAAGCCTTGGCAACATCACCAGGACTCGTGCAGCCGCCATCACTAATGATTTGGCCACCTAGACCATGGGCGGCATCTGCACATTCTATGATCGCAGATAATTGCGGGTAACCTACGCCGGTCTTAACTCTCGTGGTACATACAGATCCTGGACCGATGCCTACTTTTATTATATCCGCCCCAGCGAGTAATAACTCTTCCACCATTTCCCCAGTTACTACATTACCCGCAATTATGACCTTATTAGGATATTGGGTCCTAGACTGTTTTACAAAATTCACAAAATGTTCTGAGTACCCATTGGCGACGTCGATACAGATAAATTTTAGGGTAGGATTATCATTGAAAATGGTCGCCAAACGCTTTGTATCGCTAGGACCTGTCCCAGTACTTATCGCAATGTAATCTACAATGTCCGCCGGTGCATTTTTCAAGAACTGATTCCATTGAGAAGGGCTATAATGTTTATGAATGGCCGTAAAGAGTTTATTCTCCGATAGAGCCAATGCCATTTCAAAAGTTCCCACGGTATCCATATTCGCAGCCATAATGGGAACACCTGTCCAACTAAAATCGCTATGGAGAAATTTAAAGTCGCGCTCCAGTTGCACCTGTGCCCTACTTTTTAGATTAGATCGCTTAGGACGGATCAGCACATCTTTAAATCCCAGTTTTATATCTTGTTCTATTCTCATCTCTCAAACGTATTTGGTTACTTTTAAAAGTACGATTTCCTCCCAAAAGTCAAAGCGCAATTTTTATTATTTCGATTTTAAAAGTGATAATTGCTCCAACGGAAGCACACCATTTTGTACACATAAGTGTTTTATTTTTTTCTATCTTACTAGTCACTAAAATCGCTATAAATGTCCTACAAATACATTGCCCTTATTTTGGTCCTAGTTTATCAGGCCAGTTTCGCTCAGAAAAAATCATCTCCAATCGAAAAAACACTGACCGTTAATCAGGATAGATTGGAGGCCAGTATATTCGAATTAGCCAAATTTGGACTGAAAGCCAATGGAGAAACCAGTAGGGTGGCGTTCACCGATGCCGATATTGCTTCAAGAACATATCTAATCAACCTAATGAAAAATGCCGGACTAGAGGTTCATATTGACTTTGCCGGAAATATTATTGGTCGCCGGGAAGGCACAGACGGCTCTAAAAAAGTTATTGCATTCGGCTCCCATACGGATACGGTTCCCGATGGAGGAAATTATGACGGATGTGTTGGCTCAATGGCTGCATTGGAAGTAGCCTTGACTCTTTTTGAGAATAATGTGGCTACCATTCATCCATTGGAGGTTATCATTTTCTCCAATGAGGAAGGCGGTCTGTTAGGCAGTCGCGCTCTAGCAGGTGCATTGAGTCCAGAAGCACTATTGGTTAAAAACAGCTCAGGATATACGCAAGGGGAAGGGGCTAACCGACTCGGGGGCGATGTATCCAGAATTGAGGAAGCCGCAAGGAAAAAAGGAGAATTGGCTGCTTTTTTGGAATTACATATAGAACAAGGCGGCATTTTAGATGGAGAAAACATTGATATTGGTATCGTTGAAGGAATTGTGGGTATCAAATGGTGGGATGTAGAAATTACCGGGTTTGCCAACCACGCGGGAACAACGCCAATGAACATGAGAAAGGATGCCCTATTGGCCGCTTCTAAATTTATCATTGCCGTCAATGAGGTCACCAACAGTTTTGAAGGGAAACAAGTAGGGACAGTGGGTAGAATTAGCGCAGAACCAGGAGCACCCAATGTGATACCGGGGAAGGTACTTTTAAGCCTGGAAATACGCGATCTTTCTTCCGATAAAATTGCTCAGGTTTTTAGTGGAATACAGCAAAGGGCACAGGCGATAGCGGAAGAATCAGATACAACCATAGAATTTCATCCAATCGATGCCAATGCAAAACCGGCTTTAACGGATAAGACCATACAAGAAGCTATAGCTACCTCAGCCAAGAACTTAGGGCTTACCCAAAAACAGATGCAAAGTGGAGCGGGTCATGATGCTCAGGATATGGCACTTATAGCTCCGTCAGGGATGATCTTTGTACCCAGTAAAGATGGAATTAGCCACTCACCCAGAGAATTCACATCCGCTGAGGATATGGCAAATGGTGCCAATGTTCTATTGCATACCATTTTAAAATTGGATAGGGAATTGAAATAATCCTCCAGTTACACTAAATAACAAGTAATCAATACATTAAATCCTTCTACAAGTAGAAAAAAGCTGTTATATCATTATTTCTCTAGAGAAAAATATTATCTTTAAGTAAGGCAATTGAGCCATTGCTTAAATGAATAAAAACATCCAATGTCCCCCACCTGGTGACCTTGTTTTGCATATAGAATACTTAATTCTTTTGCATTGGATATTGAACCCGCGCATATTCCTTCTAAGGCGTTAGGTTTTACCATTAAATATTAATAAACTACTAATACCTATATTCCTATGAAAGCAAAAATCAGCTTTTTGGTAATGGCAATTGCGATATTATCCATTGTTGTATATGTGGATCTAATCCAAGAGGAAAACACTTCGGAAAAATCGCAAAATGCATCTTTTAATTTTATTAAATGTACCGTTGCCCAATACGTATTACAAAACGTGGATACAACCCGGCAAATAGCTCCATTATTTGATAACTTAGGAAACCTTCACTACCCAATAACCATAAAAGATAATAGGGGGCATGCCTTTTTCGATCAGGGATTAAAATTAGCATATGCCTTTAACCATGCAGAATCCCACCGTTCATTTATGGAAGCCTCAAGACTTGATCCAAATGCGGCTATGGCCTATTGGGGTCAGGCATGGGCCTTAGGTCCCAATATTAATGATCCATTACCAGACGATGAGAGGAAAATAGCTGCTTATAAGGCAATAGAGAAGGCAACAGCGTTGGCTTCCAACTCCTCCAAAAAGGAGCAGGCATTGATAGAGGCTCTTCAAAAACGATATAGCGAAGACCTAACAAAAGAGATTACAGTATTGAATTTGGAATATATGCACGCTATGGCCCAGGTTGCACAAAGATTCCCCAAAGATGCGGACATTAAAGTTTTGTATGCAGAAGCCATTATGAACACTGTCCCTTGGAATTATTGGGACAAGAACGGCAATCCTTCTCCATTTATTAAGGAGGCTAAAATAGCCCTTGAAGAGGCCATAAAACTAAATCCGGAGCATCCAGGAGCTCATCATTATTACATCCATCTAATGGAACTGCCAATGCCAGATATGGCTGTTGACAGTGCAGATAAATTAGTTACTTTAATGCCAGGTGCAGGACATATTGTTCATATGCCCTCACATATCTATATCCGAGTAGGGCGTTATATGGATGCTGTAAAGGTAAATCAAGCAGCTATTTTGGCAGATGAGGATTATATTTCCCAATGTTATTCCCAAGGGCTTTATCCTTTTGGATATTATCCACATAACATTCACTTTTTATGGTCGGCCTCAAGTATGTTGGGCAATAGCCAAATTGCAATTAATGCGGCCACTAAAACTGCCGAAAAGGTTCCAAATGGGGAACTGGTTACGCTTACCTTCTTACAGGATTTTGCCGCAACTCCTTATTTAGCTTATACTAGATTTGGAAAATGGAATGAAATATTGACAATACCAAGTCCCAATATAGACATTAAACATCTGCGATTAATCCGCAATTACGCCAGAGGAATAGCCTTTATACGCAAAGGAAATGCAAAAGAGGCAAAAGAGGAATTGGATGCTATTGCCCTTTTCAAAGATGATCCAGAAATGGGGAAATTGGTTGCAACCGCAAACAACCCATCATCCCATATTGCAGAGATTGCCTATGAAGTGGTTGCAGGGGAATTGGCCAACCTGAACGGCCTTCCGGAAGAAGCTATTTTACATTTAAAAAAAGCGGTATTAGCTGAAGATAGATTGGTTTACACCGAACCTGCGGCATGGCATATCCCGACACGTCAGAACTTGGGCGCCATTTTGTTGAAGAATGGACAACTAGAAGAAGCGGAAAAAATTTATAAAGAAGATCTCGCCATTCTTAGACAAAATGGTTGGTCTTTGATTGGACTTTACCATAGTTTAATTGGCCAAGGTAAAATGGATGAGGCCAAAGCTGTAAAGGAAGAGTTTGAAGCTGCATGGAAACATTCAGATATCAAAATAACTACTTCAATATTGTGATTCTAGTAACGGGTACATATACATTGCTTTATTGAATAAAGAGAAATAATCATTTTATAGGTAATACATGAAAATTTATTCCGTGGTTCCCATCTATATGTTTTATTTAATATTTTGCGGGATAGTAGTTTCCTGCAACACGTCATCAAAAGAGCAATTGCCTATATATAATCCAATTGATTTCAATCCACTATTGGTTGATAGTAGTATGCATTCCCAACGCAAAAACCATATGGTGTCTGACTTTAGCCTAATAAATCAATACGGGGACACCATTACTCAGCACGATTATCAAAACAAAATTTATGTTACGGATTTTATTTTCACTCGCTGTCCTTCAATCTGTCCAATAATGACGAATCATATTCAAAGGCTACAGAAGGTATTTAACAATGATGAAGAGGTTGCATTTCTATCTATTTCGGTAACCCCTAAAATGGATAGCGTACCCATTTTAAAAGAATATGCAGATCGAAATAATGCAATTAGAAATAAATGGAATATTACAACTGGGGATAAGAAACACATTTACAACTTGGCCCGTAAAAGTTATTTCGCCGCAGTTGATGAGGGAGATGGAGGATTGCAAGATTTTATCCATACCCCTAACTTTATCCTGGTTGATACCAAGAAACAAATAAGAGGCGTCTATGATGGCACCAAAACTTCTGAAGTAGATCGATTGATTAAGGATATCAATATATTGAGAACCAACTTTTAGAATTAAATAAAATATTAGGACACTTTTAAAGTTGAGTACAATATTTTTTTGCTTCTTCAAACTCTTCCACCATATCGGCGACAATTTCTGCGGCAGGCTTAATATCATGGATAATTGCCGATACCTGGCCAATTTCCAACTCACCTTCTTCCATATCTCCTTCAAACATACCCCTCTTGGCCCTTGCCCTTCCCAATAGTTGTTTCAACTCATCTACCGAGGGAGATTTAGCATAAAGGTTTTGAATGTCCTGAAAGAATTTATTTTTGATCAACCGTACAGGCGCCAACTCTTTTAAAGTTAATATGGTATCCCCTTCACCTGCCTCCACTACTTTTTGCTTGAACAATTCATGGGAGGAAGCTTCGTAACTTGCTACAAATCGACTCCCAACCTGTACCCCATCTGCACCGAGGACCATTACCGCCAACATTGCCCTACCTGTAGCTATTCCTCCTGCCGCTATCAAAGGGATCGTAATTTTTTCCTTAACGGCCGGTATCAAGGTCAAGGTTGTTGTTTCATCCCTGCCATTGTGCCCCCCTGCTTCGAAACCTTCCGCAACTATGGCATCAACACCAGCTTCCTGGGCCTTAACAGCGAACTTTACACTGCTGACGACATGTACCACGATGATGCCTCTTTCTTTTAGATAAGAGGTCCATGTTTTAGGGTTTCCAGCGGATGTAAAAACAATCTTGACTCCCAGCTCAACCACGATGGACATCAATTGATCTATGTCCGGATAAAGCATGGGGATATTTACTGCAAAAGGTTTCTTGGTTGCCCTTTGACATTTTTGAATGTGTTCCCGTAATACCTCAGGGTACATAGAGCCTGCACCGATGATTCCTAAACCTCCTGCATTGGACACAGTTGAGGCCAATCGCCAGCCACTGGCCCAAATCATTCCTGCTTGTATGATGGGGTATTGTATCTTAAAAAGTTCCGTAATCCTATTCTCCATTATTTTTTGATCAACTTGTATTCCTTACTGATTCCTTCCATTTCCAATTGAACTATATACATCGCCTGACTCAATTGCTCTACGGATATTTGGTTATCAGTTTCGGTGATTTGCTTTTCCAAGATACGTTTTCCATAAATATCGTACAACCTTAGGATTGCCGTGGTACTTCCCTGAGGCAACCGTATCTGAACATTGGTTTCCATTGGATTGGGGAACAGAATATAGTCAAGGGTTTGTTCCCCTTCATCTTCTCCCCCATTTTGGCCTTCTACCCCGTTTAATGTCATTGCCAAATCAAAATTTGGTATACCATAGCCCATTTGGGCATTTGGATTCTGATACATGGAAGAACTTTCCCGTACCAGCTGCATTATTTCCAGATTGGTTTTATCGGGCAAAGCGCCCCAGAATGAAGCAATGGCACCTGCCATTATTGGCGAAGAAAAAGACGTTCCATTATTCCGTACAATTGTATTATTTTCATCTACCACAGCCGCATTTCTTCCCATGGCCATCCCGTCTGGCTTTACCACTCCTTGGGCATTTGGGCCCCTAGAACTAAAACTTACATAGGTGCCGTCCATATCAACGGCTCCTACTGTATAAACATTGGCATCTGCCGGAGCCGTAACAACCCCCCAAGAGGAGCTTCCGGAATTACCCGCAGAATTAACGACCAACATTCCTTTAGCGGTGGCAATGTTTGCCCCTTGGGAAATAAAAGCGGTATTGCCATCCATCTCTGCAGGGGTATAACTATAATTAGGGTTATCAAAAGTACTGTACCCTAAAGAAGTATTAATAAGATCTATTCCTAAACTATCAGCTCTTTCAGCTGCCTCCACCCAATAACTTTCTTCTACTGGGGTCTCCGTAACACCATCCTCGGTTCTAAACAGCATGTAACTGGCATCTGGCGCTGTCCCCACAAGCTGATTCTCTACATATCCCCCCATATCCGATAAGACCCTTGTACCGTGGCTATTGCCATCTGGAGCGTATATATTGGTAGTGCGTCCTACAAAATCATACCCCCCTAATAAATCATTATTGGAACGTAATCGGGAAAATGCAGCAAGTTGATCTACATTTGGGAAACCCCCATCCATCACAGCAATCCATAATCCTTCCCCTGTATAATTAGATTGGTGGAGGGCTTCAACCTTTAACTGTGAAATTTGCGCTTCACTTTGCCCATAGATAAAATTAGCTTTCTGGGTTAAAAACTTATTTTTATGGTTATCGGGTTTACTTTTATATTTGGGAGATTTTCCAGCTTTTGAATTGAGGCTTCTATTGGCATAAAAAATGCGATCTACAAAATCCAAACTGGAAAGTGACGCAATATCATTAATACTTCCTATGACATGCACGCAATTGAACCACTTGGATTTGGCTTTTACGGCAATACCAGCTTGCCCTTTTACCTGGGCGATATAACTTTCATTGACCGGGACATCCCTTTCATCTATTGGAATATTAAACTTGTTCTTTCTGGCCAAAGCACGGGCACTTAGAATAGTTTCTGGATTGGCCATGGCCTCATCTACTCCAACTTTATCCTTAAAATAAACCCAGGCATGTTCCTGGGCTCCTGCTCCAAAAAGGGTGAAAAAGAATATAAGGATAAGGATGTTTTTTACCATATTATGAGATCACTCCTGATCCTATTAGTTCCTCTTCCAGATACCAGGCCACAAATTGGCCTTCGGTTATGGCTGATTGTTTTTCTTCAAAATCTACATACATACCTCCCTCAGTTTGATATAACGTAGCTTTTTGTAACGGTTGCCTGTAACGTATTCTGGCCATCACTTCCATGGTCTCATCCGCTTTTAAAGCCAAATCTGTACGCACCCAATGCAATTCCTCATTGCTCACAAAAAGGGTTCGTCTGTACAATCCAGGATGGCTCTTTCCCTGTCCCGTGTAAATAATATTGTCTTCTACATCGGTATCAATGACGAATAAAGGTTCTTTTGTTCCTCCCACATCCAGACCTTTACGTTGCCCTTTGGTGAAATAGTGTGCCCCCTGGTGCTCTCCCACTACCCTCCCGTCTTCAAGTTGGTAATTTGGTTTGATGGCATAATAGGCCAATTCTTCCTTTTTTGAACCAAACGTTGGTACGTCTGTTTGATAATGGGCCAAAGACGATGGCACTTCTACGATCACACCCTTTTTGGGTTTCAGTTTTTGCTGTAAAAAATCAGGAAGCCTCACTTTACCAATAAAACAAAGTCCTTGGGAATCTTTTTTATCTGCCGTGATCAAATCGTTTTCCGCTGCAATTTTACGGACTTCAGGCTTGGTTAGCTCCCCAATTGGGAAGAGCGTTTTGGCCAACTGTTCTTGAGATAATTGACAAAGAAAATAAGATTGGTCCTTATTACCGTCTACTCCTGCCAAAAGTTGATAGGTCTCGGTACCATCTGGATTGGTAATGGTCCCTTTCCTACAATAATGTCCAGTAGCTACATAATCTGCTCCCAATTGAAGTGCGATTTTCATAAAGACATCAAACTTGATCTCCCTATTGCATAAAACATCTGGATTGGGGGTTCTTCCCTTTTCATATTCGTGGAACATATAATCCACTATCCGCTCCTTATATTGCTCACTTAAATCTACCGTTTGAAAGGGAATCCCCAATTTTTCGGCAACTATAAGCGCATCATTACTATCCTCCAACCATGGACACTCATCAGAAATAGTCACTGAATCATCGTGCCAGTTTTTCATAAACAAGCCAATCACCTCATAACCTTGTTCTTTTAACAAGTATGCGGTTACACTGGAATCCACTCCCCCAGAAAGTCCTACTACAACTTTTTTCATCTTCTTCAAATCAATATGCAAAAATACAAAATTCGCAGATGTTATAATCTCTTTTTGGCAATACCTATCTATAGGTTTTACCAAATGAAATTGACAACCTCTATCATACTAAATCTCTTTGTCGCTCCAAATCAATGTAAATGACAGAATTTATTTATGATGATATTTTTATTTAACTTTTACAGTATAATATTTTAGTCTTCGAGTAAATTTCCAATGAAAAACGACTTCTCCACCTAATTGAATATTGTCGGTCCAAGCATAATAAGCTCCTAACTAAGTAATTTGGCTGGTGTATTATTACATTCAGATTCCTGTTTGGAAGCTATATTGAATGGTGAATGTCATTTATGTTAACTCTCTGCCACGAGAGGTATTATTGAAGAACATTTTAATACCCTGAGATCTAACCCCCAAAATGTATTCGCTAATGCTTGTGATACGACAATTCTGGTAAGACTATCGGAATATTCACCTTCTATGCCCTCAATTAATTCTGGAATGATTTTGTATGACCTAGTACACTAATTAGAATCTAGAATTAAACCATACTGTTCATCAATGTGGATTTTATTTGCCCTAACAACCAAATTAATTTTGCTCAACAACAAGGAGGATTCTTTTAACATACAAATATGGACCGTTTACAACTATATTTTTTAAAACGCGTTTCTATCCCCCATATTTACAACCCCAAATCTTTCCAAACTAAACCTATTTAATGCAAAAAGCTCCCTTTAAAAGGGAGCTTTTTTTTTCTTTATACTATATAGATTATTTGTTTTTCTTTTGGGCTTCTGCCTGCTCCATCATCTCACGCATTTTCTTCTGGAACTTTCCTTCTTTCTTCGGCTTTTTCTTGTTCTCTTGTATCTGGGCGTGAATTTTATCTTCATTGATAATAAACTTCTTGATAGCCAGCATGATAAAAATGGTAATTAAGTTGGAAACAAAGTAGTACAAACTCAATCCACTAGCATAGCTGTTAAAGAAGAATAGCATCATTAAAGGCGATAGGTACATGATAAATTTCATGTTTGGCATACCTGGTTGCGATGGCATATTCTGTCCTGTGGTCATCATCATATAAAAGAAGATAGCAACCGATGCCAGGATTGGGAATAAACTCACATGATCCCCGTAAAATGGAATATTAAACGGCAATTCCGCTATGGTATCATAGGACGAAAGGTCATCTGCCCATAAAAACGATTTTTGGCGAAGGGCAAAAGAGGTTGGGAAGAACATAAAGAGCGCATAAAATATGGGCAGTTGTACCACTGCCGGCAAACAGCCGCTCATTGGACTTACCCCAGCCTTACCATATAACTTCATGGTCTCTTGCTGCTTTTTCATGGCATTGTCCTTGTACTTCTCATTTAGCTCGCTAATCTCTGGCTTCAGGACCTTCATCTTGGCCTGAGACAGGTAAGATTTATAGGTCACCGGGGACATTAGTAGACGGACCAAAATAGTCATGACCACAATGGCAATACCGAAGGGAAAGAAAGAGCTCAAAAAGGTATAGGTTGGTGTAAATATGTACCTGTTGATCCATCCAAAAATACCCCATCCAAAAGGAATGGAATCTTCTAGACCTAACTCCTTATATTGCGATAAAACCTTTACATCAGTAGGTCCATAATACCAGTCCATTGTGTAAGAAAGTTCTCCTCCTTCTAATTTCAATGGTGCCACAGTACTGTATTCCTTTGTGTATCCGGCAGTTTTGCTTTCCTCTTCAACCAAGTTGACAGAATTTAATTGAGCTGTTTCAAATGGTGTTTGGGTTGCCAAAATGGAACTGAAAAAATGCTGCCTGTACGAAAGCCATTTAATATCCGTATCCTCCGATTCATCATCATCACTACTTTCAGAAAGCTTACTGATCTTTCCATCTTCATGATTATAGGTCAATCTCGTATATCGGTTTTCGTACTGAATACTCTTAGAGTGACGGATTCCCTTTAGTTTCCATTCCAAATTAATAGCACCACTCGGATTGATTATGCCATTAAGTCCTTGGGATCTCACAATAAAATCGACCAAATAATCATTCGGCTTCATTTCATAGCGATACTCCAAAAATTGGGAAGGAGATACTTTTGCCTTCATGGAGAGCACTTGCACATCACCATCATTGGTCAAAGTGGGTTCAAAATATAGATCTTTGGTATTAAGGGATCTATTCTCATTGGTTTTGAACATTATATCAAAGGATGAATTCCCATCTTTTACCAAATACACCGGAATAGAATCATAGGTAACAAATTTTTTCATCTTTGCTTCAACGATCTGTCCTCCTTTGTTGCTCACTTTTAAAACAACCAGATCATTTTCCAATACTGTTGTAGCCTCAGATGGGGTATTAAAACCAAAAGCTCCCACAGCATTCTTATAGCCTGCAACAGAAGTGGAGTCCTGCAGATTCATACTGGGTTCAGCAGCTGGAGTTTCGACAACGGCTTCCGCAGCTTTATTTTGGGCCTCTACCTGCTCTTGCTTTGCCTTTTGTGCCTCTAGCTCCTCGGGAGTAGGCTGATTTTGGTAAAACATGAATATGAGGATACCGAATATCAGTACAAAGCCAATTATAGATTTTACATCAAATTTTTTTTCTTCCATCTAAGTTTCATTTACAAACCCTCAAAGAGGTATCACCGTGCAGGTCTGTTTAATTTTTAATACGCAAATATATGTCCAATTGTGGATTTAACGCCTGTGCGACATTAGGTTACTTTAATTTATGCTCCAACGCTGCTTTAACAAACCCCACAAACAATGGGTGAGGATTGGCAACGGTACTTTTATATTCTGGATGGTATTGCACTCCAATAAACCATGGATGTGTTGGCAATTCCACAATTTCAACAAGACCTGTTTTTTTATTTACACCTGAAGCCACCAAACCGGCTTTTTCCATGGTCTCTTTGTACTGGTTGTTAAACTCATATCGATGACGGTGTCTTTCCGAGATGGTTTTTTCCCCCCCATAGACCTTTTGCACCAAACTACCATCTTTTAAATCGCAGTCCCACGCCCCTAAACGCATGGTACCCCCTTTATTGGTAATGGTCTTTTGCTCTTCCATTAAACTTATGACCGGGTTAGGCGTATCCGCGTCCATTTCAGTAGAATTTGCATCGACTAGGCCAAGCGCATTTCTACCGAATTCTATAACGGCCATTTGCATTCCCAAGCATATTCCCAAAAATGGGATATTTTGCTCTCTGGCGTATTTTACGGCCTTTACTTTTCCTTCAATTCCTCTTTCACCAAAACCTGGAGCTACTAAAATTCCGTCCAAATCCTTCATTTTATTCACCAAATTGCGATCGGTGATATGCTCGGAATGGATCCATTTTATCTTGACCCGCACTTCGTTTACTGCTCCGGCATGAATAAAGGCTTCGAGGATGGATTTATAGGAATCCTGTAATTCTACATATTTTCCGATCAACCCAATATTGACCTCATCTTTTGGATTTTTATGCTTGTCCAAAAATTCGTTCCAATTGGTCAGATCCGGGACAACATTATCCGGCAAGCCCAATTTACGAAGGGTTACCGTGTCCAATCCCTCTTCTTGCATCAGGATGGGCACATCATAAATGGTGGAGGCATCAATAGACTGAATGACGGCATCTCTTTTAACATTGCAAAAAAGAGCAATTTTATCCTTGATATCGTCCGAAATTTCATGTTCGGTTCTACATACTAAAATATCAGCTTTGATCCCACTCTCCATTAAAGTCTTTACAGAGTGTTGGGTAGGCTTTGTCTTTAGCTCGCCTGCGGCAGAAAGGTAAGGCACTAAGGTTAGATGTATAACAATGCCATTGGTATCGCCTAATTCCCATAATAACTGACGCACCGCCTCAATGTAGGGTAAAGATTCTATATCCCCAACGGTTCCTCCAATCTCGGTTATCACTATGTCATATTCTCCACTTTTACCAAGAATCTGAATACGTTCCTTTATTTCATTGGTAATATGCGGAACTACTTGTACCGTCTTCCCTAAAAATTCACCTCTTCTTTCCTTGTCAATGACACTTTGGTAAATTCTTCCCGTTGTAACGTTGTTGGCCTGGGAAGTCCTAACATTTAAGAAACGTTCGTAATGTCCCAAATCCAAATCCGTTTCCGCACCATCATCCGTTACATAACATTCACCATGTTCGTAAGGATTTAAAGTTCCGGGATCCACATTGATATAAGGATCTAATTTTTGAATAGTTGTTTTATAACCGCGGGCCTGAAGTAATTTGGCCAATGAAGCTGCAATAATCCCTTTTCCAAGGGAAGATGTAACCCCACCGGTTACAAAAATATATTTAGTCTGTGACATGAAGCGTTAGGTTCTTTTCTTAACGCAGGCAAAAGTACAAATTGCAGTCCGATAACACTGTTAATCTCTAGGAAAATCTTTTTGAATTTTCCGAATTAATCCTTCTAGGCCGTTTATTTTGATTTCCAACATGGCTTTCAACAAATTTCCAAGTTTACCATCGGGAAAACCTTTTTGATTAAACCATACCAAATATGGCTCTGGAAGGTCTACCAGATATCTATTCTTAAATTTTCCAAACGGCATTTTATAATGAGCCAGTTCTATCAACTGTTTTTTATCAGGATATATGTTCATTTATTTAGAACTAAAAACTTATCTTTATACACGTACAAAATACATTTATTATGAAAAGGCGCACTTTTATTGGCACTTCAGCTGCCGCTACTGTTGGAGTTTTAGCTTATCAAACCACAAATGCCCAAGAAACAAAGCAAGATATGGGATTTAAACTAAAAAACAATATTAACCATAGTGTGTGCCACTGGTGTTTCGCCGATATCCCCTTGGAAGACTTCTTGATTAAGTTAAACGAATTGAATATTAAAGCTATTGACTTAATGGGCCCTAAGGAATGGCCCCTTTTAAAAAAATACAATATACACTCAGCCATGTGCAATGGGGCTGAAATTAGTTTGACCGAAGGCTTCAACGATACAAAATATCATGGGACCCTAATAGACAACTATACCAAAATGATACCCTTAGTGGCAGCGGCAGGATATACCAATTTAATTTGCTTTAGCGGTAACCGAAGGGGAATGGACGATGAAACGGGCTTACAAAACTGCGCGACAGCCTTAAAAAAATTAATGCCTTTGGCAGAAAAGCATGGGGTAGTAATACAAATGGAACTCTTTAACCAAAGAAACCATCCCGATTATATGGGTGATACCTCAGCTTGGGGCATAGAATTGTGCAAACAAATAGGATCTGAAAACTTTAAGCTCCTTTTCGATATTTACCATATGCAGATACAAGAAGGGGATATTATCCAGTCCATCAAGGATAATCACACCTATTTTGGCCATTACCACACGGCCGGGGTACCTGGAAGACATGAAATTAACGAAACCCAAGAATTATACTACCCAGCCATCATGAAGGCTATTGTGGATACCGGTTATAAAGGATATGTGGCACAAGAATTTATTCCTGCTAGCGAGGACAAAATCGAAGCCTTGAAACAGGGATTCCTGATCTGTGACGTATAAAAGCTTGTCAATATATTTTGAGGTTACTTATAGTCAACCCTCAAGATCTATAAACATTACTCTTTAAAGAATTGACCATATTTTAGCACGTTCTGCCCCAGGACCTTACTCGGCCTCTACGATCATCATTTTATTGTAGGACATAATATAGGCCGACTGGTTAAAATACCCCGATGATGCATCTTTTCTATAGTTGAACTTATTTGCTGTATAGGAAGTTTCCCCGATTTTTTTACCGGCTTCGAACAAGTTATTTTTGTAGGCCAACTTTAAGAGGATATCAAATGTGATATCAAACCCTCTAATAGCATAACGATCTGGTTCAATCCCATATTTCCTTCTATACATTTTCACAAATGAATTGGTCCCTATTTCCTTTTCAATAGACGGATAGGTAAACCCAAGATTGGAAAGATGTGAATTGGAAATAACATCATTATCAAAGGCTTTGTTCTTATTGGTCGTAAACATTCTAATCCTTACAGAATCCTTAATTGTGGAATTCAACACAGAACTTACGTGATAAATAGTATTGGCATTATCAGACTCCAGGAACACCCAATTTTGTTTGGCTGAAACTATCTGCCTTACCTTATCAATATCCAATGAAATATTGTTCTTTAAGTTAAGAATTTTAGCTTTTGGAAATTTCTCCAAAAGCAGACTTTGGGTTTTCTTGTTATTGTCATCAGCAATGATGACTATATTTTCTTCCTTCCTATGCTCGTTCACATAAGCAATCATTTTATTCCTTAAAACTTCCTCGGTAGGTAAGGTAAAATAAACATTGCGCAAACTAATATCACTTTCCGCAGCTATAGGAGCAATTACAGGAATATTGTATTGCCCAGCGGCCAAAGCCACCTCTTTTAGGGATTTGGCATCTAAGGGCCCTATAATAGCACTAACATCGTTTAATCTTTCACGCAACATAATATCTTTGACCCTGTCCACATTCAATTGGGTATCAAAGGTTCTTACATTGACAGAAACTCCCAATTTTTTTATGGAATCTAAAGCTACCATAGCGCCAGTATACATTCCAATGCTATATTTACTATCATTCCTATTGGCCATTGTCTGTTTGGCCAACTCCTTATCGGTAACATCTATTTTATCCGTTCTAAAAGGAAGTAAGAAAAGTAAATTGGGCCTATTCTTGGTTTGAATACTATCTATAAGACTGAACCTATCA
This sequence comes from Sediminicola luteus, assembly GCF_040566555.1. Lineage (GTDB taxonomy): Bacteria > Bacteroidota > Bacteroidia > Flavobacteriales > Flavobacteriaceae > Sediminicola. Next base: position 20,393 of record NZ_JBEWYP010000007.1, on the reverse strand, counting down.
AGCACCAAGGAGTTTTTTATCTCTAGATCTTGAGCCTTTGCTTTTGGGATTTTAAGAATCATCCCTGCTTTTAAGCCATCACTGAGTTCTGGATTTAAGGCCAAAAGTTCTGCATAAGTAACATTAAGCTTTCTGGTTAACCTAAATTCAGTTTCTTGCGACTTCACCTCGTAGAAAACATATTTATCTGTATTAACCACGTCTATGGGGGCCGTATCTTTTTTGGGCAAGCGAATGATCATCCCTTCCTGTAGACCTCGAACTTTTACTTCGGGATTTAACGATTTGATTTCTTCTTCCGTAACTCCAAACTGTTTTTCCAGATTATAAAATGTCTGTTTTGGCGTGATAACATAAGAGTTATATAATTGAATTTTCTGATTATCTACTGTGCTCCCTTTAATTTTTGGCAACTTCAATTGCTGCCCCTCCATTAGGTAGTTATTGGACTTTGAAAGATCAGGGTTTAGTTCCAGAAGTTCATCTATTGTAATCCCATACGTATTTGCTATGCTCCACCTAGTTTCTTTGGGCTTTACGGTGTACATTTCAAAATCATCGTTGCTTTTGGCAACGTCCTCAGGACTCACGCGTCTAAACTTAGGAATCCGCAGATTCATCCCTTTCTTGAGATTTCCGGAGTATAATTCTTTATTATATCGCTTAATATCTTCTATGGAAATGTTGAATCTCTTGGCAATTCCATAGAGTGCATCTTTTCGTTTTACCCTATAACTGGTAAAACCAATCGGGTTTTCTTGGGCCACTTTTTCTTCCTTGACCACTACATTTACCTTGCTTTTTACCACAGGAACATTAGCGTTAGTAGACTTGGCCTCCATTGGAATTACCAATACAGTATTAGCTATCAGGGGCTTTCCTTGAACAATTTCCTTGTTGTACTTTAAGATGTTGAATGGGGTAACCCTGTATTGTTTTGCAATACTCTCTAATGTTTCACCCTTCTTTACCGCATGGGTTACAAATTGCTGTGCATTCATGTGTAAACATAAAAACAGCATAAAGAAGCCTGTAATAAGTATTTTAAAACGTGTACTGTTCATTCCTATTCCCATTCTATGGTTGCAGGTGGCTTAGAGCTTATATCATAAACTACTCTATTTACCCCCTTCACCTTATTAATAATATCATTAGACGTTTTCTGCAAGAACTCATAAGGTAAATTAACCCAATCTGCCGTCATTCCATCTGTACTTTCCACAGCTCTTAAAGCTACACATTTTTCGTAAGTCCTTTCATCTCCCATTACCCCTACACTATTTACGGGTAAAAGCATAGCTCCGGCCTGCCACACCTTGTCATAAAGTCCCCATTCTTTTAACCCATTGATAAAAATAGCATCAACTTCTTGTAGAATAGCAACTTTTTCCGGGGTAATATCCCCTAGGATTCTTATTGCCAATCCAGGGCCAGGGAAGGGATGTCTTCCTAATAATGTCTTATCTATTCCCATACTGGCACCCACTCTACGAACCTCATCCTTGAACAACATTCGTAATGGCTCCACTACATTTAATTTCATAAAATCGGGCAGACCACCTACGTTATGATGACTTTTTATAGTTGCCGACGGTCCTCCGGTTGCCGAAACCGATTCTATAACATCCGGATAAATGGTTCCTTGTGCCAACCATTTAGCATCTTCGACCAAATGTGATTCATCATCAAAAACCTCAATAAAGACCCTTCCGATCGCTTTCCTTTTTTTCTCTGGATCACTCTCTCCAGCCAAAGCATCCAAAAAGCGTGCCGAAGCATCTACTCCTTTAACATTAAGCCCCATATCCTTATACTGGTGCAAAACATCCTCGAATTCGTTTTTTCTCAAAAGCCCGTTATTCACGAAGATGCAGTGTAAATGCTTTCCAATGGCCTTGTGCAATAAAATGGCCGCCACAGTAGAATCTACTCCTCCTGAAAGTCCCAATATTACTTTATCCTGACCTATTTTTCTTTTCAGTTCCGTTACGGTTGTCTCCACAAAAGCATCAGGTGTCCATGTCTGTGCAACTCCAGCAATATGTACAAGAAAATTCTCTAATAACTGCTTGCCATCTGTTGTATGGTAGACTTCAGGATGAAACTGTATGGCATAAGAATCCTCTCCATTAAACTTATAAGCAGCATTTTCCACATCGTGCGTACTTGCCAATCTTGTTGTATTCTCAGGAAGTTCCTTAATAGAATCAGCATGGCTCATCCAAACTTGACTTCCGATGGAGATTTTATCAAAAAACGGTTCGTTTTCCTTCACATAGGACAATTTGGCCCTACCATACTCTCTGGTGTTGGATCCTTCCACACTGCCACCATTAAAATGCGCCAAATATTGCGCCCCATAACACACACCCAAAAGTGGCTTTTTACCTCTAATTTGAGATAAGTCCGGATGAGGAGCATCTTCAGCCCTAACAGAAAAAGGAGATCCAGATAGGATTACCGCTTTGTATTCTGAAAGATCTTCAGGTAAATGGTTGTAAGGTTTAATTTCGCAGAAAATATTAAGTTCCCTAACCCTTCTTGCGATGAGTTGTGTGTACTGAGAACCAAAATCTAAAATGAGGACGTTATTTTGCATGGGCAAAAATAGTATTAAATTGAAAAATGGAAAGTTTAGAGGGCAATAATTTTTTAGTAATTTTCTTTATTAGGACTATTTCATAGAATCTAAAATAGCCCTTATATCCGATTCGGTCGTATCTGGATTTATAAAACAGAAACGGGCAACGGTTTCATAAGCGCCTTGATGCTTCCATTTTGTAGGCGTAACCAAAGCAAAACCGTCCCTATGGTTTTTATAGGTCCAATTTCTGTAATCGTCTGGCGACCAACCCTTTCTTCTGTAAAGCACACAAGATAGACTAGGCTCCCTTACCAGTTCCACTATAGGGTTATCTTGAATGATCCTTCCTGCAAGGTTAGCAAGTTCTATGCCTTGTTGAACGGCCCATTCGTACTTATCGGTTCCGTGCATGGCCAAGGAAAACCACAAGGGCAGTCCCCTTACCCTTCGGGTCAATTGGATCTGGTAATCAGAAGGATTGAATCCGTGTGCTCCTTCATCCTTGAAAATGTCCAAATAGGACCCTTCCTGGGAGTGTGCCTCTTTTGCCAATTCTGGGTTTTTATAAAGTATTGCCCCACAGTCGTATGGCGAGAACAGCCATTTATGGGGATCTATGGTAATACTGTTGGCACGTTCTATCCCTTTAAAAAGGGGTCTGGCCAATTTAGAGGCCAAAGCTCCACCCCCATAGGCAGCATCAACATGAAACCAAATATTTTCCTGCTCACAAATCGTGGCAATCCCATCTAGGTCATCTATTATGCCTGCATTGGTAGTGCCCCCGGTGGCAACAATGGCGAACAGTCTTTTTCTTTGGTGAGGGGTAAGCTCCTTTAAAGCGTTGGACAACATTTCTGCAGACATACTGTCTTCGGTTTCCACCAAAATAACATCTGCATCTATCACCTTTGCCATGGACTTTATGGAGGAATGTGCCCCACTGGAAGTAATTATAAGGGCTTTTTCATTAAGATTGTCCTTGTTCTTTCTCCAGTTCTCACGTGCCGTTACCATGGCCGACAAATTAGCTGCTGTACCGCCACTTGTAAATACCCCAAAGGCCGGTTCTGGAAGTCCGGTTAAGGATACCAACCATTTCATGGCCTCATTTTCACAGAAAATACCTCCTGCCCCTTCCATCCAATAGGCCCCATGGATACTGGAAGCGGATGTGACCAAATCAAACATAATAGCAGCTCTTGTGGGGGATGCCGGTACAAATGCCAAATGTCTGGGGTGGTCAATAGGGACTGTTGCCTTTATAAGAACATCTTTGAAAAGATCAAAGGCTTTTTCTCCACCTATACCAGCTGAAGTAATGGTTTCCCCCACCAAACTTCTCAGTTCCTCTTCTTTTTTGGGTTGCCCCAATTCTGGAGCTGTTTTAGTTATTCTGTTGATGACATATTTCATGACATCCAACGTCATTTCCACCAGTTGTATATCTATATTGTGCATTTGGCCTAGGTCTTTTGGCAAAGGTAATGTTTTGAGCCACTTTTTAAGCGGAAGGAGACCCTGATTTACTTCAATCCCAAACAAAAAAAAGCCCGGAAACCACCCCGAGCTTTTAAATCGATCCCAATCTCCATTGGGAAAACTAACCTAACTACTATTATTTGAAACTTATGCTTTATGCACTGTTTATACACTAAACAACTTATAAACAAAATACCCTACCCTGTTCTTTTATTTTTTATCTTTATTAGAGAAAATAAGGCACATGAAATCGACTTTTTTTAACGAACTTAAGGAAGAACTGCGAAAAGGAGCAACCGAAACAGGGCATCCTTTCCGATACTGTACTCTAGCTACGGTAGGATTAGACAATATAGCCAGGTTACGGACTATTGTTCTTCGCAAGGCCACTGATGAATTGATGCTCACGTTTTTCACCGATAAACGTTCAAAAAAAGTTACGCATATAAAAGAAAACAAAAAAGTAAGCTTACTTTTTTATCATCCGGAAAAACTAATGCAATTACGGATTGAAGGTTTAGCCATAGTGAACAATGACGTTAAAAGTAAAAAATTACTCTGGGATGCGGTACCTGAAGAATCTAAAAGAGATTACACTACCTCTGAAGCACCAGGAAAGGAAATCAAAAATCCTGATATCATTGAATATTTAAATGATGAGAATCATTTTTGCGTGGTGGAGATCCATCCTTTCAAAATAGAATATTTAAAACTAAAAAGACCCAATCATATTAGGGTCCGATACTCCAAGGAAGATTCGGATTGGGAAGGACAATTTTTGGTGCCTTAAAATTCAATCCCATAAAATTTGCACCTACACGTTAAACAATTAATCTAATGTCAGTATGGCAAATTCTCCAGACAGTGGTTTTAAAGCACTCATCAGGGTGGGAATCAGTTCTTTCCCGTACTCCAAATAAAGTTCCGAAAAATTCAAATTGCGTTCTTGTAGCGATTTATTGGGAAACAACTCATTCTGTATTTCCGTCATACGTACTACATGATCTTTTAACTTTCTTTTTTGGGCCTTTAAAAGTCGCTTTTCTAAATTGTCAAGACCTTTGAGCTGTTTTACCTCTTGTGCCTTCACAGCCCCTAAAAAAGATTTGTCGGTTTGTTCTGCAAGACTATAAAGTCCTTGAAACTGCTCTTGCAAATGTTGTCTTTGTGGTGAAAAGTCTATATCGATATTAGATATGGTCCTGATCTTTTTATTGATAAAACTACTTTGCTTTAAAAACAGATCAGCGATATCCAAATTTAGCTTGGTTAATTTGTCATCTTGTTTTTGTGTTATGATCAAGGCTGAGTTTCTCAATAGCAAGATTGGAAAAGTTATACCCATTTCTTCAAAGGAGGATTTCAATTCCAACCAATAGGCCAGCTCTCCGCCTCCCCCTATATAACATAGATTGGGTAAAATAATTTCTTGATACAAGGGTCTGGAAATCACATTGGGAGAAAAACGCTCTGGGTAACTATGCAGTTCTTCCAACAGCTCCTTTTCGGTAAAACTTAAATCAGTATCATTAATGTAATACAATCCGTCCTTTTCAATGATACGTTCCCTAAGTCCATCTTTTAAATAGAAATAATTGATTTCCCTCGGGTTTACCTGAATACCGTAATTCTCCGGTAACTGCTCTAAACTTTGTGCAGTATTAAGAACAGCCTTGTATGATACATTTTCAAGAATGTCTTTTTTCGCATAGGGCACCAGTAATTTTTTGAGCTCCCTATTATCGCCATCTATAATGACCAATCCATAATCTCCGAAAAGCTCATTGGCCAAAAATCGTGTTGCATCTGTAAGGTTATCGTGTTCCAAATAAGACCTCTTGAATAAGGTCTTTAACTCTTCTGCATTTTGACCTATTCCAATTTCCATGGATAACATATCATATACATCATCCAGACCATCTGTATTTAGGTGGCCTACGGCTCCCGATGCCTCTTTGTTCCATTGTAATTTTTTACCCTTGAAATTAAAGTAGTTGATCTCGTCAAAATCATGATCTTCAGTGGCCATCCAATAAACAGGCACAAAATTGTAATTGGGATATGCTTCCTTTAGTTGCTGTGTTAGGTTAATAGTTGAAATAATCTTATATAAAAAGTAAAGCGGACCGGTAAAAAGATTTAATTGATGTCCGGTTACAACGGTGAAGGTAGAATTGTCCTTTAATAATTCTAAATGCAATTCTGTTGATCTAGAAATACCGATACTGGCATACTGCTCCTTTATGGCACCATGAAGCACTACCCTATTTTCCTTTGGAAAATTGGCCTGTTTCTCCAATATTTGGTCTTTAAAATCACCTAGGTTTGGGAATCTATTATAAAAAGGCTGCAGACTTTCCTTTTGGTCCAAGTAATCACATATCAAATTGGAAAAATAACCTGTTTTTTTAAAAGGTATACAGTCGCTTTTCATAGAGGCAGCTTAAAATCTGGGTAAAGTTAAAATTATTGAAATTTTGAGTTCCTAAAAATACGTTAAGTTGTTTACAAATTGTAGAGTTATTGTTAGATTTGGAAAATAACAAACCACTCTTCCCAATATGAAGCAAATATTACTCCTTGCCTGTTTTTTATATTCCATCTCCAATATCTCCCAAGAAATTAAATCCCCATCGGAATTTTTGGGATACGAATTGGGAACTCAATTCACCCGTCATCATGAGGTAGTGGATTATTACGAATATCTGGCTGAAGCTGCGGCTGATCGTGTACAACTAACCTCTTATGGCAAAACAAATGAGCGTAGACCTTTGATACTGGCCTATGTTTCCTCCGCTGCCAATATTAATAACCTGGAGAGCATCAGGGAGGACCATCTAAAAAGTACCACAGGTACAGGAAATGCTTCAAAAGCCATTGTTTGGTTGAGTTATAACGTGCATGGCAATGAGAGCGTAAGTACCGAAGCCTCCATGCAAACCATTTACGAGCTTTTGACCAATAAAGCGGACTATTTGGAAAATACGGTTGTGATCATGGATCCCTGTATCAATCCCGACGGCCGTGATCGCTATGTCAACTGGTATAACGAAAATAAAAATACGCCCAACAACGTAGACCCTAATAGCAAAGAACACCGTGAGGGTTGGTTGAGTGGTAGAGCTAACCACTATATGTTCGACCTAAACCGCGATTGGGCATGGCTAACACAAGTAGAAAGCCAACAGCGTTTAAAAATGTACAACCAATGGCTTCCACATGTTCATGTGGACTTCCACGAACAAGGGGTGAACAATCCATATTATTTTGCACCGGCCGCAGAACCATTTCATGAAGTGATCACCGATTTTCAAAGAGATTTTCAGGTCACCATAGGCAAGAACCATGCAAAATACTTTGATGCCAAAGGCTGGTTCTACTTCACTAAGGAAGTATTTGACCTCTTATACCCCAGTTATGGGGACACTTATCCTATGTACAATGGTTCCATTGGAATGACCTACGAACAAGGAGGCAGTGGACGAGCAGGATTGGGAATAATCACCGGTATTGGAGATACCCTTACTCTAAAGGACAGAATTGATCACCACTTTACCACAGGGATTTCTACAGTTGAAGTAGCTGCCGGAAACTCCCAGAAATTAAACGATGAATTCAGGAAATTTTACCAGCCCAAGAATTACAAGTACAAGAGTTATGTCCTTAATGGAGACGCAGATAAAATAAGGGCACTTACAACACTTTTAGACCAACATCAAATAGTTTACGGTTCTGGCAACGGCTCTTCTGTTAAAGGTTTTGATTATGCCTCGGGAAAATCAGGAACCTCAAAAACATCATCAAACAGCTTGGTTATCTCCACCAATCAAACAAAAGGAACTTTGGTCAAAGTGTTATTTGAGCCCAATGCAAAATTAAGCGATTCCTTGACCTACGACATTACCGCCTGGTCCTTGCCCTATGCCTATGGATTGGACGCAATTGCTTCCGAAAGTTTAGTGGCTAACAGTACATCTACCACGGAAAAAAATACAGTCACGCCACTTGATCCTCAAGCGTATGCCTATATAACCGATTGGAACAGTATGGACGACGCACGTTTTATGGCAGAACTTTTAAAAGAAGGAATACGCGTACGATATACAGATAAACCCTTTACCCTAAGTGGTAAAAAATACGATAGGGGAAGCTTGATCATCACCAATGCGGACAATAAGAAAAAGAAAGGGTTCCTAGGACTTTTGGAGGCATCAGCTAAAAAAAATCATAAGACCTTAACTGCTACCACAACAGGTTTTGTAGATGGTGGTAAGGATTTTGGCTCTTCATCAGTACAGATGGTAACCGATACAAAAATAGCAGTACTCTCTGGGGAACCTACAAGTACCTTACAGTTTGGGGAAATTTGGCACTTTTTTGAGCAACAACTTAATTATCCTGTTTCTATTCTGTATAGTGATTATTGGAAACAAGTGGATCTTTCAAAATATGATGTTTTGGTATTGCCCGACGGTTGGTACGGAAGTTCGTTTGATGATGATCAGTTACAACGTTTAAAGGACTGGGTTAAAAGTGGAGGAAAGCTTATCGCTATGGGAGGAGCTATCAATGGTATTGATGGAGAAAAGGGCTTTGGAATAAAAGCAAGGGAAATGAAAAAAGACACTACTCTATCCTTGGAATCCTATGATATTTCTGAAAGAGAAGGTATTAAAAACGCAATTACAGGTGCTATTTTCAAAACCAAAGTAGACACAACACATCCTTTAGCGTATGGTTATAAAGACACGTATTTTTCCTTAAAATTAGGGGATGATGCTTATGAATACTTAGATAAGGGAACCGTGGTTCATCTAGATAAGGATACTGTACCCGTTGCCGGATTCGCAGGAAGCGAAGCACAGAAGAAAATTGGGAAAACCTTAATTTTTGGTGTGGAGAACGTCGGTCGTGGTCAAGTTGTATATATGGTAGACAACCCTTTGTTCAGAGGGTTTTGGGAAAATGGTAAACTCTTTTTTGTGAATGCCTTATTTATGGTGAACTAATACCAACCCAAATTCCTTTAAATTCTTTATAAATATACATGTCCAATCCTACTAAAAGACAACAACAAGCTCGAATATTAAGGATTTTCAGAAAAGTGCATCGGACGATGGGCGCTTTGCTTTTTTCCTTTTTCTTTATAATCTCCATCTCTGGCATCCTACTGGGATGGAAAAAAAATAGTGGTGGCTATATCTTGGCCGAGACCCAAAAAGGAGTTTCTACCAATTTGGCAGATTGGCAACCTTTAGATATGCTGCACCAAAAGGCATTAAAAGTCTATAGTGATTCCATTTCAGCGAATCCAAATGTAGAGGTAGACCGAATGGAAATTAGAAAGGACAAGGGCATAGTCAAATTTACCTTTGTAGATGATTTTTGGGGTGTCCAATTGGATGGTACCACTGGAAATTTACTGCTAATAGAAAAACGACGTGGTGACTACATAGAAAAATTGCACGATGGCTCCCTGCTCGACTATTATTTTGGGACTCAAAGTGGACAATTTAAACTAGTGTATACCTCAATTATGGGCGTGGCCCTTTTTCTTTTTACCACTACCGGTTTTTGGCTGTGGTACGGTCCTAAACGTATGCGGAAGAATTAACAGATATCTCATTACTTTTTTCTTCAATATTAAAATTAAGGCGCAGCATTTCACAAATCTATATAACCGTAGATACTATAGTCTATAACTGTATAGAAATCGACTGAAATAATAGTAAATTAGGTCAATTTTCGTTAACTTAGAGTGAGTATGCTTCTCATTTCCAGAGAAGTACTGCTTATAAAAAAAATTGCTCTTATGTTACGATGTAACTTCATATTTATAAGAAAACACCTAATAACGGCATTATTGGTATTGTCCTTTATTGGAATCCACGATAATTCCTATGCTTCTTTTTATTTCCAAGAAGAGGAACAGGAGATAAATTACAATTCGTATAGTGGGGAAATCTTGGATAGCGACTCTAAAAAACCTTTGGTTTTTGCTACACTTACTTTGGAAGGGACCAATATCAGCACCGTTACTAACACAGAGGGTACATTCTCACTAAAAATCCCCAAAAACACCGTACAAGGCAATATCAGCATCTCTTTCTTAGGTTATAAAACTAAAATAGTTTCATTGAATGAGCTACGACCCGAAAATAATGAGATTCTATTGGACATTGCCAGCATTGAATTATCTGAGGTAAACCTAACTGTTCCTAAAAGTGCAGAAGGATTGGTGCGTGAAACATTGGCCAAAAAAGGAGACAACTATTTTAATGATCCAACCATCATGACGGCGTTTTACAGGGAGACCATAAAGAAGAGAAGAAAAAATGTATCCCTTTCAGAAGCGGTGGTCACCATTTATAAGGCACCATACAATACACCCAAAAGAGATGCAATACAACTATACAAAGCCCGCAAGAGCACGGATTACAGTAAATTGGATACGGTTGCCCTTAAATTGGAAGGTGGGCCTTTTAATACGTTGTATGTGGATATTATGAAATATCCCGAATATATATTCACCGATGAGGATATTTCCAAATATTCTTTTAGTTTCGATCAGTCCACCAGGGTAAATGACCGATTGATCTATGTGGTTAATTTTGAACAACACAATTATATTTACGAACCTTTGTACAAAGGGAAACTGTACATAGATTCTGAAAATAAAATTCTCACCAGTGCCATTTATTCCTTAAATATTACCGACCCGGACAAGGCCTCTAAATTATTTGTCCGTAAAAAGCCTGCCAATGCCAAAGTATGGCCAACCGATGTGGCTTACAGGGTAGATTATAGAGAAAAAGATGGAAGGTGGTATTACGGCTATAGTAATGTATTGCTGGAATTTAAAATTAATTGGGACGACCGTTTTTTTAATTCTGTGTATAGTATGACTGCAGAAATGGCCATAACCGACTGGGAACTAAATACAGAAAAGGCCAATTTGAAGGCAAGGGAAAAAATGAAGTCCCGTATTATCTTAAGTGATGAGGCCAGTGGCTTTTCCGATCCGGAATTTTGGGGGGAGTACAATATTATAGAACCTGAAAAATCGATCGAATCGGCTATTAAGAAAATACAACGACAATTAAAAAGATCTAGGTCAAGAGGAGATCTTACTTCAGCTTTTTAATGGCGTTTGCAAGAGTTTGGGTCGATTCCCTTAGCTTCAATTAAATCTCAGTTTTAAAAATAAAAAAAGCCGCTGATCCAAAGAACAGCGGCTTTTTAATTCCTTATTGCTTATAATTCACTTTCAAAATTTGTCAAGGTAGTGGTTATAATGGATACACAATCCAGTAACTGTTCCTTGGTCATAACCAAAGGCGGTGCAAAACGGATGATGTTACCATGTGTTGGTTTTGCCAAAAGTCCGTTTTCTTTTAAGGCCATACAAATGTCCCATGCGGTTGAACTGTCTTCTGTATCATTGATCAGAATGGCATTCAATAGACCTTTTCCTCGTACAGCATTTACCAAAGAGCAATTTGGAATGAATTTGTTCAATTCTTCACGGAACAACTCACCAAGATCAAATGCATTTTGTGCTAACTTCTCATCTTTTACAACTTCCAATGCAGCCATCCCTACAGCAGCTGCTACTGGGTTACCACCAAATGTACTTCCATGGTTACCAGGTCTAATAACCCCCATAATATTATCATTTGCCAATACTCCTGAGACGGGGTAGGCACCTCCAGAAAGAGCTTTTCCCAAAATTAGAATATCTGGTTTTACTTCTGGTGTTCCACTACAGTGCTTATCAGCACAACTACAGTTACCACATGTGGCCAATAACCTTCCCGTTCTCGCTATACCAGTCTGAACTTCATCGGCAATAAAAAGAACATTGTGTTCCTCACACAAGGCCTTTGCCTTGGCAAGATATCCCTCAGAAGGCACAAAAACTCCTGCTTCTCCCTGAATTGGTTCCACGAGGAATCCTGCAATATTTTTATTGCTTTTCAAGACTGTTTCCAAGGCCTGTAGATTATCATACTCTATTTTGATGAATCCTTGAGTGTAAGGGCCAAAATGTTTTCTTGCTACTTCATCGTTGGAAAAAGAGATGATTGTAGTGGTACGGCCGTGAAAATTGTTCTCACAAACAACTATTTCAGCTTCATTTTCAGGGATCCCTTTTTTCTCATAAGCCCACTTTCTACAAATCTTCAGCGCAGTTTCTACCGCCTCGGCACCTGTGTTCATGGGTAACAATTTATCGAATCCAAAGGTTTCCGATGCGTATTTCTCAAACTTCCCGAGCATATCATTATAAAATGCCCTTGATGTTAATGTTAACGTTTGCGCCTGTTTTACCATGGCTCCAACAATTTTCGGATGGCAATGCCCTTGGTTTACCGCGGAATAGGCCGAGAGGAAATCGTAATATTTCTTACCCTCAACATCCCACACATAAACACCTTCACCCCTGCTTAATACAACAGGTAATGGATGGTAATTGTGTGCTCCGTACTCATTCTCCAATGCTATGGCATCCTCAGAAGTTAATCGTTCTAAAACTGACATGATTTCTACTTTTTAAATAAAACTAATATGATTCCTGCTTAAGGAGAGAAATCATCCTATGAAGTGGCTGCAAATTACAAATAATTATGGGGATTATAAAGTTTATTAACGCTTTGTTATATCCCAAACCCCTTAATTTATAAGGCGAATTGGTCCATAGCCCATTTTAATGTAAATAGATTTATGCCTTGAGGAAAAACCAGCCCTCCAATTTAAATTCCAAAAAAAATATTCTAAAAAATTCATATTAAGGCGAGTATTTGTGATTTAAAGTAAATTCAAAAATCAATAGGATAAATTCTAGCCTAAACTATGTCACTTAGAATATGAATACAACCAAATCTTTAGATAGATTTTAGGCCTGAGGTCTTTATAGTTCTGCAAAAAGATTTTACTTTTGCCACATGCGCAAAAAGAACAAAAGACAGATCTTCGAAAATGTACAGGTAATAGATGCAGGGGCGAAGGGAAAAACAATAGGCAAGGCCCCGGACGGACGGGTAATATTCCTAACCAATACAGTTCCAGGGGATGTAGTTGATGTACAGACCACCAAAAAGAGAAAGGCTTATTTTGAAGGTACCGCAATAAAATTCCACACCTTATCCGATAAGAGAACAAAACCTGAATGCCAGCACTTTGGGGTTTGCGGTGGCTGCAAATGGCAAGATATGGCCTATGAGCACCAATTGTTCTACAAACAAAAGGAAGTTGAAAATAACTTAATACGCATAGGGCATTTAGAATTACCGACAATTACCCCAATCCTAGGTTCCGAAAAACAATATTTTTACAGGAACAAGATGGAATTTTCTTTCTCGGATAGCCGATGGCTTACCTATGATGAAATTAATTCAAAAGACGAAATAGAGGACAGAAATGCGCTGGGCTTTCATATACCAGGCATGTGGGACAAAATTTTGGACATCAAAAAATGTCATTTACAGGCAGATCCTTCCAACGCCATACGCTTGGCTGTCAAGGATTTTGCAAATAAACACGAGCTTCCTTTTTTTAATCCCAGAAATCAAGAAGGATTATTGCGCACGTTAATGATCAGAACCTCCTCCAATGGTGAAATCATGGTATTGGTTCAATTCTTTGAAGATAACAAGGAACAACGAACACTTTTGATGGATTTCATGAAAGAATCTTTTCCTGAGATCACTTCATTGTTATACGTGATCAACCAAAAGCAAAATGATACGATCTACGATCAAAAGATTGAATGTTATGCCGGACGTGATCATATTTTTGAAGAAATGGAAGGGTTAAAGTTTAAGATAAACGCGAAATCCTTTTATCAAACAAATTCGGACCAGGCATACGAACTTTATAAGATCACTAGGGATTTTGCTGGACTTACAGGAGACGAACTGGTATATGATCTATACACCGGTACCGGGACAATTGCCCAATTTGTGGCAAAGCAAGCCAAGAAAGTAGTAGGAATAGAGGCAGTTCCAGTGGCCATTGAAGATGCAAAAGCCAATGCCAAACTAAACAACATAGAAAATGTTGCCTTTTTTGCAGGGGACATGAAAAATATCTTCAACGCAGGGTTTATTGCTGTTAACGGAAAACCAGATGTGATAATCACGGATCCCCCAAGGGATGGAATGCATAAGGATGTGGTACAACAAATTTTGAATATTGCCCCCAAAAAGGTGGTTTATGTAAGTTGTAACAGTGCCACACAGGCAAGGGATCTGGAATTAATGAAAGACCTATACAAAATCACCAAATTACAACCTGTAGATATGTTTCCACAAACACACCATGTGGAAAATGTTGTACTTTTGGAAAAAAGAACCTAACCACTGGTTGTAGAACTATTCAATTTTGTTCATGAAAAAAATACTGGCCATTGGCGCTATTTTACTGATAATCATTTCTTTTTCCGCCTGTGAGAAAGATGATATTTGCGTAGATGGGGATACCCCACTCTTGGTTATAGGTTTTTACGATGTCAATGATACCACTACGGCCAAAAAAGTGTCCAAATTAAGAGTTGCCGGTATGGATCAAGAGTTTACCGTTAATACGGTGGCAGACAGAACCGACCAGGATCTAATAGAAATACCTTTACGGATCAATAGTCCAACCACCTCATTCGTATTAATATCAAATTCCGCCACCAATAGCTCAAATGAGGAAACTGGAAATGCAGATGTTGTCACCTTCAATTATGAAACCAAGGAAGTTTTCGTGTCGCGTGCCTGTGGTTTTATAGCAAATTACGATAGCCTAAATGGAGCGCTCACTACAGATACTGACAACTGGATAAAAGGAATAGAGATAGTCCAAACCACTATTAACGATCAAGCTACAGCCCATGTTAAGATATTTCATTAGTATTTTCTTCCTTATGGGCTGCATTGTAGGGTACTCTCAGAGCAAATCCATTGACCTACAACCAAAGGACACCATAGTTAAAAAAGAGACTTATGGCCTACGTGTAGGGGCTGACCTCAGTAAATTGGCACTGTCTTTTTACAATGATGACTATACGGGACTGGAACTCGTGGGAGATTACAGACTAACCCAAAAACTATTCCTAGCAGCAGAGCTAGGTAATGAAGACCGCACCAAACAAGAAGATTTATACAATTTCACTTCCTCAGGTAGTTATATAAAAGCAGGGGTAGATTACAATACCTACCAGAATTGGTATGGGATGGACAATACAATCTTTTTGGGTGGCAGGTATGCTGTAAGCACATTTAGCCAAACTTTGAACGATTACTCCGTATTTGACAGTAATAGATATTGGAACCCAGACGGTTTTGCCGATGGCCAATTGCCCGGTCGAGAATTCAGTGGTTTAAATGCATCATGGTTAGAACTGGTATTTGGCACAAAGGTGGAGTTATTTGCCAACATTTACTTGGGAGCCAGTGTCCGTTTGGGCTTTTTGGTTACCCAAAAACAATCCGATGAATTTCCAACCCTGTGGATACCGGGATTCAATAAGGTTACCGATGGCAGTAACTTTGGTGCCAGTTACAACTATTCCATTTCCTATTTTATCCCGCTTTACAAAAAGGTAAAAAAGTCGGCAAAGAAAGAAGTTAAAAAATAGATCAAACCTCTTTCACCCCTTTTATAAACACCCACTTCATAAACAGTTTTTCTCCCTCTTTAGTTCTGGTGACCGCAAATTTTGGCGACAGGACAGAAGCCAATACAGCTGCTACTATTGCCAAAACAATACTATCGCTAGACAATAGAAACCACATGATAGACCTGATAATTACAAAAAGGACGGCAAACCCAATAAAATTGAAAAGAAAGGCCTTATACTTTGGTTTCATAAATTAGGAAGGTTGATTGAATTTGGCTTTTTTACTTCCTTCATACATGACGTACTTCACCAGCTTTGATTCCAAATGACTATTGAAAACCTTTATTTTTCTTGATGGCCTCAATCCTACAAACTTTAACGCCTCCAAATTGGAAGTTATAAACCATGCATCAGTTCCTGGATATTTTTGTTTCAGGGTATCTCCTATGGAAGCATAGAAACTTTCCATTTCAATATCCAATCGCTCTCCATACGGAGGGTTGAACACCATATGTAAGTGCTTTTCAGTAAACTTATCCGTCTCAAAAAAGTTCATTCTATCAATAGTAATGTACTCCGATAAGTTGGCATTCTTTACGTTATCCTTTGCCTTGGCCACAGCCGAAGGTGCCTTATCATACCCAACGATCTTAAAATGGAACTCTCTTGTCTTATTTAGACTGACATCCACTATCTTTTCAAAAAGCTCTTCGTCAAAATCTGACCATTTTTCAAAGGCAAATTCCTTTCTATTAATATTTGCTGGAATGTTACAGGCAATCATGGCGGCTTCCGTTAAAAAAGTACCACTCCCACACATAGGGTCAAGAAAATCACATTGTCCGTCCCAACCACTTAAAAGCAGTAATCCCGCAGCCAAAACTTCATTTATCGGGGCTATATTGGTGGCCGTACGATATCCCCTTTGGTGTAGGGATCTTCCTGAGGTATCCAAGGAAACATTACAGTGCTCCTTTTGTATGTGAATATTCAGACGAACATCCGGGAATTTTATATCCACATCTGGCCTACGACCATCGGTGTCCCTAAATTTATCCACAATAGCATCCTTAACTTTTTGTGAAACATAAAGGGAGTGTGTGAAATTCTCTGAATTGATCGTGGTATCAATGGCAAAAGTAGTGTCCGCCGAAAGGTATTCACTCCAATCCATTCGATATATTTTCTTGTACAGGTCGTTCTCATCAACTACACTAAAAGAATGAACCGGCTTCACAATTTTTATTGCGGTCCTTAAACAAAGGTTGGCTTTGTACATAAAACCTTTATCGCCTTCAAAAGAAACACTTCTAACTCCTTCCTCTACATTTGCTGCGCCTAGATTACGCAATTCCTTTGCTAATATCTCCTCAAAACCAAATAAGGTTTTGGCTACCATTTTAAAATTATTGTCCATACTTACTTTAAAGAATACCGCAAAAATACATTAATTTTACCCCAATTACACAGTACATTTAAATAGTACCGAGCATTAACCAATTTTACATGATCTATTTATTACCCATTCTAGCGGTATTATTAAGTTTTGCCTTTGTTCTAATGGTAAAACCAAAAAACAAGGAAGCCTTCAAATTAGTTTTGGCATTTAGTGGGGCCTTTCTGTTGGCCCTTACGGTATTTGAATTGTTTCCTGAAGTCTACGCAAATTCTGACCCAAAGACAATTGGCCTCTGTGTGATGCTTGGAATTTTATTTCAGATCTTCCTGGAGTTTTTCTCCAAGGGTGCAGAACACGGGCATGTTCATTTGGATACTGAAAAAACAAACTTTCCTTGGCTGTTATTCATCAGTCTCTCCCTTCATTCGCTATTGGAAGGAATCCCCATTGAGAAACACCAAACAATACTTTATGGCATCTTGGTGCACAAAGTTCCCATTGCCATTATTCTAAGTATATTTTTTATCAATTCGAAGATTAAACTGCGCAATGCCGTATTTTTTATAGTGTTGTTTGCCATAATGACCCCATTGGGAAGTCTATTGGCGGCCAATATGCCGTTCATACAACAGTACTATGCGCCTATTACAGCTGTGGTTATTGGAGTGTTTCTGCATATCTCCACCGTCATCCTCTTTGAAAGTTCGGAGGGGCATAAGTTTAATTTACGAAAATTAGTGGTGATCATCTTTGGGATCGCCATAGCCTATCTCTTATAAATGTTCAGTAAGGAAGCATCGCGAAAACTACGGGAAGACTTTTGGATTTCCTTTGGAAAATCCTTTCCTAGAAAATGGATCCTATACAATACAACAGTTAAAGATTTCGCCTTTAAATTCCATTTTGACACCAAAACTGCCATGGTTTCTTTGGATTTAGATCACCATGATTTAGAAAAAAGGATAGAATTATGGGAGAAGCTACTTTCCTTAAAATCCATTCTGATTGAAGAATATCTACCGGGAGCTATATTCAATGATTCCTATGTCTTGGAAAATCAAAAGGAAATATCAAGAATCTATGTGGTTCTAGAGGGGGTTTCTATTCACAACAAGAATAGTTGGCAAGAGACCATGGTTTTTTTAAATGAACATATGCTACAATTTGAAGCTTTTTTTGAAGAGTACAAAGACATTCTAATTAGTTAAACCACATCCAAATAAATAAACAGCCAATGGCTTATGGCACCGCCCAATACAAAAAAGTGCCATATAAGGTGATTATAGGGTATTTTTCTGATGGCGTAAAACAAAATTCCAATGGTATAAAATGCGCCGCCCAACATGAGTAGATCTATACCCAATTGGGTGGTATTCTCCAATAAATTAGGGTAATCCAGAACAATTAGCCAGCCCATGGCCAAATACAGGATCAAGGAGAGTATTTCAAATTTACCTGTATAAAATACCTTAAAGAGGGTACCGACAAGAGCTATCCCCCAAACCGTATAAAAAATAAGAAAGCCATTTCCATTAATTAAGGATATCAACGCCACAGGAGTATAGGTCCCAGCAATTAAAAAATATATACTTACATGGTCTACGATCCGCAACCTTCTTTTGAGTTCCAAATTGGAGAAATAGTGATAGAACGTAGAAGCTGAAAACAATAAGATCACTGTGAAACTATAGATAAGAATAGCAACAGTTGCATACTTGGTTTTGCCATTGTTTTTCAACAGAAGCAAAAAGGCGCCTAAAATACCAAGAAAAATACCCAATGCGTGGGAATAGGCGTGTAGCCTTTCCACTTTTTCAATAGACCGATTGTTTATGGTGTCATTACTACTCCCCACTATTTATAACGTTTCCCATGCTTAATGACCATATCCACATCTTGAAGTAAACTAATGTAGCGCAATACATCCCCGTCAACGGCAATGATATCTGCATATTTACCAGGGGTGATGGTACCCACTTCATCTGCCACCCCCATCCATAGTGCAGGCCAATACGTTGCTGCCCTAATGGCGTACATGGGATCTATCCCAAACTCATTTACCCAAACATCCAATTCGTTCCATGTAGATTGGCTGTGAAATTTCATAGGGATACCACTATCCGTGCCAATCATTAACACGACACCAGCATCCATAAGTTGCTTGATCTTCGTTTTCAAAGTAGGCTTTCTAATGGGTGTTAATTGAAAATAGGGCAAGCGATCTGGGTGGGTGATGCTGTTTTTGATGTCAACAATGACACTATCGGGCAATCCCAAATGCCAGGAATCATTGTCCAACTTTTCAGGATGGTCTCTCACATATTCATAATTGTACAGCCCTTCAACTGTGGGACACCAAAATAACGGACCTAAATTCATTTGTGCGGTCCTTTCCTTGATCTGTTCCATTATATCTGCAGGATATTCCGGTGCGGAGGACAAGCCCGTATGCTCAAAACAATCAACCCCTACTTGCAATCCTCTTCTAATTTCATTGGGCCTGTGACCGTGTGCCACTACCTTTAATTTATTTTTATGTGCTTCGTCCACAATTGCTTGTAGCACTGCCATGGTCATTTGGTCGTGATCTATTAATTTAACCATGTCTACTCCTGCTTTGGCAAGCTTTCTGATCTTCGCCCTGCCATCCTCCGGACTTGTCACTCCCCATCTAAAATCTTCTGTCCCTGGGTAGGGTTGATGTTGTATAAAGGGACCTGACACATAGAGGGTAGCACCTGGGATTTCTCCTTTGTTTATGGCATCCCTCACGGCTATGCTTTCTTCCAACGGGCCTCCTAAGTCTCTCGCACTGGTAACACCGGCCATTAATAATTGATGGGCACTAGAGGGCATGATCACATCTTTAAGTAAAGGAGGATATGTTTTGTCCCAATAATCGTAATCTGCATGTCCGTTGATCATGGTGTGCACGTGCATATCCCATAATCCAGGAAGAACTGTCATGCCTTCCGTAGATATCACCTCCGCATTGGAAGGAATTGGGGTATCTGTTATGGTACCCACGGTGATTATTTTTTCCCCTTCGATGATTACCACGCTATTTTTTATGGGATCTGAGCCAAAACCATCAATTAGGGTGCCTCCTACCAAGGCTTTTAATTGGTTTTCTTGTGCTAGGGATAAAAGGGAGGTGAAAATAAGAAGGAAGGAGGATAATTTTCTGTTCATTGGGTATGATATTGTTACACCTAAATATAGAACAAAAAAAAATCCCGACCACAAATGTGATGGTATTTCACTTTAAGGCATAAAAAAACCCCTCATCGTTAGATGAAGGGTTCTTCAAAAAAAGGCGGCGA
>NZ_JBEWYP010000006.1:0-238054 GCF_040566555.1 Sediminicola luteus | reverse complement strand
ACACTGCCTATGCCTTTACGGTAAGGGCGATCGATGCCGCAGGCAACGAGTCGGCGAACAGCAATACGGCGAACGTGACCACTACAGGTGATGTGACACCTCCCAGCGCACCGACGGGACTGGCCGCGAGCGGTACGACCTCTACCACGACGACCCTTAATTGGAACGCGTCTACGGACAACGTAGCGGTGACTGGCTACAGGATATTTCAGGGCGGGACCCAGATCGGCACGACCGGTGGGGCGACGACCTTCAACGTAACGGGACTGACGCCGAACACTGCCTATGCCTTTACGGTAAGGGCGATCGATGCCGCAGGCAACGAGTCGGCAAACAGCAATACGGCGAATGTGATAACTACAGCTGCGCCCACAGTGGCCTTTTCCACAGCTAGCGCATCAAGTCCTGAGAACACGGGGGGAAGTATTCCAACTTTAGTTGTGAATGGAACCGTTGTAGCTCCTACCACAGTAACATTGACTACTGGAGGTACTGCAACTGGCGGTGGCGTAGACTATACCCTTTCCAGCACCACTATAAATATACCTGTAGGGGTTTACTCGAACGGAACTATCAATCTTGGGCTTTCAATTACTGGGGATGTGGTAGTAGAAAATGACGAAACTGTGATACTGACTCTTTCCGGCTCTACAGGCGATGCCAGTCTTGTAGCGCCACTGTCAACTACGTACACAATTTTAAATGACGATAATTATATAGCCACCATTTCAGCTTCTGACGCCATAGCTACGGAAGCCGGACTCACAACAGGTACTTTTCTGGTAAGCCTAAATACTACAAATGTCAGTGGGGGGGCCATAGCTGTAAATTATTCCGTTAGCGGGAGTGCTGTTGCCGGGACAGATTATAATACACTGTCCGGTACCGTTTCTATACCAAACGGATCTCAAACCAATACCATTACGGTGACACCTATAGACGATACCTTGGTGGAGGGAAGTGAATCGGTAACCTTGAACATAATTGCCGGAACTGGATATACCATAGGAGCTTCTTCCAATGCCACGGTTAATATTTCAGATAACGACACGGCGAGTATTACAATTAATTCAGCGACAGTTACCGTAAATGAAGCAGCTGGATCTGTTGCCTTTACAGTGACCCTGACCGGGACAGTTCCTGACGGATTTACAGTGGACTATGCAACTTCCAATGAAACTGCCACTGCCGGGTCGGATTATACGGCTACCAATGGCATTTTAAATTTTACGGGAACCAACGGACAAACACGAACGATTACAGTTCCTATATTGAATGATATTTTTGTTGAGCCCAGTGAAACCTTTATTGTTACCTTGAGTAATGTAAATAGTACAGGAATAGTTAATATCACAAATGCGATCGGAAGGGCCAGTATAGTAGATAATGATTCGGCCAACATAACCATTGGTGATGTAACCGTTAATGAAAATGGGGGTCCGGCAAATTTCACAGTGACCCTTACCGGGAATGCAGTTGGAAGTTTTACCGTGGATTATGCAACCTCGAATGGTACTGCCGTGGCTGGCCAAGATTATACGGCCACAAGCGGAACCCTTACTTTTGCGGGTACGGGCGGCGAATTTAAAAATATTGCAGTGCCCATTACCAATGATACCACTGTAGAGCAGAATGAAGATTTCACAGTGATATTGAGCAATGTAAGTAATATATTAGTTTCATTGGGAGATGATACAGGTGTTGGAACCATTGTGGATGATGAGGTCTGTCCGGCCGGAAACACGGCCCCGGATCTTGATCCCACGGTCGATACCATCTTCTGTGATTCTATAAGTCAAGATTTGAACGAGTATGTAAGCACTATCCCTTCTGGACTATCCCTAGTCTGGAGCAGGGTGTCCGATCCCTTTAACGTGGCCGGTAGGATTTCAAACACAGTGGTTACCACTGCCGCAACTTATTTCGGATTTTTCTATGATGCCACAAATGATTGCTATAGTCCAGCTGCCCGATTGGAGTTGGAACTTAATTTTTCACCTGATATCTCCGTTGTGGATCCCGATCCAATATGTGGGGGAGGTACTGTTGAACTTGACGTAACCGTAAGTGAGGAGGCGACCATCAGGTGGTACGACTCAGAAACCAGCACGATTATCTTGGCAGAAGGGGCTACCTACACACCTAATGTGAACGTAACCACGGTCTTTTATGTGGAGGCCACTGCCAATGACTGTACCTCTGCAAGAGTACCGGTGACGGTCACTGTTTTTGACCAGCCAAGTGCAGGCACACCTACAGATATAGGATCGTGTAGTGATCCCGCGGGAGGGCCAACTACTCTAGATTTGGACGATACCCTTTCTGGGGCAGACGCTGGAACATGGGCTATTACCACTGACCCTTCGGGCGGTACTTTGGTAATTGGGGCCAATAATATTGTGGATTTTGAAGGTTTGGCCGATGGGGATTATGTATTCACCTATACCACTACTGGTGCACAGGCACCATGTACTAATGATTCCGTTTCAGTTACCGTTAGTGTTATTCCATGTACGGTAGATTCTGATAACGATGGCTTATTGGATGGTGAGGAGATCACACTGGGCACAGACCCCAATAATCCAGATACGGATGGGGATGGAATAAATGACGCGGTGGAAGTAGGAGATGATGTTGACAATCCCTTGGATGAAGATGGGGACGGAATAATTGATGCTTTAGATTCCAATACCTTGGATTCCGACAATGATGGGGTGGTGGATCAATTGGATCCTGCCAATGATGATGCCTGTATCCCAAATATATCTGCGGCATGTACAGTAGACCTTGAACTTATCAAGGAGGTGGACAATGCCAATCCCACTGTAGGGCGACAAATAACCTTTACCGTCACCCTGACCAACCTTAGCCAGATCACTGTGGCCGATGTGGTCATCAATGAACTCATAGACGTTAATTTGGGCTTTCAATATGTCTCACACGTGGCTTCCAGTGGAATCTATGATGAAATTGCCGGTAGGTGGCAACTGATGTCCATAGCCCCTGAAGAGGTTAGCACCTTGACCATTACCGTTACTGTGCCACAACAGGGAACCTATCAAAATATAGCCTCCTTGGTGAGTTCTTCCCCAACAGATGGCAATACAATTAATAATGTGGGAACGGTCTCAGTTGTGGTTGCCCCTCGCTCAAGTGATGAACCTGGCTTTATCTTTAACCAGTTTTCACCTAATGGAGATGGGGTCAATGACATATTGATTATCAATGATATTCAAGATTCTCAATATCAAAACAATACCCTTGAAATATATGATCGTTATGGCAACCAAGTTTTTTCCGTGACCGGATACGACAATACGTGGAGAGGTGAGGGCGATAATGGGGAATTGCCAAAAGGGACCTATTTTTATGTATTGGACCTCGGTGATGGTTCAGAAGTAAGAAAAGGATGGATCCAAATTATAAGATAATAAGGAATATGGTTTACAGCACACTCAAAATGGGGGACAGAAATATTTTAGTTTTTTGCATACTATCATTAATGGTGACCTTTACGGTTGTCGGGCAAAAAGAGCCACAATACACCCAATACATGTACAATATTGGTAGTTTCAACCCCGCCTATGTGGGAACGGTTGAAAAGGCGGAAATAGCAGGATTATACAGGGCACAGTGGATAGATATTGAAGGCGCTCCCCGAACCATGCGTTTTGGAGTAAACATTCCTATGGCCAATGAAAAAACTGGTTTAGGATTTAATGTTATAAACGACCAATTGGGGCCATCAACACAAACCTTTGTGGATATTGCATATTCCTATCAGGTACAGTTTTCGGATGATACCAAATTGTCCTTTGGACTGGATGCCGGTGGGTCTTTTTTAAATGTGGATTTTTCAAAGGGGGATTTTGAGAATCCCAATGAGCCCTTATTGAATGAATCTACCATTAACAATTTTTACCCCACTATTGGGGCAGGAGCTTTTTTATATAACGAGAATTGGTATACAGGGATCTCCGTGCCCAATTTCTTGACGAGTGGGATCTACAACGAGGAAGTTGCTACGGTCGTGGATGATAAGATACAATTCAATTTTATTGGAGGTTATGTGTTCGACTTCTCGGAGGGGCTAAAATTTAAACCCGCCTTTTTAGTGAATTACCTAAAGGGAGCCCCGGTGAATATCAATGTGTCCACAAACTTCCTTATCAGTGATGTGTTTACTGTAGGAGCATCTTATAGGGTGGATAATGCTATAAGTGGTCTGGCAGGATTTCAGGTATCCAGTGGCACCTTTATTGGATATTCCTATGATTATAATACCAATGGCCTGGGCGAATACAACAGCGGGTCACATGAAGTAATCCTTAAGTTTTATTTAGGTAAGGGAGATGGCAATAAAAAGGATAGAAATAAAAACGCCAAGGGCAAAACAAAACAAATAGATACCCCAAGATTCTTTTAAAAAGTAACAAAACATGAAATTAAGAGCACTTTTAGTTTTCTTATTATTGGCAACAATAACTACGGCACAAAATAAAAAATCAAAGGGAGATGATTTGTTTTTTAGTTACTCCTATAAAGCGGCTATAAAAGAGTATCAGGTAGAAATGCGCAAAAATAAGCTGAGCCAGCAACAATATTTAAACTTGGCCGATGCTTATTTTAAGACTGGGGATTATAAAAAATCCGGGGATATTTACATGGACATATTTAAAAAGGACACCACCATGTCCAATGCCTATTTCAATAGGATGCTTCAATCTATGTCCAAGGTAGAAGGTAATGTTAGGGTAGGTGCCTTTTTGGAGACAAGAAAAAAATCGTTCCCTAAAGAAGTTCTGGAAAATTATGAGTTCAATAGTGAACTATTAAAAGGACAATCGGTAAGTGATATAGAAGTGATTAACCTTCGGACAAACAGCCCTCAGGCGGATTTCTCCCCCTCCTTTTATGAGGATCGTTTATTGTTCACCAGTGCCAGAAATGAGAATATAAAGGAAAAATACGCGCCTTCTGGGGAGTCATATATGGATATCATGATCGGCAGGATAGAACAGGATGGCAATGTTTTGGTTTCAAATTCATTTGACAAAATTCCGGAATCTGTTTTTCATGAGGCCACACCTTATTATTCCAAGGAACTTAAGAGTACATTTTATATCCTTTCCAATGCTAACGGGGATGAGCTCTCATTTGACGAAAATGGTAAAAATGCCCTTTCTATGGGTATGGTAGATCAAAATGGAACCTTTAAATTTTTATTGAGAGATTTGAGTACATCCTTTTACTATCCGTTTTTTGAATACGCTACCGGCAAGCTGTTTTTTGCGGCGAACTTCCCGGAAGGGTACGGAGGAACAGATCTTTACTATGTGTATACCAATGACGGTCAGATCATGTCCTCCCCAATAAATTTGGGGCCTAGGATCAATACTGCAGGGAACGAAATTGCGCCATATATTTATGATAACAGCCTGTATTTTTCTTCCGATATTTTTTATGGCTTGGGAGGGATGGATGTTTATAAGTCGAACATGAATGCCGATGCAAATTTTAGTATTCCAGTGAACTTGGGAAGTGGGATCAATACTTCTTCCGACGATTTTGGTTTGATTATCAGAGAAGACGGATCCAATGGACTATTGGGGTACTTTGCTTCCAATCGGGCTGGTGGAAAAGGAAATGATGATATCTATGTGTTCAATTCAAAACAACCACTTGGACTGAAGACTTTTGCCATCAAAGGTAAGGTAGTTAACCTTTCAACCAATCAAGGTATTGAAAAGGCAAAGATACGCTTGCTGGACAAGGAAGGGGTAGTTATAAAGGAGCTGTATGCCAATGAAGAAGGTGATTATTCAGTTGAGGTGCCATTTCAAAATGTAATTACGGTAGAAGCAAGCAAGGATAGGCATTCAACCTATCTGGAAACCTATCAGGATGAAAAATTGGAAAGTTTACAAAAAAATGATTTCAACATCGGGGTGATGGCCATTGAGGATGTGGTAGAAGAGAAGGAAAATCAGACCGTTTTAAAACTGAGAAAGTTTTATTTTGGGAAGGGAAGAAGTACCATAACTCCTGAAATAGCTATGGAACTGGATAAGGTGGTAGATGCGGTGACCAAGTTCCCCAAGCTCCAATTGAGAATTGAAACACATACCGATAGCAGGGGAAGTAACAGTTATAATTTAAAATTATCCCAAGAACGTTCTGAAGCCATCAAGAAGTATTTGCTCCAAAACGGAGTCAAGGGCGATAATATTTTGTTCACCGTAGGATTTGGCGAGGAGAAAATCACCAATAACTGCACAAACGGAGTGTTCTGTTTGGATATGTTGCACCAACAGAATGAAAGGACGTTACTGGTTATCTTGAATTACAAGACTATCTTTTAGGAAGTTTTATTTCGCGAGATTGCAGGTTTCACAATCCTTAACCTTCCCATAATAGGTCTCGCGGTACTTGTGCAGGGTGCGCACTGGGATACCCAAAATGGCTTTTTTAATGTAGGTCACCTTGGTATAAAAGTTGCCCATTTTTTTGGTGTACCTTCTTTCGTTTCTTGTCTTTCTTATGACGCTAATCAATCTCATACTATCACACTTTAGGTTGTAAAGGTCTTAAATTGAAGGGACAATGGCAAGTTTTGACTGTTAAGTCTTTAATAAGGCGTAGATTTTATGTTACATTTTTCTATTAAAAGAAGATCATCCAACAGTAATAAATGGCAAAAAAACTGAGGAAAAGAATGCCCAAATAGGTGAGTATTCTTAAGCCTTTACCGGGTTGTGCCGATACCGGCAAATCTGTACTCATAACATTTTTTAGGTTCATATATCCAATGATGGGAGCTAGGACAAAAGAAACAAAGGTTGCCAAGGCCACCAATTTCCCCATATTGCCACCAAAAACGGTAATGACCACAAAGTTCACGATAGCCAGGAGAATAATTGCCACTGAAAATTGTAGTTTATTGGTTTTTGTTTTTGGGGACAGTAGGCCAATGATATCCAAACTTACCCGTGCCAGGGCATCATGAGCCGTCATACAGGTACTGAACATGGTAGCAAAGGCGGCGGTGGCTATAAAGGCATAGGTCCACTCCCCAATATGGGTGGTGAACATTTGTATCAATTGATCAGAAAAAGCAACAGCGTTGCCACTAATTACTGTATTGGTACCGTACAAGGTCATCCAGCCGATGACCATAAAGAAAATGGCCAGTAGGCCTGTCAGAAGATATCCCACATTAAATTCCTGTAGCGCTTCCCGTAAAGTTAATTTGGTATTGGTGATCTTAAATTTTTCTATGGTCCAAAGACTGATCCAGCTAGAAGCTTCAACGGCTGTTGGCATCCATCCCACCAGACCAATCAAGAATAATATGCCTACCTCGTTAAAGATGGGCATAGGTGTAAAATTGTCTGCAGTGGCCACATTGCCTTTAAATACGACTAAGGCCGTAGTAACAATTAGGGCTATAAAAAGAATGGAAACCACCAATTTTAGGGACGTTTCCAGAAACTTGTACTTGCCTATGATCAGTAGGGCACTAATAAAGACGAACAATCCAAGGGCAACCCCGCTTACCGAGGCATCATTTATTTTAAAGAGGTTTATGAATAGGCCCGAGGTAACCACATAGAGGGTAGCCAAAATGGTAAAGGTTGAAATGAGGGTGATAAAAGCATAGAACCACAGGTAGCCCTTTCCTCTGTTGAGATAACCTTCAATTAGGGTTTTATTGGTCACATTGGTATAGCGAACCCCAAATTCAAAGAAAGGATATTTAAGCACATTGGCCAGGATAATGGGGATGATCATGATCCAGCCATATTGGGCACCAGCTTTGGTAGACAATACTAAATGTGACGTTCCAATGGCCATACTGGCAAAAAGGAGACCAGGGCCTAGGTTTTTAAGGAGAATCTTTAAGTTGGACATTATTGGTAGGGTTGGCTAATGAGCCCTAATGTACTATTTTTTAAAGATTTTGAATGAAAAAAATTATGGGTAGGATAGATTATTTGATCTCGATTTTCTTACCGTAAAATTTTGGTTGGGTATTAAAGGTAAGGTCGATGAACACTTTTACCCTAGCCCCATATTCCCTGAGGCGCACTTTCAGGCCATCGCTTCCAGTAATATCCTTGGCGTTGAAACCGATGGCATGGAGTCCTTTTCTTTCGGCCAGAAATATGGCCCGTTCATTGTGGAATTTTTGGGAAATCACGGTAACGCTATCCAACCCAAATACATATTTGGCCCTTACCATGGAATCCAGGGTTCTAAACCCTGCATAATCCAGGAAGATCTTGTTCTCTGGTATTCCGGCCTTGATCAGATCTTTTTTTATGGTGTAGGGTTCATTGTAATATAGGGTGGCATTATCCCCGCTCACCAAGATATATTCAATTTTTCCCGCGTCATAGAGCCTAACAGTGGCAGATATACGATTGTGGTAATAGGGATTGGGTTTACCAGAGGTTAGTCGCTTAGACGTACCCAGTACCAAACCTACTTTGTTTTTGGGAATGTTATTTAGGGTATAAAATGTTTTTCCTGATGTAAGGAGTTGAATTGAAAAAGTACTGATGAACAACACCAAAATAATGGCGGTAGCTAAAAGTAGAAAAACACGGACAATTCTTTTTTTCATTCTTGATCAATTCCAAAATAAAGGTAAGGAAAGCAATTTGATCTTTCTAGATAGAAACAGGAGTTGGATTGAAAATAACGAAATAATGAACTACCTGCCAACTAAGATCTTACAAAAAGGCATTAAAAAACCCTGACCAGTTGGCCAGGGTTACCTTATAAATGGTAATTATTGAATATTCTTATTTTGCATTGGCACCAATATTTCCTTGGGCTATTACAATCTCTAAGTGATCACTGTTCTGGTGAATTTTAAGGTGACCGTCAAAATTGATCAATTCTTCATAGGTTACGGCTTGTCCATTGTCCCATTTAGATACTACGGTGATGCTTTCTTCACAATCACACTCAATAGGTGCTAGGGTAAGCGCAACTGGTCCACCTTCAGCAAGGCTATTGGAATAAATAAAGGCCGGGTGAATGTCTTTTGAAGAGTTATTGATCTGCAAGATAACTTCAGTTCTTCCGTCTTCATATTTTACAAAAGAAACGTTCCCAGAAATATTTGAATCTGCGACCGGACTCAATGCAAATACATTTTTGGCCAGGATAACTTCGGTGGCATCGTCTTTGCCACAACCAGAAATTAGTAAAGAAAAAATAGCGATTAGTAAAAAGTATTGTTTTTTCATGATCTAGGGTTTTATAGTTGTTCTCTGGTCAAAATTAAATCATAATAGGGTCCATATTACATCCACTACTCTCAACGGTCCAAATAATCGTTGTACTACCATCTTCTATACCTATTTAATCATATGAGTTAAAAAATGTTGCAAATTTTCTATTTCTCAGAGAGTTACATTGAAGCAAATGAGTCATAAATAGCTAGCGATAGGGTCAATAGCTTTGGAATGTAGCGTGAGGGGCGTATGAAAAGTTGATCGCCGTTTGTCGAAAATATTCTTCTAATTTGTAATTTTAACTTATATTTAAGTTTTTAAGAAAATTTTCGTTGTTAAAATATTTTGTTCCCTTTTTTATGTGCTTTGGAATAGCCTTTTCTCAATCCGTAAATTTTGACCAATTGGGCAAGGAGAAATTCTTAAGGTACAATGGAGGTATAGCCGCAAATGCGGTCTATTATGATGGTGCTGCCAATAGGCAAGCATTGACGTATTACCTAACAGGTAATTTAAATTTTAATATTGCAGGTTTGTATAATGTTCCTTTATCATTTACCTATTCCAATCAGGAGTTCGATTTTCCGAATCCCTTTAAATTTAATCGGTTTAGTTTTAATCCTTCCTATAAATGGGCAGCTGCCCATCTTGGGGATGTGAGTATGACCTTTTCTCCCTATACTTTAAGCGGACACCAATTTACGGGAGCAGGGGTAGATCTTACTCCGGAAGGTCCTTTTCAGATCAGTGCAATGTACGGACGGTTTCTCAGAGCCACGGAATATAATCCGGAAGCACCTCAAGGTCTTACGGCCTATCAACGTATGGGTTACGGTTTAAAAACGGCCTATGAGTTTGAGAAAGTAAAATTAGGACTCATTTTTTTTAAAGCTAAAGACGAAGAAACTTCCCTGGAGAATCCGATACCCGTTGAATTGGGATTAGCACCAAAAGAAAATGCCGTGCTTTCTTTTGAGTCTGAGTTCAAGGTTTTTGAAAAGGCCCAAATTCGGATAGAATACGCCATTTCAGGAGTAACGGAAGATAACAGATTAATCGAAGAAAGAACCGAAAAAGGGGTCTTGTCCTTTGTCCTAAATGAAAACATAAGCACCAATTACTACAATGCGTTAAACGCCTCCTTTAATTATCCCGCAGGGAATGGATCTTTGGGCGTGGGGTATGAGCGAATAGATCCGGATTATAAGACATTTGGGGCTTATTTTTTTAACAATGATCTCGAGAATATTACGGTCAATGCCAACCAGACCATCTTTGATGGAAAGGTTAATTTAAGTGTAAATGCGGGGGTGCAACAAGATAATTTGGACAATGCCAAATCCTCGGACCAACAGCGGATCGTGACCGCCATTAATGTAAATTATACAGCTTCAGATCGCTTGGGTTTGATCGGGTCTTATTCCAATTTCCAGTCGTACACCAACATTCGCGACCAATTTGATTATATCAATCAAGTGGGTCAGTTTGACAATGTGGACACGCTCAACTATCGACAAATTTCCCAGAATGCCAATTTGGGCATCAATTACATCCTAAAGCAGACGGAAACAAAACAACATACTACCAATTTAAACTTGGTCTATCAGAATTCCAACAACCAACAAGAAGGGGAGACCATTGAAGGTGGATTTTCAACCTTTTATAATGGTACGGCGGCCTATACCTTGGGCTATCCCAAAGAGGCGCTTAGTATTTCTCTAGCGGCAAACACCTCCTATAATACCATAGGGGAAGATGAAAACCTTACGGTTGGACCAACGCTGGCTGTTGGGAAACAGTTTTTTGAAAAGAAATTACGCACCAACTTCTCCAGTTCCTATAACACTTCTTTTAATAACGGAGAGCAACAGGGGAGTGTTTATAATTTCAGATTGGGTAGTAATTACTTGTGGCTGCAAAAACATAATTTGAGTCTTAATGTACTTACGCTATTTAGAAACGCAACCACGGCAAATACCACCGATGTCACTATCACTTTTGGGTATAGCTATGCCTTCGATAATTTTAAACTCAACCTTGATCTTCGCGGCCGCAATGCCAATGCAAATGAGAACACCATCAGTTTTAGGTATAGAAATGTGGTCTATAGCGGTACTATTCCCAATATCAACAATCAGCTGTCCACCGTTTTTGGAAGTAGTCAGTTTTCTTCTATTCCATTATTCAAAAAAGAAGAACTAGTGATGCTTTTGACTATTGTGAAAAAACAAGAAAAGGAAGAAGACTACAAGGAAAATGCGCTTATTTTTTTGGAAGCCTTATATGAGTATGGAGATTTTCAAGCGGTTTATAACGAAGCGCTTTTCAGTGCTATTCAAAAAATAAAACGCGATATGCGGAAAATAGATGTCGTTTTAGAGCAACTATTTGTAGACCAGAAATTAAAAGTCGACCAGCATCCGATGCACAATAAAGAGATTTTTATTTCGGAAGATCAGGAGTTGGAAAATGCCTATAAAAGTCTATTGAAGGATCAGCAAATCCGATTGGAGAAATTGGTGGGACACCGATGGATGCAACAGCAGTTTTCGGAATTTGTGGGCATGGAGGTTGTAACTCAACCGATAGGGGATCTAAAGGAATTCAAAGAGACTATGGCCTCCAGGGCGTTCAAGGATTTTGATGTCAATTCGGATATGGAACGCTTGGAAGAGCTCTTAGAAAATGAAATCATAGATTTTTATTATAAAAAGTCGCTCAATACGGTAAATCCAGAGACTTTTGAATTGAAATACATTAATAAAAATTAGCGGATGAAGAGACTATTACACTGTCTTATAGGATTATATTCATTCATCTTTAGGAAGGTTTTTCAACTTCCCTGGGGAAGGATACACTTGTTCCGTTTTTTCGCTTTATGGGTTTTATTGGCGCTAGGAAATTACTCTTTAGTGTCGGCCCAATCCTTTCCCGTACAGGTAATTCCACAAGCCATTCCCCCTGTACCTATTTATTTCAGCAGTTATTCAGATGCCAGCACTAGTAGTAGTCCGTTGCGGGTCCAGGTCGTGCTCAATGATTTTACCATAACCAATAGGGAGGTTAGGCTAAAGGCTTACTTCCAGGGCAATGGGATTTCTTTTCAGAGTAATGATATTGTAGTTGGGGCGCCAACACTCTTTTTGGAAGGCGGGATCCCCCTGACCCTTACCAATGTGGAATTGGCGCCTTATTTTAGGTTTGAAAATATTACGGGCATCTCACCCAATTTCTATGGGCGGGCCATACCGGAAGGGGCTTATCAGTTTTGTTTTGAAATAATAGATGTCTTGTCCGGTAACCGCTTGTCACAAAAAAGCTGTGCCACGACCATCATCTTCCAGAACGAACCCCCGTTTTTGGTATCCCCCTATAACAAAACCAATATAGTGGAGCGCAATCCACAGAATATAGTTTTCCAGTGGACTCCTAGGCAGCTTAATGTGAGCAATGTGGAGTATGAACTAAGCATTGTGGAGATTTGGGACACCTATGTGGATCCACAAGCCGCCTTTTTAAGTTCGCCCCCAATTTTTCAGACGACTACTACGGCCACCACCTATGTGTATGGCCCGTCTGATCCGCTATTTCTATCCAATAAAAATTATGCCTGGCGGGTACAGGCCAAGGCGAGGCAAGGAACGGAAGAAATAGGACTCTTTAAAAATCAGGGATATAGTGAAATATATTCTTTCAGCTATGCTGGAGTATGTAGCTTACCGAGTGCTATAAACCACGAGGTTAAAGGCAGCACCAATGCCAATATTTTTTGGGACGATTTTTCTACGGATGTTCCGGAGTATACGGTGCGCTACCGTAAAAAAGGCAATGACAATGAGTGGTTTTTTAATAAGACCACTTCCAATACTACTACGCTGTGGGACTTAAAAGCAGGGACGGTTTACGAATACCAGGTACAGAAAAAATGTGTGGTCACCCAAAGCGATTGGGGTACGGTAAGACAGTTTACCACCTTTATCGCCGATGATGAGGCCAGTGTGTATGAGTGTGGTATTACGCCCGACTTCAGTTTAGATAATACCGAACCCTTGCCCAGCATATCCGTGGGCGAACAGTTTACCGCAGGAGATTTTCCCATTAAAATATTGGAGGTAAGTGGCAGCAATGGCAGGTTTACCGGAAAGGGATATGTCACCATCCCTTATTTGAACAGTATTAGGGTAGGGGTAGAATTTACCAATGTGCTGATCAATACCGACAAGCAAATGGCCGAAGGTACGGTCATCACCATATACGACCCAACCTTAGCCAATATAGTGGATGTTGATGCGGCTATTGATACGGTTACGGATGCAGTTGAAGCGATAGGAGAACCTTTTGAAGGCAATAATGATTTGGATGAAATTCGGATCAATTGGGTATTGGATCCAGAGAATGATATTAAGATTGAAGATGGTATTCTAATCATCACAAACCCTCAGAATGGAGCAACAGAAACCAGTCCCTTAGGTGACGATAAGGTTATTATAGATGGTGAAGGCAATGTATATCATGTCGATGCTGGAGGTAATATTACCGAAGGTGGTAAGATAGACCCAGCTGGTTCCGTATCTACTGGGAATGTAACCGGTGTTTCTCAAGATGGAGAGTTAAAAGCCCTAACGGCAAAAGGGATAATAGTCACTTTTGAGGATAATGGGAAGTATGGTTATGACCAAATGCCAGAAACCAATAGTGAGAAACTTAAAAAAGAATATGTAACAATTCCCGATGCAGATGGCAATCCATACACTCTGGTACATCAGGCAGTGGCTAAAGGCGATGTTATAAAGGTAAGAGCGAAGGTTGAGTTTACTAATTCAGACTACACGATAAAAGACCTCATATTTAAAACGAAGTCGGGAGAATTGATTCCATGGGAGGAAATAAATGGTGACCCTGTGTTTACGCTAACAGGGAGATATACCTTAGAAAATGAAACCATTTATGCTGTGGTGCCTTCCAAAACAGAAGAAGAACAGCAACTAACAGCAGGTGCTTTTACGCTTTGGCATTTAACAGATAGACAGGTAGATGTAGTTTTGGTCGCTGTGGATGGAGTGTCTATACCACAAACTACTGTAGACGCCGTAAAAGACATCTTTAAGAAAGGGGTAGCAACCCTAAATTTAAGTACCCAATCAGCTTCACTTAGTAAAAATTTATTGGGAGGGGATAATGAATTGGAAATTGGTGATAGTCCTTGGTTGTCCAGTTACAATGCTGAGCAAAAAGCGGTGATTGAAGACCTAAAATCAAAGATAGTTTACAATTCTAATGCTTACTATCTATTTGTATTTGATTCGATAGTAAAAACCACTAAATCCATTGGCGGGTTTATGCCTTTACAAAGGCAATTTGGTTTTGTGTTCAATGGAGATCTTACAGCTGCTGAAGAAGGGAAAGATGATTTGGCCATCACAATAGCCCATGAGTTGGGTCATGGTGTATTTGCCTTACAGCATCCATTTACAGATTACGGTTCTGCACAAGGAGCAACCGATTGGTTGATGGACTATAAAGATGATGCTAGTCTGCTGCCCCATATGCATTGGGCACAAATGCATAACCCTGCCTTAAAATTTTATGTTTTCCAGGATGAGGAGGATGGGGAGATTGCTGGAAGAATTTGGTTTACGCCTGATTGGAGGCCGTTTAAAATTGAAAAGTCTAGTATAATAAGGTCAAAAATAGAATCGGATAGAGTAAAAGGAACAATTCCTGGATTTAGGTTGAATAACGGAGTTGGCTATGACGCTAGATTCAAGGCAGATGGTAGTTTTGATGGTTATTATACAGAGGGTAAAGGCAACCCTTATGTTCTAAAGTTAATTCCGGACATAGGAAATAACTCTAGTGTTTATTTATTTGAATCTGTGCCTGATGACTGTGCAAAAACTTATTTGACTAATTATGGGTATGTAAACAGTAGTAAAGGCAATCTAAATTTCTCAAGTACTAATTCTAATTTACTCCCTGTTGATATTACAACCAATTGTGCAACTGATTTGTGTGATTTGGGCCAAGAATATTTTAATTCTTACAAAGACTTACCAACCGTTGAAGGCTCGGAAGAAGACTTTTTAAGAGAAGTTTCGAAATTGATATGTGCGGAACAATCGTCTGAAATAGTTGATTCGTACAAGAGACTATATGAGGAATGGGATAATACTCCAAAAACTATTGATGGTAATAGAAAACTAGAATTTTCTTGGAAAAAGTATTATCAAGCTCTAGCTCTCTTAACTGAATGGAGAGAAAACGGAATATCCAACATACTAGATAATGAGAACCTTGATAAAGAGGAACTAAGAGATAAATTATTTGAAATAGCACTTAAAGTTAATACCGATGTATTGGCATTAATTTCCTTAGAGCAAAAGGTGGAAATGCTTTCAATTATGCTAGATGGAAGGCTTTTCAATATTTTATCGATGAATCACGACGCTCTAGTTGCAAAGGTGGTAGCCTCTGTTACCGATGATGAAGCGAAAAGATTTTTGGATGAATTGATTTCTCCAACACATTTAAATAGCGAGGACGAACCTTTAATATATGTATTAAAGGAAAAGTTGAGCGATTTAATAAATGGAGAATATCCACACACTAAATTTTTCCGTGAAATAAAAAGACTTAGTGATGCAAGGGTTAATCTAGCAGACCTAAACATACCGCAAGAACTCTATTTAAGTTGGGATGTACAACAGCAAAATTATTTACTCGTTTCTTACGTCAAAAATAAAAACGACTTCGAATTTATTTATGATGAAGACACACATACAGTTAGCATTAGTACTTGTATCTCCTGCTGTTCTAAAGGAAGAAAGAATTGTTCTACAAAAACAGACTATTTGCTTCCTAAAGGCTCTTCTCCTTTTGAGTTAGTAGGCCTTACAGTTCTTAACGATGTTTCACCATTTGGGGCTGGTTGTGTGGATGGACAATCTTTGTCTGCTAACGAATATTGTGGTTCTATACAAATAGTGCCGGCACTATTTCTTGATTACTTAAAGGAGAATGAAGGAAATCAACGCATTAAAAATTTTGGTTGGAATGCCTTTAATATAATAATTACAGTAAGCACATTGGGGGAGGGTGCAGCAGCGATAACTGCAATCAGATCTGCAAAGGCCGGTCAAAAAGCGTACGAAGTATCAAAGAATTTATATACCCTATTAGATTTTTCTTACACGGTAACAGACTTAGGTTTGAAAGCAACAGAGGTGGATATTCCAGGGGCTTGGACTTGGGTTGGCTACGCATTTGCTGCAAAAGGCGGCTTTGATTTGATTAATAAAGGAGGAGCTAAAGGAATAGGTTATTTGCGCAAACTTCTAAATAATAGACAAACAGATGAGGTAATTGATATAATAAAAGAATTAGAGATTGCCAAAAATGGAACAGAATTGTCTTTGGAAGATGTTGAGGATTTCGTTAGAAGGGCTGAATTGGAAATTCGTAGCGGTAAAAACCCAAAAATAGTATCTGAATACGAGAAGGGTCTGGAATCGATCACGGGTAGCGCTTTGGAATGGAGTAAGACAATTGGAAAAAATATTGATGATTTATCCGAAGCCCCTAATGGGTATAGATTCTATTTTAAAAATGGGAAAAAGTGGATTAGTAGAAAATCAGTTGATAATTCAAATACTCCAAGATTAACAGTTAAAAATGGAGTTCTAATAAAATATTTCCATGAAGGTCAAGTAGCTTATAAATCTGGATGGTCCAAATCAAAAGTAATGTCCTATTCCAAAGCTTCTCGACCTAGCCCCGAAACTTATCTTGAAGCTAATTATATTACTACACATCTGGCAAAATTTAATGATGGAGCTTCTTATCTTGTGCCTAAAAGGTCTTTGGACTTGTATGGACGAAATCCTGTAGGAAGACATGACGGCCAATTTGTAATGTCAAATAAGGAAATGGATAATCTTTTAAACGAGGCTGATGGTGATTTGTCAGTTGTAGAAAATGAATTAGGTATTCCTAGTGGGTCATGGACAGGTGAGGAATTAGTAAGAATTGACATTCCCAATACAGTCTCACAAAATCGAAGAATACCTCAAGGAACAGAAAAAGGAGCTAACGATTTATGGATCCCAGGTGGGATTTTGCCGAATGGGTACTCTGAAATAGTAATAGATGCTGTGCCAGCAGGCAGTTATATCGAATCTTTAACAAATTTGAAATGAAAAAAAAAATAGAAAAAAATTGGGAGTACACGCTATATGAAAATGACGGCGCATTTATACTATCCGTTATATGCGGTAGTGTTGCTCTATATACAATAAATGTAGAGCTAAATGAATTGGAAAAAAATACTTTTTTTGAATTAGGAAACTCCTTTATAGAAGATTTTGCTGAGAAAATAAGACAGAATCCTAGTTTTTTTAAAAATAGGCATAGGGACTTGCCAAGTTTGCAGTAAAGAATATCTACTAGTTTGAATATACGAAACAATTATAAGATAAGATTATGCAATCCGTAAGACACATATTTAATTTATTATTTGGATTTACATTCTGCATTCTTCTCGTATTTGTAGTTAGCCCAACCTTATTTAAAAAAACTAAAGACACGAAAAGCAATATTCCAATTACTAAACAACTAGAATATTTCTCCTTGGACTATGTGTTTGATGGTAAAAAATATATACAACTTAATCTGGGATCGAATGTAGTGGACACATTAACGCGAAACTTTTACATCCCAGATGGAGAACATAAAAGAATTTTAAAATTTTTAAGGACAAATAATATCATAATAAATGGAGATTTAGATCAGATATTGCCGCTCTCCCTTTCTAAAAATCAGCTCACCGCTTTTAATGATATTCGAATAAAGAATAATCAAAGGAGAATTGAAATATTAGTTATAGATGGTTACTATTTAATTGGTACTAAACCATCTTTATTTGTTACAGGAGTTTATTATTTCTTAGGAGGTATTTTTATGCTTCTAGGTCTTGCAGGATTTTTATTGTTAGTTTTTGGGTTAATTAACTATTTCAAAACTGGAGAACTTCCAAATTTGCCAAATAAATTTGAAGGTATAATATATGTGTTAAGTGGTTTTAAGAGTAAAAAAAATTAAAAATATAACGAAAAACCCCCTGCTAGCGCGAGCGTCACGCTCGTGCCATCAACAGTGAGAATTGAAATAATTAAAAAATAAGATGAGTAGAAAATACCAACCATAAGCAACAATTATGATTAAAAACTACCTATACAATTTACTACTATTGTGGCCTTGCTTCTTGTGGGCTTCTCCAAACAATTTCTCTACAAATGAAGAGGTTCCAGCTTATAGAAGTAATGATGTTTGGGTAGCTCCTAATTCAAATAATGGGTTGTCAAACCCTGGAGACTCAACGAAGACCAAGTCGGCCATACAGCAGCAATTGATAAAGCTGCAACAATCGGCCCTTTACAACACTTCTATTTTTGGAATTAAGAACAATCATACTGCTCCCAAAACAATAGAAGAAACAAAAACCTATAGATCCTTCCCAAACCTAGATCAGAAGTTAAAAGAAAACAACAGCTTTAAGGTCTCTTTTATCAACCGAGCTCCGGAATTCAATCAGGAATATCTTAAAGCCCATTATGCCAGTAATTCAAAAGTGGATACCTTGGTGAGTCAGGCTATGAATGCCTTTGAAGCTGTTCAAAAACTAGGGAATTTTGTAGATATCATTACAGGGAAAGAATTACTCCAATTACCGGTTGGCCTCAGTAAGAAGGATTCCACCTCTGGGAATACCGTGCAACTTGCCATTTCCCAAGTGAAATTCACGCCCCAATATGCCGAATTTAAAGCCTGGGCAAAATTGACCATTCCAGAAAAGGCCAATGATTCGACACCGGAACGCAATCTCTATTTTGGTGCCGAAGGGATAAAACTTTCCCACGATGGTGCTCTTCTCGGGGATATGAAACTAGTGCTCTTGGGCAATCAGGCCATTCCCATGAATGGGGACAATTGGTTGCTGACCTTAAAAGGTGGTATCGATCTGGAAACAGGGACTTTTAGTGATCAATCATACGTAGAATTTGATTGCACTGGCTTAAAATCTATTGGCCTTGAAGGGGACCTTCGAATTTCCCGTAATGTATTGCTGCCCATTACCAGCGGAGGCAACTATGTGTGTGGGGATAGTAGGGACAATCAATACCTAAAGGATACAGAGAATGTAGTAAATAACAAATGTTATGTAGGGGCTTCCTTTAGCATTCGGGCTAATGGCTGGAATGATGTACTGCTGGATGTAACCCTTCCCAAATTTGAAGTGGTAGGCCTTAAAGGTTGGGGTTTCAATATAAAACGGGCAGTATTAGATCTCAGCGATAGCAAGAATGCCTCAGGCATAAAATTCCCAAAGGAATACAGTGCCATATATAGTAATGCCGACAGAAAGTTATGGCGTGGGTTCTATGCCAAGGAAGTCTGTGTAATGCTGCCCAAGGGCATCGAAAAAAACAATGCTCCGGAAGGTCGTGTAGAATTTGGCGCCAAAAATCTGATTTTGGATGGCCAAGGAGTGTCAGGAACTTTTTTTGGGGAAAATGTGTTGAATGTTGGGGAAGGCGCAGCGGGAAAATGGGCCTTTACCGTGGAAGATGTAAGCATTACCCTAGCGATGAATTCCCTCACTGGTGGTACCATGGGCGGCGATATTTCCGTACCCATTTTAAAGGAACCTATGGAGTACAAGGGATACATAGATGTTAATGGCTACGGACTGGAAGTAGGGAGAAAAAGTGATTATAAAGCCCCGGTGTTCTTAGGGGAAATACTGTTGGAGCGAAACTCCAAAGTGGGGATCGATGTAAAAGAGGGAAATTTATACCCCTACGCCAATCTTACCGGACAACTTTCGGTCATTGGAAAAATAGGACTCAAAGACGGGGAGGAACCGCCTTCCAAGGAAGAACTGGAAAAGGATAGTAAAGGGTTTAGCTTTCCCGGGATAAAATTCGAGGAACTAAAACTGGAAACGGAACCAGGAAAAAAGGCCATCAGTACCAAATCTTTTGGTTTTACCGGAGAAATGAAACTGATGGGATTTCCCGCCTCTGTTTCAGATCTGGAACTTACCACTCCTGAAGACCAATTGGGCCTTTCTTTTGACCTTACCCTTAATTTGGATGGGGAAGGATCCCATGCAACTACGAGCATGGCCATTTTAGGCCAGTTGGACAAAGGAGCATCTATTCAGCATTGGAAATTTGAACGGGTTAAGGTCAACGGGATTAAAATCGACTATGAAAAAAGTGGGGTGGCCCTCAAAGGAGAATTGGAAATCATGGAGGACCATAGCTGGTATGGAGATGGTTTCAGGGGCGATATTACCGCTACCATAAAAGAGCTTGATTTTAAGGCTAGGGGTAAGGCTATTTTTGGCAAGAAAGAGTTTAGATATTGGAATGTGGATATCTGGACAGATAACAACAGTGCCTCTTCCAACAGTAAATTATTGATCAATGCTTTTGTGGGAGGGGTATCCTACAAAATGAAAAAAATAAGGGGCAATGGAGATGGTTTTTCTCCATCCTCAGCGGTATACAGGCCAAATGAGGAGTATGGACTAGGACTTAGGGCAGGAGTGAAAATAGGTGCACCCAATTCGGATACCTTTAACGGAAAGGCCTATTTGGAAATGGAATTCAATACCCACGGTGGACTCAATAGGATTGGCTTTACTGGGGAAGGGGCTATGATGGGTGGTGAATCCAAAAAGGATAGTACGAAGCTCGGGGAACTCTCCAAGATGGAAGAAAAGATCAATGAGTTTGCGGAAAAGAATCCCAAATTAGTGGAGCAGCTTGCCAAACATGGGAACTACTTGGAACTTTCCAAAGAAGCTATTCCTGTAAGGGATGTTGCCTCTTCCGGAAAAATCGGAGTATATATAGGGATAGAGAAAGACTTTGTCAATCGCACTTTCGATGGGGATTTTGAACTTTACATGGATACCGAGGGAATCCGAGGAGGTGGGGATAACAACTTGGCTGGTTGGGCTAAAATTCACACAGGTCCCAATGATTGGTACTTGCACATAGGATCGCCACAACGAAGGCTGTCGTTGATTTTTGCATTGGGAACCGAAGAATTGGAAGTTGGTGGGTACTTTATGACAGGGACTGAGCTTCCGTCCCAGTTAGATCCACATCCCCAAGTAGTTAAAATTTTGGGTAGCGATATGTTGAATAACAATCGTCAAGAAAACCAGTTGGCGGCTGGAAAGGGCTTTGCCTTTGGCTTAAATTTCGCTTACAGAAAGAATTATGAATTTGCCATTTTTTATGCAGCACTGGAAGCCGGCGTC
Source organism: Sediminicola luteus (assembly GCF_040566555.1). Lineage (GTDB taxonomy): Bacteria > Bacteroidota > Bacteroidia > Flavobacteriales > Flavobacteriaceae > Sediminicola. Next base: position 216,478 of record NZ_JBEWYP010000006.1, on the reverse strand, counting down.
GGTTTTGATGTAATGCATGCCTATTACCCGAATGCCAAATGTGTAGGTCGTCCCGGTCCCGTTGGTAATGACGGGTGGTATTCCATGGGGCAGGTATATGCCTATCTCTATGGGGAGTTTGGAGTAAAAGTGAACCTGGTATTTGTTAAAGGGAATTTCCAAATTGCAGAAGCTGGGGTTGCTGCGATGCTGCGAGGGCAATTTCCAAACCCTGTATATGTGCAGGGCTATGTGGGAATGTACTATAATATTTTGGGCGGACTGGTCAAGGGGCGTATGCGCCTTAAAGTGGAGATGGGGGAAGAGTGCGAGCTCGAGAATATTAACAATGCCGTGGGCGTACCCATGATATCTGATATAACCCCAAGGGATAAGAGTGAAGACATTTCTGTCTTTGCTGCGCCCCAAGCTATATTCAATTATGCCGCCAACAATGATTTTACGGTAGATCTGGAGGAAGGAACAAGAACCTTTAAACTGCAGTTACAAAACTTTAAGGTCACTTCGGAAGGAAAGGAACTGAAGGGAAGCTTGGAATGGAATGATACCAATGATGCGGTTACCTTCAAACCTTCGGAAACCCTGCCCTCGGAAAAAGAGGTAAAGGTAGTGGTGGAAGTTAGTTTTGATGAAAAAATAGGCGGCTCCTACCAGACCATGGTAGAAAATGGTAAACCGGTCATTGAAAAACTGGAAGCAATTTTTAAAACAGATAAAGCCCCAGACCATATTCCCTTGGAAAATATCGCCTATATGTATCCTGTACTAGATCAAAAAAGTTTTTATCCGGAAGAATACGGGAAGGGGTATGTGAAGATGAAAACCGCGCAACATTATTTGTTTGATAGCGGCTATGAAATGCGTGCCGAGTTTGTATCCAATTCAACCGGTCAGGGTGTTCGAACCAATTTGAACTATGATAGGGGGAAAGCCACAGTTTTCTATGATATCCCTGATATGGTTTTGAATACGCCATATGGTCTTAATTTAATGGCATTCCCACCAGGAGCTGAAATACAAACGGAGATTGTTACCGTTGAAACCGATCTGCTGGCTGATGAGGAAGGCGGCGACACCAATTGGTTTGATGTAGCCTCCAATACGCAGGAAAAAGAAACCATAAATACTTCGGGAAGTGCGGTAGTCTCCAATAAAATGGCAGCAAATGTTACTATTTCCAGTGGAGCTCCTAAATCAATTTTGGAATATGCTTTTAAAACCAGTCAACACCCTACGTTTAAAGACAAAATTCGCGATTTGAATGTCATAGACAACCTGACGAATTTTATTTATGCCGATGTTCATTCCCTTTCCATTAAAGTGTCAGATTATGAATATCTGGAAAAGATGGAAATAATGGGAGGCAGGTATACCGAATCCAAGCCTTTAATCTATGCCCAGGCCGTGTTGGACGATTCCTATTACAAAAATAAAATCTTCCCCTTATTGTACGAGAATTATCCGTTAGATGGGGATATCAGGGTCAATAGGGAAGAGGAATTGTTGGGAGTCCCTCCAATTCGCTCCTTTTATTTAGGTCAGGAATATCTGAATAATTTGGATAATAATCCCAATTCTGCGTGGGTGAAAAACAGGATTCCGTTTGTCTATAATCTGCCGTATCAGTATAAGTCAGACATGATTTATCTGAGGAATAGGATAGTGAACAGATATACCAGTACTGGAGGGGATCAAGCCAAATATGATGCCTACAAATATTTAATGCAAAGCTCGTTTCCAGCCTTGCCTTTGGGAACTTTTAAGGCGCAATTAATTTACAGGACTCCTGGGGATTTGTACCAAAAAGGGTATGAGATAAAATATAAGAATGACTAAAAGTAGTGGGAGATATTCCAACAATAAAAATAAGAAAGTGAAATACATAATTGTCATATTGTTTTTAATGCTAAATGTCATAAGGGCCCAAGAAGCTCCAGCCGTTCAGGTGATTTCAAGATCCTTACCGGAAAAGGTGCTGTTGAGGTGGGCTGTGGATGAACCGAGCGCTTGGAAAAAGGCAAATGAATATGGTTTTTTAATAGAACGAAGTACCATTTCCCGAAATGGTTTAGCGGTAATACCTATTGAAAGGAAGGTATTGGTTTCCGTTCCCTTAAAGCCAGAACCCTTGGAAGCTTGGGAAGCATTGGCAACGCAGGAACAAAATGCCGCCATCTTGGCTCAGGCTTTATATGGGGATAGTTTTGAAACCTCAGTTCCTGGAGGCGCCATGGGCAGTATCTATGCTGTAAACGATGAATTGGAACAACGGTTTACCTTCGCCCTTTTGGCAGCAGAACAAAATTATGAAGCAGCCAAGTTGGCTGGATGGGCCATTGAGGATACATCAGTGAAGGCCGGTGAAAAGTATTTGTATTCCATATCAGTGGCCATTCCTGAGGAAGTGACTCTTACTATAGAAAATGGTAGTGTTTATGCCGGTTCGGATTTATATGAAGAGCTCCCCAAACCCATCGGCTTAACATCAAGTTTTGGAGATGGTTTTGTAACGTTGGATTGGAATTTTGATCTCCTAAAAGGTATATATACGAGTTATGTGGTGGAGCGTTCCAAAGACGCTACTAGCTTTGAACAGTTGAACGGGGTTCCTATTTTTAGTGCGCAGGAATCTAATAACACCAAAGAAATATCCTTGTCCTACACAGATTCCATTCCCAATAATTCAACCTATTACTATCGCATCAAGGGAAAAAATGCTTTTGGGGAAACAGGACCTAGTTCGGAAGTGATTTCTGGCATGGCAGAACAAAAGTTGGAATATGCTCCCAGAATTTACAAAAAGGAAATTCCAACTGAGGATGAAGTAGTCCTATTTTGGGATTTTGATCCCAAGGGAAATGATCTTATTTCAGGTTTTGAGGTAAGGCGGTCCACCAGCAATAAAGGCCCTTTTGAAATAGTAAAAAGCGCTATAAAAGCTATGGATAGGGAAACGAGGATAATGGGGCTAAAACGTGTCAATTATTTCACGGTGGTTGCCATGGGCAAAAACGGAGTGGAAAGCGAATCCTTTCCAACCCTTGTGCAGCCGATAGATTCAATCCCACCTGCCCCTCCAATAGGTTTAAAAGGGGTGATGGATACTACGGGAATCATTAAGTTGGAGTGGACTAAAAATCTCGAAGAAGATCTTGGAGGTTATCGAATATTTAGATCAAATAACCCAGAGCTCGAATATAGTGAGGTCACCCAGACGGTGTTAAAAGGAGAACGCTATACGGACACCCTTCAGGTGAAAAATTTGAATCGGGAAGTATTCTATAAAATCACAGCGGAGGACCATCGTTACAACCGTTCAAAATACTCTGAGGTATTGATAGTAGAAAAACCAGATGTAACGCCACCATCTTCACCAGTATTTAAGAATTATCAGGTGACAGAGGCGGGAATCCAGATCAACTGGATTCCCAGCAGTAGTGAAGATGTTGTGGCTCATGCCATCTACCGAAAAAGGGGCGATGATAACGAAGCCTTATGGGAGCAACTAATGGAAACTAACAAAATATCGGATTCAACCTATGTGGATACGTCTGTAGAACAGCGCGGGGTATATAATTATACCATGATTGCGAAAGATGAGGGGAACTTGGAGAGTACTCCCACAGAATCCTTATCGGTAGTATGGCAAGGCAAAAATATGGACGGTGAGGACCTTAAATTTTCTGGGATGGTAGACCGTGAACTGAGATTCATCAACCTCTCGTGGCGAGTCAAGGACCAGGAAGTCTTGGAATATAGATTGTATCGGGGCAAAGGGGAGGATGGATTGAAATTGTATAAAACCTTGGAGGGTAGTATCAAAGGCTATAATGATGTGGATTTGGAAGTTAATACTAATTACACCTATGGGTTACAGTCGGTTTTGAGCGGGGGACGGACATCAATGATCCAAAAGGTTAATTTAAAATATTAGGGTTATGAGGAAAATTATAACATTGCTTTTTATTCTAATTACTAGTGTTTGTTTGGGGCAAAGATTTCATCTGGCAACCAGTAATAATGTAAATATTAGTACAAGTGAATGCTTTAATGTTACCCCTGCTGCTTTAGCCTCTAATGATGGTGAAATAAGGATTACTGATTTTACAGGAAATACCATCAGTACAACAACAGGAATATTTGAATTTGATGTGAGACCTTTTGAATTTATCGTTAAAAAGGCTGAATGTAGATATATAGAAGGGCCAAATAGGGGAAAGACATTTACTCTGGGTGGTGGATATACGATAACAATAGATCCAACATTTGATTCTTATTATGAAGCGGGAAATAATGGGGCTCTTTATTTTGAAGAAATAAATACTTCAGTCCTGTATGAGTTAAATTGTAATACAAACTCTATCGATGCTTCAAATATTATAGTTGATACGGATGTTGTAGAATGGGAATATAGATTTGAAGGAAATACTAAGGTGCTAGAAAACTCTCAGAGCAGAGCAAGCCTTCCAATTGATTTTGAAAATTTTGATATTGATTTGAATGCTAACAATAATAAACTAATAGATTTTAGATATAAATTAAATGGAAATGTTTTTTCACCATGGAGAACATATACAATAGTTGTTTGCTCCCCCAAACTTATTGAACCCAACGGAATAATAGAAGAAAATGAAACTTGTGGCGGAAACAATTACGGGTCTGTTACCCTCACTTTTGATAGGAACGTTGCCGAAGGTTATCAAATGCGGTATTTTATAAGACAAGGAACTCCTCCATCAGATCCTAGTCAATTGGATTTGAAAAGTGAAAACCCATTCCCAGCTCAATCTTATGCTGATATCTCAGATGTGGCTCTTGTTGATGTAGGAGGGGGTGAATATAGTGGCACTTATTCAGGATTAGATGGTAGTTTTACTGATACTAATGGAGTAACTTTCGATTCTGCAGATTATTATATTATTTATCAGGAGGTTAGATACGACTTTCCAAACGTTGGTGACGTAGATGTAAAAAGCGGGGAAATCACGCCAAAATTCACCATAAGTAGACCGTCTGAAATAAGAATTGACATTCCATCAGAAAACGTCATTCAACCCAAATGTGCAGGGGAAAAAGGAAGTGTTACCGTTGTGGGATCTGGTGGTGGATACGCCCCAAACACCAATGCTGAGTTGGAATATGGAATACAAGGAGATCCTAATAGTTGGCAGCCTTCTCCAACTTTTTCAGATTTGGATGGAGGTAATTATGTATTTCTTGCAAGAAGTCCAAATGGTTGTATAGGTGAGTCTGGTTCGATAACTATAAATTCTTTAACCCCTTTAACCTTTAGTAATCCTAATTCTGGAAGGGCTTCTTCAAATACAAGTCGGGATGGGTTCATTACTATAAATTATGACGGTGGAATCCCAAATTATTCTTTTAAACTTGAAAAACAAATTACAGAGACCTCTAATTTTGAAGAAGTTTCCACAATAACTATTATAAACAATACACAAATAAAAAGAGTGGAATTTGGTGAATTGGAAATAGGCACCTATCGCATCACAATTACGGATGATAATAACTGTACTCTTACCTCCGAAAACATAGATGTGACCTCAGACCCTGTTCCTGATCTTGCTTCGGAACAAACCGACCAGATCAGTTGTTTTGGGGGTTCCGACGGTCGTGTAAGTGCGGAAGTATCCAATTTCACCTCCAATTATAGGTATCAATGGGTGATTAATGGAGCTGCTTCTTCTATCCAATCAGGATCATCTGGGATTATCGAATTGAATAGCATAAATACACCAGGGGACTACGTGTTGAGAGTATCATCCGGTAGGGTCTCAGATGCAGATTTTAACGATCCGGACAACTTTAGTACCACTACCGCTACCTATTTGATAAATGAACCTGATCCTGTGGTCATGGATAGCCCAGTTCCAAATGATGTCAGTTGTAATGGTAGTAATGATGGTTCCATTGTTTTAGTTCTTTCAGGGGGGACCAATTATGAATATACTTATGAGTTGGCGCCAATAGAGTCGGATTGGATACCTCTTAATGGCAATACCATCACGAATCTTCCTCCTGGTTTTTATAGGGTAACGGTAAGAAATGAAAACGGATGCGAATCAGCCCCTTCAGCCTCCGTTTTTATTGATGAACCCGACCAACTTCTGGTATCGGAAATATCAGAACAAAGGAAGAACGTAACCATCAACGGTGGCAATAATGGGGAAATTGTAATAGAATCATCCGGAGGAACAGGCCCCCATAGTTTTGCTTGGTCGGGCCCAAATGGTTTTACTTCAGATCAACCGAATTTATTCGGACTCACAGCCGGGGAGTATCAAGTGGTGGTGACAGATAGTAATAATTGTTCAGTAAATCTTGGCCCAATACCCATTACCGAACCCGGACCCTTGGGAATCACTTCCCTTAATCCAACTAACGTACTTTGTAAAGGAGACGCTACAGGAGGGATTGAGGCTGAGGTATCAGGAACGCCTCCTTTTACCTTTATTTGGACCAAGGACAGTGATCCGAGTTTTACTGGTCCTGACCAGGCCGTTATTGGCGGACTTGCTGTAGGGACCTATACCCTAGAATTATCGGATGCTTCCGGTGATCCTACGGTAAGCAGTTCGGTTGTGGTAACTGAACCTTTGGACGCACTTTTGAGTGAGGTAATCACAACAGATGTATCTTGTTTTAATGGAGGTGATGGCCAAATAACCATCAATGCAACGGGAGGGACGACACCCTATCAATATGCCATAGATGATGGATTTGGATATCAGACAGCGAATACCTTTACTAATCTATCACCAAGAACATATATAGTTACTGTTCAGGATAGTAATGGGTGTTTATATAATGCCAATGTGGTTGTTGGTGAACCCGATGCAATTACCATCGATACAACTAATACCAGTGTTACGGATGCCTCAACCACAGGAGGATCGGATGGGACTATTGATTTGGAAGTTATTGGTGGCACTGGAGCCTATTCTTATGAATGGTCAGGCCCAAATGTGAATGGTAGTGCAGCGCAATATTTAACAGGCCTTGTCGCAGGAGCTTACCAAGTGTTGGTTACGGATGATAATGGATGTACATTTTCGGGAGAATTTAATGTAGGCGAGCCAGGGCCCTTGGCAATTACAAACATCCAAGAGTTTAATGTAGGCTGTAATGGGGAGTCAACTGGAAGCATTACGACCACGGTGACCGGTAATGGAACAATCACTTTTGAATGGAGAGACGTGGCGTCAAATAACGTAATCAGTATAGCAGGCAAGGATTTAGAGGATGTTCCTGCCGGAATTTATACGCTAACCATAGCCGATGAAACAGCTAATCCGCCTGTATCAAGTAGGCAAATAACGATTCAAGAGCCCGAAGAATTAACAGTCGATATAATACCTACTGAAGTATCCTGTTTTGGAGGTGATGATGGAGTATTACAAGTGAATGTTAGCGGAGGTACGCCACCTTTTGCCTATGCCATAGATGGGATCAATTTTCAAAACAATAATCAGTTCAATAACCTGGTGGCTGGAACCTATGAAGTAACGGTTCGAGACACTAATAATTGTGAAGTATTTACAAGTGGTGTCATAACCCAACCACAAGAATTAGGAATTATTGTTGATCAGGAAAAAAACCTTACTGCCGCCAACACGGCTGATGGCGCAATTTCCATTACTGTATTTGGAGGGACCGCTCCTTTCAGTTATCAATGGTCTTCCGATAATGGATTTACTTCAACCGATGAGGATATCAGTAATTTGGAAGGAGGGACTTATACCCTTGTAATAAGAGATGCCAATAATATTATTGATGGCGATGGCTGTTATTTTACTCGTGATTTTAGGATTGCCGAGCCTGGGGAATTGATAGCTAGCTTAAGCCAAACTGTATTCCTTGATTGTTATGGGGATGATTTTGGGGAATTAAGCGCCAATGTGGACGGAGGTGTTGCACCATATACTTATCAATGGTTTGCTATTCAAAATGGTTCGAACACCCTTTTATCTGAAGATTCAGGAATTATAGGGGATTTATCAGCGGGAGAATATTTTGTACGTGTTACAGATGCCAATTCGATTTCCATCGATACTGCTCCATTAATTATAGTTGCACCAGATTTGTTGGAGATTTATATAGATGGTAAGGTAGATGTGCTTTGTTATGGTGAAGCGACGGGAAATATAGCTATTTCAGTTGTTGGAGGAACCGAACCCTATCAATATTATTGGGACAACGGAGAAACCACAGAAGATTTGAGCGGACTGCTCGCCGGTGATTATGTTATTGAGGTGGTAGATGCAAATGGATGTTTTACAGAAAGTAGTATTACTATCGAGGCGCCTTCGGATCCATTGCGCATTGCAAGTGCCAATCTAGAGGATGTTTCTGAATATGAGGCAAACGATGGCCGCATTACCTTGGAAATTTCAGGAGGCTCAGGATCATATGGCATCAGATGGACCAGACTTTCAGATAATGCATTCGTTGGGGAAACAAAAAGTATAGAAAACCTTTCGGCAAATACATACGAAGTTGCAATTACCGATGGCAATGGCTGTACATTCAGTGAAAGTTATATAGTCTCACAACCTGATATTGTAGAGGAAACGATGGTGTCACCGTCCTGTGCAGGCACTTCGGATGGAAGTATATCCGTTGTGGTAAATAAAGGAAACGGAGTGTTTACCTATTCTTGGAATACTGGAGATACTACTAGCGATATTAATGGACTTCCCGCAGGTACATATACGGTTACTATTGGCGGCTTTGGCGATGGACCAATAACCCGGACTTATGTCTTGGAAGATCCTCTTCCTCTAATGGTTGACCTTGGTGAGGATAGGGTGTTGTGTGACGGACAGCAGCTGGAACTGGATGCCACAGTGGCCGACCCAACGGCAACCTATTTGTGGTCTTCGGATCAAGGATATACCAGTACAGAGTCCAAAGTAATATTGACCGAAACAGGGAACTATACTTTGGTAGTGGAAAGTCAAAATGGCTGTACTGCCCAAGGTGCTATTTTTATTGATGTAAGTTCTGATGAGATCAGTGCGGAATTTGCAGTTTCTAGCCAAGTATTCGTTGGGGAGCCCTTGATTCTGGTGGATATCAGTTATCCATTGCCGGAAAGATTAGAGTGGATAATTCCAGAAGAAGCAACCGTGGTTAAAAAGGATAATGATGAGGCTGAACTTGTTTTTAATAGCCCGGGTGAATACGAAATAGGAATTATTACCCATCGTGGGCCATGCAGTGCCCAACAGACCAAAAAGGTTCTGGTACTTGCTAAGGATGCTACGGTGAGTGAAGAAGAAATTGAATTTAATAAGAAGGTGGTAGAAAACTTCGTAGTGTTTCCTAATCCAACAAGTGGACAATTTAATACACAGATTAATCTAACAGAACGGGGAAATGTGAGTATTAGGGTTTTTAGTTTTGCAAACAATGCCTTGATAGCCTCAGAAAAAGCAAGGGGGGAATCTTCTTATGACATTTCCATGGATATTTCGGGCAAGCCGGCCGGGGTTTACGCGGTCGTATTGGAAACACCTTATGGCACTTCCCTTAGGAAGATAATTTTGAAATAATCACAAATACAATAAATAAAAAACCCTGACCAATTAAGATCAGGGCTTTGAAGATGAATTTAGTATTCTTGAGTTATTATTTTACGTTAGAACCTATGTTCCCTTGAGCAATAATAATTTCCATATGATTTTCATTTTGATGGATCTTTATGTGTCCATTAAAATTTACTAGTTCCTCATAAGAAATAGCAGTGCCATTGTCCAATTTGGAAACCATAGTAGTACTAGCTTCACAATCACACTCAATGGCGGCAAGCGTAATGGCTGCTTCCCCACCTTGTACAGCGTTGTTCAGATAGATTTTTGCTGGATGGATGTCCGTAGAGGAGTTGCTGATCTGCAATACCACTTCAGTCAAACCGTTTTCTTTTTTGATGAAAGTAGCCGTTCCACTAATGTTGGAATTAGAGACAGCACTTAATTGGAAAACCCTACTCACAATAGAGGTTTCACTGTTGTCATCTTTACTACAACCGGTAAGTATCACCATTACCAATGCCAAGAATAAATAAGTATGTTTTTTCATTTTTTTAGTATTTGCTCAATTATTGCACAAATGAATGTCAAAAATGAATCCCTTCGGTTATTGCAGTTCCAAATACCAAAATAAACGATGAAATGCATGTTTTTGGGTTTAATTCCCTAAAAACTAGATCAGTAGGGCATTGTGTGGTGAGCTGATAAAATGGTGTTTAGTTAAATATGGGAACAAAAAAACCCTCGAAAATCAGGTGATGAACAAGGGGGTTTAGGTCATATATAACCAACTTCAATAGTATATGATTCAAGACTTTAGTGCAGTGAATCTATATATTATAGGATAATTGTCTATTTGTAATTAGCAGCTTTTTAACTTCTTAAGGATATCACTTTGCCTTTCTTATGTCCAAAAGGGGATTTGTTAAGGCGCTCCTCCATTAATTTTGAGTACGCCATTTGATTAATTGCAATTTGCTGTAGGTCATTAGGCAATGGCGCAGCATGGTTTGTGGCTGAAACCTTTTTTACTTGTTTCAATTCCTGTATCGTAATCACCTCACTCTTGGAAAACTTAATGCCCAGATCGGACAATAATCGTTCTAAGTTGTAGAAGGGTTGTTTATTAATTGAAGTCGCACTTTTACTTGAAGTACTTTTGTGTTTTTTGATAAATAAGGTAGGTAACATAAGCGTTCAATTTGGGTTATTCTAAACTAACGGTAAGATTTTTTCTTTAGTATTGAACTTAAAGGTTTTTAGGAAAATACTTACAAGTTCAACCTATTCTTCGTGTTATGTATTATAGTTGATCATAAATTGCACCCAAAGGAGTATGTTGGAGCGTTTATGTTGTAACTTACTTTTATGTTATGTGCTGACATTCAATATGGTGAAAGTTGTGGTCAGGCAGATGGTTGATTTTTATAGTATAATATTCGTACTTATTTGGCCATCTACGTCGGATTAAACCTATTTTTGGCGGTAATATTTTGAGAATATAGACGTTATATTTATATCTTTAAGTTGATAAGCACTATGTCCATGAAGTGGTATGTTTTATATGTACAGTCTAGAAAGGAAAAGAAGGTAGCTAATATGCTGCAGGATATGCAGATAGAAGTGTATTGTCCTGTAATTAAAGAAATTAGACAATGGAGCGATCGAAAAAGAACCATTGAAACCCCTTTATTTAAATCCTACGTTTTTGTTCGTCTAAATGATAAGGAACGCCAAACAGTTTTTGGAGTGCCGGGAGTGGTACGTTACTTGTTTTGGCTTGGAAAACCTGCCGTGGTCAGGGATGAGGAAATCAATACCATTAAGAATTGGTTAGAGGATGAGGATGTTGAAGAAATAACACTTTCCAAACTCATTCCAGGGGATGAACTGTATATAAAAAATGGGATTCTTAAAGACCATAAGGCTATTATTCAAGAAGTTGGAAAAAAACGGATGCGGTTGGTAATTCCTGGTCTTGGGGTAGTACTCAACGCAAAGATTAAAGATGTGGTCTAAAACTATCTATAACTGTATTGGTTTATAGCTTCCCTGATTACATTGAGTTCCAAAAAAATATCCCTACTATTAAATTACTCTATTTTTAACTCAACATTACCTCTAAAACTGTGATTATAGTGTGGTTTGCTAAAATACTACCATGCCTTTAATCGATGATCTGGGTCTTACATCTTTTGGCTTTTTTTTAAACTCATATATTCAATTTTCTATATCGCAATCAATTGGGAGATAATCTTGATTATATGTATTATGCTGACTCACAAAATGCATTTTTCGCAATACTTATTATAGTTGTTAACAAAAGCTTGTGCTTTAAATATACCCTGAGTATTTTCGCACTTTAAGAGGTTCTTAACGTTTACGGGAAACCGTAAAGAACAAATTCTGGGTTACCTTATATTAGCCCTTTCTTAGAAAATTTCTATTTTACTGTAGCCATGAAAATTGTGGCTAACGGCGCGGAGCGCTAAATTCCAATGAAATTTTATTGCGTAAAAACTTGGGCCTCACCCTCGTTTTATTTCTAGAAAAACTTTAGTCCAAATATCCGAAATAGTACCGAAAGCATGGCTTTTGGCAGACATTGGGTTGGATGATTTATAACTTAATTTATTACAGAGTATGAAAGTAGCATTTATTACCGGAGTAACCGGACAGGATGGAGCTTACTTGAGTGAGTTTTTATTGAAAAAAGGATATCAGGTACACGGCCTTAAAAGGAGGTCTTCTTCCTTCAATACAGATAGAATAGATCATTTGTACCAAGACCCACACGTAGAGCATCGTAATTTTATTTTGCACTACGGAGATATGACCGATAGTACCAACCTTATACGTTTGATCCAAGAGATCCAACCGGATGAAATCTATAACCTTGCCGCAATGAGCCACGTACAGGTATCTTTCGAGATTCCCGAATATACAGGGAATGCAGATGGTTTAGGTACGCTTCGTATTTTAGATGCAGTGCGTTTGTTGGGATTGGAGAAAAAAACACGTATTTACCAAGCATCTACTTCAGAATTGTACGGGAAAGTACAAGAGGTGCCACAATCAGAGACCACCCCTTTCTACCCTCGTAGTCCTTATGCCGTAGCTAAAATGTACGCCTACTGGATTACCGTGAATTATAGGGAAGCCTATGGGATGTATGCTTGTAACGGAATTTTGTTCAACCATGAATCTCCTATTCGTGGAGAAACTTTTGTGACCAGAAAAATTACACGTGCTGCTTCCAGAATTGCCCTGGGATTACAGGATAAGTTTTACCTTGGAAATTTGGATGCCAAAAGGGATTGGGGCCATGCCAAGGATTATGTGAGGATGATGTGGATGATCCTACAGGCGGAAGAGGCCGAAGACTGGGTAATCGCTACAGGGAAGACCACCCCGGTTAGGGATTTTGTAAGAATGTCATTTGCTGAGGTTGGTATAGAACTGGAATTTAAAGGTATAGGGGTAGAAGAAAAAGGATACGTAAAATCTTGTTCCAATCCAGAATTTCAATTGGAAATAGGAAAAGAGGTATTAGCAGTAGATCCTAAATATTTTAGACCAACAGAGGTAGATCTATTGATTGGTGATGCCACCAAGGCAAATACCAAATTGGGTTGGATTCCAGAATATGACCTGCAAGCCCTTGTTAAGGACATGATGAAGAGCGACGTAAAGTTGATGCAGAAAGACCAGCATTTGAAATATGGAGGTTATGAGACTTTCAATTATTTCGAATAATATATCTTCTTTCAAAACAGGGATTAGTAATAAAAGACATTCGATTTTGCAGGTACTCATAAAAAAAACCTCAGGATCTAGGTAAAAATAAGAATGAAGAAAGACGCTAAAATATATATTGCGGGCCATAGGGGATTGGTGGGCAGCGCCATTTTAAAGAACCTGCAAGCCAAGGGGTATACCAATTTTGTGACCCGCACCCACAAAGAGCTGGATTTAACCGATGGTGCCGCTGTGTCAACGTTTTTTGCTACTGAAAAGCCGGCATACGTTTTTTTGGCTGCCGCCAAAGTAGGGGGCATTGTGGCAAACAATACCTATAGGGCAGATTTCATCTATGACAATCTCATGATCCAAAATAATGTGATTCATCAGAGTTTTGTGCATGGGGTTAAAAAAATGATGTTTTTGGGTAGTACCTGTATTTATCCCAAGAACTGTCCACAGCCCATGAAAGAGGACTATTTGCTTACGGATACCTTGGAATATACCAATGAGCCTTATGCCATTGCGAAGATTGCGGGCATTAAAATGTGCGAGAGCTATAATTTGCAGTACGGTACCAATTTTATTTCGGTAATGCCTACCAACTTATACGGTCCCAATGATAATTTTGATCTGGAAAAGTCGCATGTGCTTCCGGCATTGATTCGTAAAATGCATTTAGGGAAAGCCCTTGAGAACAATGATTGGGATACCATTTGCAAGGATTTGGACCGTTTGCCCATTGAAGGGGTCAACGGATCAGCACAAAAAGATGTCATTTACAGTGTTCTGGATAAGTACGGCATTCAAAAAAATGGGGATGCGGTGCATTTGGAAATTTGGGGCACTGGCAAGCCAATGAGAGAATTTCTCTGGAGTGAGGACATGGCAGATGCCTGCGTATTCCTCATGGAAAAGAGGGACTTTAAGGACTGCTATGATGCCGGGACCAAAGAAATTAGGAATACCCATATCAACATAGGAACAGGCGAGGATATATCCATCAAGGATCTGGCCCAGGTGATTAAAGAAACCATTGGCTTTAAAGGGGAACTTTTTTTCAATTCCAACAAACCCGATGGTACCATGAAAAAGCTGACGGACCCATCAAAATTACACGGGTTGGGGTGGAAACACGCTATTGATTTGGAGGAAGGGGTAGAAAGAGTCTACGACTGGTACCTAAAATAAAGGCTGGGTATATTTTAAGATAATGGCACATGAATAACAGGTTCTTTTTAACGCTTAAGAGTTCTTTTAATCAAAGACCGGCCACGAGATTATTAAAACTCTTGTTGCTTATAGATGTGTTATTTGTGTTGGTTCATTTCTTCATAGTGTTGTTTTGGAATTCAGAGCCTAAAGCTTTTTTGCTTGATGCCAATGGATTGGGTTATCCTGAGCTATTTCAGTATGTGAAATATTTGATTGTAATGGCTTTGACAGCGAATCTTATGTTTCGGAAAAAGGAGAATCTATACCTTCCTTTTTTAGTGCTTTTTTTTCTATTGTTAGTAGATGATGCCTACCAATTACATCATAAAGCAAGTTGGTTTTTGGTTCATCTTTTGGATTTAAAGAATGTATCGGGTCTTAGGGCCGTGGTGTTAGGGCAGCTAATCTACATTGTGTTTATGGGTATTTTAGTTTCGGGTTTTTCCTCATTATTTTACTTAAAAGGATCCGCGCATTTCAGAAAAACCTTTATAGACATTTTCATGCTTATTTCTGTTTTTCTTTTTTTTGGGATTGGGGTCGATATTTTGCATAACCAATTGGAAGAGGTTTATTTGGTTTCTGACATTTTGGTTTTAATAGAGGAAGGCGGAGAAATGATAGCATTAAGCCTGTTGGTTTGGTACTTTTATTTTTTAGTATTAGAATCGAATGGGGACAGGAAATTTTATTTAGGAACGATTTTCCAAGTTGAAAGGTAAAATGCCTTCAGGAATATTAAGCCAATGCTTGTTTCAAGTAATATTAATTTAAAAATATATAAAAAGTATTTCATTAACTAAAACTACAAATTGGTTTAACAAATTAACTTACTATGATAGATTTTTTAAAAAATAACTTTAATAAAGAGCGGTCGAGTTTGCTCTTGTTTATTTTTCTTACAATCGACATAGTATTTATTGTTATACATCTTTTAATCGCATTATTTTGGGACTCAAACCCAAAAGAGTTTAGGGTTGATGAAGATGGAGGATACCCTGAGATTTTTCAATATTTTAAATATATTTTAATTGTTCTTATCACATTTTATCTAGTAGCAAAACGATCGATTAATTATTTACCTTGGTTAATTTTATTTTTATTTCTCTGTTTTGATGATGCGTTACAGTTCCATGAAAAAGCAGGAATTTTTTTTGCTAATTTTTTTAGTTTACAATCTTACTTAGGCTTAAGAGCTATTGATTTGGGTGAACTTGTGTTCGCATTCTTAATGGGGTTAATTTTATTTTTGTTCTCATTTAAGAGCTATTTTCAAGGATCCAAAATTTTCAAAAATAATTGTGTTGATATTCTATCTTTATTTACCTTTTTTCTTTTTTTTGGTATTGGAATAGATATGGTTCACCAGCTTTTTGCACATCTAGAATTTGTTGCTGGTGCTGTTGCCTTAATTGAAGATGGTGGAGAAATGATAACTTTGAGCTTGTTAGTTTGGTACTTTTATTTTATTGTACTGGAGACTGACGTTGAAAGAAGGTTTTTATATAATTACTTCTATTCAAAAAAAGAGGTTAAATGATCATAATCGATTTTTAGAGGCTTCAGCTTGAATAAGTATAGAAATAATAGAAATTTAACGAATCTGATATTCCTTTAAAATTTCATGAATCGAATTTACCAACGATTAAGGGTTAGTAGCGATAGAACCCAAAATATTGTAAAACACATTGGTTGGTCAACATTATATAAGGGAGGAAGCATATTAGCTAATTTTCTTTTGGTACCTCTTACCATTGCCTATTTGGACCAAGAAAATTATGGGGTATGGCTGACCTTGAGTTCTTTTGTTGGATGGTTTTCTATTTTAGACATTGGTCTTGGCAATGGGCTTCGCAATAAATTTGCCGAGGCAAAGGCAAAAGGAGATTTGCTGTTGGCAAGAGCTTATGTGAGTTGTGCGTATTATGTCATTGGGTTTATAGGGGTAGGTGTTATTGCCATCTTTCTTTTGGTGAATGTATTTGTAGATTGGACCATTGTTTTTAACACTAGCGCAGGTTTAAAAGGAGATTTAGGTATTCTAATGCCCATTGTTTTTGCATTTTTTATCCTCCAATTGGTAACTAAATTAATTACAACCATTTATGCGGCAGATCAGCAACATTCTGTACAAGGCAAAATTGAATTTTTTATTCAAGTACTATCGCTGTTAATTGTTTGGTTGCTAAGTAAAACCACGGGAAGTTCCCTATTGCTATTTGGGAGTATGTTTTCGGTTTTACCCGTAGTCATTTTGTTGGGCCTAAATGTATTTGCCTTCAACAATAGGTACAAGGATTTTAAACCGACCCTAAAACTATGGGAAAGAAAATTTATTAAGGATATAACCGGGTTGGGGTTTCATTTTTTTATCATTCAGATGGCGACTACTGTTTTATTGTCAACGGACAATATTATCATCACCAACCTTTTTGCCCCGGAGGAAGTGGTGCCCTATAATGTATCCTTAAAGTATTTTTCCATTGTTCTTATGGGGTATGCCATGGTAACGGCCCCTTATTGGTCCTCTTTTACGGAGGCGTATGTGAACAAGGATTTTGAATGGATCAAGCATTCAGTGAGGAATATCCAGAAATTATGGTGGGCTGTACCTTTTATCTTGGGAATCATGTTCCTGGTATCGGATTGGTTTTATGTTGTATGGGTGGGAGACAAAATAAAAGTGCCAACTACACTTTCTTTGTCCATGGGATTGTATGTTATGATGGCGACCTTTCAATCTATTTATTATAAGTTTATCAATGCCGTTGGCAAAATCAAGATTCAACTTATTATAAGCATAATTTCTATAGTTATAAATATTCCATTAAGCTTGTTGTTTGCCAAGACCTTTAATCTGGGATTGGCAGGAGTTATATTGGCCACTTGCTTTTCATTTGCCATTTCGGTTGTAATAGGACCTATACAATATCAAAAATTAATTACCCACAATGCTTTTGGGATTTGGAACAAATAACTTCTTGTTAAAGGAAAAATATTAAATGCAGCAAGCCAAAAGAGTAGCAAAGAATACAGGGTTTTTATATGCCCGTATGGCTATTACCGTATTTATATCATTGTATTCCACAAGATTAATTTTGGCGGCCTTGGGCGCAACTGACTTTGGAATTTTCAATGTGGTCGCCGGTGCCATAGCCATGCTTACGTTCTTAAATGCGGCTATGGCATCCGCTACCCAGCGATTTATGTCCTTTGCCGAAGGGAAAGGAGATTTTAAGGCACAGGTTGGTATTTTCAATGTTAGCGTAGTATTACATTTAATCATTTCAATTGTCGTAGTGCTTTTATTGGAAGGAGCTGGTTTCTTTCTTTTTAATGGGGTTCTGGAAATTCCTGAAAACAGGCTATATGCAGCAAAGGTCATTTTTCAATGTATGGTGTTAAGTACATTTTTCGGTATCCTTTCTGTACCATATAATGCTGTGATAAATGCTCACGAAAACATGTTTTTAGTTGCGGTTTTGGGTGTGCTAGAGGCACTTATAAAATTGGGTATAGCCTTATATGTGACCAATACGTCATTTGATAAATTGATTAGCTATGGTTCTTTAATGGCAGTAATGGCAATTATTTTGTTATTGATCAGAAGGGTTTATTGCCATCTAAAGTATAATGAAGTAACAATTAACGTTAAAAAGTATTTTGATAGGTCATTATTCAAGGAAATGGGGAGTTTCGCAGGTTGGTCTTTTTTAGGGTCTTCAAGTAGCATGATCGCAAATTACGGCCAGGGTATTGTGCTAAACATGTTTTTTGGACCTCGCGTGAATGCTGCTCAAGGGATTGCCAACCAAGTAAGCGGGCAACTGAGTGCATTTTCAACTACTATGCTAAGTGCCCTGAACCCTGGCATAGCGAAAAGTGAGGGTGCAGGGAAAAGGGGGTCTATGCTGAAGATGACTGCCATGGGGAGTAAAATGTCTTTTTTCCTTTTAAGTTTTATGTGCATTCCGGTGCTCATAGAGATGCCTTACATTTTGGGACTTTGGTTAAAAGATGTACCAGCATATGCTGTTGTATTTTGTAGGTTGCTTCTTATTAAAAATTTAATTGAGCAGCTTTCAATTCCTGTTTCAACTTCCATAAAAGCTGTAGGTAATATTAGAGATTTTCAAATTGCAAGTTCCATTTTAACATTTTTTCCCTTAATTATTTCTTTTGGTTTCTTCTTTTTGGGCTATCCTCCTTATTTCTTATATGTAGTTTTTATAGGATATGCCATTTTAAATTCGGGTTTAATATTTAAATATGGAAACAAATATTGTGGTCTTGCCTTGTGGTCCTTTATAAAAAATGTCGTTTTAAGATGCGTGTTCTCTTTTTTAGCTGTTTTGTTGTTGTCCTTAATACCACAACTTGTACTTGATGAAGATGGTATTCGTTTGCTGATAGTTACCGGAAGTTCAGGATTGTTTTTTATTATTATAGTTTATGTTATAGGGTTTAATAAACAAGAAAAGAATTGGCTTAATATGCTGTTAAAATCGTTTGCCATTTCATTAAAAGAAAAACTGTCAATTGTAAAAATATGATATCTGTAGTTATTCCCTTATACAATAAGGCTCATACCATTGAAAAAACCTTAGGCTCGGTAATTGCTCAAACTTATATAAACTTTGAGGTGGTTATTGTTGACGATGGCAGCACGGATGATGGTGTTGAAGTAATTAAGAATTTCACAAACGACAAGCGGGTTAGAATTATTAGTCAGCCAAATCAAGGGGTTAGTGTTGCTAGAAATCAAGGAGTGCAACATTCCACATTTAATTATATTGCTTTTTTGGATGGTGACGATGAGTGGGACCAAAACTATTTATTTCAAATGAACCAAGCAATAGTAAAATTTCCAACTGTAGGTCTAATTTGCTCAGCGGGTAAGATTAGGTCTGGAGGAAATGAATATTTGAGATTGGCCAAAAAATATGAAGGGTTAATAACTGAAGTTGATTTTTTTGAAAACCCCCATGTATTCTTGCATACCAGTGCGACAGTGGTGTCTAAAAAAGAATTTAATAGAACTGATGGTTTTCCCATTGGAATGAAAAGAAATCAAGATTTTGCATTGTTCTTTTCTTTGGCACTAATTACCAAAGTTGTGTATTCCGGCATTCCTTTAAGTGTATATGTTGGTGATGTTGAGGGCCAAGCAACAAAAACCTCTTTTAAGGAGGTTTTGCTCCATGTTACTAAAAGATATAATGAGGTTTTTAATAACTGGAAGAAAAATCCAAGAAAAAATAAGTCATTTATTATATTTATGAAGTATGAATTAAGACATACGTTCTTATCCTTTATTAAAGCCAATAATCATGATACGCTTATTTACTTTATGGATGGATTGCAATTGGACATTAGAAATCAGTTTAATTCTCTTGAATGGTATATGCTTACAAAGAAGCCTTTAAAACCTTTAAATGTGCTTTTTATTTACGCGACAAAAGTAAGATGGCGTTTGAGAGGATACCCAAGAGTGCAATAGAAATTAAAAGGAATTCTATGGGTTAGAATGTTTTAATATGTATTTTAATATATGAATTTCTTGTAAGAATACTGAAATATTGATAAATCTTAAAAATTTGGAGGGAATTGATCACTTAAAAAGAAAGATTTGGGAAAAGCTTGTGAGACGGACGAAGCAATCCAAATTGTATTTCTGTATTTATAAATCTTATTGGCATTTAATGTTAAGGGGTGATTTGGATAGAGAAGATAATTTAAATTATTTTACGGCACTCCCTAATTCGGGGGCGGGTATAGGTCATCAAATGGCCAATTGGATTGCGGGGCTGTGGTTTGCCAAAAAATTGGATTTAAGATTTGCACATTCACCATTTCCTAATCCGATTTGGGAATATTTTTTAGGTTTTGGAGAAGAGGAAATAACTGCTGACGTCTTAATTAAAAATCATGGATATAAAAAAATTAAACTCCCTCTATTCGATGAAAATAAAAAAGATGAAATAGCCCTGATTAAGAATATCATTAATTCGTATCAAAATAAAAAGGTAGTGTTCTTTGCAGAACAAGATCAATATTATGGAGATCAATTTGGAGTGATGGTAACTTTAAAACAAAAATTCCATAATGCAAAGGCCAGACAATTCGATCATGTAATTTACTCAAAAGACCATTTTAATATAGCTATCCATGTAAGAAGAGGCGATATAACTATAGGTCAGCTCAATAAAAATCCCAATTTATTGATGCGATGGCAAGATAATGATTTCTTTACCAATGCTCTGGATAACGCTATTAAAAAAGTGTCATCGGAAAAACCAATAAGGATATTTTTATTTTCCCAAGGGAACATTGAAGATTTTAAAGAATTTGAAAAATATAAATGTATAACCTATTGTTTGGATATGAATGCAAAGGATTCTTTTTTACATATGGTCTATGCAGACATGCTTATTACAAGCAAAAGTTCATTTTCCTATAAACCTGCTCTTTTAAATAAGGGTATAATTGTGAGTGCCAAAAACTTTTGGCATGGTTACCCTAAAGATGAAAATTGGTTATTAACGGATGATAAAGGTTTTTTTATTTAAAAAATGAGATTATTACTAAAAATACTAAAAAAGGCACATAAATTCTTATTTCCAAGTTCTCATTCCGAAGGTAGGAATTGGAAAATGTTTTCGAACAAGGAATATGCCAACCAGCTTATCTATGATACGTTAATGGCAGATAAGCCATGTATGGTTGCCCGTTTTGGTTCTACTGAAATGGCTGCCTTAGCCAACTACATAGGCGTTAAACGAAAAAACCAGAACAAAAAAGAATTCATTACCGGAAAAAGTTTAAAATGGTGGTGGGAACCCAACGTGATCAACCAAATGCAAGTGTGGAGCGGGTTTTTCCCCCCTACCCAAGATAAGATTGAAAGATTCTGTGATTTAATGCTGCAAGAAGTGCCGCAAGTGGATATCTTGGGTTCGTGGTTGCACGATGAAAAACACTTGGCTCAAGGATTGGTGGAATCTAAACGAGTAATGTTGGAAGATTTGGAGCCTTTTTTTTGTTCCAATCCTTGGACCAGGGCCTTGGCTGGGAAAAAAGTATTGGTAGTGCATCCCTTTGCGGAAACCATAGTGGTACAGTATAATAAAAGGACACTGTTATTCGAGAAAGACCTATTGCCAACGTTTGAGCTAAAAACCATTAAGGCTGTACAAAGTGTGGCTGGGTCAGAAACCGAATTTAACGATTGGTTTGAGGCCTTAGACCATATGAAGGCACAAATAGATGCTACTGATTATGATATCTGCATTATTGGTTGCGGAGCTTATGGGTTTCCTCTAGCCGCACACGTAAAGCGCAGTGGTAAAAAAGCCATACATATGGCTGGGGCCACCCAATTGCTTTTTGGAATAAAAGGAAAACGATGGGAAAATTATATTGTCTGGCCTTATATGAACCTTTTTAATGAACACTGGGTAAGGCCTGGAAAAAATGAAAAACCTAAAAATGCGGCTGCTGTTGAAGGGGCCTGTTATTGGTAAGATTATTTCAATATGAAAACATCTCAATTAGTTACAAGAATACTTTGGATACCCTTTGGCCTGATTAGAGGGTTGTTAGATTTGGCTAATCAAAAAGCACGTGATATTGATAATAGAAGACGTTTTCCACAAGCCATAATAGATCAAAATTCTAGTTTTACCAATGGAGTTACTATAGGGAAAAATTCACATATTTGTAGTAATTGCATTGTAAACAATAGTCACGTTGGTTCGTATTCATATGTTAATTATGGAACTTTGATTCAAAATACTACTATTGGTAACTATTGCTCAATTGCTCATCATGTAAAAATAGGTCTCGGAGCACACCCTTTAAATATGTTTTCAACTTCTCCAATTTTTTATAAAACCAAAAATGCCTTGAATGTAAGGGTACTTCAGGATGATCTAGACTTTCAGGATTATGCCCATATTACAATCGGAAGTGATGTTTGGATAGGCGCAAATGCCATAATTATGGATGGTGTGACAATTGGCCACGGTGCCGTAGTCGCAGCTGGGGCAATCGTCTCCAAGAATGTTCCTGCATACGCTATAGTAGGGGGGGTGCCGGCCAAAATTATCAGGTATAGGTTTACTGAAGAGCAAAGAAAGGCCATTTTAAAAACGCGTTGGTGGGAAAAAAATGCAATTGATGTCCAGGCTATGAAAGATAATTTGACCGAAATTGTAAATTGAGAAAAGTAATAAATTATAAAAATATGCAACATTATTTTAGTTTGCTTTTTAAAGGAGTCAGAAGAAGTAATATTATTTTAAATAATATTATAAATAATGTATTGTGTAAGATTATGTTTTATGGAAATAGGGTTAGCCATAAAAATTTTCATACTAATGGACTACCATATGTAATGGTTGCGATAGATGGAAATTTTGAAATAGGAAATAATTTTAGAATGAACAACAATATTTCCTCTAATCCAATTGGCTGTATCCAGCCTTGTATATTTTTTGTAGATAAAAAGGCAAAATTGGTGATAGGGAATAATGTAAATATTAGTCAAACAACTTTGGTATGTCACCTTAATATTTCAATTGGGGATAACGTCAAATTAGGCGGAGGGGTTTGTATTTATGATACTGATTTTCATAGTTTAGATCCAAATCTTAGAGTTAATGCTAAATTAGATCAAAGACATAAAGTTAAACAACCAATAAATATAAATGATAATGTTTTTATTGGAGCTCATTCAATAATTTTAAAGGGCGTTACTATTGGTGAAAATTCAATTATTGGCGCGAGATCCGTTGTGACTAAGAGTGTTCCGGCGAATGAAATTTGGGGAGGGAACCCTGCTAAGAAAATAAAGGAATTAGTCGTTTAATTTGGATTGTAGATTTATCCAATCATCTTGGGAATATTTAAAGCATACTGGATGTCTAAATTTTTAAAAAACTGTATACTTATTGGAATATTTTTAGTTACTCTTTATTCCATAAACTCTTGGACAGATCTCCCAGTTGGAAATACAACTATTTGGTGGGCTGTTTTTATTTTGATATTAATAGCTTTTGTTCTAGCAAAAAATAAATTTTATGACAAGGTTAATGATTCCAATATAATCTTTATTAAGTTATATCTTTTTTGGAATATTGTTTGTATTGTAAGAGGCTTATTTGTAGCACAAGATTATTGGGAATGGAAGTTTTTGACTCAAACGTCAATAGTTTTGTTGTTGCCATTGAGCATATTTATCTCTACAAATACGTTTGTGGTTCAAACCATTGTTGGTCAGTGGATTAAATATGTTTTTCCTGCTTTTTTTATTTTTTATTTTTTTATGCATGCGGAAGCTGTTGGCCATTATTTGATTCCTGTAAGTTTTTTATTGCTGTTCTTTCCGTTTCTTAATTCGAAATGGAAAATCTTAGCAGTATCTATTGTAATGGTTGTATTGGCTTCCAATCTCGGGGCAAGAAGTAACGTAATCAAGTTTATGGTTCCAATAGCCTTGTCCTTGCTCTATTATTTTAAATCCCTAATAAATATTAGGTTAATATCCTTAGCTAGAATAATACTGCTTGGTTTACCAATTGTCTTTTTAGTTTTAGCTTTGACCAATACGTTCAATGTTTTTAAAATGAGTGAATATATCGAAGGTAATTATAAGTTGGAAAACAAATCAACTCCAAATGGTGGGCGAGAAGACTTAACTTCGGATACCCGAACATTTCTATATATAGAGGTAATTAATTCAGCCCTTAAGTACGATTACGTTTGGTTGGGTCGTACTCCAGCGAGGGGTAATGAATCTCCATCATTTGGCCCGCAAATAGATAAAGATTTGAAAACCAAAAAGATGGAACGTCATTCTAATGAAGTGTCTATACTCAATATTTTCACTTGGACAGGGATCGTAGGTGTACTTCTCTATTTCTTTGTGTTTTTTAAAGCCTCCTTTTTGGCCATTAAAAAATCAAATAGTTGGTTTATGAAATTGCTGGGAATCTATATTTCATTTCGTTGGGCCTATGCCTGGGTTGAAGATTTTAGCACTTTTAACTTATCTTATTTATTTCTTTGGATTACGATAGGGATGTGTTTCTCAACAGCATTTAGAGAAATGACAGACCTTGAATTAAAGAACTGGGTACGTGGTATTTTTGATAAAAGATATAGGCAGGCGATTTTAAAATTACAATTGGCCGCTCCACATAAAGTATAGCAAATCTTATATTTTTCAATTTAAATAATCTACTTGCATTATGATATTTATCGTTATTCCTGTTTTTAACCGTTGGCATTTTACAAAAGCTTGTATTGATAACTTGCAAAAACAGTCGTATACAGATTTTAAGATCATTGTAGTAGATGATGGTTCTACCGATGGTACTTCCGAAAAATTGGCTAGTGCATACCCCGAGGTCAAGGTATTGAACGGGAATGGGTCATTATGGTGGACAGGGGGCATAAATTTGGGTATTACCTATGCCTTGGAAAACAGGGCAGATTGCATTTTATCTCTGAATAATGATACTTTGCCTACTGTTGACTATATAGAACAGTTGGTAAATGCATCAAATATGAAACCCGGAGCGCTGATTGGTTCTACTGGGATTGATGTGAATACCAAAGAGATTAATTATTGTGGGGAGAGGATCAAATGGCTTACCGATAGTGCAGAAAGTTTAAAAGATAGTCTAGGGAAAGAGAACATGAAGGGCTTACATGAGGTATCTTATTTTCCGGGACGTGGCTTGTTGATACCAAAATCAGTTTTTAGTAAAATTGGGTTGTTTGACCGAGAATACTTTCCCCATTATATGGCCGATTACGATTTTACATTTAGGGCGCGAAAGGCCGGGTTTAAAGTATATTGTTGTATAGAGGCAAAATTGGGAACATACCCCGAGGCAAGTGGTGCCAACCAATTAATGGCCCAAAAAAGTTTTAAAAATTATAAAGAACATTTATTTGGTATGAAGGGAGCGGCCAATTTGAAGTATTACTATACCTATGTAATTAGGCACTGTCCAATTTATCTATTGCCAATAAGTGTCACAATTGGAACTCTTAAACGACTGACCAGTTATTGGATTAAGCCTAATTTTATGTAAGTACGCTAACCCTATTATTTTAACAAAACGAAATTCTTGTAAATTCATATTAATGGGAATTATAAACTACCTCAGCTATTGTTATGGCTACATTAAAATTTAGAAGACAGTTTTTATTGACTCCCACTGATACGGAAGAATTGTCAGATTGGAATCATGAACGTTTAGCGTCATATAATCTTTATTCCCATCCAGATTGTGCTAAGTATAAGGTTGCTATTAGGACTAAGGAGGGGGTGATATTGGGACATGTACTTGATCCTAAAAAACCCGAGCGCTCCACTATGGATATCTTAAGGGATATAGTCATGCAAGAAAATGAAACTGGGGTAGCGAAAGAGCTGTATGGCTTGGTGGGGCGCTTTGTATTGATCATTAACAGTAATGGTCGTTTCGTATTTTTTAATGATGCCTGTGGCTTAAAATCGTTTTTTTATACAAAGTATGAGGGCCAGTTACATATGGCATCTCAACCCTTATTGCTAAAGATGGTAACCGGCAATCTCATTGTAAAAGGAGAGCGCTATAATAGTTTCTTTGATTCCGAATATGTTAAACGGAATAAAGAAAGTTGGTTCCCTAGTGGCACGTCTCTCTATGAAGGAGTTTACCATCTGGTTCCCAATCATTATTTAAAGTCAGAAAGTTTGGAACAGGTTCGCTATTGGCCAATCAAAGCCTTGGAATTAGAAGATTATGAAAGCTCATTAAAGAAGTTTTCCAACCTTTTGCGCATGACCATGGAAGCCGGAAGCAAAAAGTATAATTTGGCACTGGGGTTAACAGCAGGTTTTGATAGTAGAATTATATTGAGTGCTACAAAAGGTGTAAAGGATAAAACGTTGTATTATACCCTGCAATATAGAAATTTAACTAAAGATTCCAGAGATATAGCCATACCATTAAATCTAAAAAAAGTATTGAAAATCAATCATAAGTTAATGGACTGTAGAATTCCATTGGATAAAGATTTTGGTAGGATTTACGTAGAAAATTCCGACATGGCCCATTTGGACGATTGGGGGTTTATAGCTAATGGGATTTCCAAAAACCTGCCTAAAGATGTTATGGCTATAAAAGGGAGCTGTTCCGAAACTGGGCGTTGCTATTTTTATAAATCAGGGAAACATCCAAATTTTTCTTCCAGTTCGGATATAGTAAATTATAATCGGAATTGGAAGGGAATCCGTTTTATTGAGGAACGGATATCGGATTGGTACGATGAGGTTAACAAAGAATCAGTGAACAAAGGATATAATATATTGGATCTCTTCCATTGGGAAGTAAGCACAGGAAGTTGGCAGACCCAAAACCAATTGGAGTGGGATTTGGTACATGATACCTTTACGCCATTTAATAACAGGGAACTCTTGGATATTATGCTGCATATAGATACTAAATTTCGCTCCAAGCCGGATTATATTTTGTATACGGAAACAATGAAACTATTGTGGCCAGAAGTATTATCCCAGCCCATAAACCCTTTATCCAATAGAGATTGGTTAAAAACGAATATTAAAGTGGCCTTAACGAAAGTAGGATTTGAACGATTTAACCATTAGGAAAAACATTTCAATTATTTTTTAAGAATGGATTAGTTGAGGTGGAACAATCCTTACTGGTTACATTTAAAATCAATACTTTAATTTTATGAAGCTTGCACCCATTTTATTATTCACATATAAAAAATATGAGCCTTTAAAATTAACAGTTGAAGCATTGGCCAAAAATCAACTAGCTCCTAAATCTACGTTGTACATTTTCTCTGATGGTCCGGCAAATACCTCCGATATGAAACAAGTAGAAGAGGTTAGGAAGTATATTAAGAATGTTTCTGGATTTAAACAGGTATACTTAATAATTTCTAAAACCAATAAAGGTTTGGCGAATTCAATTATTGATGGGGTGTCAGAGATATTAAAAACCTATGAATCGGTCATAGTATTGGAAGATGATTTAATTACAAGTACCAATTTTCTCACCTATATGAATTGTGCATTGGAATTTTACAATACCAATCCCAAAATTATGTCAATCGCAGGGTATTCGCCAACTATAAATGTTCCAGACGACTACTGCTATGATAATTATTTCACCCTTAGGGCCAGTTCTTGGGGATGGGCAACATGGAAGCAAAAATGGGAGGTCGTAGATTGGTCCGTCGGGGATTATAGGGAGTTTAATAAAGATAAACGTGCCAAGAAAAGATTTAATAGTATGGGTTCTGATATGTCACGTATGTTAGAAAAACAAATGAATGGGAAGTTAAATTCCTGGGCTATACGTTGGTGTTACCACCAATTTAAATATGAGTTGTATACCGTGTTCCCAACTGTTTCGAAAATCAATAATATTGGTTTTGGAGGAGAAGCCACACATACTTTTGGCAAAAACACTGATTTGCGTTTCAATAGCTACTTTGATACTTCAAATAGATTTGAATTTAACTTTAGTAAGACAATTGTATTAGACAGAAAATTCATTAGGAAGTTCGTGATTCCATATAGTTATAAAACAAGAATTTTCTACAAAATTAAAAATCTACTTAGGGTATGAGGTTGTTGTTATTAAAGAATCTTAAATATCTTCAATAGAAAAGAACTATTAAATAATACCATAAATTAAATAACAATGGACTATATAAGTACATGGTTTTGCGCAGATAAGGAGGGGGAGGAAAGTAATTATGCTCAAACGGGTGAAAAGTCTTCCTCAAAAAAACACCAAGATATCTATTGGCGGTGTATTGTTGTTTTTTTTATATCTAGCAAATATCAAAATCCTTCCAAAAAGCATCTGCTTTTTACGAATGTGAATAAATTGCCAAATGTAGATGGCATTGATTTGAATGTGCTTTTTCAAAAATTAGAAATAGAAATTGTTTATGCCGCATATAAATATAAAACGCCAATCGGTTATTACGGAGCATGGCGGAACCAGTTTTATATTTTTTCTGTGTTAGAATATATCGCAGATAATTTTAAACTCGAATCTAACTTCTTGATCTTGGATTCAGACTGCGTAATTACTAAATCCACAGATAGTTTATTTAATGATGCTAGGTTAAATGGAGGGTTTCTATCCTACATTGTTGAATATGGAGAACAACATGTAGTAAATGGTATTTCTAGAAGAGATATGAAAATAATTTATGAGGATCTTTACGGTGGTATCATATCACATGTTCCGGAGTATCACGGGGGTGAATTTTTTCTTGCCAATGTAGTAAATATTACACAGATTTATAAAGACTTTGTAAACCTTTGGCCGATTCTTTTAGAAAGACACAATAAAGAAAAAATCAAATTTAATGAAGAGGCACATACTTTGAGTTTTCTTTATTTTAAAAATAATTTACAGGGGGGTGGCGCCAATTCTCATATAAAAAGAATATGGACTAATCCGGTATTTTATAGGAATGTGTTGAAAGATGATGTGTTATTAACAATTTGGCACATACCAGCTGAAAAAACAGTCGGTTTTAAATATTTATTTGGTAAGTTCAAGGATTTAGATTTTAATCTAACTGAAAATAAATTTGAATTCAAAAAATTGATATCAAAACAGTTTGGAATTCCCAATTTAACTCTAGGTCATAAATTGATGTACTATTCACTGGCTTACAAAAAAGCAATCAGAAAAAGATTGAATTTTTAAATAACGGTAAAATTTGTAACACTCTATAAATCGAACTTTTCGTAATAAAATGAAGCCTAATTTATTGTTTATTCTGCATGTTTCACCCCCTGTAAATGGTGCAGCTATGGTTGGTGATTATATATCAAAAAGTCCTATTATCAATAGAACCTATGATATAGACTATATTAACCTTACTACATCTTTTACTTTGGATAAAATAGGTAAAGGTGGAATAGGGAAAATTCAAGGCACTTTTAAAATTCAGAGTAAGGTACTCAGGGCATTGTTAAGCAATCGTTATGAACTTTGTTATATGACATTAACTGCTAGAGGAGCAGGGTTTTATAAAGATTTTTTTGTGGTTCTTCTATTAAAGTTGTTTGGTAAAAAGATAATCTATCATTTTCATAACAAAGGGGTGCAGGAAAATAGTAAAAAATGGTACAATCATTTGTTATATCGCATCACTTTTCATAATACCCAAAGTATTCTTTTGGCGCCAACATTATATAAGGATATAGAACGCTATGTCGAAAAAGATAAAGTGCATTTTTGCCCTAATGGTATTCCTGATTTAATGGGAAAAACTTTGGTTAAAATTGAAAAGACTAAGAAGGCTGAGATCTGTCAGTTTTTGTTCCTATCCAATATGATGGAAGAAAAAGGAGTATTCGAATTATTAAAAGCATGTAAGATTCTAAAGGCTAAAAAGACAGCTTTCCAATGTCATTTTATAGGAGCTTGGTCAGATATCTCAGAAAGGAGTTTCATGGATCTTGTTGATCAATATGATTTAACGAACAATATTCTTGTTCACGGAAAAAAATACGATGCGGAGAAAATTCAATTTTTTAAAAATGCAGATATTTTTATTTTGCCTACATTTTATCATAATGAATGCTTCCCTTTAGTGCTTTTAGAGGCTATGCAACACGCCTTGCCAATTATCTCTACTAAGGAAGGTGCCATATCTGAAATGGTAGTAGATGGCGTAACAGGGGTTGTGATAACTCAAAAAAACACCCAAGAATTAGCAGATAGAATGGAAATGCTAATGAATGATCCTGATTTAAGAGAAAAAATGGGTGCTGCAGGACGGAAACGTTATGAAAAACTATTTACCCTTACAGTCTTTGAAAATAAATTAAAGTCCATTCTTACAGATGCTATTGATAAAGTATAGCATTCTATTTAGTACGATCACTTTTTTACTATTTGATAATTTTTGAGGTTAATTAATTGATAGAAATTATACGCTTTCTTTTGTTCTAAATTTCTCTAAGGAATATCCAAAAAAATAAATTTCAAAAGACTATGATAAGCAATACCAGCACACGTTGTATGGGGTATGATGTATTTACCGGAGACCTTGGGGTTTTGTTGGCCATGCAAAAAGCAACTGTTAATACAATCAATCAATACTCCTATTGCGTGGCAAAAAAGGATGAAACTTTTAGTCAAGCTCTAAGGCAGTCAGATATTCTTTTACCGGATGGAATTGGAATAACCGTAGCGGCCAAAATATTAAATGGTGATAAAATTAGGAAAATAGCAGGTGCTGATCTGCATGCCTATTTATTGGAGCATATGAACCTTAAAGGGGGGTCTTGTTTTTATCTAGGTTCTTCCCAAGCAACCCTTGATAAAATTAAAAAGCGTTTATCAACCGAATACCCCAATATAAAGGTCGGCACCTATTCTCCTCCATATAAGCCCGTATTTTCATTGGTGGATAATGATAAAATGTTAGCCGCTGTAAATGGCTTCAAACCTGATGTTTTGTTTATAGGAATGACGGCACCAAAACAAGAAAAATGGAGCAGGCAGCACAAGGATCAGCTCGATGCCGGTCTTATTTGTGCTATCGGAGCGGTCTTTGATTTTTATGCGGGTACAGTCCAACGTCCAAGCAAGGTTTGGAGGGATCTAGGTTTGGAATGGCTTGGCCGTCTAATTAAGGAGCCTAAACGTATGTGGAAAAGGTACCTCTATAACGGCGTGATATTTTGTGGCTATCTTTTGAAAGAAAAATATTATCATGTTGCGAGAAGAAAAGGCAGCTATCAGTGATCAAGAACTTCTATTTAGATTTTAAAAACTATAAAAATCCCCCCATTTAGAACAATCGAAGTCCATAATCTCAAGTTCAGATTGTGATATGAATGAATTTTAATTTTCTAAACTGGAGGCAAGAAGTTAAATCGGTAATGCCCCAAAAAACCGTAAACCTTACCTTTTTAACTCATATGAATATGAAAAAGTCTTATTTTATTCTTCCTATCTCCGTAATATTCCATGTAGTTACTATTAATCTTATCTTGTATTTGTTTACACCAGAGACTTATGGTGTTGGTTTCAGTATATTGTACTATAATATTACCTGGTTTTTGGTGACCTATAGCATAGACTTTTATCACTTGGCAAGAAGGGATGGGTTTATGTCCAATTTTGGAAATTTTTTACGTGCTTTTATAATTTATGGGTTTGTCTATTTTGCGTCCTTCTCCTTTAGGGACCACATCCCTTATAACTTTGCTTATTTAATGCAGATCTATCTATTGATTTGTTTAACAATTACGGCATGGAGGGTTTTCTTCTTTTGGGCGAGGAGGTTGTACAGGGCCAAAGGAGGTAATTATGTCAGGGTAGTAGTAATAGGCAGGGATGATAATTTAAAAAAAATAAGAAGGGTATTTGATAATCCTGCATTAGGGTATCGCTATGAAGGTTATTTTGATAATTATAAATCCAATAGTCCCACCTACCTGGGCGATATCAAAACGGCATACACCTATATCTTTGAAAATGATATAGATGAGGTGTATTGCATGGCCTCAAAACTTTCCAAAATAGAATTGAAACAGTTTATTTCAATTGCGGATAATAGTTTAAAGAAAATTAAGATAGTACCGGACAACAAGGAGCTGATCTCAAGAGCAATGTCCATTGAGCTTTATGATACTGTTCCTGTGCTCAATTTACGAGAATCTCCTTTGGAAGTGGAGTACGCCAATGTAGTAAAGCGATTATTTGATCTGGTCTTCTCGAGCATGGTGATCATATTATTGCTGTCCTGGCTAACACCTATAGTTTACATACTCTTAAAACTCGATTCTAAAGGTCCTTTATTCTTTAAGCAGAAAAGGCATGGGGCAAACAGGGAAACCTTCTGGTGTTATAAATTTAGGTCCATGACCCCCACCAAAGAAAGTGATACGGTGATGGCAACCAAGAATGATATGAGGATAACCCGCATGGGAAGAATTTTGAGGAAAACCAGTATCGACGAACTTCCGCAATTTTTTAATGTACTAAAAGGGAATATGAGCGTGGTAGGGCCCAGGCCACATATGGAGTTGCATACCCAACAATATGAAACTTCTGTTGATAAATACCTGGTTCGCCACTTTTTAAAACCTGGTATCACGGGCTTGGCACAAATAAAAGGTTATCGTGGAGAAATAATTGATCATTCAGATATAGTCAATAGGGTGCGCTTGGATATTTTTTACATGGAAAAATGGTCTATAAAGTTAGATGTAGTAATCATTTATTATACCTTGGTCAACGCAATGCGTGGACAGGAAAGGGCATATTGATTCATGAATTAAACGTGGGATAAACTCTCAGATTTCTAGGCAAATGCAAAGAATAATTAAATAATTTTTAAAAAATATGGCGAAGGAAAAATATAAATATTTACCTATCGAGTCAGAAGGGCAAGAGGTCAATGTTAGGGAAGTATTGGACAAATATCTAAGGTATTGGCCGTGGTTTATAATTGTCACTATTTTGGCATTAGGGGTGGCGGTGTCATACTTAAAATATGCGATCCCAACTTATAAAACTGTTACTAGTATCATAATCAAGGATGAGGATAAAGGGAATTCCCCAGATCGGTCTGCTTTGGTAGACTTAGGGGTGTTCAGTGGTATGGGCACTAATAGCGTGGCCAATGAACTGGGCTTGTTAATGTCCAAAAGAATGATGACTAATACTGTTAAAGCATTAAATCTTAATGTACAATATTTCAACGATGAAGATTTCGTATTAAAAGAACTTTATGAGGATAGTCCACTTCAGGTTAAAGTACTTCGTTTAGATGAAAATAGATTACAAAGAGCTATTAAGGAGGAAAAGAATGGCTACAAGGTCCATAATCTTGGCGATGGTAATTTAAAGCTAGTAAATGAAACTAGTGGCAAAACTGTAAAAGCTACTTTTAGAAATCCCATTGAATTGGATTTTGTAGATTTTATAATTGAAATGAATACGGATTCATTTATGTCCAATAAAAAATGGAAGACTGTACTTATCAATTTTGTACCCTTGGAAAGTGTGGCAGTAGCCTATAGGTCTAAGTTGGTAGTGGAACTGATAGAAGAGAAATCCACCCTCATACAATTGAGTTTGGAAGATCAGGTGAAAAAAAAGGCCCAAGATATTCTCAATCAATTGGTATATGAATATAACCGGGAAGCCATAGATGAGAAAAATTTAATAGCCAAGAATACGGCCTATTTTATTGATGAGCGTTTAAAGATTATCAATCAAGAATTGGATTCTGTAGAGACAGGTAAAGAACAATTTAAAGAGGCCAATAACCTAACAAATATTGATGCAGAATCCTCAATGATCATCCAAAACGTAAGTGATTATAATAAGAGGCAGCAAGAAGTGGGAACGCAGTTGGAACTTACAAGTTCAATGCTGAATTATATGGATTCGGAAAAGACCGTACTGTTTCCTTCCAATTTAGGGATTGAGGAAACCAGTGTAAACCAGTTGATAGAGGAATACAACAAATTGGTGATAGAACGCAACCGTGTTTTAGCAGGGTCTACCGAACGTAATCCTGTGGTGGTTCGTTTAGATAGCCAAATAGCGCAATTAAAGAATAGCGTAAAAGTCAGTTTGGAGGGCAGACGAAATAATTTAATTATTGCTAGTGATAATTTACGGAGGCAGTCAGGAAAGCTTGGTTCCCAAATTTCAGAGGTACCAGGCCAAGAACGTCGATTTAGGGGTATAGAGCGTCAACAGAATATTAAAGAGGCATTATACCTGTATTTGCTGCAGAAACGAGAGGAAAATACCTTGGCATTGTCCGTGACAGCCCCAAAAGCGAAGCTGGTAGATCAAGCCTATAGTATGGGAGGGTCTATTTCACCAAGTCCAAAAATAGCCCTAGGAATAGCCTTAATTGTAGGACTGATGTTTCCGGTAATCGTAATACAAGGCAAAGAACTATTAAACAACAAAATTAAGGACCGTAAGGATGTTGAGAAAATTACCAAAACCATTCCTATTGTAGGTGAATTACCTAAGGTAGAGAGAAAGGAGAAAGAATTGATTGCCAACAATGATCGCACCATTCTATCGGAATCTTTTAGGATTCTCCTTGCAAATTTACAATATGCTTCTGTAAAAAGTAATGATAAAAAAGGGGGCTTATGCATTTTCGTTACCTCTACTATTAAAGGGGAAGGTAAAACCTTTACCACCATGAATTTGGGGATGACCTTGGCCATGACAGGAAAAAAAGTGGTGGTAGTTGGGGGTGATCTTAGAAATCCTCAATTACATCGCTATGAAAATGGATTAAATAATGTACTTGGAGTCAGTAATTACTTGGTAAATAGGGAGCAAGAGCTGATGCATTTAATTCAGGATTCAAGTCAGCATCCTAACCTTAAATTACTGCCTTCTGGGACTATTCCGCCAAATCCTGCGGAACTGTTGCAGTTGGATAAAATGGGCCTAATGTTCAAAGAACTGGAAAAGGAATACGATTATATATTGGTAGATACAGCCCCGGCCATGTTGTTGGCAGATACTTTTTTAATGAACAAATATGCAGATATCACTTTATATGTAGTACGCGCCGCTTTTACAAAAAAGAACTTGTTAAATTTTGCTGTTGATTCTAAAAAAGAGGGAAAACTCAAAAATGTGAGTTTCGTACTTAATGATGTGGGACTCGGGAATTTAGGGTATGGTAGTAAATACGGTTATGTTTACGGGGAAAATCAACCCGGGTTTTGGAAACGGTTAAAATATAACTTCTAATATAGCAACAAAAAGTTAATTAGCACTAGGTCCAAGAAATAGGCTTTAATAAAGGAGTGGTTTTTCAAGGGTTTGGCAAGTATAAAATAACTTGCCAAACCCTTATTTAATTATATTAAGTTTTGACTCCACACCAATTGATGATTAGACTAGATTATATAAAAGGGATTACAATGATAAATATGGCAATCTAATTAAATTGGCCCAAGGCCTTTATTTTTTTATTTTGTAATTTCTTATAGTAGAAGGTCTTATATATTGAATATCAAATTTTGAGTTATCGTTTAGATGTTTTCAATCTCAATTTGAATTTTAATCCAAGTGTACGTCAATCTATATTTAAAACGTCATAGTAAAAGTTATAATTACCGCTTCTTCCAATTAATTCTGTTTGATATCACAGATTATTGGGATTGTAATTTTAATTAAAATGTAAAGAGAAAATGAAAAATTGGATGGACTGTAGACTTATATTCGATATTGTCACAACAGAAAGTTTTTGTTTTGGGTATCTTGGGCGACTATTCTTGTAGGTCTAATAACCTGTTCAAAGATCATTATTGACCTTAGTAGAATAACCATTAATTTGACGCACCATTGATATTTACAATCTATAAGGTGCAGTCGATTAGGATTTGAGAGGGTAGAATTGTTGAATCAATATCCGCCGCCCAGATATTGTTATCCCATCCTATCACTGTCCCACAATTGCCTTTGTTCCAAACACTATTTTGAGTTCCGTTCTTATTCACCCAATTAACAGAATTGTCTCTTATTTCATTAGAAGAACAAACACTTGTTTCCGTATATTGGTTCCATATATAAATACCTACATTGGTAAAAGTTTGTTGTTTAGCATAAACAAAATTGTTTAAAATTTTAATGTTGCTCCCAGCGGCAATAGCAATACCGTATTGTCCAGGATCTACAAGAATATTATCTTTCACTACTATATGGCTTCCA
Source organism: Sediminicola luteus (assembly GCF_040566555.1). GTDB lineage: Bacteria > Bacteroidota > Bacteroidia > Flavobacteriales > Flavobacteriaceae > Sediminicola. Next base: position 180,201 of record NZ_JBEWYP010000006.1, on the reverse strand, counting down.
CCTTTATCACCAGTCATGATGCCACCGCCACTATTACTCGGACCTCCTCCTCTAATCCAATTTCCAATTACTTCTATAGGACTTGAAATAGTACCGTGGGTATTATAAAGGTTAATAGCATCTTCTGGATTACTTTGTCCCATAATATTCTCACTCACATTATAGTTAATTTTATTCCCTTCACCAGTTACACCATTAAACTGTACCATTTGGCCTCTAGGAAACGGTCCCAAAGCATTCTTTACTTCAATATGAGTTACTAAGACTCCTTGGCTTATTTGTGCATAGACTCCCGAAGCAACAGCTTCCATCCTTACATTTCGGATTTCAATGTTTTCACAACTTGTTAGATTTACTCCATTGCCAATGGAATGGTGTAAATAACTTTTTTCAATAATTACGTTTTTACAGTTAACTAAGGTGATGGCATGTCCCGTGGGATTACTAATGTCCAGTCCACTAATAATGGTATCATTTATTCCACTTAATACCAGTGGTTCGGAAGCATTATATGGACCACAATAAGTAGCTCCAGGTTTATTGTTTATTTCTACATCTGGTTGGTTTGGTGTAGATATATTATCCTCTGAATCTGGTGTATCCGGTGTAATTGAAATATCTTCTATATCAGTACGTTCTTCGTTAATAAGTATTTCCGCTAATAGATCACCATCTTTTTGGCAAGAGGATGTAAAAACTACCGTAAGAACTATAAGTAGGGTATGGACAATACTTTTCATTAAAGAGGTTTTGGGGTAAAGCTATATAGCACTGTTTTCTCTATTTTATCTTATTTGTTATTGACTAAAGCATTAATAACATAGGTAATAGTATACAACGCTTAGAATCTTAATAATAGTATTGGGGGAGGAGGTATAAATTTGATAAAAAACACGCTATAATTACGTGTTCCTGGTACTAAAAAGACGTCCTAACCCCTATTTTTATTATATCTGCGAATATCAGGCCTTTAATTAATATAATCGCAAAAGAAATCGGATAGAATTTAGTTAAAATCGTTGAAATGCATTTTTAGGACTAGGTCACGTACTGGTATTTTGTAAAACACCTTGAGACTTGCGCTTTTTTGTTTGGAGTAGGCGTAGAAAATTATGAGGTATTGGTCTCGTGGCGAGAATTACCTAACGCTCAGTCCCGCCCGAACATCTTGAAAGTGGAAAAGTCGGCATGTTATGCCGTGTTTTTGTTTTGCCCGCTTTCGCTCAAATAAATTTGGCTCAGCACTTAAAACAAAAAAGACCTGATAATTATTCTATTTATTAGGGTTGCGATTTGGAGGCGAGAATTACCTCACTTCGTTCGGTGAGTCCCACCCGAACATCTTGATAGTGGAAAAGTCGGCATGCTATGCCGTGTTTTTGTTTCACGTGCCCTCGCTCAAATAAATTTGGCTCAGCCCTTAAAACAAAAAAGCCCCGATAATTACTAGATTAATTGGGTTATCGTTCTGGAGGAGAGAATTACCTCACTACGTTCGGTGAGTCCCGCCCGAACATCTTGAAAGTGGAAAAGTCGGCATGCTATGCCATGTTTTTGTTTCACGTGCCCTCGCTCAAATAAATTTGGCAAATGTTTGTCAGATAAGGTTTTGAGGTATTTGAGGCGAGAATTACCTCACTTCGTTCGGTGAGTCCCGCCCGAACATGTTGAGAAGAAAAGACCGGTCCTTTCAGGACTGTTATTTTTGTTTTGCCCGCTTTCGCTCAAATAAATTTGGCTCAGCACTTAAAACAAAAAAACCAAAGCTTTCGCTTTGGTCTTTTCTTCATCTGTACTCGAGGCGGGACTTGAACCCGCACGGACTAATGTCCATTGGATTTTAAGTCCAACGTGTCTACCAATTCCACCACTCGAGCCTCTGCTTGCGCAGCGATCCTACCATTGGTAGAACGTGGATTTTATATGAGCGAAAAACGGGATTCGAACCCGCGACCTCCACCTTGGCAAGGTGGCGCTCTACCAACTGAGCTATTTTCGCGAATGTTAAGAACGTTTGCCCATAGGGCCACATCTTTGTCTGATGCGGATGCAAATTTAATACAATTCTATAAAAGGCAAAGAAATTTGTTCAAAAAGAAATAAAAAAAATAAACCCCTACATTCCATAGCCCTCAGCCCTTTCTCCCTATACCTTTCAGGGCCTTAAGTACCAAGCAAATACGGCTGTACCTCCGCTCTCTAAGCGTTTTTCTTTTTGGTGAGCAAGCGCTGAATTTCGTTCAATTTCATCAAGGCCTCCACTGGGGTAAGCGTATTAATGTCCAAATGAAGGATTTCTTCTTTAATTTGGGACAACAAAGGATCGTCCAAATTAAAAAAGCTCAGCTGCATTTCATTCTGGGCAGCCTTGAGATTATCCGTCAGCTCTTCATTGGAATGGGATTTTTCCAGCTTCTTCAGTATTTTATTGGCCTTATGGATTACCTGCTGCGGCATCCCCGCCATTTTGGCCACATGGATCCCAAAACTGTGTTCGCTGCCCCCAGGGGTGAGTTTGCGCAAGAACAAAACGTTGTCCTTGAGCTCCTTTACGGAAACATTGTAATTTTTTATCCTCGAAAAGGTGGCTGTCATCTCATTGATCTCATGGTAATGGGTGGCAAAGAGCGTTTTTGCCCTGGCAGGATGCTCGTGTATATACTCAGAGATGGCCCATGCTATGGAAATACCGTCATACGTACTTGTGCCACGTCCTATTTCATCCAAAAGCACCAGACTCCGCTCGGATAGGTTGTTCAATATTGAGGCTGTCTCGTTCATTTCCACCATAAAAGTGGATTCCCCCATAGAAATGTTGTCACTGGCGCCTACTCTGGTGAAGATCTTGTCCACATATCCAATTTCGGCCGACTCCGCAGGGACAAAACTTCCCATTTGTGCCAAGAGAACAATAAGGGCTGTTTGCCGCAAGATGGCCGATTTACCACTCATGTTGGGTCCCGTGATCATAATGATCTGCTGTTCCTCCCGGTTCAAGGTCACATCATTGGCAATATAAGCCTCTCCCAAGGGCAATTGTTTTTCTATGACCGGGTGGCGACCGTTTTTAATGAGTAGTTCCGTAGAATCGTTCATGGTCGGGGCCACGTAATTATTGTCTTTTGCCAATTGGGTAAACCCGCAAAGGCAGTCCAGCTGGGCAATCAATTGTGCGTTGTTCTGTACCGGGGTAATATACTCCTGCATCCAAACGATCAGTTGGGAGAACAGTTGTTGCTCCAAATTTTGGATGCGCTCCTCGGCACCCAGAATTTTGGATTCATATTCCTTTAATTCCTCGGTAATATACCGCTCTGCATTCACCAAGGTCTGTTTGCGGATCCATTCTTCTGGCACCTTGTCCTTATGCGTATTGCGGACCTCTATATAATATCCAAAAACATTGTTGGAGGCGATCTTCAGCGAGGTGATCCCCGTGCGTTTGGTTTCCCTTTCCAACATTTTGTTGAGGTAGTCCTTTCCGGAAAAAGCCAAGCCTCTCAGCTCGTCCAGCTCCTCGGAGTACCCTTTGGCTATGGTAGTGCCCTTAAGAATGTTCACCGGGGCTTCCTCACTTACCATTTCCTTGATCTTGCTCCTGAGAAGCTCACAAGAATGTAGCTGGTCGCCAATGAGTTTTACGGCTTCATTGGGGCTCTTGGTGGTCAGTTGTTTTATAGGGACAACGGCCTCAAGGGAGTTCTTTAATTGGATGACCTCCTTGGGACTGATTTTTCCCGTGGCCACCTTAGAGATCAAACGCTCCAGATCCCCCATCTGTTTAATATTGTGCTGCAGCTTCTGCAGGGTAATGGGGTCCTCGTAGAGATAGGAAATGACCTGATGGCGTCTTCTTATCTTTTCAATATTCTTCAAAGGGAGTGCCAACCACCTTTTTAACAAGCGCCCGCCCATAGGGGAAATGGTCTTGTCTATAACGTCCAATAAGGTTACCGCATTGAGATTGTTGGAATGGTAGAGCTCCAAATTTCGGATGGTAAATCTGTCCATCCAGATATATTCTTCTTCAGCTATACGCTGTAATCTATTGATATGTTGTAATTGTCGATGCTGTGTTTCCGATAGATAGTGCAACACGGCCCCCGAGGCCACCACCCCATACGTTAAATGGTCCACCCCAAAACCTTTAAGGGTGCTGGTCTTAAAATGATTGGTCAAGGTTTCTAAGGCATAATCTTCTTGAAAGATCCAGTCTTCGGTAAAAAAGGTGTGAAACTGTTTCCCGAAAACTTCCAGAAATTCCTTTTTATTGGCCTTGGAAACCAATACCTCGTTAGGAGAAAAATTTTGCAGTAATTTATCGATCTGCTCCTCCGTTCCCTGGGAGGTGAGAAACTCCCCCGTGGAAATATCCAAAAAGGAGACCCCTATGGTCTTACGGCCAAAATGAACGGCACACAAGAAATTATTGTCCTTGGCATTCAGGATGTCATCATTAAAAGCAACCCCTGGGGTTACCAATTCCGTGACTCCCCTTTTTACAATGGTCTTGGTCAGTTTTGGATCTTCCAATTGGTCGCAGATCGCTACCCGTTGCCCGGCCTTTACCAATTTAGGCAAATACGTATTTAAGGAATGATGTGGGAACCCGGCCAATTCCGTCCGGTCCCCGCCGTTATTTCTATGGGTGAGGATAATACCCAGTATTTTGGAGGCCTTTACGGCATCTTCCCCAAAAGTCTCATAAAAATCGCCTACGCGGAACAACAATAGGGCATCAGGATATTTGGTCTTGATGGTATTGTACTGTTGCATTAAAGGGGTTACCTTTTTTGTTTTTTTTGAATTGGCCAAAGCGATTTTATTAACTTATTTTTGCAGAAATCTTATAGTAACGAAAGTACCATTTTCTTTAGGGTTGGCAAACCATTGTTGATATTTTGGGAATAACTTTTAGTCCGTCTGGGCTTTGAGGTTCCTTAGATAACTAGAAAAGTGGATCATAAAAAGTATACATGCGAAAATTAGAGAACAGCGAGCTGAACAGATTGGATGTCAACGAATTTAAAGAGGCGCAAAAGACCCCTATAATCATAGTGCTGGACAATGTCAGAAGCCTTAACAATATAGGTTCCGTCTTTAGAACGGCCGATGCCTTTTTGGTAGAGAAAATTTATCTGTGCGGTATCACGGCAACCCCTCCCCATAAGGATATCCATAAAACGGCCTTGGGCGCTACGGATAGTGTAGCTTGGGAATACAGGAAGGATACCATGGAGTTGATAGAGGAGTGCAAAGGTTTGGGCTATGAGACCATCGCCATAGAACAAGCGGAAAATGCCATAATGCTCAACGACTATAGCCCAGCAACAGGTAAAAAACAAGTGTTGGTCTTTGGGAACGAAGTTAAAGGGGTGGCCCAAGACGTGGTCACAGCCTGCGACAAAGTTATTGAAATTCCGCAGTACGGAACCAAGCACTCCTTGAACATATCGGTAAGTGCGGGAGTGGTGGTCTGGGACCTCTGGTCAAAAATTAAACTGGCCGCTAAATCCGGCGGAAAATAAAAAGACCCAACCGTTAAGTTGGGTCCAGGTATAAAGATTGAGTTAGTTAGTTTCGCCATTAAAAGCACTGCAATTAAGTAAATCTGATTGATTTATACAATTATTGGGTGAAAATATACATTCTAGGGTAGGGAGACGGTAAATCTTTGTATTTCATCCAAGATGAACTCGTAATCGTTCTGGTTTTGTACAAAGTCGAGCTCACTCACATCAATAATCAAGCTCTTGCGTTCCGGAGAACTTTTGATAAAATCCAGATACCCTCTATTGATCTTATCCAAATACTCGGCTGAAATGTTCTGTTCGTAATCGCGCCCCCTCTTTTTGATATTGGATAACAATCGCTCTGAGTTTTGGTACAGGTATATAAAAATATCGGGCTTCACCACCTCTTTGTGCATAAAGGTGAATACCTTTCTATAAAGGGAAAACTCCTCTTTTTGAAGGGTTACGTTGGCAAAGATCAAAGATTTGTAGATATCGTAATCACTGACCATGAAATTCTTGAACAGATCAAATTGTGAGGTGTCGTCCGTAAATTGCTGGTACCTATCGGCCAGGAAAGACATCTCCAAAGGAAAGGCATACCGGGATTGGTCCTCATAAAATTTGGGTAGAAAGGGGTTGTCCGCAAATCGCTCCAAAACCAATTTGGCATTAAAATCATCGGCGATCATTTTGGCCAAGGTGGTCTTCCCCGCTCCAATATTTCCTTCAATGGTGATAAAATGTAGTTTGGAAAAAAGTTCTTCTTTGCTTTTGTACAATTTAAGTAAGGTTTTTTCCATGACACTTTTATCTGGACATTCTTGCAACAGATTTCTGGTGTCTTTGTTGATGATGGGATGGTAAAATTGAGGGGCAATATCCGCTAACGGCCGTAAAACAAACCGTCTATTTTGAAGATTTGGGTGTGGGATCACCAAATTCTCGGTATTGATCACCTCCCGCTCATAGTACAAGATGTCGATATCTATGGTCCTGGGTTGGTAACCTTCCTCATTTCCCCGTTTTCTTCCCAATGATGTTTCTACCTCCAAGATGGCCTCCAAGAGCTGTTCCGGTGACAGAAAAGTTTGAAGTGACAGGCATGCGTTTAGGAAGTCTTCCCCCTCAAAGCCCCATGCGGGAGTTTGATAGACAGAAGAAAGCCCTGTAATAAAACCTGCTTTTTTTTGAATAGCGAACACAGCCTCCTGCAAGTTGTTCAACTTATTGCCTAGGTTGCTTCCTATAGATAGATATGTGGTCTTGGAATTATTCATAATTGGGAAAGCAAAATAAATAAAAGTAAGCGACTTAAATTACTATTATCCATAAAACAATTGAAATAAATATTTGTAACAAATCTTATCAGTTTGCGACTATATAGGTAGCGCATTGTGAATACAGAACATTTACAATGCCTATCTTTGAAACCGCAAATTTAATTTCGACTTTAATGAATTTTCTAAGAAACCTTTTGGCCTCTATTTTGGGGACCTTGTTCGCATTTGGGATACTATTTGTAATGTTTGTAATTCTTGGTAGCCTTATTGGTGGGGCCGAGGATAGTGTGAGCATAAAGAAAAATTCCATCTTGGAATTGCATATGGAAGATCCTGTAAGTGATTATGTGGGCAATGCCGATGCAGATCCTTTTGGGGGGCTCTTTGATAAATCACAGGGGTTGGATGAAATTTTACATGCGATAAAAGTTGCCAAGGATGATGATAATATTAAGGGAATAAGCATAAACAACAATTATATCCTAGCGGGAATGTCCCAAACACAAGCTATTCGCAATGCGCTGAAAGAGTTTAAGGAAGGCGGAAAATTTGTGTATGCCTACGGGGATTTTTACATGCAAAAGGATTATTACTTGTCCAGTGTGGCCGATGGGGTTTACTTGAATCCAGTTGGGGCCATGGACTTTAAAGGGCTGTCCTCGGAAGTATTGTTCTTTAAGGAGCTGCAGGAAAAGACAGGGATTAAGATGGAAGTGATCCGTCATGGGAAATACAAAAGTGCGGTAGAACCGTTCCTTGCCAATGAAATGAGTGATGCCAATAGAACGCAGATCAAAGAATTGATCGGTTCCTTATGGACATCTATCGTAGATGACATTGCCGAAGGAAGAAATATAAGTCCAGAAAACCTAAACATCATTGCCGATACCTTGGGGGGAAGAACCCCTGAATTTGCCAAGGCTTCCGGTTTAATTGATGATATCCTTTTTTATGACCAGTATGAAGCTAAGTTGAGGGAAGTTGCTGAGCTGGATGCCGATAAGGATGTGAATTACGTGGGTCTTAAAGATTACGTAAAATACGCCAAGAAAAAGAAGCTGAAGACTGGGACCGATAAAATTGCCGTGATCTATGCCCAAGGCGAGATCATTTACGGCGAAGGGGGTCCAAATGTCATAGGGGCAGACATTATTAATGAGGCCCTGATAAAAGCAAGGGAAGATGAGTCGGTCAAAGCTATTGTACTCAGGGTAAATTCCCCAGGAGGTAGTGCCCTTACTTCGGATATTATCTGGAGGGAAGTGGAACTGACCAAAGAAATAAAGCCTGTAGTGGTTTCCATGGGTGATGTTGCCGCTTCTGGCGGATATTACATTGCGGTGGGTGCCGATAAGATTTTTGCAGAGCCTACCACTATTACCGGATCAATAGGCGTATTTGGGGTAGTGCCCAATATGACCGAATTGGCAGATAATATTGGGATCAATGCAGAACAGGTAGGTACCAATAAAAATTCTGTTGATTATTCGCTTTTCGAGCCCATGAGCGATTCCTTTAGAAATAGGATTCAGGAAGGGGTAGAGTCAACGTACAACACATTCTTGTCCAGGGTTGCCCAAGGAAGAAATATATCCGTTGCCAGTGCCGATAGTTTGGCACAAGGTCGCGTTTGGAGTGGTGTGGATGCCAAAAGACTCGGCTTGGTCGATGAACTTGGTGGCTTGGAAGCGGCTATCAATGAAGCGGCCTCAATGGTAGGGCTCTCCTCCTACAGTATCAAGAATTTCCCAAAATATAAGTCGGGCTTCGAAAAGTTGATGGAAGATTTGGGTGGCAGCAGTGCCAAGGCCAAACAAGCCTTTATCCAGGAGGAAGTGGGGACAGAGATCTACTCCATTTTACAGCAAATGAAATCGGCCATGGATCAAAAAGGAGTTCAGGCCAGAATGCCCTTTGTGCTTAACATCAAGTAAGTATGACCTATAGGGACAAGAAATTTGCGCATACCATATACTTGTATTTGGGTGCGCTTTTTATTACCTCCTTGGTGGTCTCTAACCTCATTTTTCAAAAGTTCTTTTACTGGACGCCTTTTGGAGAGGATGCCACAATTTTTGGGGCTCCGTTATTTGTAGTTTCCGTTGGGATCTTGCCCTATCCATTAACGTTCTTGATCACCGATCTTATTTCGGAGATCTACGGGGCCAAGAAAGCCAATCAGATAGTGACGGCAGGCATTTTTGCCTCCTTCTTTTCCATGGGGATCGTGTATTTGGCCAATGTTGCCCCCGCCGTGGATACGTCCCCCGTTAACGATTCAACGTTCAACCAGGTATTTGCCCTGTCCCCAGTGGCTGTGCTGGCCTCTATGATCGCCTATTTGTTAGCCCAATACGTAGATATAGGTATTTATCATTTTTGGAAACGCTTGACCAAGGGGAAAATGCTTTGGCTGCGGAACAACTTTTCCACCTTTGCCTCCCAGTTTATAGATACCTTTACCGTAGTAGGCCTGCTGTGTATTTTTGAGGTCATCCCCTGGAGCATGTTTTACGGGTTGGTGGTGAGCGGATTCATTTTTAAGATTTTAATAGCATTTATAGATACTCCTTTTTTGTATTTTTTCGTATATATCTTTAGAAAACGATTTAATCTGCAAATGGGGCAAGAAATTGATCTGGAAGTATAATAAATTTCAATTCTTTTTGTTACCATTGAAAGTAGAAAAAAATTACGGTGAAGTTTGTTTCCCGTAGTGTTAAATGCATAACACGTACATATTTATGAAAAAGAAAATAGCAAAAATTACAGGATTGGTTTTAGTGGTTCTAATAGGAGTCCTAATTGCAGCACCTTTTTTTCTAAAGGGAAAAATAACAAAACTGATCAAGGAAAAAGTAAACACAAGCATCAATGCAACGTTTGATTTTGCTGATGCGGATTTGAGCCTTTTTAGTAGTTTTCCAAACGCAACCGTTACTTTGGAAGATATTTCCTTGGTAAACAAAACTCCGTTTGAAGGGGATACGCTATTTGCTTCCAAAGAGGTGCAATTGAAAATGTCCGTCATGGAATTGTTCAAGGATGCCGCTGAGCCTATAGAATTGACATACCTTAAGATAGATGGGGCCCAGTTGAACATTAAATATGATATGGCAGAAAATGCCAATTATGATATTGCTGTGGATAAAGGTGACACAAAAGAGGCCGAGGACAACTTTTTACTTACCCTTCAGAAATATGAAATATTGAACTCCAATGTGATATACCATGATCTGGCATCGAACATGCGTTTGGAAATTTCAGAAATGAACCATAGCGGAACTGGAGATCTTTCCCTGGACAAATCAGAATTGGATACGCAGACCACAGCCTTGGTGTCTTTTGAAATGGACAGCACCAATTACCTGAACAAAAACCCTGTGCAGTTAAAGGCCCTAATCGGGGTAGATTTAAAAGAGTTGAAATATACCTTTCTAAAAAACGAAGCCTTGGTCAATCAATTGGCATTGGTATTTGATGGATATGTAAAAATGAACGAGGACAATCAGGAGGTGAACATCAGTTTTAAAACTCCTTCTTCGGACTTTAAAAACTTTTTGGCGGTCATTCCTGAAACCTATTCCAAGAATATTGAAAATGTAAAGACGACTGGGAATTTTACGGTGGAAGGTGCGTTTACGGGGATTGTTGATGATCTCCATATCCCACAGTTCAAGATCGATATCAAATCTGATAATGCCTCTTTCAAATATCCAGACCTGCCCAAATCGGTGAACAATGTTCATATTGATACCGAAATTACCAATACCACGGGGATAACGGAAGATACCTTTGTGGATATCCGTAAGCTGAGCTTTATGATAGATCAGGATAAGTTTAATATGGTGGCGAATATTAAGGACCTGATGGGAAATACCAAGGTTAATGCCCATATTGATGGAAAAATGAACCTCGCGAATATTTCCAAGGCCTACCCAGTACCTTCAGATTTAGATTTAAAGGGAATCCTAACTGCGGATATTTCTACGGCTTTTGATATGGCCACAGTGGAGAAAAAGCAATATGAAAATACAAAGACCAGTGGAAAATTGACCCTTCAGGGGTTTGAATATAAATCGGCCGAAATTCCCAATCCTGTAAAATTGGAGAATACGTCCGTTACTTTTAATCCTAAAACGGTTACCTTAAATGAATTGAAGGGAACTACCGGGAAAACAGATTTTGACGTCACTGGAACCATCAATAACCTTTTGGGCTTTATGTTCAATGACGAGAAGGTGGAGGGTAATTTCAACCTTAAGTCCAACACCTTTGCCCTTAACGATTTTATGGTGGCCGAGACAACAGGGGAAGGGACAGACAAAGCATCAAAAACCCCACCCGTTGCCGAAGAGAAAATTAAAATACCTTCTTTTCTAGACTGTACCATTAATGCCACGGCGACCAATGTGCTCTATGATAACCTCACTCTAAAAAATGTTTCAGGAACCCTAAAGATCAAGGATGAAAAGGCAGAACTCCTCAATATGACCTCTTCTATATTTGATGGGAAAATGGCATTTAACGGAGAGGTGTCCACCAAGAACGACACCCCTACCTTTGCCATGAAGTTGGGAATGGAAAGTTTTAAAATAGGAGAAACGTTCAAATCTCTGGAGCTTTTCAAAGTCCTGGCGCCCATAGCCAACATTTTGCAGGGTACCCTAAATTCGGACATCGCGCTTTCTGGGAACCTGAAGGATGATTTTACTCCTAATTTGGTGAGCTTATCGGGGAATATCCTGGCGTCCTTGTTTACGGAAAAAATAGATACCGATAAATCTAAACTCTTGTCCAGTTTGGATGGGGCGTTAAACTTTATCGATTTTGATAAATTGGATTTAAAGGAGCTGAAAACGGCCCTTACTTTTGAGGACGGACTTGTAAAGGTGAAACCTTTTACCATCAAATATCAAGATATAGCGATCAATGTGGCCGGAAGCCATACGTTCGATCAAAAACTGAACTATACAGCCACCTTTGAAGTGCCTGCTAAATATTTGGGCAAGGACATCTCCAATCTGATCGCTAAAATAGACGACAAGTCCTTGGAGGGACTTACTATCCCCGTAACAGCGAACATAGGCGGACTCTATTCCAGTCCGACCGTGAGTACCGACCTTACCAGTGGTGTGAAAAACCTTACCGCGAAGCTTGTTGAGATTGAAAAGCAAAAGCTGCTCAATCAAGGAAAAGACAAGGCAAAAAACTTGATTGGCGGACTATTGGGAGGCGATGCCAAAACCAAGGATTCTACTGCCCAGAAGACTACAGGGCAAGAAGGAGTGAAGGAAGTTTTGGGAGGGTTATTAGGTGGTAAGCCTAAAACCCAAGACACCACAGCGGCAAAGACCGGAACCATGCCACCAAAGAAAGATGCCATAAAAGAGGCTGCCTCAGGGGTGTTGGGCGGATTTCTAAACAAGAAAAAGAAGGATGCCGAAGTAAAAAAGGACAGTGTTAATTAATGTTTAGGGAGATATAGTAGCCTTCGCTGCCCCTGACATTAAATACGGTGTTGTCCTCAAAGATGAGGTATTGTCCTTTTATTCCCTTGAGAATACCTTTGAAATGGGGTGTTTTTTCAAGATTAAGGCTTTTTACCTTTTCAGGATAGCGCAATACAGGAAATTCCATATGGCTTTCCTTGTTGTTTTCAATAAAATATGGGGCAGCCTCCTCCGGGATGTACTGCCTCAATTTATTTCTATAGGCCACCAGGTCCTCATCATCCACATTGTTGGTGAGCATTTTGCGCCAATTGGTTTTGTCTCCGATATGATCTTTAAGGGCAACCTCGGTGATACCCGCCAAATAACGATTTGGGACTTCAACAATTTCTATGGCCTCGTGGGCTCCCTGGTCTATCCACCTTGTAGGAACCTGTGATTTTCTGGTCACGCCCACTTTAATATTACTTGAATTGGCCAGATATACAACATGCGGTTGCAATTGCACCTTCTTTTCATATTCCAAATCCCTGTCCTCCTGATCCAAATGTGCCGTACTCAATTCAGGTCTCATGATCCAATCTCCAGCTGAGGGGATTTCAAAAAAACAATTGCGACAAAATCCCTGTCTGTAGATAGGCTTGTCCAAATTGCAATTTAGGCATTGGTATTTAATGAATTCAATTTCCAATTCCCTGTCCAGCACTTGGTTGACATTTAAAAAGTCGCTTTCAAAAACCAGATAATATTGAATGGGATTACCTATTTCTGTTTGCATTTTTTTTAAGACTCCCTTGAACTGCATAAAAGCGTATTTTTTTAATTAGAATTCAATTTGAAATGATAACTTTAAGAGCTATTTTTAAGAAATAAACCAAAAATAAAAGCCTATCATTTTAGGATAAAGATACCGAAAAATGCCAATACCATTATTTAATTCCATCGCATCTTGGTTGCTGAAAAAGCGAGATCACCAGATAGAACTTTTCTTGAAATATCCAGGAGAAGTGCAGGAAGAGGTGTTGCGCCAATTATTGTCAATTGCCGAGGATACGGAAGTTGGAAGAAAATACGGATTTAGGTCCATCCCCAATTATAAAACCTTTGCAGAACGGGTGCCCATAGTTTCCTATGAGGAATTTGAGCCCATGATAGAACGTGCCAGAAGAGGGGAGCAAAATATATTCTGGCCCACGTCTATCAAGTGGTTTGCAAAAAGTAGTGGGACCACCAATGCGAAAAGCAAATTTATTCCGGTGAGCAGTGAGGCCTTGGAAGACTGCCATTATAAGTCGAGCAAGGATCTGTTGTGCCTCTATCTTAACAATAACGAAAATTCCCAGCTGTTTACGGGGAAGAGTCTTCGACTAGGGGGTAGTAAGGAGCTGTACCAGGATAATGGCACTTTCTTTGGAGACCTTTCTGCTATCCTGATAGACAATATGCCGTTTTGGGCAGAATTGAGCAGTACCCCGAGTAATAAGGTGTCCTTAATGAGCGAGTGGGAATCCAAAATGCAGGCAATCATTAAAGAATGCGTGCAGGAAAATGTCACCAGTTTGGCCGGCGTACCGTCTTGGATGTTGGTGCTCTTGAACAATGTATTGGAGGAGACGGGCAAGAGTCATCTGTTCCAGGTGTGGGAAAATTTGGAGGTCTATTTCCATGGAGGGGTCAATTTTGGGCCTTATAAGGACCAATACAAATCTTTACTGCCCAGAAAAAACTTTAATTATTACGAGATTTATAATGCCTCCGAGGGCTTTTTTGCCATACAGGATAGAAACCATGCCGATGATCTTTTGTTGATGTTGGACTATGGAATATTCTATGAGTTCATCCCCATGGACAATTACGGAACCTTGGAGCAAAGGGTGGTGCCTTTGTGGGAAGTAAGGCCCAAAGTGAACTATGCCATCCTTATCACGACCAATGCAGGGCTATGGCGTTACAAGATAGGGGATACGGTTCGCTTTACCTCTACAGATCCATACCGCATAAAGGTAACAGGTAGGACCAAGCACCATATCAATGTATTTGGGGAGGAATTGATCATAGAAAACGCGGAGGAGGCCCTAAAAAGTATCTGTAAAAAAACAGGTGCCGAAATTAAGGATTATACCGCTGCCCCCATCTTTATGAGCGATAAGGAAAAGGGAGGCCATGAGTGGATCATTGAATTCAGAACGCCGCCCGAAGAGATCGAATACTTCACGGAAATATTGGATAATGCCCTTAAATCCCTGAATTCGGATTACGAGGCAAAACGCTATCACAATATGACTTTAAATATGCCAAAAGTGCATATTGCACGTCATAATCTTTTCTACGATTGGCTAAAATCCAAAGGCAAACTTGGAGGTCAACATAAAATACCACGATTGTCCAATGAAAGGACTTATGTCGAAGAATTGCTACAAATGAACAAGTAAATAGTGTTTTTGGCGGAAATTGACGCAAATTGTCGTTAATAATTGTCCCCTATTAACCTAAAAACTTTTTATTATGGCAGAACGACTAGTAGTATTATCAGATATGTGGGGTGCGAAAAAAGGACTCTGGATCACTTCTTATCTAGGATATTTGCAGCAACATTTTGACATCGTATTTTATGATTGCCAGCAATTGGCGAACATTGATTTGGCGGTAGACACTAATAAAAATGTACATCAGGCCTTTGTAAACGGGGGTATAGATACCGCTGTTAAGCATCTATTGAAGAAAGAGACTGTACCCAGCCATTATTTGGCCTTCAGTACTGGAGGTACCATTGCTTGGAAAGCAGCGCTTGCCGGGTTGAAAATGAAATCTCTTTACAATGTTTCGGCAACACGGATCAGAAATGAATCGGAGAAGCCCAATTGTAAGACGAATTTAATTTATGGAGGTAAGGATGAATTTAGACCTTCCGATGAATGGGCCAAAAACATGGAAATGGAATTAGAGATCATTCCCAACTTTGGACATGATCTGTACTCGGATGAAAAAATTATACAAAAGGTATGTAAAGACCTATTGGGTAGAGCTATAAAAAAGCAGCTTCAATCTTAAGAAGCTGCTTTTAGTTTTTTCAATGTCACAAAGGAAAGTTTTTCCTCGGCATAGGTTCTGGTTACTTTGAATTCACTTTCATCGCTGCTCGGTAATTCGAACATAGCATCGGTGAAAATGGCTTCACATAGGGATCTCAATCCCCTAGCACCCAATTTGTATTCAATAGCTTTCTTTACGATGTAGTTCAATGCTTCATCCGTAATTTTAAAGCTAATGTTATCCATGGCAAACAATTTTTCATATTGTTTGATGATGGCATTCTTAGGTTCGGTAAGGATTGCTCTTAGCGTTTCCTCATCCAACGGATTCATATGTGTAAGAACCGGTAAACGCCCAATAATCTCAGGAATCAGACCAAATTCTTTTAAATCCCTAGGGATGATGTACTGAAGGATATTGGTATTGTCCAGATTGTCCTCTGCTTTGGAGGCACTGTAACCTACAGCTTGCATATTCAAGCGTTTGGTAATGATACGTTCAATACCATCGAAGGCACCACCGGCAATAAACAGGATATTTTCCGTATTGACCTCAATAAATTTTTGATCTGGATGTTTACGTCCTCCTTTTGGTGGGACATTTACAACCGTACCTTCAAGAAGCTTTAACAAACCTTGTTGTACGCCTTCGCCAGATACATCCCTTGTTATGGAAGGGTTGTCGCTTTTGCGGGCTATCTTGTCTATTTCATCAATAAATACGATTCCACGCTCAGCTTTTTCTAAATTGTAATCGGCTGCCTGAAGTAACCTGGTAAGGATACTTTCAACATCTTCACCTACGTAACCAGCTTCAGTCAATACCGTGGCATCAACAATTGCCAAAGGTACATTCAACATTTTAGCGATGGTTTTGGCCATCAATGTTTTTCCTGTTCCCGTTTGCCCGGCCATGATGATATTACTCTTTTGAATTTCTATCTCATCTTCCTTGCTCTTGGGCTGTAACAATCGTTTGTAGTGGTTGTATACTGCAACGGACATTACCTTTTTGGTGCGATCCTGTCCTATGATAAACATGTCTAAAAACTCCTTTATATCCAAAGGCTTCCTAAGGGTCAACTCAGAAGAAAGATCGTTCTTGTCCGATTGTTTTGATTCTTCGGCAACTATTCCGTGCGCCTGCTCAATACATCTGTCACATATGTGTGCATCCAAACCAGCAATCAATAGATTGGTCTCTGGTTTCTTCCTTCCGCAAAAAGAGCATTCTAAATTTTCTTTTGCCATAATATTGGGGGTAACATAAAACACAATAACGTTTGTATCGTGTTTTTGGTTTAATTATACGGAATTATATTTCCGTACCTCATTCCTTTGTCGGGATTATTTGCTATCCCTTACTAATATTTCATCGATCATGCCATATTTCAAGGCTTCATTGGCTTTCATCCAATAGTCCCTATCGCTATCCTCGTTCACCTTTTCAAAAGTCTGTCCGGAATGCTTGGAAATGATCTGGTACAATTCATCTTTAAGTTTAAGAATTTCCCTGGCAGTAATTTCTATATCACTTGCCTGTCCCTGAGCACCACCTAAAGGTTGGTGAATCATAACTCGGGAATGCGTTAACCCACTGCGCTTGCCTTTTTCGCCTGCGCACAACAATACAGCTCCCATAGAAGCGGCAATACCTGTACAGATAGTGGCCACATCTGGTTTTATGAATTGCATGGTGTCATATATTCCAAGACCGGCATAAACGCTGCCTCCTGGAGAGTTGATATAGATCTGAATGTCCTTGGAGGCATCCGCACTTTCCAAAAACAACAATTGTGCTTGTACAATATTGGCGACCTGGTCATTGATGCCGGTTCCTAAAAAAATGATCCTGTCCATCATCAACCTGGAAAAAACATCCATTGCAATTGCATTTAGTTGTCTTTCCTCAATAATGTTGGGGGTCATTGCCGACGGGTACATGGTACTCATGATTTTGTCATAGTACATGCTGCTGATCCCTTGGTCTTTTATAGCGTAGTTCTTGAACTCTTTTCCGTAATCCATGTGTTTTCTTCTATATTTTTTTGAAACAAAAAAAGGTGCCGAAAAATAATTTCCGGCACCGTAAAGATACTTAAATTATTTTTGAAAACTACCCATAAACTTCTTTCACAAAGTTCTCGTAGGTCACTTCTTTAGTTTTCAAATTTGCTTTCTCCTTGTATAGTTTCAATAGTTTCTGGCTCATCAATTGTTCAGACAATCTGCGAACCTCGTCCTGGTTGGATAAAACCCTTGCAGCAATGTTGTCCAATTCTTCCTCTTTAGGGTCCATTTGTCCAAATTGTGCCATTTGTGTTTTGATAAAACCTTTGGCGAAATCTTTTAACTCGTCAAATTGTACTTGAATATCGTTTTCTTTAATGATCTTACCTTCGATCAATTGATAACGCAATCCTTTTTCAGATTTTTCATATTCTGCCTTTGCCTCTTCCTCTGTCAACGGCTTTTCACCAGTAGACTGAATCCATTTTGTCAAGAAATCTGCAGGAAGGTCAAATTTTGTATTTTCAATAAAATACTCGGTAACATCATTCAGCAATTTCTGATCTGCTTGTTGCTCAAACTGCTTTTCAGAATCTTCTTTTATTCTTGCTTCAAGCTCTTTTTTAGAGGTAACCACATCTTTTCCAAAAAGCTTATCAAACAACTCTTGGTCCAATTTAGCTGGCTCCCTTTCGTTGATCTCCTCAATTGTGAAAGTAACCTCGATGTCTAAATTTTCAGCTTTATCGGCCTGAATTCCCAAGATATTTGCAAGAAGGTGATCTTCTTTGAACAAGCCTTTGGTTTTTAAAGTGACTACATCTCCTGCTTTTTTGCCCAAAAGACTGTCGATTGCCTTTTTGTTGGAGATTTGATCTAGCTCAAGGTTTGATTTTTTGTCAATTCCTTCCTCTTCATTTTTGAAAACTCCAGTGATCTCATCTTTTTTGCCAGCCTCTGTTTTGTTGACCAATTTCCCGTATTGTTTTTGAATACGTTCTACTTGCTCGTCAATCATTTTCTGATCGGCAACAATTTGGTAATGGGTGATGGCTTTTTTGGATTTAAGATCGATCTCAAAGCTCGGTGCCAATCCTAATTCGAATTCAAAATCCAAATTTTCGGCATCCCAGTTAAAGTTGTCCTGTTGTTTTGGAAGTGGGTTTCCAAGAACATCCAATTTTTCTTCGGTAAGGTATTTGTTCAGGTTGTCCTGAAGAAGCTTGTTCACTTCATCAACCAAAACGGCTTTCCCGTATTGTTTTTTTATCAAGCCCATAGGAACCTGGCCTTTTCTAAAACCTGGGATATTGGCTGACTTTCTATAGTCCTTTAAGATATTTTCTACTTTGTCCTTGTAATCGTCCTTTGTTATGGCAACTTTTACAACAGCATTTAACTCGTCAATCTGCTCTTTTGTGATGTTCATCTCTGTATCGAATTTTACATAAATAAAATGGGATGCAAAAGTAGTACATTTTAATAAGTTCGCCAAGTTTTTAAATTACTGAATGTCAAACCGTAACTCAAATATTTTAATCTTCTTTTAGGAGAGAATATAATATGGATTGTAGAAAGGACAGTAAAAGACTAAAAAGCAGGGCCCACCATATGTTGGTAACCTCAAAACCTGATATCAGATTATCGGCCAAAAGGATAATAATGGCATTGATGATCAAGAGGAAAAGGCCAAGGGTCAGAATGGTAATTGGTAGGGTCAATATGACCAATATTGGTTTTACGATAAAGTTCAGGAGGCTCAGGACAATGGCAACAATTATGGCTGTGGTATAGGAGTCTACCCCAATCCCCGGCAAAATTTTGGCCAATATAACAACTGCAAGGGCGCTCAATAATATTCTTAATATTAGTTTCATCTCTTAATTTTTAGGTTGGGTCTTGTTAGCTACGTTAAATGTAAACAATAAATTGAAATGCCAATGCCTGTAAGTAGGGTGTTTTGATTACATTTTCTCCACTTGATTTCAGGATGCTCTTAAAATGCAATCGCCTTGGTATTTACCCAATTAGCCCTGATTTTTCATAAAAGCCATGGATTTTTCAAAAAATGCCTCTGGATTTTCGGCATGAAGCCAATGCCCAGCCTTTGCTATTGTATCCAATTCTGCTAATGGAAAATGCCTTTTTATTTCAGGGAGATCCTGCATGGTCACGTATTCTGACTTATCGCCTCTTAAGAATAGGGTAGGGCCTTGAAAATTGGCGGTAGACCCAATATTTTCACCCACTTCCTCCATTTTTGTGCTCAATACGGGCAGGTTGAAACGGAATCCAAGTTTCTCCTTGCTTTCCCAATACAGGTTTTTCAGCAAGAATTGACGTACCCCAAAATTGGTAAGGTGCTTGGCCAATTGTTTGTCAGCCTCCGTTCTGGAACTAATAGTGGTAAGGTCTAAGGCGTTTAATCCGTTTAAAATTTCATCGTGATGTGGCGGATAGTATTTGGGAGCAATATCGGCTACCAGTAACTTGGAGACTACATTGTGGTAGGAGCAGGCCAACTGCATGGCCGTTTTTCCACCCATGGAATGTCCGATCACAATTACATCCTTCAATTGGTAGTGTTGTATGTAATCATAGACGTCCTTGGCCAGCAGATCGTAATTAAACTCGCTGGAGTGAAAGCTTTTTCCGTGGTTTCTTTGGTCCATTAAATGAACCTCAAAACCCTCTTCTGCATATTGGGTACCCAAGGTCTTCCAGTTATCCGACATGCCCAAAAAGCCGTGAAGGATCATCAAAGGGGTTCCTTTTCCTAAGATATTCGAATATAATAATGGCATTACTTCAGTTTGTTTAAATACATGTTCACTACATTCTCCAAACCAAGATAAAGCGACTCACAAATTAGGGCGTGCCCTATGGAGACTTCTAAAAGATGGGGGATGTTTTCTTTGAAATATTTTATATTGTCCAAGCTTAGGTCGTGCCCTGCGTTGATGCCTAAGCCTAAGCTATGGGCCATTTTTGCAGCTTCTATAAAAGGAAGGATTCCGGCCCTGCAGCGTTCGGCATCACCTTCCAGATAAGCATGCGCATAGCTTTCTGTGTATAGTTCTATCCTGTCAGTACCGGTTTCTGCGGCCCCTTCTACCATTTTGGTATTGGCATCTACGAAAATTGAGGTGCGTATTCCGTTCTGCTTAAAAGTAGAGATTACCTCTTTCAGAAAATCTTTGTGTTTAATGGTGTCCCAGCCGGCATTGGAAGTAATGGCATCCACACTGTCCGGAACCAAGGTGACTTGGGTTGGTTTTACTTCTAACACTAGGTCCATGAACTTTTGAACTGGATTACCCTCTATATTAAATTCGGTAGTGACCACCTTTTTGAGGTCACGGGCATCCTGATACCTAATGTGTCTTTCGTCTGGGCGGGGGTGTATGGTGATTCCTTCCGCTCCAAAAGCCTCTATATCCATGGCAACTTTGATAAGATCGGGAACATTTCCGCCCCTCGCATTTCTTAAAGTTGCTATTTTATTTACGTTTACACTGAGTTTTGTCATGTTCTAATGCTGAATAATTCCACGCAAAAATACAAATAAGGCATGCTTTTTGCCATTATTAATTAGTAATTTGCATTATATTTAAGATTATGGAGATCCAATCCCGCATTATTAGAAATATCCCCGTATTTGAAATAGGGGATTCATTAAAGGAAGTCATCAAATTCTTTAAGGACACTACCTATTCCCATGTGGCAGTGACCGATGAGGGTAAATTTATGGGACTTTTGAGTGAAAATGACTTGGAGACCTTCGAAGGAAATAAAAAGATAGAAGATTACAGATTCAACTTGGAGTCGTTTTTTGTAACCTTGGAAACTTCCTGGTTAGACGTTCTGGAGGTTTTTGCCAGAAATGAGGCCAACCTGATTCCAGTGATGGATATGGAAGAAAAAATGATAGGTTACTATAATCTAACAGACGTTGTTGCTTTGTTTATAGGCACTCCCTTTTTTACAGAGCCTGGGGGTATTCTTGTGATTGCTAAAGGAATAAAGGACTACTCTTTTAGTGAGATTGCGCAGATTGTGGAAAGCAACAATTCCAGATTATTGGGAGGCTTTGTCACCGATATGGAAAATGACGTGGTGCAGGTAACCATTAAAATTAGGGCTACAGAGATCAACGATATTATACAGACATTTAGAAGATACAACTACACTATACTTTTTGGCAATTCGGACGATCAGTTTTTAGAGAATCTAAAACAACGTTCAGATTATTTGGATAAATATCTAAACGTTTAGTCTGTATGAAGGTTGCCATATACGGTCAAACGTACCAAAATAATGCCCTTGATTATGTCGTTGCTTTTTTGGACGAACTTCAAAAGACCGAATCTGAGGCTTATTTTGAAGAAGAATTTTACAAACTTTTATTTTCATCTGGGAAGCTGGCGTCGCACAAGACCTTTAATATGGTTAGCGGTTTGGACGATTCCTTTGACATGTTCGTCAGTTTTGGAGGGGATGGAACCATTCTACGTGCCATTACCTATGTTCGGGAATTGGATATCCCAATAGTTGGTGTCAATACTGGGAGGTTAGGGTTTTTATCCACCTTTAAAAAAGAGGATGTCCGTAAAGTGGTACAGGAGTTTGTATCCGGGGCCTATACCATTGTTGAACGAAGTTTGCTGGAGGTGCATGCAGATGAGGCCATCCCAGAATTTGGCGACCTAAATTTTGCGCTTAACGAAATTACGGTAAGCCGTAAGGATACCACCTCTATGATTACCGTGGAGACCTATTTGAACAATGAGTATTTAACTTCCTATTGGGCAGACGGTCTCATCGTTTCCACGCCTACGGGATCTACAGGATATTCCTTGAGTTGTGGAGGGCCGGTAATTGCGCCAACAGCAAAGTCTTTGGTGTTGACCCCAATTGCACCCCATAACCTTAATGCCAGGCCCCTTGTGGTTTCTGATAATACCGAAATACGACTGCGCGTTACTGGGCGCGAAGAATACCATTTGCTGTCTTTGGATTCACGTATTGCCACCTTAAAAAGCGGCAAGGAGATTTTACTTAAAAAGGCAGGTTTTTCCATCAAGATGATCGAATATACTTCTGAGAGTTTTTTTAAAACACTTCGCAACAAATTGTTATGGGGGGAAGATCGCAGAAATTGACCCGTGTACCGAACAATAAACGAAGCTAATTATTGTTTATCAAAAAGGAGACTACATGTATGTCCATTTCACTAGGCTAAAAAGCTGAAATGGTTATATTTGCAAACTTTTGGGATTTATGAGGATATTTTTTGTTGTAATTCTAGTAATGCTATTTGGTCAACTGAGCGCACAAACCTACGAAGTGGGTATTTTTGCGGGAGGGGCCAATAACATAGGCGATGTTGGGAGAACCAACTATATTTTGCCTTCTGGTCCGGCGTTTGGAGGATTGTTCAAATGGAATAAAAGCAAAAGGTATGCATGGCGTGCAAGTGCCATATATGGAAAATTTACGGCAGATGATTTTAAATCGGATATGCCCTCGAGACAAAATAGGGGATATGTGATGGATAATTCCCTTTTAGAAGTGTCCGCCGGATTGGAGTTTAATTTTGTGGAATATAATTTACACCGATTAGGGCCTGCGTTTACGCCTTATCTATACACTGGGCTTACCTATTTTAGGTATGACTATGCCTATTTTGATGCTGGACAGTTGCAGGAGATTGAAGGAGGACAACGAGATGGGTCTTTTGCCATTCCCATGACGGTCGGGGCTAAACTCAGAATTAACCAGTTTTTAATTTTGGGAGCGGAAATAGGAGGTAGATATACCTTTACGGATAATTTGGATGGCAGTAACCCTGTAGGGTCCAATTATGAGCAGTTTAAATTTGGGAATGTTTTTAGTGATGATTGGTACGTTTTTTCAGGAATGACCCTGACCTATACCTTTGGTAGGAAACCGTGTCGTGATTGCTTTGAGTAAAATGGGATGATGAACACTATAGAAGATATCAACAATCAAAATTTGCCGGCGCATTTGGCCATTATCATGGACGGTAATGGAAGGTGGGCCAAAAAACAGGGGAAATTGCGTGTTTTTGGTCATGAGAATGGCGTGAAGACTGTAAGGGAAACTGTGGAAAATTGTGCGAAGATCGGTATTGGATATCTTACCCTATATACTTTTTCTACAGAAAACTGGAACAGGCCAAAGCTGGAAGTGGATACCTTGATGAAAATTTTGGTCTCTTCTCTTAAGAAAGAATTGAAAACCCTCCATAAAAACAACATCCGTTTAAACGCGATCGGCAATATAGACTCCTTGCCCAAAAAGGCCAATAAGGAGTTGAAGGAAGTGATGGAAAAAACATCGGAAAACTCTGGAATGACCCTAACTTTGGCACTGAGCTATGGTGCAAGGGAAGAAATCAGAAATGCCGTGGAGCAAATAAGTATCAAAGTTAAAAATAATATAATTTCTCCTGAAAAGATTGATGAAACGATTATAAATAACCATCTTTACACGCATAATTTGCCTGATGTAGATCTCCTAATAAGGACTAGCGGAGAGCGTAGAATAAGCAATTTTTTACTTTGGCAGATTGCATATGCCGAATTATATTTTATTGATGTATTTTGGCCCGATTTTAAAGAGCATCATTTGGTAGAGGCCATTATAAATTACCAAAACAGAGAACGAAGATTTGGAAAAACTAGCGAACAACTTAACTAGCGATATGAAAAAGTTCATATCCTTTGAACTTTTAACAACAATCCTACTACTTTTTTTTACCACTATAACCACCGCGCAGGACACGTCCTATGAGGATGGTAAAAAGTATATTTTAGGGGGTCTGGAAGTAACGGGCCTACAAAGTTACAACGAGCAAACGGTAAAAACCTATACAGGACTAAGGGAGGGGCAGCCCATCACTATCCCTGGAGAGGAAATAAGCGCCATCATCAATAAGTTGTGGGGCTTGGAACTTTTTAGTGATATCTCCTTCTATATTACCAATATCGAAGACGATAAGATATTCCTTGAACTTAATATTCTGGAACGCCCAACCTTATCTGAAGTCACCGTTTATGGTGTGAAGAAAAGGAAGGTAGAAGATATCATTAAGGATACTGATCTTAAAAAGGGTAAAAAGATTACCGAGAGTTTAATCGCCAATACCAAAAACTACCTTCAGAACAAGTACAAGAAGCAGGGATACCTGAACACCAAAGTGACCATTGCAACCGCCACCGATACCGTGGGAAGCAATACCCAGAAAATGGTGATCAATATCAAAAAAGGCGACAAGGTAAAGATCAAGGATATTGAGTTTGAAGGGAATGAACAGCTTTCCGATAAAAAACTGGCCAAATCCCTAAAGAATACCAAGCAAAAGAAGTTTTATCGCTTCTGGAAAAAATCGAAATATATTCAGGCCGACTATAAGGAAGATTTAACATCCTTGATTGAGAAATATGCCGAAAACGGATTTAGGGATGCCAGGGTGATTTCTGATACCCTTGTTAAGGTAGATGAAAACAACGTCAACCTAAAGATCAAGGTAGAAGAAGGGAATAAGTACTACTTTGGGGAAATAGATTTTGTTGGAAATACCGTATACTCGGATCGTGTGTTGAGCCAAGTTATCGGAATTAAAAAAGGGGATACCTATAATGGGGTATTGCTTAAAAAACGTATTGCAGACGACAGTAAGCCAGACGGACAAGATATAACCAACCTGTACCAAAACAATGGGTACCTGTTCTCCAGTGTGAACCCAGTGGAAGTATCTGCACAGAACGACACCATTAATTTTGAGATCCGAATCATTGAAGGAAAGGAAACTTTCTTGAACCATGTAACGGTAGAAGGGAATGACAAGACCAATGACCACGTAATCTTTAGGGAGCTAAGGACGCGTCCAGGACAGAAATACAGTAAGGACAATATCATCCGTAGTATTCGTGAATTGGGCCAATTGGGCTTCTTTGATGCTGAAAATATTAAGCCAGACATTATCAACCCAAACCCTAACGATGGTACGGTAGATATCAACTATAGTTTGGTTGAGTCTGGATCTAGCCAGATAGAATTGCAAGGTGGTTACGGTGGGGGTGGCTTCATCGGTACTTTGGGATTATCCTTTAGCAACTTCTCATTAAGGAATATATTTAATGGGGAAGCCTATAAGCCCGTGCCTATGGGTGACGGACAGACCATGGCCCTGCGTTTACAGGCCAGTAGGACCTTTAGGGTGTATAGCCTTAACTTTTCCGAACCTTGGTTGGGAGGTAAAAAACCAGTGCGTTTCAACATGTCCCTTTCTAGGACACAGCAGTTTCAGTACGATTTTGTGAATAGGGATATAGATAAGGATAGGCAGTTTTCCATAACAGGTGTTTCTGTAGGGTTGGCAAAACGTCTACAGTGGCCAGACGATTTTTTTACCGTCTCCCACTCCCTAGGGTATCAATTGTATAATTTCCAGGATTACAATATTGGCTTGTTCAATTTTGGTAATGGAAAATCTAATTCCTTGGCATATACCTTTGGAATATCACGTAAATCTTCAGGTCCTAATCCGATCTTCCCAATGGGAGGTTCAAATTTTGAGATCACGGCCAAGTTCACTCCGCCTTATTCCTTATTTAACGGGAAGGATTACAGCCAATTGAACCAGGATGAGCAAACGGCAATAGAAAATAGGGATTTGGAAGCTTTAGAAGATGTAGACCGTGAACGATTTAAATGGCAAGAATTTTATAAGGTTAACTTTAAAGGAGATTGGTACACTAATCTCGTAGACAAACTGGTGTTGCGTTCCAATGCTGAATTTGGTTTCCTAGGTAATTACAATAGCGACATTGGTAACGTTCCTTTTGAGCGTTTCTTTGTTGGAGGTGATGGTTTGGGTAACTTTACTTTGGACGGTAGGGATGTAGTACAGTTGAGAGGGTATGAGAACCAATCCTTAACGCCGTACAGCATAAACCCAGCAACGGGTAGGCAAGAGCAAGATGGGGGCGTTGTATACAACAAGTTCTCTTTGGAGCTAAGGTATCCGTTGACATTGAAGCCGTCGGCTTCTATATACGGACTGGCCTTTTTGGAAGGTGGTAACTCCTTTAATAGTTTTAGTGAGTTCGATCCATTTCAAATTAAAAGATCGGCAGGGGTAGGATTGCGTATCTTTATGCCAGCCTTTGGTCTTTTGGGAATAGATTTTGGTTACGGGTTTGATTCAGATAATATCCCTGGTTCTGTTGGTCCTAGCGGATGGCAGACACACTTTATTATCGGGCAGCAATTCTAGGAATCCTATGAACTTTCCCATGCGTGTTAAAACAAGAAATATATTCATTTTAAATTATTTACTTATTTTGGCACGATATTTTCTATATACTAAAAAGTAAACAGGATGAAAACGAAAGTTCTTTTAATCATAACAGCTGTATTCTTTTCAACAGCCATTTTTGCCCAACGCGGGGTAAGGATAGCATATGTAGATATGGAGTACATCCTGGAAAATGTAGAGGAGTACCGAGATGCAAATGCGCAGTTGGAAACCAAGGTCCAGAAATGGAAAGTGGAGATAGAACAGAAGCAGAGTGTGGTGGAACAGATGAAGAAGGACTTGATGGCAGAAAAAGTGCTGTTGACCAATGAACTGATAGCTGAGCGGGAGGAAGAAATACAGGTGCTGGAAAACGAAATGTTTCAATACCAACAAGATCGCTTTGGGCCGCAGGGAGATTTGGTCCTTCAAAAGCGAAGATTGATACAGCCCATCCAAGATCAGGTATTTAATGAGGTACAGAAGATTGGAGCCAATAAAAAATATGATTTTATTTTTGATAGTTCTGCAGATGTTGTAATGTTGTATTCCGAAAAAAGGCACGATATCAGTGACTTGGTGCTTAGGGGTATAGCTAGGACTAGAAAAATAAGCAAGCCCTTAAAAGGTAATAATATCCAAAGTCGTTTGGATGCTTTTGAAGGTGACGAGGAGCCAGATGAGGAAGTGATATCCGAGGAGCTCCAAGAACGAATAGAAAAAGCTGGAGCTGCCCAAGAAGCGAGGGAAAAAAGCGCTGAGGAAAAAAGAGCAGAACAGCTAAAATTAAGGGAAGAGCGTAAAAAGGCATACGAGGCAAGGCGTAACAAATTGCTGGAAGAACGCGAGGCCCAGCGAAAAGCTAAACTAGAAGAAAGAAAAGAAGGCGAAGTAAAAAAGGACACGGTCAACTGAGAATTGGAACTTCGCAGAAATTTGAAACCATTAATTTAACACGTAAATAGTAATTAAAATCATGAAACACTTAAAGAAAATAGCAGTAGCGATTGTATTGTTTGTAGGAGCTACTAGTTTTGTTAATGCTCAGAGCAAGGTAGCACATATCAATGTGGAACAACTATTGTCTCAGATGCCAGAAATGAAAAAGGCGCAAGCAGAATTAAAAAAATTACAGGAAACTTATAGAGCGGATATCGAAAGCTCTATGACCGAATTGAAAAATAAATACACCCAATATTCTAACGAATCTGCTTCTAAGACTCCAGAAGAGAACGAAAAGAGAGCTTTGGAATTACAAGGATTCGATAAGAATATTAAGGAAGCCGAGCAAGCAGCTTACCAAGAATTGCAAAAGAAGCAAGGGGAGCTAATGGGTCCTATCACTGAGAAAGCTAAAGTAGCCATTGAGAAGGTTGCCGCTACTCTTGGATATGACTATGTGATCGATGCAACCCAAGGTGGTGGCTTGATCGTAGCTAAAGGTAAAGATCTATTGCCTGATGTAAAGAAGCAATTGGGCTTCTAAGAAATTAGAATTTTAGTTTAAGGGAAACCACACAAGCAATTGTGTGGTTTCTTGTTTTTAGGGGTTTAAGGAATTGGAATGCCTAGATGATAATTTATATAAATTCCTATGGGTATTAGCGTGTAACTTCATACTTTTAATTGCAGAATGAACAATATGGACAACAGGCCGATCGGCATTTTTGATTCGGGTATTGGCGGTACTTCGGTTTGGAGGGAAATTGAAAAATTACTTCCCAATGAGGATACCATTTATTTGGCAGACAGTAAAAATGCCCCTTACGGGGAGCGGTCAAAAGCAGAAATTCTTCAGTTGAGCATAAAGAATATCGAGTTTTTGCTGGCCAGAGATTGTAAGCTTATCGTTGTGGCCTGTAACACGGCGACCACCAATGCCATCTCCTATGTACGGGAACATTATTCTATCCCGTTTATCGGTACCGAACCTGCCATAAAACCGGCGGCATTACGATCCAAATCTAAAACTGTGGGGGTATTGGCCACCAAAGGAACTTTGTCCAGCGAACTCTTTTTTACCACTTCACAAAATCATGCAGGAGGTATCAACAAAATAGTGCAGGTAGGAACCGGCCTGGTACCTTTAATAGAAGCGGGAAAGGTGCATGCTCCCGAAACAAAAGAATTATTGCAAAAGTACTTGGAACCCATGTTGGCTGAAGGAATGGATTATTTGGTACTTGGTTGTACCCATTATCCGTATTTGATCCCGGTGCTAAAAGAAATGATACCGGCTCACGTGGAGATTTTAGATTCCGGTGCGGCCATCGCAAAGCAGACCATGGCAATATTGAAGGAGAATAACCTCTCGGCCCCTCCTGTAAAAAAAGGGAGCCATCTGTTTTACACCAATGCAAATCCGGACATCTTAGCCAGTTTTCTGACCGATGTGGAGGCCCAGTACAAAACGGCTTATCTGGATTTTTAGTTTTCCTTTTTGATAAAGGTCCTATAGGTGAAATCTACCGCATGTTTTTCATCCTTCCCGTGATATTCTTCACGGACCAATTTCCAATTGGAAGGATCGATCTCAGGAAAAAAGGCATCGGCCTCATAGTCCCCATGTACCCTGGTGACTTCTAGGATGTCGCAATAGGGCATGGCCAAGCTATAGATTTCCCCACCCCCAATTACAAAAGATAGGTCTTCGTTTTCAACTAAAGCCAAGGCGTCCGATAGGGAGTGGACAATGGTGCAATTGGGATGTTCAACATGATAGCCTTTATCTCTGGTGATGATGATATGGTGTCTGTTGGGCAAAGGTTTTGGAAAGCTTTCAAAGGTCTTTCTTCCCATGATGATCTTGTGCCCGGTGGTCAGCTGTTTAAAGCGTTTAAAATCGTCCGGGAGGTGCCAAAGGAGATCATTGTCCTTGCCCAGGGCGTTGTTATCCGCAACAGCGGCTATTATGGTAATTTTTCCCACGAATCTTTTTTTTGGTTGATGTTGGACAAAGGAAAATCGGTCTCTATTTCCTTCTGGATTTCAGCGATGCGTCGTTTTTGTTTTTCAACTAATTTTTCACGTTGCTTGCGTTCCCATTCGAGGCCCATGAACTTTCTGGAAAATAGCACGTTTACGGCATGGATCACAAAAAGAAAGGCCCAAAAAGTAATGGCCCATATGAACCAATCGTAGGCTTCGCCATACTTCAAGATTTTGTTGATCAATACTAGAAACACACTTCCTATAAGAAAGATGATAAAATGGTTATAAAGCCTTTTTTTTACCTTGATCCTTTCTTGGGCATGCTCCAATAGCTCGTGCTGATCTGTGTCTATTTTTGATGTAGTTTTATTTCTGGAAAACATGGAATAAGTATCTTTACCTACAAAGATAAGCCAATTACTAATTATCATTTCGGTTCCATATGCAAAAGATTATAAAGCAGTTTCCTGTCCTTAGCCAATATGTTTATGCCAATACCGCTGCCTCAGGGTTGCTGTACGACGATCTGCTGGACTGGCGCCAAGAACACGATCTAGATTTTTTGATAGAAGGGAGTATCATGAAGGCGAAGTCACACAAATTGCTGGGAAATACCCGTAAAACAGTCGGACAATTTTTTGGATGTGATCCTTCCAATGTGGCCTTGATCCCAAATTTTTCTATCGGAATAAACTTGTTGCTCGAGGGCTTGCCCAAGGAACATAAGGTCTTATTGATAGAAGGGGATTACCCGTCACTTAATTGGCCTTTCGAAAATAGGGGGTATGACATTTCCACAATTGCCTTGGATGAACATTTGGAGCAGAATATACTTCAGACAGTAAAAACCAAAGGAATTACGGTGCTGGCCTTAAGTCTGGTGCAGTGGCTGAACGGCATTAAAATTGATCTTGAGTTTTTAAAGACCTTGAAGAAGGACTTTCCAGAACTGATCATTATTGCCGATGGGACCCAATATTGCGGTACGGAGAGTTTTAACTTTGGGGAATCTGGGATAGACATCCTCGGTGCCAGTGGCTATAAATGGCTATTGGCCGGGTATGGCAATGGGTTTATGTTGTTTAAAGATGGTGTAAAAAATGTATTCTCTCCCAAGTCAGTCGGATTCAATTCCACCACTTTAGATCTTTCGGCAAAGGATGCCGTTTCTTTTAACAAGCATTTTGAGCCAGGCCATTTGGATACCTTGAATTTTGGCAGCCTTAAATTTTCGCTTGACTTTCTTTCCAAAATAGGGATGGACACCATTTCGGGCCACCTTAAGACCTTATCGGAATTTGCAAAAGGCGAATTGACCACTTTGGGCCTTTTGGACGAGGCTGTTGTGAACAGAACAAGTCACAGCACCATTTTCAATATAAAAGGGGGAGACAAGCTTTTTCAAAAATTGACAGAGAATGATGTTCTCTGCGCACAAAGAGGAGGAGGCATCCGCCTAAGTTTTCATATCTATAATACAGAAAAGGACATCCAAAAAATAGTAAAGCTTCTAAAATCAACTATTTAACCATTAGGTACATCAGAATTTAATCGACACTTTTTTGTCGATGTTAATCAAAAGGCCCCATAATATTATCAAATTGATAAATATGATGTAAATCATTGTGGGCGAGCTTATTAATCCGTTTTTTTGCGCTATAATTTAATAACAGAATTATGGCAATAGCTAAACAATACCTTAAGACAAAACCAGTTTGTAAAGTAACTTTCACTGTTCCTGCAGAGGGCGCTAAAAAAGTTGCTGTTGTAGGTGATTTCAATGATTGGGATCCAAAGAAAAATGTACTGAAAAAATTAAAGAACGGAACTTTTAAGGGTACGTTTGATTTACCTGTAGAAAATACATACGAGTTTAAGTATTTGATAGATGGTAATTACGCTACCGAAGCTGAAGCCGATGGTTTCAAGTGGAATGAGTTTGCTGGGACAGAGAATCCTATTTTAGCACTATAAAAAATTAAAATTGGAAGGTCACCATTGATTTAATTTTCAATGGTGACTCCTTTCCAAAATGCTACGTGGCCTTTAATTGTTTTGGCCAATTCGCTTACCTCTGGATAGTACCAGGCCGCATCCTTGTTTTCTTCCCCATCTACTTCTAGGGAATAATAAGATGCCTTGCCTTTCCATGCACATGTGGTATGTGTGGAACTGGGTTTAAAGTATTGTTTCTTAATGCTGTCCGCAGGGAAATAATGATTGTTTTCCACTACCACCGTGTGGTCACTTTCTGCTATTACGGTATTGTTCCAAATTGCTTTCATCTTCTATATTTTTTTAAAGGCATAGTTCTTATAGTACTTGTTTTCATCTGAAAATTGTGCTACAATCTTCAGTCCTGCTTCTTTGGCCAGCCATGAGACCACCTCGTCATCATATTTTTGGGATATTTCCGTATGTATTGTTTCCCAAGGCTTCAAGGTAATGGTCAAGTCCAGCTCTTTAATCGTAACGGTCTGTTCTTTTTTAGAGACCAAAAAGCTTTTAGCTGTTCCAGTTTCGGGATCATATGTTTCCCAATGGAGGAAGTTGTCCGTTACAAAGTCACCCTTTAATTCTGTATTTATACGCACTAATATATTCTTATTAAATGCCTCCGTAATTCCCGCTTCGTCATTGTAGGCATCCAATATAGTCTGTGGATTTTTCTTCTGGTCGAACCCAACAAAAAATATGTCATCCGCTTTCATAGATGCCTGAACCTGTTTTAAAAAAGTTACGGCCTGTGGGTGCAACAGATTTCCGACATTGGAGCCTAGAAAGAGTATTACTTTCTTTATATCCCTAATGGAGTTGATGGTTTCCAAAGTTTCAAGATAAGTGCCTTGTAAGGGTTCTGTTTTTAAGGAAGGGATTTCATTTTGGAGAGATTTTTCCAGTTGATCCAAAGCATTTTGACTAATATCAATTGGCAGATATTTGAAATCCAACTTGTGTTCTGCCAGATATTTAAGCAGAATTTTGGTCTTTTTCCCATCCCCGGCCCCCAATTCAATGAGATTGAAGCTATTTGAGCCTTCGGAAAATAGGGCAGAAATGTCTTCCTTATGATGTTCCAGGATATTGTATTCACAATCTGTCAGGTAATATTCTGGCATAGTCATGATATCTTGGAATATCTTGTCGCCCTTAGCGTCATAAAAATATTTAGAGGATAAATATTTTGGGTTCGCCGTTAATCCGGCATACACTTCTTCCTCAAATTGGGACATCGTTATGGTGCGGGTATTCTTGTGCATATTTATTTTGTCGAAATTATTTTGCCAACCTTAATCCTGTGTACTGCCACCGGGCCGAAGGTGGGAAAAAATTACGGTATGTTGGTCTTGTATGCTTGTTGGGAGTAGCGATAGAAGCTCCCCTGAGAACTTTCTGGCTTACCATGAACTTACCGTTGTATTCTCCTAAGGCTCCATCAGCTTTTTGGTAATTGGGATAGGGTAAATAGGCGCTCTCGGTCCATTCCCAACGCTTGCCCCATGAGAATTGCCCTTGTGCCGCTTCCCACTCAAATTCGGTAGGGAGTCGCAACCCTTTCCATAGTGCAAAAGCAAAGGCTTCGTAATAGGAGAGGTGGGTAACTGGGGCTTTTGGGTCAATTTTTTGCAATCCTTCCAAAGAGTAGTACTGCCAGGAGCCTTCTACTTGGTACCAATAAAGGGGAGCTTTTATCAGATCGGTATTCACCCAATGCCATCCTTCGGCATGCCAGAATTCAAAATGTTCATATCCCCCGGCATTCATAAATTCCAGGTATTCTTCATTCGTTACCAATGTGCTGGAGATTTGATAGGAATGGAGGTATACTTTATGGCGTCCCAATTCATTGTCATAGCAAAATTGGTCAGAATTATGTCCAATTTCGTAGATGCCCTCGTCCATTTCTATCCATTCCTGGGAAGCACTTTCATGCGGGTGTTCACTGTAGGTGTTGGCGTAGGGTGGAAGTAAGGGATTGTTGCCCAAAATATACTTGATATCCGTGAGCAATAATTCTTGGTGTTGCTTTTCATGGTGGATCCCAATCTCCAATACTGCTTCCAATTTTGGATCTATGGGCTCTTCAAACAAGCTTACCACAGCTGCAGTCACATAGCTGCGGTATTCATAGACTTTCTCTACAGAAGGCCTGGAAAGGTTCCCGCGATCTGAGCGAACAACCCTTTTTCCTACGGATTCGTAATAACTATTGAAAACAAAAGAAAAGTCGGTATCAAAAACCTGATAGCCTTTTTTATATTTTTTTAGGATGAATTCCTCAAAAAACCACGTGCTGTGGCCTAAATGCCACTTTGGAGGAGAAACATCCGCCATTGGCTGCACCACATAGTCCTCTATCTCCAAGGGAGCGCATATGCTTTCGGTATGTTTTCTGGTTTCTATAAAGAAATCCAAGAGTGTTTGGGTAAGTATCATCAATCTTGGGTTAATACTTATAAAGATACTTAATTTATCTTTTTTCGTTTTAACCCTAACGTGACAAGGATTAACCTAAACCGCTACTGCTCCTTTGATATGAGGATGTGGATTGTAATCTTCCAAGGTGAAGTCCTCAAACTTAAAATCGAAGATGTCTTTCACCTCAGGATTCAGAACCATCTTAGGTAAGGGTCTTGGTTCTCTGCTCAGTTGTAATTCTACCTGCTCCAAGTGGTTGTTGTAGATATGGGCGTCTCCAAAAGTGTGAATAAATTCCCCTGGTTGAAGATCGCATACCTGGGCCATCATCAATGTGAACAAGGCGTAGGAGGCTATATTGAAAGGCACCCCTAAAAAGATATCCGCGCTGCGTTGGTACAATTGACAGGAAAGCTTGCCGTCGGCCACATAGAACTGAAAAAATGCATGGCATGGAGGTAATGCGGCTTTTCCGTTGGCCACATTCTCGGCAAAAGAAACCGAGGTGTCTGGCAATACGCTTGGATTCCAAGCGGTAACCATCATTCGGCGGCTGTTGGGGTTATTTTTTAAGGAGGTGACCACTTCCTTGATCTGGTCAATCTCTTCCCCGTTCCAATTTCGCCATTGATACCCGTAAACCGGACCTAGATTTCCATTGTCATCGGCCCATTCGTTCCAGATGCGCACCCCATTTTCTTGCAGGTAGGTAACGTTGGTATCCCCTTTTAAAAACCAGAGCAATTCGTGTACAATGGATTTTAAATGTAGTTTTTTGGTAGTGACCATTGGAAACCCTTCACTGAGATCAAATCGCATCTGATGGCCAAAAACACTAATGGTTCCTGTTCCCGTGCGGTCCCCTTTTTGGTTTCCTGATGCTAATACGTGTCGGAGTAAATCGTGGTATTGTTTCATGGGTCGCTAAACTTTTTTCCACAACCAAAGGCGTGGGGATATATGCTACGAAAATAAACAAAGGGGTAAAAAGTTGCCGTAATTCTAGATTCCTATTTATAAAAACTTATCAACTAGGATCGGATTTTTTAATAAATAGTGCCGTTATCCTAGGATCATTCCAGCAATGGTTGCCGAGAGCAAAGAAGCCAAAGATCCACCTAAAACAGCCTTTAGGCCAAATTCGGATAAGGTCTTCCTTTGGTTTGGTGCCAAGGAGCCTATCCCTCCAATTTGAATCCCTATAGAGGCAAAATTTGCAAAGCCACAGAGCATATAAGTGGCCATAATAACGGATTTGTTATAGGCCAGATGGGTGCCGTTGACCACATCTTTTAGTTCTGCCAACTGGATATAGCCAATAAATTCACTAGCGGCCAATTTTATTCCCAATAACTGTCCCATCAGGGAAATGTCCTCATTCGCAACCCCTATCAACCACATTAATGGGGAGAATACGGTCCCTAAGATAGCTTCCAGCGATAGTTGATCATAGGATGAATTAGCTGCAATCCAGCTATTGATGGTGGTTACATCTCCAATCCAGCCAAAGATACCGTTCAACATGGCAATAAAAGCAACAAAGACAAGGAGCATGGCTCCTACGTTAACGGCCAATTTTAGCCCTTCCGTGGTTCCGTTCGCGATGGCGTCCAGAATATTGGATCCTATTTTTTCTGTAGAAACAACTACGTCGGTAGACACCTTCTCCGTCTGCGGATATAATATCTTAGAAATAACGATAGCTCCTGGTGCAGCCATTACGGATGCCGCCAATAGATGTTTGGCAAATTGAAGTCTTAAAAGTTCATCGCTCCCGCCCAAAAATCCAATATAGGCCGCCAATACTGCCCCAGCCACAGTGGCCATTCCACCTATCATGACCAATAACATTTCGGACTTGGTCATTTTTTCCAAATACGCTTTGATGAGCAAGGGGGCTTCTGTTTGTCCCAAGAATATATTTCCGGCCACAGAAAGGCTTTCGGCACCGGAGATACCCAGTGTTTTTGACAACAGCCATGCCAGGGCCTTTACGATTTTTTGAATGATTCCAAGGTAAAACAGCACAGAGGTAAGTGCTGAAAAGAAGATAATAGTAGGTAGAACCTGAAAGGCAAAAATAAACCCAAAAGTATCCATGTCGACTACAAGTCCCTCGAATAAAAACTTACTTCCTGCATTGGTAAATTGCAATATACTTACGAAAACTTGTCCTATTTTTTCAAATATCATTTGGATAAATGGTACCTGTAGGACCCCAACAGCGATCAAAAGCTGAATGGAAAGTCCTATTCCAACGGTTTTCCAATTGATGGCCTTTCTGTTTGAACTAAAAAGCACGGCTATTAAAATAAGGACGATCATCCCTAATAGTCCCCTTAATAAACCTTGGGTCGTAAACCCTTCGTTAGGAGCAATTTCGGTAGAAGTAGCTAATAGTGATGAAGTGTTATCCTCAGCTATTGGGGTAACTACTTGCTGTATGGTGTCGGTAAGTGCTGGTTCTTGTGCAAAGGAGGAGAAAATGGTCAGGCATATTGATAGGGTAATCAAGAAGCTATATTTCATAAAATCGTATTTGTTTAGCGCTGACGTTTAGAAATCTCGTCCCTTAATTTTGCAGCTTTTTCGTAGTCTTCATTAGCAACTGCCTTATCCAATTCTTGATGTAATTCCTCTAACGATAATTCTTTGTACGCATCAGATGCGCCGCTGTCTATTTCTACGGTTTCACCTTCCTGTAATATTTCATCTACCATGATGCTGTCTGTACTCTCGTCTTCTTTATCCTTGTCCTTGGAGGAGAATTTTAAGAAAATTCCAGCTTTGTCCAAGATCGTCTTGTAGGTAAATATAGGGGCATTAAAACGCAGTGCCAGGGCAATGGCATCGCTGGTTCTGGCGTCTATAATTTCTTCGATTTTATCTCGTTCACAGATGATACTGGAATAGAAAACACCATCGACCAATTTGTGAATGATCACTTGTTTGACGATGATTTCGAATCTGTCTGCAAAATTCTTGAACAGATCGTGGGTAAGGGGTCTTGGAGGTTTTATTTCCTTTT
Organism: Sediminicola luteus; assembly: GCF_040566555.1. Taxonomy (GTDB): domain Bacteria; phylum Bacteroidota; class Bacteroidia; order Flavobacteriales; family Flavobacteriaceae; genus Sediminicola. Next base: position 143,207 of record NZ_JBEWYP010000006.1, on the reverse strand, counting down.
CCAAGGCTATGGCGATGGATTGTGCCTCAAAGGCACCAATTACTATAGGTAGTTTGCGATCCCCGTCAACTTCATTCAATATAAGGGCATACGCGCCATTTTGTGTTTGGCTGTACGAAATCCCTTTTATTTTTAATCTAACTAAACTCATATCCTTAAATAAACAAAAAAAGGCTGTTAAAATAAAAGGTTTGTCCAATTATTTAACAGCCCTTTAAGGGGCACAATTTAACAAAAATTAAGCGTTTTGTGCCTTAAATTCTTTTAATTTTTCGATGAGTTTAGGTACCACTTCAAAAGCGTCCCCAACAATTCCATAATCGGCAGCTTTAAAAAATGGGGCTTCAGGGTCGGTGTTGATTACCACTTTCACCTTGGAAGAGCTTACCCCCGCAAGATGTTGAATGGCCCCAGAGATACCAATAGCGATATAAAGATTACTGGCCACTGGCTTTCCTGTCTGTCCCACATGTTCTCCATGAGGTCTCCATCCTAAATCGGAAACAGGCTTGGAGCAAGCGGTAGCTGCGCCAAGAACTTCGGCCAATTCCTCTATCATTCCCCAGTTTTCTGGTCCTTTTAATCCTCTTCCTCCAGAAACTACAATGTCCGCATCGGCTATGGTGGCCTTGCCTACCACTTTGTCCACTTCGACTGATTTTGTAGTAAAATCGGCATCGGTAATAGTCGGACTAAAAGCTTCTACAGCAGCCGTTGTCTTATGCTCATGAATACCGAAAGCGTTGTTTGATACTCCGACGATCTTGATATCGGTGCTAATTTCGGTATGGGCGAAACCTTTGTTGCTAAATGCAGTTCTTTTTACAGTAAATGGACTTGCACTTTCCGGAGCAGTAACCACATTGGGAACATACCCCGCCTTTAATTTGGCAGAGACAATTGGAGCCAAATATTTGGTGTCCGTACTGGAACTTACAATAACTACTTTGGCGCCTTCTTTTTCAGCGGCCTCTGTAATTGCATGGGCATAGGCCTTGGCATTAAATGTTTTTAGGGTGTCGTTGGAAACGTTCAAAACCTTTGCAACCCCATAGTCTCCCAATACCTCGTTGTTGGAGGCGTTAAAAGAAATAGCGGTAACCGTGGTGCCCAATAACTGAGCAACTTCGTAGGCATATGAGGCAACTTCAAAAGCATTCTTTTTGAACTTTCCGTTTTCTGATTCTGTATATACTAAAACTGACATGTCTTTATTTTTTTGTTGATAAAACTAGCGTGTTTGAATGTAGAATTCCGTGAAGAAACGGAATCTACCTAGATGACTTTGGCTTCGTTATGCAGTAAATTGATCAATTCATCAATGTTGTCTGCGCTAACCAATTTAACCGCTCCTTTTGGGGCAGGTTTTTCAAATTTTTCATCCACCGTCTTGGCATTGGCATCAATAGGTTCAACCACGTTCAATTTTTTCTGACGTGCCATCATGATCCCCCTCATATTTGGGATTCTAAGGTCGCTTTCTTCCACCAATCCTTTTTGTCCGCCTATAACCAATGGAAGGGAAGTGGATAATTTTTCTTTACCACCATCTATCTCTCTTATTGCCGTTACCTTATCGCCATCGATTTCGAGATTGACACAAGTATTGATAAAATTCATATCTAAAATAGTAGCCATAATTCCAGGTACCATTCCACCGTTGTAATCAATGGATTCCCTTCCTGCTATCACAAGATCATATCCTCCATTTTTTACAACTTCGGCCAGTTGTTGAGCTACAAAAAAACCATCTGTAGGTTCTGCATTTACCCTAATGGCCTCATCTGCTCCAATGGCCAAGGCCTTTCTGATAGTAGGTTCCGTATTGGCCCCTCCAACAGTGGCAACATGTACCGTGGCGCCTTGTTTTTCTTTGAACCACATGGCCCTTGTCAATCCAAATTCGTCGTTCGGATTAATAACAAATTGCACCCCATTGGTGTCAAATTTTGTGTTATTATCAGTGAAATTTATTTTGGAAGTAGTGTCCGGAACGTTACTTATACAAACGAGTATTTTCATTTTGATATATAGTTTTTCTTTTTCTTAAAAATGAATTGCCCAAAGATAACTATTAATTTTTAAATTTACTATGCATGCATAGTAAATTTGTTGTTATTTTGATAATCACAAGGTATTATTTGACATATAATTTCCTATTTTTGCTTGCGTTTTGAGACGAACATAAAAACTTTACTCTATTATACATGAGAACAATACAATTTAGAGAAGCCATAGCGGAGGCGATGTCCGAAGAGATGAGACGTGATGAATCCATTTATTTAATGGGAGAAGAAGTTGCGGAATATAACGGAGCATATAAGGCTTCCAAAGGGATGTTGGACGAATTTGGTCCAGATAGGGTTATAGATACCCCCATTTCTGAATTGGGTTTTGCAGGTATTGGAGTTGGTTCTGCCATGGGTGGTAACAGACCCATCATTGAATTCATGACCTTTAACTTTGCATTGGTCGGTATTGATCAGATCATAAGTAACGCAGCAAAAATCAGACAAATGTCGGGCGGACAGTTCAATTGTCCAATCGTATTTAGAGGACCTACAGGTTCTGCTGGTCAGTTGGGTGCAACCCACTCACAAGCTTTTGAGAGTTGGTTCGCAAATTGTCCTGGTCTAAAAGTGGTTGTACCTTCCAATCCTTACGATGCAAAAGGACTTTTGAAAGCATCGATTAGAGATGACGATCCGGTTATTTTTATGGAATCGGAGCAGATGTACGGTGATAAAGGAGAAGCTCCCGATGGAGAATATACTATTCCTTTAGGAGTGGCAGAAATAAAAAGAGAAGGTAAGGATGTTACCATTGTATCTTTTGGTAAAATAATCAAGGAAGCTTACAAAGCTGCAGAGGAATTGGAAAAAGAAGGGATCAGTTGTGAGATTATAGATTTACGTACTGTACGTCCTATGGATCATGATACCATTTTAAAATCTGTAAAAAAGACGAACAGACTTGTTATTTTGGAGGAAGCGTGGCCTTTTGGAAACGTGGCTACTGAGATTACGTACCAAGTGCAATCCCAAGCGTTCGATTATTTGGATGCGCCTATCATTAAAATTAATACTGCCGATACCCCGGCACCATATTCTCCAGTTTTATTGGAAGAATGGTTGCCAAACTACAATGATGTGATCAAGGCGGTTAAAAAAGTGTTATATAAATAAATAAAAATATTTTGTTAAGGTATTTTAGCTTTGCCGACCAAGTGTCGGCAAAGCTTTTGTTTTATTATAAGATGGTGTGTTTGGGTTCACTTTAAAAACCAAAAGATGGCAAAGCTTTCAGGATTCATTGTTAACGTTCCTGATAACCCTATGATTGCTTCATGAAAAGAATTTTATTAGTCCTGTTTGTTCTTTCCTCTTTCTGGTCCATTGCACAGACCAAGGTTAGTGGCGTTGTGGTAGATGAAACCGGAGAACCGGTAGCTTTTGCGAATGTATTGTTCAAGAACTCGTCCCAAGGAACCATTACCAATGACAACGGGGTGTTCTATATGGAGTCCGACGAGACCTATACTACTTTAATTATTTCCTTTATCGGTTATGATAAATTGGAACTTCCCTTGCCCACAAAAGTCAATTATAATTTAAAGGCAGTGTTGATGGAGTCCAGTGAGCAATTGGATGAGGTTGTGGTCTATGTGGGCAAACAATCCAAAAAGAATAACCCGGCCATAGATATCCTTAAGAAAATCTGGGCAAAGAAACGTGAGAATGGGGTAAGCAAGTTTAAACAGTACCAGTATGACAAATATGAAAAGGTAGAGTTTGATTTGAATACGATAGACAGCGCCCTGATCAAAAGCAGACTCTTTAGGGGGATGGAATTTGTATTCGAAGACTTGGATACCTCCAGAATTACAGGAAAGACCTATTTACCTATTTTCCTAAACGAGACCTTTTCCAAAGTGTACGGCGACAACAAGTTGGCGGAGACCAAGGAAGATATTCTGGGAAATAAAAACTCTGGGTTTAGCAATAACCAGGCGTTAATCGCATTTGTGAAGGATTTATATTCTGACTATAACATTTATAACAACTACTTAAAATTCTTTGATAAAAGTTTTACAAGTCCCTTATCCAAGACAGGGGTGGATACCTATAATTATGTGTTGTCCGACAGTGCTTATATCGATAACAAATGGTGCTATAACATTATTTACTATCCTAGGCGAAAGAACGAGCTGACTTTCAAAGGGGATTTTTGGGTGAATGATACCACCTTCGCCATCAAGAAGATTAACTTGGAAGTTACCCGAAGTGCCAATATCAACTGGGTAAAGGATATCTATATTGAGCAGGAATTTGAAGTTTTGAACGATTCAGTTTTTCTATTGAAGCGTGACTATATGCTCAGCGATTTTAGTTTCAGCAAAAAGGAGAAGGCCAGAGGGGTGTATGGAAAGAGGACCACGGTGTATAATAACTATATGTTCGATATTCCCAAGCCAAGGGAATTCTATAAGGTAGATGCCAACCAATTTGACCCATCGGTCTTTGAGAAGGAAGATAGTTTTTGGAGCGACAACAGATTGGAGCCCTTGAATAAGGATGAAAAAGGGATCTATCAATTATTGGATACCCTGCGTACCGTTCCCAAGTTTAAATCCATGTACAATATAGCCAGTATCTTAGGTTCCGGATATGTGGAAATAGATAAATGGAATGTTGATATAGGGAGTGTGTTCAATGTTTTTGGATATAACGAAGCAGAGGGCATGCGCCTGAGAATGGGAGCAAGGACCTATTTTGGTCAAAATGACCCATGGCGCTTGGAAGGTTATTTGGCCTATGGTTTTGGCGATCATAAATTTAAACACGGGTTTTCCGCCAAATGGTTGGTTGATAAAAAAAATAGGATTATTATTTCTGGTGGAAATAGAAGGGATATTGGTCAGCTTGGAATAAGCTTAACGGCAACAAGTGATGTGTTGGGGCGCAATCAGGCAACCTCCTCGGTACTTACCGTGGGCTCCAATAATAGGCTTTCCAATATCAATCTGAGTGCCTTTAATATGGAGATTGAGCCTATCACCAATTTAAAATTTGGGGTGGGTAGTTCTTTGCGGACCCTGAGTTCGGCATTGCCAGATCTTTTTAGTCTCGATTATGTGGATCCTGAATCACCAACGGGTATTTCCTCGGAAATAAAACAATTTGAAATCAGTACCCAGATCATTTATACGCCGGGCAGAAGGACCATTGGGTATGGCGTGGAAAGACGAAATATCAACGATGATTACAGTACCTTGTTCTTGAATTACAGCCAAGGGCTGGAAGGGTTTCTGGAAAGCGATTTCAATTATAGGAAAGTACAATTTTCCTATAGCCAGCCATGGCAATTGGGATGGGGGAGATTATTGAGTTCTGTGGAATTGGGAAAAACGTTTGGGGAGGTGCCTTTGGGCCTTTTAAATGTGATTCCGGGAAACCAGACTTTCTTCTCTGTGTACAACAGTTTTGCCAATCTCGATTTTTATGAATTTGTAACGGATACGTATGCCACAGTGCATTTGGAACATAATTTTAATGGTCGGCTTTTTTCAAGGATACCATTTATGAGAAAATGGAATTTGAGGGAAATAGTGGGAATCAGAGGCGCCTGGGGAGATCTGTCCGATGAGAATATAGCATTGAGCAGTCCAACCAACGTCCCATTAATTGCTCCGACCAATAAGATTTATTATGAATACTCCGTTGGGGTAGGGAACATATTTAGAATATTGCGAATCGATTTTAATTTTAGGGGCAATTATTTGGAAAATCCTGATGCTAGGGCGTTTGGGGTTACAGGGTCATTTGGCTTTAGTTTTTAGAAACAAATGGGCTATGCTGCCTTTTTTCTAAGGCCTACTGATTTTTTTCAATTATATTTGCACCACAATTTAACGAAACATGAGTACAGAAGAAATAACATCGTTTGATGTTCTTATTGAGATCCCAAAGGGGAGTAGAAACAAATATGAGTATGATTTTAAATTGAAGAAGGTTCGTTACGATCGTATGATCTTTTCTTCAATGATGTATCCGGCCGATTACGGTTTTGTGCCAGAAACGTTGGCTTTGGATGGTGATCCCTTGGATGTATTGGTTTTGGTAACAGAGCCTACGTTCCCTGGATGTGTAATGGAAGTGAAGCCTATTGGGGTTTTCCATATGACCGATGAAAAAGGGCCAGATGAAAAAATTATCTGTGTTCCTGTTTCAGATCCAATTTGGAACAAAGTAAATGATTTGAATGAATTAAATCCACACCTTATTAAAGAGATAGAGCATTTCTTCCAAGTATATAAGGATTTGGAAAAGAAAAAAGTTGATGTTGGTGGATGGGGAGATGTCAATGAAGCCAAGGAAATTGTTGTTAAGTGCATCAAGCGCTTTGCGGATAGTGATGTTCCACTTAGGGATGTAACAATTACCTAGTAATAAAGCATAACAATTTTTATCATATAAGCAATATTCTTAGTTGAATATTGCTTTTTTTATTTCTATTTGATTTTACTACTTTAGTCCAGCTAAAAATTTAACAGATAAACGAATGGATTCAATTATGATTTATGTGCCTATTATCATGGCAATCATTGGGCTTCTTTTTATGTGGGTAAAAAGATCCTGGGTTTTAAAACAAGACGCCGGAGATGGAAAAATGAAAGAGATTTCCGATCACATCTATGAAGGCGCACTGGCTTTTCTAAAAGCGGAATACAAATTATTGACAATCTTTGTCATCGGAGCCAGTATTGCTTTGGCCGTAATTTCATTTATTGTTCCTACAACACATATTTTAATCGTAGTAGCCTTTGTTTTTGGGGCATTTTTCTCTGCATTGGCAGGAAATATGGGTATGAAGATTGCCACCAAGACGAACGTAAGAACAACCCAAGCTGCACGTACCAGTTTGCCACAGGCTTTAAAAGTATCCTTTGGTGGTGGTACCGTTATGGGATTGGGCGTAGCCGGATTGGCGGTTTTAGGACTTACAACATTTTTTATCATACTGTTCCATTTCTTTATGAACGGTACATGGACCTCCACAGAGGATATGACCATTGTTCTCGAAACTTTGGCAGGATTCTCCTTGGGAGCTGAGTCCATTGCCCTTTTTGCCCGTGTGGGTGGGGGTATTTATACCAAAGCGGCCGATGTGGGCGCGGATTTAGTAGGTAAGGTTGAAGCAGGAATTCCTGAGGATGATCCTCGTAACCCGGCGACCATAGCAGATAACGTTGGAGACAACGTTGGTGATGTGGCAGGGATGGGTGCAGATTTGTTCGGTTCTTATGTAGCCACCGTGCTTGCTGCCATGGTACTGGGAAATTATGTCATCAAAGATATGGGAGGTAATATCCAAGATGCCTTTGGAGGTATCGGACCTATATTGTTGCCAATGACCATTGCTGGTTTTGGAATTTTATTTTCCATTATTGGAACCATGTTGGTGAAAATTAAAAGTAACGATGCCAAAGAAGCCCAAGTTCAAGGGGCACTAAACATAGGAAACTGGGTATCTATAGGCTTGACCCTGGTGACTTGTTTTATTTTGGTAAAATATATGCTCCCAGAAACCATGAAAATGGAATTCTTTGGGGAAGGTTTAAAAGATATTTCTTCTATGAGGGTATTTTATGCCACTGTAGTCGGATTGGCCGTGGGAGGTATAATTTCTTCTGTGACGGAATATTATACTGGACTTGGAACAAAGCCTGTATTGGCCATCGTTCAAAAATCCAGTACTGGAGCAGGGACCAATGTAATTGCCGGATTGGCAACAGGGATGATCTCTACGTTTCCAACTGTTCTAATATTTGCTGCGGCTATTTGGGCGTCCTATGCTTTTGCAGGGTTTTACGGAGTTGCATTAGCGGCTTCTGCTATGATGGCCACAACTGCCATGCAATTGGCTATTGATGCCTTTGGACCTATTTCCGATAACGCAGGGGGTATTGCAGAAATGAGTGAACTGCCTAAAGAAGTACGTACCCGTACAGATATTTTAGATTCGGTAGGGAATACTACCGCTGCAACCGGGAAAGGATTTGCCATTGCATCTGCTGCCTTGACTTCCTTGGCTTTGTTTGCTGCCTATGTCACCTTTACCGGGATAGATGGGATCAACATATTTAAAGCGCCCGTACTTGCGATGCTCTTTGTAGGTGGGATGATTCCTGTGGTGTTCTCGGCTCTTGCGATGAACTCGGTTGGGAAGGCTGCTATGGATATGGTGTACGAAGTACGTAGACAGTTTAAAGAAATTCCTGGTATTATGGAAGGTACCGGTAAACCAGAGTATGGAAAATGTGTGGAAATTTCTACCAAGGCTGCCTTGAGGGAAATGATGTTACCTGGAATCCTGACTATTGGGTTTCCTATCGCCATCGTCTTGCTTGGAAAATTGGTATATTCTGATAATGACCAATTGACAGCAGAAATGCTTGGAGGTTATATGGCGGGTGTTACCGTTTCCGGTGTGTTATGGGCTATTTTCCAGAACAACGCAGGAGGTGCTTGGGACAATGCCAAAAAATCTTTTGAAGCAGGTGTGGAAATTAACGGGGAAATGACTTATAAAGGTTCGGATGCCCATAAGGCTGCCGTAACCGGGGATACTGTTGGAGACCCATTCAAAGATACTTCTGGTCCGTCTATGAACATTTTGATCAAGCTAACCTGTTTAATAGGACTTGTAATTGCTCCTATATTGGGAGGTCATAACGTTGAAACTGGGGTTGCACAGAAAGAACAAGAGGTTCGTGTGGAAATGATGGTAGATAATGATGCTGCAGAAGCAATAGTTAGCTATACGACCATCGTTAATGGAGAAGAAGTTGTCCAAGAAAAAAAATTCGTAGGAACTACTGAAGAAGTAAAGAAGCAAGTAGAGGCCTTTAGGGATGATGTAAAGGTTCAGATAGAACGTTAAAATTAGGATTGACCTAAAAAGTAAAAGCCGCCCATAGAAATATGGGTGGCTTTTACTTTTTAACTTATCAATATGACCATGAGGTGGACGCTAAAACTTTAAGTGGGAATTGAATAGGAAGTTCTTCAGGTTGCCTTGTTAGTTTTATAATTGGGGTTATGACTTTTGGCCTAAAGTAATTATATTCACAATTTTAATGATACATTTTATACAGTAGGGTGCCTTTAATTTACTTAAGACCTGAGAAATAAAAATTTTAAGATATGGGATTATTCTATGGCCGCGACCCCTTACAGCTTATTGTCTTTCAAACTTATGGCTCTGACACGTATTTGTACATTAAAGGTCGTGCCCTTGAGGATGAGAATATAGATCTTACAAAAAAGAATTTTATTCACCTTTTAATTAATTCTTGGAAACGCTTCGAAACAGACGTTATTGGCAATTGTCAAATCAAATTAAAACTCCCCAATGGCGATTTCCATGAGTTTAAAACAGATGTAGAAGGCTATTTTTTACTAGCCTTGAATAAAGCCAATCTACAATCTATGAGTAATGAGGAGGGTTGGTTAGCTTTTGAAGTTTCCTATGCGGATGAATCCATAAAAAGAAGCATTCAACTTGAAAATCGATTTCCCGGAGAAATGTTGATACCTTCCCATTTCTCGGATTTTGGGGTTATAAGCGATATAGACGATACTATTTTACAGACAGGTATGATGTCCTTATTAAAATGGAGGGTTCTCTACAATACTTTTTTAAAAACTCCCGGAACAAGAATTCCCTTGACGGGAGCACCAGAATTTTATCATTTGCTGCATAGGGGTGCGTCTGGCGAAAAATCCAATCCTATTTTTTATGTGAGTAACAGTCCGTGGAATTTGTATCTATATCTAGAATTCTTTTTAAAGAACAATAATTTTCCAAAGGGCCCTATATTATTGCGGAGTCTGAGTGCATTTTTTAATAGGCATAAGCTTAAGGGGCCGGACGATCGTCCACATAAAATCCGAGAGATATTAAATATTCTTCAAACATATCCTGCGCTTCCATTTGTGCTCATCGGAGATGGAGGGGAGAAAGATGCCGATATCTATTTAGAAATTGCAAAAATGTATCCAGATAGGATAAAAGCGATTTATTTGCGCAGTGTCAAGCATCAGAAAAAAATGTTACGGGTAGCTGGTTTGTTCAAAGATTATACAGATATTCCAGTGCTTTTGGTTGAAGATAGTGACCAAGCCATTCAACATGCCCAAGAAAATGGATTAATCGTGTTGAAATAAGTCGAGTTCCTATTTCAACGTTCATACCATATTTAAGTCTTTAAAAAGGGGAAGTTGGATTGTTTAAAATAGGCCGTTGATTTCCGCGTCAATTTTGTTAAGAATCAATCCTAAATCCTCTGGATTGTCCACAAAATCCAATTTATCCACATCTATGATCAAAAGGGGACCTTTTTCATAACCTTCTACCCAGGCCTCATAGCGTTCATTCAATCTGCTGAGGTAATCTATGGAAATAGTGTTTTCGTAATCCCTACCTCTCTTATGGATCTGATTGACCAAATTGGGAATGGAGCTTCTCAAATAGATCATAAGATCTGGCGGTTGTACCAAACTTTCCATCAACTCAAAGAGACTGGAGTAATTTGTAAAATCACGATTCGTCATAAGCCCCATGGCGTGCAAGTTGGGAGCGAATATAAAGGCATCCTCGTAAATGGTCCTATCCTGAATAATACTCTTGCCACTTTCGCGGATTTGTAAAATTTGTCGGAAACGGCTGTTGAGGAAGTAGATCTGCAGGTTAAAACTCCATCGTTCCATTTGATTGTAAAAATCGTCCAAATAGGGATTGTCAACCACATCCTCAAAATGGGCCTCCCATTTGTAATGTTTGGCCAGTAATCTGGTCAGGGTAGTTTTTCCTGCTCCTATATTTCCAGCAACCGCGATATGCATAGTCTTATTTGTTTGTGATTAGTGCTCAATGTAACCTATTTACTCAAATTGATAGGGGGCCACAAGATACAAGATATCGTTATGAAGTGAAAATCTTTAATAGAATATACGATGAAAAAAATAGGAATGTTTATTGAGTACTTATTTCCATATTCAAGCGTAGTTTTGGATTTCATTTTGGGTAATAAATTAAAGTATGGTTCCCAAATGAACATTAAATATCCAACCTTGTGTAATTTGTTGTTAAAGATTTTGCGGGCAATTTGAATTCTCCTACTTTTGCCCGACAATTTGAAGAGGAAGGATTTGACTGATTGCAACCTCGAGTTCCGGAATTGTTCCGGATTCTTAAAATGCTAAAGCAGTTCCTACTGAAGTTCTTTCAGTAAGTAAACTTCTTTACCACATTACGTCAAATCGGAAACTCAATTTAAAATGATTGAAAGTTATGGCGTATTTATTCACCTCGGAATCGGTAAGTGAGGGACACCCAGATAAAATAGCAGATCAAATTAGCGATGCGTTGTTGGACAATTTTTTGGCCTTCGACTCAGAAAGCAAAGTAGCTTGTGAGACTTTGGTTACCACAGGCCAAGTAATTCTTGCCGGGGAGGTCAAGAGCCATACCTATTTGGATTTACAGCAAATAGCAAGGGATGTCATCAATAAAATAGGTTACACCAAAGGGGAATACCAATTTAGTGGGGATTCCTGTGGGGTTATTTCCTTGATTCATGAACAATCCAAGGATATCAATCAAGGTGTAGACAGAGGTACTAAAGAAGAGCAGGGGGCAGGTGACCAGGGAATGATGTTTGGGTATGCCACCAAAGAAACCGAAAATTACATGCCTTTGGCATTGGATATTTCCCATAAAATCCTCCAGGAACTGGCTTTGATGAGAAGGGAGAATAAAGAAATCACTTATCTAAGACCTGATGCAAAGGCGCAGGTGACCATAGAATATTCCAATGAAAATGTACCCCAACGAATTGATACCATTGTAGTTTCTACACAACACGATCAATTTGATGCGGATGACGATAAAATGTTGGAAAAAATAAAAAAAGATATTATTTCCATTCTTATTCCAAAGGTAAAGTCCCAATTACATGAGTCGTTACAAGTATTGTTCGATGATGATATTAACTACCACATCAACCCAACCGGTAAATTTGTTGTCGGTGGGCCACATGGGGATACCGGGTTAACCGGAAGAAAGATTATTGTGGATACCTATGGTGGAAAAGGTGCCCATGGAGGTGGCGCCTTCAGTGGTAAGGATCCAAGTAAGGTAGATAGAAGTGCGGCCTACGCTGCCCGTCATGCGGCCAAAAATTTGGTAGCGGCAGGAGTTGCCGATGAAATCTTGGTGCAGGTAAGTTATGCCATCGGGGTGGTTAAGCCAACGTCCATTTATGTAGATACCTATGGTACCTCTAAAGTGAATTTAAGCGATGGGGAGATAGCTAAGAAAGTAGGAGAATTGTTCGATATGAGGCCTTTTGCCATCGAAGAGCGATTGAAACTGCGCAATCCCATCTATTTTGAAACAGCGGCTTATGGCCACATGGGCAAAGAGCCACAAATGGTAAACAAAGTTTTTGAATCCCCTTATAATGGTAGGATCGAAAAGGAAGTGGAGTTGTTCACTTGGGAAAAATTGGATGCCATAGATAAGGTAAAAGCGGCCTTCCAATTGTAATTTTATTGAAAAGATTAGGAAATTTAAATTTTCCGAACCTATATTTGCAGACCTAAAGTTCAAACACGTATTGAATAGTTATCAAGAAAGGCGGAGGGATTAGACCCTATGAAGCCTTAGCAACCCTTTGCTCCAAAAGCAATGAAGGTGCTAAATTCTGCCCAATTTATGTGGGACAGATAACAAAAACAGGTTGCCCATGGCAACTGTCTTTTCTTTTTAACTTTTTTGATTTTACCTATTCGCATTGTCCGCGGATCAGGGTTTGGCTTTTTTAATTTATTCAGTTTTAACAATTAAAAAAACAAAAATCATGAGTGATCAAAAATTTTCAACAAACGCATTACATGCAGGCCACGATGTGGCTGCCAATGGAGGAACAAGAGCAGTACCTATCTATCAGAGTACGGCCTTTGTATTTAAGGACTCGGACCATGCAGCCAATCTTTTTGCTTTGGCGGAGCCTGGGAACATCTACACCAGGATCAATAACCCTACCAATGATATTTTAGAGCAGCGCTTGGCCGTTTTGGAAGGCGGAATAGCATCCGTGGTTACGGCTTCCGGAACAGCAGCTATTTCTACGACCTTATTGGTTTTATTAAAAGCGGGCGACCATATTGTGGCCTCCAATAGTTTATATGGGGGTACTTACAATTTATTGAACGTTACACTTCCAAGACTGGGGATCACTACCACTTTTGTAGACCCTTCTGATCCTGCAAATTTTGGCAAGGCGGTTAAAGATAATACCAGGGCCATTTTTGTGGAGTCCCTCGGGAATCCTAAATTGGATGTCCTGGATCTGGCTGCAATATCCAAAGAAGCAAAAGCAGCTAAAATTCCCTTTATTGTGGATAATACGGTCGCAACACCGGCCTTGTTAAATCCTATAGCCCATGGTGCCAATATCGTGATCCATTCGTTGACCAAATTTATCAACGGGAATGGAACGGCTCTAGGTGGTGCAATTATAGATGCTGGTACTTTTGATTGGAGCAGCGGCAAATTCCCTGAGTTCACGGAACCATCCGCGGGATACCATGGACTGGTATATCATGAAGCTTTGGGCCCGGCAGCATTTATTGCTAAGGTCAGGATTGAAGGATTACGGGATCACGGAGCGGCATTGAGTCCATTTAATGCATTTCAAATTATTCAAGGTTTGGAAACTTTGGAGATTAGAATTGCAAAGCATAGTGAAAATGCACTGGCACTGGCCCAATGGCTGGAAAGTCGTGATGAGGTGGTTTGGGTGAATTATCCAGGATTGGAAAGCAGTAAATACAACCAATTGGCCAAGAAATACCTACCTAAAGGTCAGAGCAGTATTGTTACCTTTGGAGTTAAAGGAGGATTTGAGTCTGCCAAAAAAATAGCTGATGAAACCAAAATATTCTCTTTGCTTGCCAATATTGGCGATACAAAATCTTTGATCATACACCCGGCTAGTACCACGCATCAACAATTGGATGCTGCCGCCCAGGAATCAACAGGCGTTACCACAGATCTGATTAGATTATCTGTAGGTCTGGAAAATCTCGAGGATTTAAAGTCAGACTTGGAGCATGCTTTCAAGACCATCGCATTGAGCAATCCAATAGCCTAGTACGTTATTGGAAATAAAATAAAAGTACCTGTCAACGTTAAGATGACCACATTATGTTAAAGCATTTAAAGATTAAAAATTACACCACCTACAGTGGAAGCAGTTTGGATATTTCCTTGTCCTATCAGTTATTCGGACCCGAATTGCATTCTGCCCCAATAGTCTTGGTGAACCATGCCCTGACCGGTAATTCGGACGTGGCCGGGGAACACGGTTGGTGGTCTGCCTTAATTGGTGACGATAAGTGTATAGATACCAAAAAATATACGGTGCTTTGTTTTAATGTTCCGGGCAATGGGTACGATGGTTTTGTCATTGATAATTATAAGGATTTTGTGGCCAGGGATATTGCCAATATCTTTTTGCAGGGCTTGGACCTGTTGGATATTAAAAGGATATATGCCTTGATCGGGGGATCATTAGGGGGCGGTATAGCTTGGGAAATGGCCGTATTGAAGCCTAACCTAACCGAACACCTGATCCCTGTTGCGTCTGACTGGAAATCTACGGATTGGTTAATTGCAAACTGTCAGATCCAGGAACAGTTTTTGGTGAATTCCAAGCAGCCCGTTCAGGATGCCCGTATGCATGCCATGTTGTGCTACCGAACCCCTGAGTCTTTTAAAGAGCGTTTTAAAAGGAGCACCAATGAAGAATTAAAGGTGTTTAATGTGGAAAGTTGGTTGCTGCACCATGGGAACAAGTTGCAGGAGCGGTTTCAATTATCGGCCTACAAACTTGCCAACCAACTATTAAAGACCATAGATGTGACCAGGGACGGAGAGGACCGCTTTATGAAATTGCAGAAGAGCGATACCAATATTCATATCATAGGGGTAGATTCCGATCTGTTCTTTACCGCAAAGGAAAATAAGGAGACCTTTAAACAATGGGCCCAGGCCAATAGCAAGGTGACCTATGGTGAAATCCATTCGCTACACGGGCATGACGCTTTTTTGATAGAGTTTGATCAGGTTCAGGAATTGCTAAAAGGGATTTTTGACCAAAATGGAGATTCCAAGAGGATAAAGGTGCTCAAATTTGGGGGGAAATCATTGGCCAATGGGGAAGGAATTGAAAGGGTTTTGGATATCATTACCTCCAAAGTGAAGGATGGAGAAAAAATAACAGTGGTATTATCTGCCCGGGACAAGGCAACTGACCAACTGGAGGCCATTTTGGAAAAGGCTGCCAATGGGAAGAATTACGCCAAGGATTTTGAAGCTTTTGAGAAATATCAAAGGCACACCTACAAAAATGTAGATCTGTCCAAGGAGTTTACAGAATTGGTGAAATTGTTCGAAGGGGTTTCTCTTTTGGGGGATTACAGTTCCAAGATCAAGGACCAAGTCTTGTCATATGGAGAGCTTATTTCTGCCAAATTGCTGACAAAGTTATTGGTAGGGAGAGGTGTAAAAGCCAAGTTATTGGATTCTAGAAATTTGATAAAGACCGATGCCTCTTTTGGGGATGCCCAGGTTTTGGATGGCCTGTCCAGGGATAATGTGGTCTATGAATTTGGGAAATTGGATGCTGATTGCGTCCCTGTTATAGCTGGGTTCATTGCTTCCAATACCGATAATGCCACCACCACCCTGGGTAGAAACGGCAGTAATTATTCTGCTTCCTTATTGGCCAATTATTTAAATGCCGAGGAGTTACAGAGTTATACCCATGTAGATGGGATCTTTACTGCCAATCCGGATTTGGTGCCAGATGCCAAAATTATTTCAGAACTATCCTATGGGGAGGCGAATGAGCTGGCAAATTTTGGGACCACCATCCTGCACGCCAAGACCATTATTCCGCTTATTGAGAAAAATATCCCATTGCGAATATTGAACACCTTTAATAATGACAATAAGGGAACCCTCATAAGCGCAAAAACCGATGTTGAAGGCATCAAATCACTTTCCGTCTTTGAACATATGTCCCTTATCAATTTGGAAGGACGTGGGCTTTTGGGGAAAGTAGGCGTGGATGCCCGAATTTTTAGAGCCTTGGGGGATAATAAAATAAGTGTGAGCATCATTTCACAAGGATCTTCTGAAAGGGGGATCGGATTGGTAGTGGCCACGGATAAGGCTGTTTTGGCAAAAATGGCCCTGGAAAAGGAATTTGAGCACGATTTCCATTCGCAGGATATCAGTATGATCACGGTGGTGGAAGACGTTTCTATCATCTCCATTGTGGGGGAGGACTTGAGCACTTTTCACAAGCCCTATAATGCGCTGATCAAAAACCAGATAGTTCCTTTGCTGTTCAACAATACGGTATCAGGGAAGAATGTCAGTTTGGTCCTAAAAAAGACAGACCTGCACAAGGCCCTTAATGTGATGCACGGCCAGATTTTCGGAATTAGTAAAAAGGTAAATATTGCTGTTTTTGGACATGGCAATGTTGGAGGAACCCTCATTGATCAAATACTGAAATCTTCCAAAAAGATTGAAAAAAGAAATGGGATAAACCTCAATGTTTTTGCCGTGGCAAATTCCAAAAGAGTGCTTTTTAATCCCAAGGGTGTCTCTAAGAACTGGAAGACGGACATAGTTTCCAGGGGCATGGAATACCAACTAAAGGATGTTTTTGATTTTGCGAGGAACCATCATTTGGAAAACTTGATAGCTGTAGACAATACTGCCAATCAGGATTTTGTTGCCCATTATTTCGACTTCGTTGAAAACGGATTCGACCTGGTATCTTCCAATAAAATTGCCAATACCTTGGGATATGATTTCTATCAATTGTTACGGGAAGAATTGGATAAACATCAAAAGCAATACCTTTATGAGACCAATGTGGGGGCAGGGTTGCCTTTGATAGATACCATAAAGCTATTGCATATGTCCGGGGAGAATATCACTAGGATAAAAGGCGTTTTCTCAGGTTCTTTAAGTTATATTTTTAATACCTTTTCCGAGGAGGATGCCTCTTTTTCAAGTATCTTAAAGGAAGCAATGGATAAGGGATTCACCGAACCGGACCCAAGGGAAGACCTTTCTGGTAATGACGTGGGTAGAAAATTACTTATTTTGGCCAGGGAACTGGATCTGAGCAATGAATTTTCGGATATTGAGATCCAAAATTTGATTCCCAGTGAATTGAGGGAAGGTACAGCTTCTGACTTCTTGCAGCATTTGGAAGTGTTGGATGAAAAGTTCAAGAGTATTAAGGAGCAACAAAAACCAAACCATGTGTTGCGGTATGTGGGAGAGCTATCCGGGGACTTGCAACAGGAAAAGGGAGTCTTGCAGGTGAAATTGGTCTCGGTTCCCAAGGAAAGTGCTTTGGGACAAGTAAAGGGATCTGACTCTATCATTGAGATTTACACGGAATCATACGGTGAAAAACCCTTGGTCATACAAGGAGCGGGAGCAGGTGCGGCAGTAACAGCAAGAGGGGTGTTTGGCGATATATTACGAATTACTGAGAAAAGTTGATTATGAAAAAAAAGCAGTTTGAAACGGAAGCAATTCGCACACAAATGGAACGAAGTCAGTATTTGGAGCATTCAACGCCCATGTACCTTACGTCCAGTTTTGTATTTGAGGATGCAGAAGACATGCGCGCTTCCTTTGCAGAGGAAAAGGAAAGAAATATATATTCAAGATATAGCAACCCCAATTCTTCGGAATTTATTGAAAAAGTATGTAAAATGGAAGGCGCAGAAGACGGCTTCGCCTTTGCGTCGGGAATGGCAGCTGTTTTTTCAACCTTTGCTGCCCTTTTGGAAAGTGGAGACCATATTATTTCTTGTAGAAGTGTTTTTGGCTCTACCCATAGTCTCTTTACCCAATTTTTTCCGAAGTGGAATATCAATACCAGTTATTTCAACATAAATGAGGTAGATACCATTGAGGGCCTAATCACCCCAAAAACCAAAATACTTTATGCTGAATCGCCTACCAATCCTGGGGTTGATATCCTCGATCTGGAGGTATTGGGCGCGATTGCCAAAAAGCACAATTTGATCTTTATAGTGGACAATTGTTTTGCTTCCCCATATTTGCAGCAACCCATGAAATTTGGTGCCCATCTCGTAATACATTCCGGGACCAAACTTATGGATGGCCAAGGCCGTGTATTGGCAGGGATTACTGTGGGAGGAAAGGAGTTGATGGAAAAAGTGTATCGTTTTTCACGAATTACCGGTCCGGCTTTATCCCCTTTTAACGCCTGGGTGTTATCTAAAAGTTTGGAGACCTTGTCCGTAAGGGTAGACCGACATTGTGAGAATGCTTTAAAACTAGCCCAATTCTTGGAAGAACATCCCAAGGTAAATTGGGTAAAATATCCATTTTTAAAATCGCACCCCCAATATGAAATCGCCAAAAGGCAAATGAAAGCTGGCGGTTGTGTGGTTGCCTTTGATGTAAAGGGAGGAGTAGAGGCGGGAAGGAAATTCTTTGATGCCATAAAATTACTGTCCTTGTCTGCTAATTTGGGTGATGCAAGAAGTATTGTAACACACCCTGCATCCACGACCCATAGCAAGTTAACCACCGAAGAACGATTGGGCGCTGGGATAACAGATGGTATGGTAAGGGTATCCGTAGGCCTGGAACACATAGATGACATCATTGCCGATATTGATCAGGCATTGGCGTAAGACTTTGGGTATTGGGATAGGCTGAAAAAAAGGGGAGTTTATGGCGCAACAAGCAATACCAAATTTTCCTATATTCGTAGTATGCTTTCTAAGAAGACCAAGTACGGATTAAAGGCGCTCACCTTTTTGGCCAACCAAAAAGATAGGGAGCCCGTTCAAATTGCTGAAATTGCCAATCACGAGAATATTTCACAAAAATTTTTGGAAAGCATTCTGTTAACCTTGCGTAAAACAGGCTTTTTAGGATCAAAAAAAGGAAAGGGTGGGGGGTATTACCTCATTAAGGACCCCAAAGATATTCCAATGACCACGGTGATGAGGGTTTTGGAAGGTCCTATTGCCCTTGTTCCCTGTGTCAGCCTTAATTTTTACGAAAAATGCAGTGACTGTCCAGATGAGGAAAGTTGTTCCGTTCACAAGCTTATGATTCAAGTGAGGGACAGTACGTTAGAGGTTTTTGGCAGCAATACCCTCGCCGATTTAATGTCCTAAGCGCATTTTTAGTACTACTCCTGCTATATTTATTAGGAAATCCTCAAAAATCATCCTTCTTTTTCATTAATCTACTAAAACTATAGGGCAAAAGTAATATTGGTCAATCTTTTGCCTATAAAAGTAAAAATTAATTTTACTTTTGCTTACTCTACTAAATCTATAGGGATTAGTATTTTAAATTGTTTCACATGATAGCAGATCAATTGATATTAGGTAAAAAAGCGAGTAGTACCAGCTATAAGTCCGACAAGAAAACTGAGCAGCCAAAAAGGAGTATTGTTAAATCCATTAGCTGGAGGATTATTGGTACCATTGATACCATTTTAATTTCTTGGATTGTTACAGGTACTGCAAAGGTGGCTTTTTCAATCGGATTGGTAGAATTGTTCACTAAGATGCTATTGTACTTTTTTCATGAAAGAGCATGGAATTCCATTAACTGGGGCAAGTAATTAGGGAATCAGCTTTAAGCGTATTAAATCAAGAAAAAATGAAGTTTACGGAACAACAGATAAAAGATCTTAATGCCCAATTCAAGGGCATACCACCAGAAGAAATTATTTCTTGGGCTTTGCAATATGCTAAAAACGCGGTGGTAACCACTAATTTTCGACCTTATGAAGTGGCAATACTTCATGCGGTGACTGATATAGAAAAAGATGTTCCGGTAATCTGGTGCGATACGGGCTACAATACCCCCAATACATACAAACATGCCGAGGAGTTAATCGCTAAACTGGACTTGAACATTAAGTTATACGTGCCAAAGCAAACAGCAGCGCACAGGGATGCTGTTTTGGGAATTCCAGGAATTGAAGACCCAAACCATGCCATTTTCACAGAACAGGTGAAATTGGAACCTTTTAAAAGAGCAATGGCAGAGCATAAGCCAGATGTGTGGTTCACCAATTTAAGAAAAGGGCAGACCGCCCTGCGTGATACTTTGGATATTTTGAGCCAAAGCAAGGATGGTGTATTAAAGGTGAGTCCGTTTTACCATTGGAACGATTCGCAATTGGATGCCTATCTCGCCCATCTTGGTTTGCCCAATGAACATAAATATTTTGACCCGACCAAAGTACTGGACAATCGGGAGTGTGGATTACACACCTAATTAGAGGAGAGCAGCAATCAATTTTTCTTGTTTCAATTGAAAAAGGAAAATCAAAAAAGATATAGTTTGGAAACAGCAACATTAGATTCAAAACAAACAACAAAAATTTCACAATCAAGGGTTTTGCAAACCAATGCCTTGGAGAATGAGGCCATTTACATCTTTAGGGAAGTAGTGGCGCAGTTCGAAAGACCTGTATTGTTATTTTCTGGAGGTAAGGATTCCATTACTTTGGTCCGATTGGCACAAAAGGCATTCTTTCCTGCAAAAATCCCATTTCCTTTAATGCATATCGATACTGGACACAATTTCCCGGAAACCATAGAATTCAGGGATAAACTGGCGAAGGAACTGGGCGTGGAACTCATCATCCGTAATGTGCAGGATTCAATAGATCAAGGGAAAGTAGTTGAGGAAACTGGAAAATATGCCAGTAGGAATATGTTGCAGACCACGACCCTTTTGGATGCAATCGAGGAATTTAAGTTCGATGCCTGTATTGGTGGTGCCAGAAGAGATGAGGAAAAGGCTAGGGCAAAAGAACGTATTTTTTCTGTCCGCGACGATTTTGGACAATGGGACGAAAAAAATCAGCGTCCAGAATTGTTCGATATGCTCAATGGACAAATAGAGATTGGTCAGAATGTAAGGGTCTTCCCTATCAGTAACTGGACAGAATTGGATGTGTGGAGCTACATACAAAAGGAGGAGATTGAAATCCCATCCATTTATTTTGCACACCAACGTAATATTTTTGAAAGGGACGGATTGATCTGGTCGGCAGAGGACGGAGTAGTGTTTCGTGCGGAAGATGAAAAGGTAGAGGAACGTACAGTAAGATTTAGAACTGTTGGGGATATGTCCTGTACAGCTGCCGTTCTATCACATGCAGATACCATTGATAAGGTAGTTGCTGAAATTCGTGAATCAAAAATTTCAGAAAGAGGTGCCCGTATTGACGATAAGCGTTCCGAGGCGGCCATGGAAAAACGCAAGCAACAAGGATATTTCTAAAGCATTGATCCGTAATCGGGAAGATGTAAATCAAAAGCAATAGATCAAACAAAAAAATCCTTTCATAAGGAGAGGTTCATAAAGGCATGGAAGTACTAAAAATAGCAACAGCAGGAAGTGTGGATGATGGGAAGAGCACCTTAATTGGAAGGTTGCTTTACGATACAAAATCCCTCACCGATGATAAGTTGGAGGCCATAGAGAAAAGTAGCAGGCAGAGAGGTTATGATTATTTGGATTTCTCATTGGCTACGGACGGTCTTGTGGCCGAAAGGGAACAGGGGATTACCATTGATGTGGCCCATATCTATTTTTCCACACCTACCAAAAGTTATATAATTGCCGATACCCCTGGGCATGTTGAGTATACCAGGAACATGGTTACCGGAGCATCTACATCCCAAGTGGCCATTATCCTAATTGATGCAAGAAAAGGGGTCATCGAGCAGACCTATCGACATTTCTTCATCAATAACCTATTAAAGGTAAAAGATGTGATCGTAGCGGTCAATAAAATGGATCTGGTAGATTATTCAGAAGAGGTGTTCAATGATATTAAAAGGGATTTTGAGGCCTTAAATGCGAAGAGCACCTACCAAGAACAAAACGTGAGTTATATTCCAGTAAGTGCGCTAAAAGGCGACAATATTGTGAAACGAACGGATGCTATGACTTGGTACGATGGGGACACCATTCTTGGACATTTAGAAAATTTGGAAGCCGCTGATGTATATGATAAGGGGCAAGTACGTTTTCCAGTTCAGTCGGTCATCCGACCCAAAATGGATGAATACCATGATTTTAGAGGCTATGCCGGTAAAATATATGGTGGTAGCTTAAAAGTGGGGGACAGTGTAACCGTGTTGCCATCTTTAACGCAATCCAAAGTAAAGGAAATTTACTTTTTTGATAAAAAATATGATGAGGCCGTTGCAGGTAGTTCCGTTAATATCACCTTGGAGGATGATATCAATATCACCAGAGGGGATATGTTGGTAAAGAGCAAGGAGCTTCCAAAAATTGAAAAACAGATTACGGCAACTGTATGTTGGATGGATAGTAAACAACTGCAACCAGGAGCTAAATATATGGTTCAGCATAACACCAATAAGGTATTGTCCAAAATTGATGCCATTAAAAATGTGGTATCTACAGAATACACGGGCGTACATGATGCCAATAATAAATTGGCCTTGAACGAAATTGGGGAAGTGAGCATCAAATTGAGCAAGCCAATTTATTTTGATGCGTACAAAGACAACAAAGCCAATGGGTCATTTATCTTGATAGATACCCAATCCAATACCACGGCAGGCGTTGGTTTTATAAACTGATCCCATTTGTAAATAAATAAAGTAAGGCGCTCTTTTTATATTTATCCTATTAAATACATAGAATAAATAGGGATATATTAAAAACGCCAGTAATAATTAGAGAAGCGGTCCTATGCAGAGTTTTAGAACAGAAATAGAAAATCCAGTAGTACAAAAGGATATTATTGACTTGGAGGCCAAAATACGCCAGTTCCATGAAGGAAAGCTAGACGAAGAAAAGTTTAGAAGCCTTCGTTTGGCAAGGGGTGTTTATGGGCAACGTCAGGAAGGGGTGCAAATGATTCGTATCAAATTGCCTTATGGAAAAGTTTCCTCCAACCAATTACGAAGGATATGTGATGTTTCGGAAGAATATTCCACTGGGCGTTTACATATTACCACAAGACAGGATATACAGATCCATTATGTGGATCTTAACAGAACCCCTGAACTTTGGTCCCAATTGGAAAAGGACGATATCACCTTACGGGAAGCCTGTGGTAACACCGTTAGAAACGTAACGGCAAGTGAAACGGCGGGGATAGATACAGAGGAACCTTTTGATGTATCTCCGTATGCACATGCCTTATTCCAATATTTTTTAAGGAATCCTGTCAGTCAGGAAATGGGAAGGAA
Source organism: Sediminicola luteus (assembly GCF_040566555.1). Classification (GTDB taxonomy): domain Bacteria; phylum Bacteroidota; class Bacteroidia; order Flavobacteriales; family Flavobacteriaceae; genus Sediminicola. Next base: position 119,805 of record NZ_JBEWYP010000006.1, on the reverse strand, counting down.
GTTTAAAGTTTCTTTTTCAGCCAGTGATGCGGATACGGGACTTTCCTATATGCACGATCTTGGCTTTATTGCCAAACTCCAAAATGGGGTTCCTGGTTTTAAAGTGATGTTAGGTGGCGGCTTGGGTTCCCAGCCCCGTCATGCGGATGAATTGTTTTCCTATTTACCAAGTGATCAAATTATTCCTTTGATGGAAGGGGTTGTAAGAGTTTTCGACCGATATGGGGAACGAAAAAGCAGGGCCAAAGCTAGGATGAAATTCTTAATAAAGGACTTGGGTCTGGATGGCTTTAAAGAATTATTGGAAGCCGAACAAAAGGCTCTTCCTTTTAAAACGTACCCTATTGATGCCAATGCCTACCCACAAGCTCAAATAGCCGATGTAACGGCGCCAGAGGTAACAATTGCGGATCAAGAGGCATTTGAAAATTGGAAGGCAACCAATATTGTGCCCCAAAAACAAACAGGTTTTGTAGCGATAGGGGTGAAGGTAAAATTAGGTGATTTTTATATAGACAAGGCTCGTGCCTTGGCAGATCTAGTAGAAAAGTACGCTGCAGGCGAAATTCGTCTTTCACTGCGTCAAAATATTCTGATCCCTTATGTAAAAGAAGCCTTGCTTCCGTTTTTTTACACAGAATTGGAAAAACTTGGATTTGCAGAAGCTGGTTACAATAAAGCGTTGGACATCACGGCATGTCCGGGAACCGATACCTGTAACTTGGGGATTGCCAGTAGTACAGGAATTGCGGCGGAGTTGGAACGGGTGATAGCGGCAGAATATCCGCAATACATCAAAAATCCGGACGTAGTCATTAAAATCAGTGGTTGTATGAATGCCTGTGGGCAGCACAATATGGCCAATATTGGTTTTCAGGGGATGTCGATCAGGACCAAAGATAAATTGGTGGCCCCAGCGCTACAGGTGTTATTGGGCGGTGGAAATATTGGCAATGGAAAAGGATTATTTGCAGATAAGGTAATTAAAGTACCTAGCAAAAGGGGACCAGAAGCCTTACGATTGATATTGAACGATTTTGAAGCCAACGGCAACGGACTATCTTTTGTGGATTACTACGTAGAGAAGGGACAAATTTATTTTTACGACTTCTTAAAGCCTTTGGCAGATATTGAAAATCTGACTCAAGATGACTTTATCGATTGGGGCAATACAGAGGAATATGTCCAAGCTATTGGGGTTGGTGAGTGTGCCGGGGTGGTCATTGATTTGATCGCTACCCTGCTGTACGAGTCAGAGGAGAAGATCGCCAATGCACAGATTGCCTTGGAGGATAAAAAATGGGCTGCCAGTATCTACCATTCCTATGCTTCTATGGTCAATTCTGCAAAAGCATTGTTGACATCGGAAAATCACAAAACGAATACACATGCAGGAATTATCAAGGATTTTGATACTGTTTTTGTGACTTCGGATAAAATAAGCCTGGATACTTCTTTTGAAGTCCTCGCTTTGCAATTGAACAAAAATGAACCAACTGAGGCCTTTGCCAAAGCTTATGTGAAAGATGCGAATGCATTTTTGAAGAAAGTGGCGGCCTACAGAAAATTGGAATTGGAACATGTATAAAGAACCTAAATTAACGGTAGTAGGGGCAGGACCTGGCGATGTGGAGCTGATAACCTTGAAGGCGATCAAAGCACTGGCATCTGCGGATGTTGTTCTCTATGATGCCTTGGTGGATCCGGAGTTGTTGGCGTATGCCGAGCATTCGGAACATATTTTCGTAGGCAAGCGCAAAGGATGTTATGCTTATCAACAAGACCAGATCAACGAACTGATTGTTAGCAGGGCACATTCACATGGACATGTAGTACGCCTAAAAGGTGGTGACCCCTTTGTGTTTGGTAGGGGAGCTGAAGAAATGGAGTATGCTGCAAAGGCAGGTTTGGCTGTAGCCATGGTTCCAGGGATTTCATCTTCAGTGGCAGTGCCGGCATCCCAAAATATACCCGTGACCAAAAGAGGAGCGGCAGAAAGTTTCTGGGTGATCACAGGTACCACAAAAGACCATCAGTTATCCACTGATGTAGCCTTGGCGGCAAAGAGCAATGCCACCGTGGTGATATTGATGGGGATGTCCAAGTTGCCAGCCATTGTAGAGCTGTTCAAGCAAGAAGGTAAATCAGAATTGCCAATTGCCATAATCCAAAATGGTACTAGGGATGATGAAAAAGTAGGCGTTGCAAAAATAGCAACCATAGAAGCTGAGGTGGCCAGACAAGAATTGGCAAATCCGGCGATAATAATAATTGGAGAAGTAGTTAAACACAGGGCCGCCATTTTAGAGGTTGCCCAAGAATATAAACAAGTAGAAAGTCAGAAGTTATGATAAAGACAGATATACTGATCATTGGAGCGGGACCTACGGGATTGTTCACTGTTTTTGAAGCAGGATTATTGAAATTGAAAACGCATTTAATAGATGCATTGCCACAACCGGGGGGACAATGTTCTGAAATCTATCCAAAAAAACCCATATACGATATTCCGGCATTTCCTGAAATCTTGGCTGGAGATCTTGTAAACAACCTTATGGAACAAATAAGGCCATTTAATGCAGGTTTTACGTTGGGAGAAAGAGCTGAAACCTTGGAAAGGTTAGATGATGATACGTTTATCGTTACTACCAATAAAGGGACAAAGCACCATGCACCAGTAGTTGTTATCGCGGGAGGGTTAGGTTCTTTTGAACCTAGAAAGCCATTGATTCCCAATATTGCAAATTATGAGGACAAAGGGGTTTCTTATATGATCAAGGACCCTGAGGTATACCGCGATAAAAAAGTGGTGATTGCCGGGGGTGGAGATTCTGCTTTGGATTGGGCCATCTTCTTGACCAATGTAGCTTCAGAAGTTTCTTTGGTTCACCGTAGGAATGAGTTTAGAGGGGCCTTGGATTCCGTTGAAAAAGCGGCAGAATTGGCAAAATTGGGCAAGATCCGATTATTTACAGAGGCTGAGGTGGTGTCCGTTCAAGGAAAAGATACCTTGGAGGCAGTAGTGATTAAACATAACGATGCCGAAAAAGGGGAGACCTTTTTGGAAGTGGATGATTTTATTCCGCTTTTTGGGCTCTCACCAAAACTGGGACCCATTGGGAGCTGGGGCTTGGAAATTGAGAAAAATGCCATTAAAGTGGATAATGCTTATGATTACCAAACCAATATCCCTGGAGTTTACGCCATAGGTGATGTCAATACCTATCCTGGCAAGCTTAAATTGATCTTATCAGGATTCCATGAAGCTGCCGTAATGTGCCAGAGTGCCTATCAACGCATAAATCCAGGCAAGAGATATGTTATGAAATACACAACTGTTGGTGGGGTTGAAGGATTTGATGGTTCCAAAAAAGAAGCCAAAAAGGAAGTTGTACAGAGTATATTAGCTTAGATTATATTTGAATTAGTCTAAAAAACCTTCCAGATTACAATCTATCTGGAAGGTTTTAAAAAAAGCATACTTTCCTTGTTTTTAATAATGCTGTGACGTTACTTTGCAGCTAGTTCATTACCAAAACTGAAAACGTTATCAAGAAAGGCGGAGGGATTAGACCCAATGAAGCCTTAGCAACCCTTTTTTCAATACCCTTTCCTAGAGGGATGAACAAAGAAGGTGCTACATTCTAATCCATGTGCTGTTCCTTTTAAGGAACGTTTAGTGCGGGAGTAGATAACTCAAAGAAAGACAACATTGTCTACACTTTTCCTTACTTGATAGTATAATTTTATTGGTCCTTGGTCATTTTGATCCTGGCCCTGGTTTTGTCGTTGACTTTGTTGGAACAACAAGATAGTTAAGGCCAAAATCAGCCCATTTGGGATTGCGTTTGATATTTGGGGGAACACAAAGTGAAGATTATGAAGAATATTAAGGAATTATTGACAGAACGTGTGCTGGTACTGGATGGTGCCATGGGTACCATGCTCCAACGCTATAAATTCACCGAGGAAGATTTTAGGGGCGAACGCTTTAAGGATTGGGGCCATCCCTTACAAGGGAACAATGACTTGCTTTCATTGACCCAACCCGATGCCATTGCGGAAGTACACCGCAAGTATTTTGAAGCTGGGGCCGACATTGTGGAAACAAATACCTTCTCCGGTACCACCATTGCCATGGCCGATTACAACATGGAAACGTTGGTGTACGAATTAAATTATGAATCGGCGCGTATTGCTAAAAAGGTGGCCGATGAATTCACGGCCAAGAATCCCGATAAACCGAGATTCGTGGCGGGGAGCATAGGACCCACCAATAAAACGGCAAGTATGTCCCCGGATGTAAACGATCCCGGTTTCAGGGCCATTTCCTTTGATGATCTTAGAATTGCCTACAAGCAACAGGTAGAGGCCTTATTGGACGGAGGATCGGATCTTTTATTGGTAGAAACCATTTTTGATACGCTCAATGCCAAAGCGGCCCTTTTTGCCATAGAGGAAGTGAAGGAGGAAAGGGGCGTAGAAGTACCTATTATGGTCAGTGGTACCATTACGGATGCTTCTGGAAGAACCTTATCCGGCCAAACAGCGGAAGCGTTTTTGATATCGATAAGTCATATCCCTATCCTATCCGTAGGTTTTAATTGTGCCTTGGGAGCCAATCAATTGGTGCCCCATTTGGAGGTATTGTCTGGAAAAACAGAATTTTTTGTCTCGGCACACCCCAATGCGGGGTTGCCAAATGCCTTTGGGGAATATGACGAAACACCCGCCCAGATGGCTGCTCAGATAAAGGAATATTTGGAAAAAGGATTGGTAAATATAGTTGGAGGTTGCTGTGGGACCACTCCGGCACATATCAGGGCCATAGCCGATCTGGCAGAAAATTTTAAGCCGAGAAAGTTGTTGGTTGAAAGTATATAGTTGAAGGAAAGATAAATGAGCATTATAAAGCCAAAATATTTAAAATTATCGGGTCTTGAGCCCTTGGTCATCACTCCGGAAAGTAATTTCGTGAACGTGGGGGAGCGCACCAATGTAGCCGGATCTAAAAAATTCCTTCGTCTAATCAAAGAAGAGAAATTTGAAGAGGCCTTGGATATTGCGCGCGACCAGGTAGAAGGGGGCGCACAGATCATCGATGTCAATATGGACGACGGACTCATAGATGGGAAAGAGGCCATGGTGAAATTCCTGAATCTTATAGTCGCCGAACCAGACATTTCCCGTGTTCCAATCATGATAGATAGTTCCAAATGGGAGATCATTGAAGCTGGCCTTCAGGTAGTCCAAGGGAAATGTGTGGTGAACTCCATCAGTTTAAAGGAAGGGGAAGCAGAATTTATCCACCATGCCAAATTGGTAAAAAGATATGGGGCTGCAGTTATCGTAATGGCCTTTGATGAGGTGGGACAGGCAGATAATTATGAGCGCAGGCTGGAAATCAGCAAGCGTTCCTATGAAATCTTGGTGAACAAGGTGAAGTTTGCTCCCGAGAATATCATTTTTGATCTCAACGTATTTCCTGTGGCCACGGGAATGGATGAGCACAAGCGTAATGCCCTCGATTTTATTGAGGCTACGGCTTGGGTAAAAAAGAACCTCCCACATTGTAGTGTCAGTGGGGGTGTGAGCAACGTGTCCTTTTCCTTTAGAGGCAACAATCCGGTTAGGGAAGCCATGCATTCTGTGTTCCTTTACCACGCCATAAAAGCAGGGATGAACATTGGTATCGTAAACCCCACAATGTTGGAAGTATACGATGATATTCCCAAGGATCTCTTGGAGCGCGTAGAAGATGTTATTTTGAACAGAAGGGACGATGCTACGGAACGTTTGCTGGACTTTGCTGAAACCGTTGTCGGTACTGCCAAGGAAAGCAAGGTAGACCTTACTTGGAGAACGGAAGCCCTACAGAATAGGATTACCAGGGCCTTGGTCAAAGGAATAGACCAGTACATCATTGAAGATGTGGAAGAAGCCAGACAGAGTGTGGACAAGCCCATTAAGGTGATCGAAGGCCATCTGATGACAGGGATGAATGTGGTAGGTGACCTATTTGGAAGTGGGAAGATGTTTTTACCACAGGTTGTTAAGTCGGCTCGGGTTATGAAGAAGGCCGTGGCTTATTTACTGCCTTATATAGAGGAGGAAAAGTTGAAGAATCCCCTACCTGAAGGCAGCAGTTCTTCGGCAGGAAAAATATTGATGGCAACCGTAAAAGGGGATGTGCACGATATTGGAAAGAATATTGTGAGTGTGGTTCTTGCATGCAATAACTATGAGATTATAGACCTTGGGGTTATGGTGCCCCCAGAAAAGATTATCAATGCTGCCAAAGAGCATCAGGTAGATATTATAGGGCTCAGTGGCCTGATCACCCCCTCTTTGGATGAGATGGTTTATTTGGCCAAGGAAATGGAACGTCAGAATTTTTCCGTACCCTTATTGATAGGGGGAGCTACCACCAGCAAGGCCCATACAGCGGTTAAGATAGATCCACAGTATAAGAATACAGTGGTTCATGTGAACGATGCTTCCAGGGCCGTAACCGTAGTGGGGGACTTGTTGCAAAAAGAAACATCAAGGACTTATAAGGATTCCATTAAACTGGATTACGAGGAATTCAGAACTCAATTTGCCAAACGAGGGAAGCGTAAGGAGTATTTGCCATTGTCGGAAGCGCGTGTGAATAAATATAAAATTGACTGGAACCAAAAGGACATCGCTGTACCAAAAAATCTGGGGGTACAGGTGATTAAGGATTTAGAGCTTCGAAAATTAAAGGATTTTATTGATTGGACCCCATTTTTTAGAAGTTGGGAGCTCCATGGAAAGTATCCTGCGATCTTAACCGATGAGGTGGTGGGAAAGGAAGCAACCGAACTTTTTAAGGATGCCCAAACCTTATTGGAAAAGATCTTCGATGAGAAATTGCTCACTGCCAAAGCGGTTTTTGGGCTGTTTCAGGCAAATAGCATTAATGATGACGATATTGAGGTGATTGTGCCACCCGGGCATCATGCCAAAAAACACCAAGGAGAAAAGAAATTTGTGTTTCGGACCTTGAGACAACAATTGAAAAAATATGAGGGCAAACCAAATTTTGCCCTGGCGGATTATATAGCCCCAAAGGAATCGGGGATTGAGGATTATATGGGCTTCTTTTGTGTTTCTACAGGGTTTGGCACCGCCGAGTTGGCCGCCGCTTATGAAAAGGATCTGGATGATTACAATTCCATAATGATCAAAGCATTATCGGACCGTTTGGCCGAGGCCTTTGCCGAGTATTTGCACAAGGAGGTAAGAACTGATCATTGGGGGTATGCCTCCGATGAGCGATTGACCAATGAAGAGTTGATCTCAGAATCATATAAGGGAATAAGACCGGCCCCAGGGTATCCGGCATGTCCCGACCATTTGGAAAAATTGACCATTTGGGAACTGTTAAGGGTAAAACAGCGTATTGGTGTTAAACTTACCGATAGCTTGGCAATGTGGCCTGCGGCCAGTGTGAGCGGCTACTATTTTGCCCATCCTGAGGCCAGATATTTTGGAGTAGGAAAAATAAAGGAAGATCAGGTGTATGATTTTGCAAAACGCAAGGCAATCTCAGAAGAAATGGCTGAAAAATGGTTGGCGCCAAATATTGCCGATGATTGACGGAGTCTTTTAATGAAAACTGATTTGCGTTAGGGATAGGAGCGATATCATTTTTATGAAGGTCTAAAAGTATTGGAAACAACTGAGAGCATGAGCATAAAAATATTTAGCGGATAGCCCGGTGATACGCCCAAAGAGAATTAATAACAAAGTAAAATACCCCAAACAAGCCGAAACTTATGAAAGATTAGGCTGGGGAAAGAATATGAAAGTAATAGATCACATAAAAAACGCCGAAGGGAAAACCTTGTTCTCATTTGAGATCATCCCTCCGGTAAAGGGAAAAAATATACAGGAGCTATACGACAATATAGACCCATTGATGGAATTTAAGCCCCCCTTTATAGATGTGACCACATCAAGGGAAGAATATGTATATATTGACAGGGACGGGCTTTTGGACAAGAAATTGACCCGTATGCGCCCAGGAACTGTTGGGATCTGTGCCTCCATAAAACATAAATACGATGTGGATACCGTACCCCACGTGCTCTGCGGAGGGTTTACCAGGGAGGAAACGGAATACCTTTTAGTGGATTGCCATTATTTGGGCATCCAAAATGTAATGGCCTTAAGGGGAGACGCCATGAAGGAGGAAAAATATTTCAATCCTATACAGGGGGGGCATACCTATGCCATTGGCTTGGTAAAACAGATCCAAAACTTAAACCGAGGTAAATATTTGCACGAAGTAATTGAGACCGATGAATGTGCCGACTTTTGTATTGGGGTGGCGGGTTATCCCGAAAAGCATTTGGAGGCTCCTTCTTTGCAATCCGATCTAAAAAGGTTGAAGGAAAAGGTAGATGCAGGGGCGGATTATGTAGTGACCCAAATGTTTTTTGATAACCAGAAATACTTTCAATTTGTGGAAGCTGCCAAAGCTATGGGAATTAATGTACCCATCATCCCGGGGATAAAACCCATTGCCATAAAAAGGCATTTACAATTGTTGCCACAGGTATTTAGGATAGATATCCCACAAGAATTGATAGAAGCCGTGGATGACTGCAAAAATAACGCTGCCGTGCGTCAAATTGGGATAGAATGGGCCATTCAACAATCCAACGAGCTAAAGGCAGCAGGCGTTCCCGTCTTGCATTATTATTCCATGGGAAAATCGGATAACATTAAGGCGATAGCGAAGGGAGTGTTTTAATGGAATCTTCGTTTCCAAAAAAAAAGTCAGAGTAGGAGTACAAGTTGGATTCTAATCTAAGATTTGGCATTTGCAATGCGGAACGACTTAAATCTATTTGCTATTTTTACGCCCCATGAATCGAAACCTATTTCTCGCCTTCTTTCTTGTAGGTGCCCTTTGCTTTTCTCAGACAGTTGATGTTCCTGAAAAATATACGGTAGATGTCAATCAGTTTTATGGTTCCGTAATTCTGCACAACCCGGACATCTCCCATTTGATCTCTGCCCATCCAGGTGGGTTGATCCTTGGAGTGAATAGAAAGACCTACGGTTTTGAGGAATGGGAGGCAACGTATAATTATCCGGATGTGGGCTATTCGTTCATCTACCAGGATATGAACAATTCTACCCTTGGTAAGAACTATGGGTTGTATGCCCATTACAATTTCTATTTGCTCAATAGAAACCTTCAATTCAGAATTGGTCAGGGTATTGCTTATAATTCGAATCCGTATGAAAAAGCAGAAAATTTCAGGAATAACGCCTATGGATCAGACTTTTTGAGTTCTACCTATTTGATGTTGAACTACCATAAGGGGAATATTTTCAAGGGATTGGGATTCAATGCGGGATTATCTTTGATACATTATTCCAATGCCAATTTTAGGGCTCCCAATACCTCTACCAATACCTTGGCCTTTAATGTAGGGCTGGTATATGATTTGGACGGTGGGGAGACCATAGATTACCTACCTGCACAGGCGGGTGAAGAAATTTCGGAACCTATCCGTTATAATTTTGCCTTTAGAACGGGACTAAACGAAAGTGATGTAATCAATTCCGGGCAGTACCCTTTTTATATTGTTTCAGCCTATGCAGATAAAAGATTGGGAAGAAAAAGTGCCCTTCAATTGGGAGCGGACGTGTTTTTCTCTAAATTTTTAAAGGAATTGATCAGGTTCCAATCCATATCATTTCCAGAATTGGAAGTTTCAGCTGATGACGATTATAAAAGGGTGGGGTTGTTTGTAGGTCATGAACTTTTTATAAATCAAATGTCAGTCATCTCTCAATTGGGGTATTATGTATATTATCCCTTTGATTTTGAAGGAAGGATCTACAATAGAATTGGTCTTAAACGTTATTTTGGTGATAACCTATATGCGGCTATTACCTTAAAATCACATGGGGCAAAAGCGGAAGCTGTAGAATTCGGAATCGGCATACGGTTATAATTTTGGTCGCCATGCTGGCTGGTTAAAATAGAAATTATTTGATATCAATACTATATAAAATGATGATCAAAATATTGAAAGTTGTACCTTTTTTGTGGTTGGTTCTCCTTACTTCTTGTAACGGGGAAAACGCGCCCGATTGTTTTCAAAATGCCGGAGACCTGGTGTTGGAGGAAGTGACTGTTCCTGAATTCAATAAAATAACGATCTACGATAATGTTGAATTGATTTTAAAACAAGGAGATGTTACCAAGGTGGAAATTGAAACGGGCGAATTCTTGCGAAACGAGGTAACTGCCGAGGTCGTTGAAGGGAGACTGTTGTTGCGGGATGAAAACGATTGTAATTTTACCCGTAAATATAACCTCACAAAGATTTACGTGACAGCACCAGATATTGTCGAGATAAGAAGCAGTACTGGATTTCCAGTAAGCAGTGATGGTGTTCTTGAGTACCAAAACTTAACGTTGCTTTCTGAATCATTCACAGTTCCCGATGCTGAAAATACAAGTGGTTCCTTTGATTTACAATTAAATACCGAATCCGTTCGTATCGTTTCAAATGGGATATCCTATTTTAAATTACGGGGTAATACAGTGAACTTCAACATTGTTTTTGCCGCAGGGGATTCTCGTTTGGAGGCCAATGAACTGATGGCGGACAATATCATTCTAAGCCATAGGGGAACCAATGACATGCTCTTGCGCCCAACACAATCTCTAAAGGGTACCTTGAAAGGTACGGGAGACGTTATCAGTTATGAACGTCCATCCGTGGTAGAGGTGGAGGAAATATATAAAGGGCGACTCATATTCAGGGATTAGTGTACTAAGGAGTTGTGCTTTGCTGCACTTGTCAAGGATTTAATCGGGATCCCGGTCCACACAGTTTTGAATGGATATAGTTATGTTTATATTTAGTTGCATATGACCCTTCCACTTTTTACATACCTCAAGAATTTATTTGTTTCCAAAAGAATCTTTGGAGGAGGTTTAGTTCCCGAAAACTTGAGCCAAGCAGATGTTTTATTGCAAGGGCTCATTGAGGCAAGGAAGATACCAGGATTGGCCATTACAGTTTTAAAAGAAGGAGGCACCATTTTTCAAAAAGGGTACGGTTATGCCGATCTGGATACCAAAAAGGGAGTAAACCCAAGGAAAACCATATTTAGGATTGCCAGCGTATCCAAACCTATAGCCGCCACGGCTTTGGCCCAAATGGTTGAAGAAGGTGTAATAGATCTGGATACTTCTTTTTATAAATACGTGCCCTATTTTCCGATAAAGCAATATGATTTTACAATTCGGCAATTAGCGAGTCACACCGCAGGTATAAGAGGATACAGGGGAAAGGAGCATGGGTTGAACAAGCCATACTCCATTAAGGAAAGCATACAAATTTTTAAGGATTCAGATCTGCTTTTTGAACCCGGAACAAGTTATCATTACAATAGTTTTGATTGGGTGATGGTCTCCCTTGCCATGCAGGAGGCCAGTGGGGTCCCTTTTGATGAGTATGTCAGGGAAAAGGTTTTGCTTCCATTAAAATTATACAATACAACTCCTGAAGTTGCCGGTATAAAATATCCCAAGGCGGCAACTTTTTATTCCAAGAACAGGATTGGCTTTAGAAAGGCAATCCCCGTTAATAATTGGTACAAACTGGCAGGAGGTGGATTTCTTTCCACCTCCGAAGATATCGCCAATTTTGGGAATGCCTATCTCCAAAAAAAAGTAGGCAGGGAACACCCTTGGTCCCAATTTGTGACTTCAGAAATGGTGGAGAATAAACCCACCTATTACGGGTTGGGGTGGCAAGTGAGTAGGGATAAAAAGGGGAGAGCTTTTTACGGACATATCGGCAATGGGGTAGGGGGCTATTCCAATTTTTTTGTGTATCCAAAACAACAGGTGGTATTTTCCCTTTTGGTGAACTGCACGAATCCGGAAATTCAGCAAGAGCTGGATGAGGTTGTAGATGAGATTTTAAACAACCTAAAGGCGTAGGTAAACAGGACCGGGGATGCTCGACATTCTATCTTGATTACTTTTTTAAATTCCTGCGAAAAGTTTCTTTATATTTATGCGAACCGACCAAAAATGGAATAGTTTTTCAATTGTTCTTTGATTTGTGTCGGCTTTAATTCATAAATAATCCAACTAAACCAATATGATGAGCACTGTTCGTTTACTCCTGTTTACTTTTCTTTTACTCCCCTTATTTTTATATCCTCAACGCAGCAAAAAGAAAAATCCCGTACCGGAAACCGTACTGGTCGATAAGGATTTTCACCAGCTAAAATGGCGAAATATAGGTCCATTTAGAGGGGGGAGAAGTGTCACGAGTACAGGTGTGGTAGACCAGCCAATGACCTATTATATGGGTTCTACTGGAGGTGGGGTTTGGAAAACCGTGGATGACGGCATTACATGGAAGAATATTTCAGATGGATTCTTTAAGACAGGGACCGTAGGTGCCATAGCAGTTGCTGAAAGCAATTCCAATATTGTGGTAGTAGGGATGGGGGAACATGCCGCCAGAGGGGTGATGACCTCAATGGGAAATGGAGTTTATAAATCCATGGATGCAGGGAAAACGTGGAAGCACATTGGGCTGGAAAATAGCCGACATATTTCTGATGTGGTCATAGATCCCAAGGATCCTAATATTATATTCATCTCTGCCCAAGGGGCTCAATATGGAGCATCTTCGGATAGGGGCGTTTACCGTTCCAAAGATGGTGGCGCCACCTGGGAAAAAGTACTTTTTGTAAACAATCTTACCGGGGCATCCTCTTTGAGTATGGATATGAACAATCCCCTGATCCTATATGCCAGTATGTGGGAACACCAACGATTTCCATGGGCCATGGTTTCTGGCGGAGAAGGTTCCGGTCTTTATAAATCTACTGATGGCGGTACCACTTGGGAAAGGATGAAGGAAGGTTTGCCCAAGGAAATGGGGAAATCGGGTATTTCGGTATCACGTGCAAATTCTGACAGGGTGTATGCAGTTTTGGAGGCCGAAGGAAAGCAGGGTGGGGTATATCGTTCTGATGATGGCGGAAAAAAGTGGAAACAGACAAACAAGGACAGAATCAATATTGCCAGATCTTGGTATTATATGGAAATTTTTGCGGATCCCCAGAATGAGGATTGGGTATATGTACTTAATGCACCCGTGACAAAATCCATCGATGGTGGGGCAAGTTTTAGTCCACTATCCACTCCCCATGGTGATAACCATCATTTGTGGATACACCCAAAAAACCATGATATTATGATCAACTCCAATGATGGTGGGGCAAACGTTTCCAATAATGGGGGCAAAAGCTGGAGTACCCAGGAAAATCAACCCACGGCACAATTTTATAGGGTGATCACGGACAATTTGGTGCCTTACAACATTTATGGGGGCCAGCAGGACAATTCTTCTGTGTCCATAGTGAGCAGGACCACGGATAATGGCATCGATTGGAAAGACTGGCAGCCTGCATCTGGATGTGAAAGTGCATATTTGGCCTTTGATCCCAATAATCCCGATGTGATCTACGGTGGGTGTTACCAAGGGATCATTGAAAAATTTTATAAGGCTTCGCAACAATCAAAATCCATTAAGGAATATCCTGAACTGGGGTTGGGCGTAGCCCCAAGTGATTTTAAGTTCCGTTATAATTGGAACGCACCTATCATAGCCTCTCCTCATGATGTCAATACCATTTTTCACGCAGGGAACGTCGTTTTTAAAACCATGGATGGGGGAACAACTTGGGAGACCGTTTCCGGTGATCTTACCAGAAATGATAAAACCAAACAAGGACCCGGTGGTGGACCGTATACCAATGAAGCCGCAGGTGGTGAAAATTACAATACCATTATGTACTTAGTTGAGTCGCCCCATGAAAAAGGGGTGCTATGGGCAGGTTCGGATGACGGACTTGTGCATATCACCAAGGATGGTGGCACCTCATGGCAAAATGTGAGTCCAGCTGGGTTGGGTGAAGGCATTGTCAATCATATTGAAGTATCTCCCCATAATCCTGCTACGGCCTATGTGACCGTTATGAAATACAAGTTTATGGACCTTGCCCCATACATTTATAAGACAACAGATTACGGAGCTACTTGGGCCAAGGTGGTCAATGGTATTTCCGATCCACATACCTTCGTAAGGGTAGTAAAGGAAGATCCAAAGAAACCGGGACTGCTTTATGCCGGTACGGAGACTGGACTTTATATTTCCTTTGATGCAGGGATCAATTGGCAACCTTTTCAATTGAACCTACCCGTAGTGGCCATTAATGATTTGGCGATACATGACAATGATCTTATTGCCGCCACGGCGGGAAGGTCGTTCTGGATCTTGGATGACCTTAGCGCCCTACAGAATACCGAATTCAATAAAGAGAGTTTGGCATTGTTCCAGCCTAAGGATACCTACCTTCTTTTTGGGGGTAGTAGTGACGAGCCAGTGCCTGGAATAGGACAGAACCCTAAGGAAGGCGTTACCATGGATTATTACTTGCCCAAGGCTGCGGATAGCTTGGATTTAAAATTGGAAGTATTTAAAGGTGATAAGCTAATCAGAACGTACACCAATAAAAAACCAAAGGATTTTAGATCATGGCCAGGAGGTCCGTCCAAGCCTGAAGTACTTTCCTCAAAAAAAGGGTACAACCGTTTCACTTGGGATTTTAGGACCGAAGATATTCCAGTGGTGGAGAAGGTGTTTTCCATGGGTGGGAATAGTGGCTATAGAGTTGGACCCGGTACTTATTCCTTAAAGCTTTCCTTGGATGGCAAAGTTTCTGAGACAACCGTAACTGTTATGATGAATCCAAATATAGAGGCAACTACCGCTGATTATGCAGACCAACAAGACCTATTGGCCACCATAGACCAGACTATTCAGGATATGCATGAAGCTGTTAATCAAATGCGCTCCGCAAAAGGTCAGATTGAGGCTTATAAAAGGTTATTAGAAAAAAACAATACCATAAGCGGCGCCAAAGAACTGGTGGTTCTAGGAGACTCCTTGGTAACCCGTATAGAAACATGGGAGGAGAATTTGATCCAACCAAAACAGGAGACTTTTCAGGATGTCATCAACTTCAACAATAAATTAAGTGCCCAATTGTTGCATTTGAAGGGTTATATAGATGAAGCTTATCCAAAAGTAACCCAAGGTGCCAAGACCAGATTGTCCGATTTATTGGGACAATGGAATACTTTTAAAAAGGAGCGCGATGCAATGGTAGTTGCCGAAATGCAGGCCTATAACGAGATGTATAAAAAATTGGAAATCCCGGCCTTGATTATGGGCCAATAACATGTTTTTCAACTCTTTCGGATGATCCGATGTAGAACTAAGAAAAAAAGAGCCTCCACTGGAGGCTCTTTTTTTATTTATGAAAAACGAATTGGCTTTTAGATATTGGTCAATTCCGTGAACAGGCTTTCTAGATTCTTGTTCTTTCTACTTAATTGTAGGGTCTTAAGTTTATTGTCATGGGCAAAATCAAAGACAACGGGTCGCATATCTACAGAGGTGTTGAAAGTAATATCATAGACAAAGCCTCCGATGTTTTTTACATGGACCACATTGGGCAATTTTTGCAAAAAGGCCTCCTCCACCCTATAGTCGAATTCAACCTCTATAATTTGTTCTTCCTCAGATCTTAATTCCTCCAGTTTCTTATCGGCCACAACAACTCCTTTGTTGATGATAATGACACGGTCACAAACGGCTTCTACCTCCTTCATAATATGTGTAGACAGTAAGATGGTTTTTTGTTTCCCGATCTCTTTGATCAATTTGCGTATTTCCAAAAGTTGATTGGGGTCCAGTCCCGTGGTCGGTTCATCCAAAATCAACACTTCAGGATCGTGCAACAAGGCAGCTGCAAGTCCCACCCTCTGACGGTATCCCTTTGAAAGTTGTCCAATTTTTTTGTGTGACTCTGGAGTCAGACCTGTTTGGTCGATGACAGTTTCAATGCGGTCTTTCCCTACCTTATAAACATTGGCATTGAATTCAAGATACTCCTTTACATACATATCCAAATAGAGTGGATTGTGTTCTGGAAGGTATCCGATACTTTTTTGCACCTGTTTTTTATCGGTTTGCACATCAAAGGAATTTACAGCTGCTTCCCCTTTGTCTGCAAGACTATAAGTCGTAAGAATTTTCATCAGAGTTGATTTGCCAGCACCATTGGGCCCTAAGAACCCAACAATTTCCCCTTTTTCTATGGTAAAGGAAATGTTTGATAATGCTTTTTGGGAACCAAAACTTTTAGAGATGTTTTTGACCGCTATGGACATAAAAATAATTTTTATCAAAAATAAAGCAAATTAACGAAACCAGGATTTCTATTTCTCGGTTGGTAACAGTATACAAAATAGAGAATTTTAAGAACTATTGAATAGAAAGGTTTTGTACTTTAAGGATTCCGGGGATAATTTGAAAATCAATTATTCTCAATATTTGTTATTTTTTACCTCCAATTGAATGGCAATTGTTTAATAAATTGGAATATTTGAAAAAAGAACCTCATAAAAGCTGATTTTTAAATATAATATTTACCTTAGCTGAACATTGCATAAGAAAATGACAAAACAATATATCTGGAACGGTTTTTATTTCTACTTCTTTTTTAAGGGAGGTACGGGACTGTTCTAGCATATTTTAAAAATATAGATAGTAATAAAGTCCCGTGAAAACAGGGACTTTTTTTTTGGTCTAAACTTAAATGGCTTTCTCTTTTAATACGAACAAATATTCCCTTTAAAAATAGGGTAGGATAAGCATAATGGGATTAAAAATAGCAATACAGGGAATAAGGGGATCCAACCACCATCAAGTGGCAAAGGATCACTTTGGAGACGATATAGATTTGGTGGAATGCATGTCCTTCGACGGGCTGGTGGATCAGTTGCTCATCAATAAGGCCGATAAAGGCGTAATGGCCATTGAAAACTCTATCGCAGGGTCAATTATTCCCAATTACGCGCTGGTATTCAAGAATAACCTGCACATTATTGGGGAGCATTATCTAAATATCCACCATCACCTAATGGTGCTCAAGGGTCAACAGATGGCCGACATCCAAGAAGTGCATTCCCATCCGATGGCTTTGTTACAGTGCAAGGAGTATTTTAGAGACTATCCTAAGATAAAATTGGTGGAGGATGTGGATACGGCAGAAACTGCCAAGAGAATACAGGAAGGACAATTAAAACATATTGCGGCTATTGCCCCTAAGGTGGCAGCAGAGCTCTATGATCTTCAAATCATCGCCTCAGAAATACAAACGATAAAGAACAACTCAACTAGGTTTATCATTGTTAAAACCCAAAACAAGGTACTCCCGGAAGAAGAGATAAATAAAGCCTCCTTGCGATTTTTGACAGATCATAAAAGGGGGAGTTTAGCGGCAATATTGAATGTGATGAGCGATTGTAACCTGAACCTAACGAAGATCCAATCCTTGCCCGTAATTGAGCGCCCATGGAAATATTCATTTTTTGTGGATGTCACTTTTACTTCTTATGCCCATTATGCGAAGGCAAAGTCACTCTTAGAGATCATGTCCGAAGAATTTAGGGTATTGGGCGAATATAAAAATGGAAGAAACTTATGATTGCTGCAGATAGATTAAAAACAGTTGAAGAATACTACTTCTCCAAAAAATTGAGAGAGGTAAGGGGTTTGATGGCCGAAGGCAGGCCAATTATCAACATGGGTATAGGAAGCCCTGATTTAGCCCCTTCAAAAGAGGTTATTGAGGCCCTACAGGATTCTGTAAATGGTGCCAATGCACATCAATACCAAAGCTATCAGGGACTCCCTGAATTGCGGGAAGCTTTCGCCTCATTTTATCATGCAAAATTTGGGGTCACCGTGAACCCGGCCAACGAGGTGTTGCCATTGATGGGCTCCAAGGAAGGGATTATGCACATCAGTATGGCATTTTTAAATCCAGGTGATGAAGTTTTAATTCCCAACCCAGGATATCCTACCTATTCTTCCGTTACCAATTTGGTGGGTGCCGTTCCCAAATTTTACGATTTGGTGGCTAAAAATGGATGGTTTCCCGATTTGGAAGTTTTGGAAAAGGAAGATTTGTCCAAGGTGAAAATTATGTGGACCAGTTACCCGCATATGCCTACGGGTGCCACGGCATCGGAGGATCAGCTAAAGGATCTCGTGGCCTTTGCCAAACGTAACAATATTCTTTTGGTCAATGACAATCCCTACAGTTTTGTGCTGAACCAAAGCCCTATCAGTATTCTAGGCGTGGAAGGTGCCATGGAGGTGGCATTGGAACTAAATTCCTTGAGCAAGACCTTTAATATGGCCGGATGGCGGGTAGGAATGGTATTGGGAAGCAAAGCACATATCGATGAGGTCTTAAAGGTGAAGAGCAATATGGATTCGGGTATGTTCTATGGGATACAAAAAGGGGCCATTGCAGCACTTGAAAGCAGTGATGCCTGGTTTGATAAACTGACGCAAGTGTATACCTCCAGAAGAAATTTGGTTTTTCAATTGGCCGATAAGTTGAACTGTACCTATGATGGGCAAAATGCAGTGGGCATGTTCGTTTGGGCAAAATTACCTGTAGGAATTGCCTCGGCAGAAGCATTTATTAATGAGGTGCTGTACGACAAGAATATTTTTATTACCCCGGGAACCATCTTTGGAAGTAATGGAGAAGGGTATATTAGGTTTTCACTTTGTGTTACCGAGGATAAAATTAAGGAAGCAATAAGTAGATTTTAAAAGAGATGAACGTATTTATAATCGGTGTAGGTTTAATTGGTGGCTCCATGGCCAAGGATATCAAAAATTTTGATCCAGAGGCGAAAATATATGGCATAGATAACAATGAAAACCATTTGGAAGAGGCTTTATCACTGGGATTGATAGATAATAGTGCTACATATCAAGATTTGTCAATAGCGGATGTGGTAATTGTTTCTATCCCCGTAGATGTGATGGTTTCAGTGCTTCCCAAAGTTTTGGATGTCGTAAATGACAATGCAGTTGTGTTGGACGCAGGGTCAACAAAAGCGTTAATTTGTAGTACGTTGGACCAACATCCCAAAAGAAGGAACTTTCTGGCATGCCATCCTATTGCGGGAACTGAATTTTCGGGACCTTCAGCAGCCATCAATGGCCTGTATAAAGGAAAGACCAACATTATATGCGAGGTAGAAAAAACGGCGTTTAAATTGCAGGAAAGAGCGTTGGAAATCTTCCAAAAATTGGGGATGAGAATTAGGTATATGAACCCGGAAGCACACGACAAGCATATTGCATATGTTTCCCACCTTTCGCATATAAGTTCATTTATGTTGGGAAAGACAGTTATTGAAAAGGAAAAAAATGAGCGTGATATTTTTGACATGGCCGGCAGTGGATTTGAAAGTACCGTGCGTTTGGCAAAAAGTTCTCCAGCAATGTGGACGCCAATTTTTAAGCAAAACAAGGAAAATGTCATAGAGACCTTGGAGGAATACATCCAAAATTTGGAAGCTTTTAAAAAGATGATCGTTGAAGAGGATTATGAAGGCATTTACAATGAAATGAGCAGTACCAATAGAATAAAAGAAATATTGAACGGAATACCACTAAATAAAAATTAGAATACAATAAAATGGAAAATTCAAAACAAATGAGAACATGGTTGGACGATATGCAATTGGACCATCCGTTAGTAATCGCAGGACCTTGTAGTGCGGAGACAGAAGAGCAAGTATTAAAAATTGCACATGAGTTAAAGGATAGCGATGTTA
Source organism: Sediminicola luteus (assembly GCF_040566555.1). GTDB lineage: Bacteria > Bacteroidota > Bacteroidia > Flavobacteriales > Flavobacteriaceae > Sediminicola. Next base: position 100,007 of record NZ_JBEWYP010000006.1, on the reverse strand, counting down.
ACTATTTCCGCGCAGGGATTTGGAAACCAAGGACCCGTCCCGGGATGTTCGAAGGTGTTGGAGCCATTGGGTTAAAATGGTTGAAGAAAGTTAAGGAAGAAACGGGAATGAAAACGGCAACGGAAGTAGCCAATAAGGCCCATGTAGACCTAGCTTTGGAGCACGATGTAGATTTACTTTGGATAGGAGCGCGCTCAACGGTGAGTCCTTTTATCATGCAGGAAATTGCCGATGCTTTGGAAGGTACAGATAAGATAGTGTTGGTAAAGAATCCTATCAACCCGGATTTATCACTTTGGTTGGGAGGAATCGAAAGATTATATACTGCCAATATTAAGAACTTGGGAGCCATCCATAGAGGTTTTTCCACTTATGAAAAGACCAAATACAGAAATATTCCGGAATGGCAATTGGCCATTGAATTTCAAAATAGATTTCCAGATTTGCCATTGATCAACGATCCGTCGCATATCACAGGAAAAAGGGATATGATTTTTGATGTATCACAAACAGCCTTGGATCTAAACTTCGATGGCTTAATGATAGAAACGCATTTTGATCCTGATAATGCATGGAGTGATGCCGCCCAACAAGTAACGCCAACAGTTTTGAAACAAATTATGAGGGATCTTAAAATCAGAAAGGAAACTGATTCAGAGGAAGATTTTACCAAGGATCTTAGTAACCTAAGGGCTCAAATAGATGTAATTGACAATCAGTTGTTGGATATATTGGGCAAAAGAATGAAGACTTCAGATAGTATTGGAGCTCTTAAAAAGGAAAGAAACGTTGCCGTACTCCAGTCCACCAGATGGAATGAGATTTTGGGTAAAATGATCTTGGAAGGAGAAACTAGAGGATTGAGTGAGGAGTTTGTGCTAAAAATGTTCAAGGCGATCCACCAGGAATCTATCAACCATCAAGAAAAGATCATCAACGGATAATCTCTGTTGAATGCTATATAAAAAGCCCCACATGTTCTGTGGGGCTTTTTTAGTTGATCGGATTATTGTTTTTTAAAGATGTACCGGGTAATAAAGATGCCCTGCCCGTCATCTTTTCCTGAGTCACTTTCCACCCCACTGGTTACAAAGGCAAGTTCCCAGCCATCAGCAACCATGGCATTAATTTTCGAAGTAATTACCGCATCATTGGCAGCAATGTTCTGGAAACGGATCCCTCCAATGTTGTAGAAGTTCAACAATTTTGTTTCTTCAAAATTCTTCACTCGGATCTCGCTGCGGTCCGACTTGTTTCTGGTATTGTCATCTTCCGTTTGCTCACTTGTAAATTCCTTATAATCTTTTTCCTCAGTGGCACTAATAATTCTGGAACGGCCCAGACCACTTGGAACAATGGATTCTACACTGGTGATTACTTTATACTGTTGTGCGCTTGCTTCCATGTTGGCCAAAAGGACCAAACATGAGACTAAAAAAAGTTTCTTCATGGGATAGTGGTTTAGAGATTAATTATAGACTATGAAACGCTTCAATATCAAAGGTATTAAAAAGGAAAGTTGTTTCTTTGTAAAAATTAAAACCGCAATATTGAATGTTAGGGACCGTTTATAAATCTACAGGGAGTTGGTACACCGTAAAGGCCAATGATGGTGAGTTTTATGAATGTAAGATCAAAGGGAAATTTAGGATCCAAGGGATCAAAAGTACCAATCCAATCGCTGTTGGGGACAAAGTAAAATTTGAGGTGGAGCATATTGGGGATGAGACCCTTGGGATTATCTCGGAAATAGCCGATAGGAAGAATTATATCGTCAGAAAATCTGTAAACCTCTCCAAACAGACCCATATCATTGCCTCTAATTTAGATCAGGTGTTTCTTATGGTCACCTTGAACAATCCCCCTACTTCTACCAGCTTTATAGATCGTTTTTTGGTTACAGCGGAAGCCTATCAGATCCCGGCTGTTATTCTTTTCAATAAGATTGACACCTATACAGAGGAAGAATTAGGGGAGATTAAATATATGGCAGCACTTTATAGGGAAGTGGGGTATACCTGTTTGGGTATTTCCGCCATAACGGGAAAAAATGTAGAGGAGGTCAAAGAAATGATGAAGGGTAAAACCAGTATGTTTTCTGGCCATTCCGGGGTAGGTAAATCTACGTTGATCAATGCCATCGATAAGGATTTGGACCTAAAAACCGCTGCAATATCCCTACAACACTTACAAGGTCAGCACACCACTACTTTTGCTGAAATGTTCGATATGGATTTTGGGGCGCGGATCATAGACACTCCTGGAATAAAAGGCTTTGGAATAGTGGATATGGAGAAAAGTGAGATTGGAGATTATTTCCCGGAATTCTTCAAGTTAAAAAACCAATGTAAATTTAATAATTGTCTTCACTTGGACGAGCCTAAATGCGCTGTCAAGGAGGCCTTGGATAATGATGAGGTTTCTTGGAGCAGGTACAGGAGTTATGTTCAAATGGTGTCTGGAGAAGATGAGAATTACAGGGTAGATATTCATAGTAAAAAATAAATGAGGGCAATTATTCAGAGGGTTTCCAAAGCAAGTGTAACCGTAGACGGGGAAGTGATTTCCAAAATTGATAATGGGCTTTTAATTTTATTGGGCATCGAGGACGCAGATGAACAAGATGATTTGGAATGGTTGTCCAGAAAAATTGTAAACCTTCGAATTTTTAATGATTCGGAAGGGGTAATGAACCAATCCCTTATGGAACATGGTGGAAATGCCATTGTGGTCAGTCAGTTTACCCTACATGCATCCACAAAAAAGGGCAACAGACCCTCTTATATCAAAGCGGCAAAACCAACTGTCGCCATCCCCTTGTACGAAAGGTTTGTCTCCCAAATGGAGCAGGATTTAGGACAAAAAGTGGGAACCGGAATATTTGGCGCCGATATGAAGGTAGAACTGGTTAACGATGGTCCAGTGACTATAGCAATTGATACAAAAAATAGGGAATAAGCAATATTTCATCGAATATACTCGTTAAGTGTGTAAAAAAATTACGATTTTAGGAATCGAAATTTTACACAACCTACAACATGCGACTAATTTTATTCTGCCTTTTAGCCTCTTTCACTAGTATTTTATCCGCACAATTAAATCAACAGGCCCTTCTTTTGGATGCTGATTTATTATCCAATTCCAATGCGATTGTTCGCATGGAGGAAATGACAGTGGCTATAACTTCCAAAAAGGAAATGAATATTTCAATGATTCGGAAAGTAACGGTGCTCAATAAATTAGGTAATGAACATGTGCATGCCTCTGTTGGTTATAGTAATGATAGAAAGGTAAAGAACATCCAGGCTATTATCTATGATGCCCTTGGGAATCAAATAGATAAAATTAAACAGAAGGACTTTAAGGATGTAAGTGCAGTTGGTGGTGGTACGCTTTATTCCGATTCAAGGGTGCTTTATTTGGATTACACCCCTGTTAAATATCCATATACGATAGAATTCCATTACGAATTAACCACAAGCGATACCGGGGCCATTCCTTCTTGGTATTTCTTAGGCGGATATGAGGTCAGCACTGAAAAAAGCAAGTATCAGATCACATATGCCTCCCCAGATTTAAAACCGGAAATTAAGGAAGGGAACTTGGAAGGTATTGTGGTGGTAAAAACAGAAACACCTAATAGTATTGGTTATGAGGCATCAAATATAAAAGCGATAAAGGAAGAGGAAATGAGCCCTTCTTTTGATAAGATAGCCCCTAAACTAATGACCAGATCAATTAACTTTTCTTATGGCGGTTATGAGGGTACATTTAATAATTGGAAGGATGTTGGACTTTGGATGTATACCAATCTTTTAAAGGGACAGGATCAGTTATCGGAAGCGGCAATAAGAAACATACGGAACCTTGTTTCGGGAGTTGAAGACGATCTTGAAAAGGCTAAAATGGTGTATGATTATGTGCAGAAAAACACAAGGTATATCAGCGTTCAAGTTGGTATAGGCGGCTTGCAGCCTATCAGTGCCATAGAAGTGGATAAGGTAAAATATGGGGATTGTAAAGGATTGTCCAATTATACCAAGGCGCTTTTGGAAGCGGTAGGAGTTAAAGCTTTTTATACCCATGTGGAAGCAGGTTCCTATAAGGTAGATTTTCAAGATGATTTCTCTGATTTGGCCCAGGGTAACCATGTTATCTTGGCTATCCCGTATAAGGACACCTACCATTGGATAGATTGCACGTCCCAAGTACATCCCTTTGGTTTTATTGGAGACTTTACGGATGATCGTAGGGTCTTGATCATTAAGCCCGAAGGTGGTGAGTTAGCAAGGACTACCAAATATTCCAGCGAGGATAATTTTCAAAAGACCATCGCCGATTATTATCTTAAAGAAGATGGAAGTATTGATGGCAAGATAATTATAGAAACCTTTGGAATTCAATATGACCAACGCTTTCATTTAGCGGATAGGCCCAAAGAGGACATAGAGAAGCATTATAAAAAGTATTGGAACAATATCAATAACTTGAAAATAAAAAGCTATCAGCTTCAGAACAACAGAAATGACATCGTCTTTTCCGAAGATGTGGTAATTACTGCATCCAATTATGCTTCCAAAAGCGGTGAAAGGATTTTTTTCAGAGCCAATGCCTTCAATAAAAATGAGTTTATCCCAGATAGATATAGAGATCGCAAATTTCCTTTGGAAATACAGAGGGGATTTTTTGATGAGGACGAATATATCATTCAATTGCCGGCGGGATATGCCATAGAAGCCATTCCTGATGACAAGCAAATAGATAATGAGTTTGGTTCTTATAAGGTGGCATATGAGCTGAAGGAAGAAAAAAAACAGTTGGTCTACAAACGATCACTTTTAATAAATGAAGGATTATTCCCAAAAGAGAAATATAATGAATATAGAGATTTTAGGAAGAAAACTGCAAGTTTTGACAATGCACAGATTGTTTTAATAAAAATATAATTCACCAATTCAAACTACCAACCATGATGAACAAACCAATGAAACTAATCGGAATATTTTTCTTCTTTGCAGGTATATTGCAGGCTCAGGATTTTAAATTTGGGAAGGTGTCCGAAGAGGAGTTAAAAGAAAAATTTAATCCTGTAGACTCCTCTGCCGTAGCAACATATCTCTATAAACACAGAAGGACTTATTTTAATTACAACCAAGGAGAAGGTTTTGAGATGGTTACTGAGGTGCATGAAAGAATTAAAATATACAACAAGGAAGGGTTTGATTATGCCACCCAAAAAATAAGTTTATATAAGGATGGGAGCACTAAAGAAGGAATTACCGGTTTAAAGGCCTATACCTATAACTTGGTTGGGGACGAGGTAGAAGAAGATAAACTCAAAAATGATGGAATTTTTGATGTAGAGCTCTCCACTTATTATGATCAGACCACCTTTACCATGCCCAATATTAAAGAAGGGTCTGTCATTGATTATAAATACACTCTAAATTCACCTTTTGTAGGGAATGTAAAGGATTTTCAATTTCAACATGATATTCCGATCAAAGTATTAACGGGTATCTTTGAGGCCCCCGAATATTTTAATTACCGGGTGAACACCAAGGGGTATTTAATGGTTGTCCCAAAGATAGAGGTAACGAGGGACAGGATAACATTCAGGACCAAATCAAGGGATGGTCATACTGCGACCCAAACTACCTTTAGCTCTTCAGATCTTGAATTTAGTAAGAATATATCCACCTATAGTTTAGCAAATGTACCTGCATTAAAGGAAGAGCCCTATGTAAATAATATAAATAACTATCGGTCTGCCGTTAGTTATGAACTGGCTTTTACAAAATTTCCAAACAGTCCACTTGAACACTATTCTACCACTTGGGAGGATGTGGTGAAAACCATTTATAGAAATTCCAGCTTTGGATCGGAGCTTGACAGAACAGGTTACTATGATCAGGATTTGGATGCCTTACTAAAGACAGTCTCTGATCCCATGGAAAAGGCCATGGTTATTTTTAATTTTGTAAAATCTACGGTTACCTGGAATGGTAATTATGGAAAATACACCAATGACGGTGTCAAAAAAGCTTATAATGAAAAGGTTGGAAACGTAGCGGAAATAAACCTTATGCTAACTTCTATGTTAAGGTATGCGGGGTTGGAAGCAAATCCCGTTTTAGTCAGTACAAGAGACAATGGTGTTCCCTTATTCCCAACTAGGGAAGGATATGATTATGTAATCTGTGGTCTAATTTTTCAGGGAAATACCCTTTTGCTTGATGCCACTGCAAAAAATAGCACCCCCAACGTACTGCCTTTTAGGGTGTTAAATTGGAACGGTAGAATGATTGAAAAGAATGGGACTTCTAACTTGGTGGAATTGCAACCCAATGAAACTGCACTAAATGCTATATCAATGAATGTTGAGATTGATGATGAAGGTGGTATCCTAGGAAAATTGAGAAACACGAATAAAGGCCACAACGCGATGTTATATAGGGATGGGTATATGGCGAACAAAAAAGAGGAATATATAGAGGAACTTGAGAACAATTATGGAGGAATGGAAATTAGTGAATTTGAGGTGTTGAACGCAACAGATTTAATGGCTCCAATTTCCGAAACATACAGTTTTATAAAGGATAAACAGGTAGAAGTGATTGGCGATCGCCTTTATTTTTCACCTTTGTTCTTTCTAAGGACCACAGAGAATCCGTTTAAACTAGAAAAGAGAGAATTCCCTATAGATTTTGGGTATGCCTCCGGCAAAAAGTTTATCATTAATATAAAGGTTCCTGAAGGGTATAAAATTGAATCTGCTCCAGAACCCATATCCGTTATGTTGCCTGAGGGATTGGGAGTTTTTAAATATAATGTATCCGTAAATCCAAATAGTCTACAATTATTGGTTAGTTCAGATATCAATAAGTCCATTATTTCTGCTACTAATTATAATTTTCTAAAAGATTATTACAAACAAATGATAGAAAAAATGAATGAAAGGGTAGTTTTGTCCAAAATATGAAACCATGAACATACAGAATGCACAAAAAGCAGTAGATGAGTGGATTAAGGCCCATGGGGTGCGTTACTTTAATGAACTTACCAATATGGCCCAATTGACAGAAGAGGTAGGGGAAGTAGCCCGTATTATTGCACGGCGTTATGGTGAGCAAAGCGAAAAGGAATCCGATAAGAATAAGGATCTAGGGGAGGAACTGGCAGATGTACTCTTTGTAGTTCTTTGTTTGGCCAATCAGACAGGGATAGATTTGCAACAATCCTTTGATAAAAAGTTAGATCTTAAAGCTAAGAGAGATCACGACCGTCATCATGGCAATGAAAAGTTGAAATAGTCCTATATTTACGGTTCATTTTTTCGGGATATATTAAGTTCGTGGTCATTTAGGCCTTAACCGAAAGTATATTCGAACTCTTAAAAAATTTAGGACATTGAGGCTACATCTATCTGCACCTGCATCGCATAAAATAAGGACGAGTATCAAAATTACCGGCTCTAAAAGTGAGTCCAATCGGTTATTGCTGCTACAGGCTTTATATCCAAATATAGAAATATCCAATATTTCCAATTCCGACGATGCCCAAGTCATGCAGCAGGGTCTGGAAATCTCCCATGGGGAAGTTGACATCCATCACGCTGGGACCGCCATGCGGTTTTTAACGTCCTATTTTTCTTCCCAAAAGGGTAAGGAGGTAGTGCTTACAGGATCCCAACGGATGACAGAAAGGCCTATAAAGGTTTTGGTAGAAGCGCTACAAAGCCTAGGTGCCGATATCTCCTATGTTAAAAATGAGGGATATCCCCCGATAAAGATTAAGGGAAAGACCCTAGAAAAATACAAGGTGAGTTTGCCTGCTGATATCAGTAGTCAATATATTTCTGCTTTATTATTGACGGCCCCTAGTCTAAAAAATGGCCTGGAGCTCGAATTAATTGGGAAGATAACTTCCGTTCCCTATATTAAAATGACCTTGGCCTTATTGTCACAAGCGGGGATTGAGAATTCTTTTGAAGGGAATACCATTGTGGTGAAACCTAAAACGGTGGTCCCTAAAATGAACATGGTTGTGGAGTCCGACTGGAGTTCTGCTTCCTATTTCTACAGTATTGTGGCCCTATGTGAAGTGGGGACAGAGATAACCTTGTCTGCCTATAAAAAGAATAGTTTGCAAGGAGATAGTGTCCTGGCCGAGATTTATACCCAATTTGGGGTGGAAACACTATTTGATGGCCATGAAATTTGCCTTAAAAAAAATAAGGAGATAGTAAAGGGTTCTTCTATAACCCTGGACCTGGCCAATGCCCCTGATATTGCACAAACTATTGCAGTAACCTGTTTTGGGTTGGGAATGGCCTGTCACTTGGAAGGACTTCATACCCTAAAGATCAAGGAAACGGATAGGTTGGAAGCTTTAAAAACGGAATTGTCCAAACTTGGTACATCCATTGAGGTTACCGATAAGTCCCTGACCTTAAAGGCGTCACATGAAATCCGGAAGGATGTTGCTATTGACACTTACAATGATCATAGAATGGCGATGGCATTTGCACCATTGGCACTAAAACAGGACCTTTTTATCAATGATGCAGAAGTGGTTTCCAAATCGTACCCCGACTTCTGGAAAGATCTTAAAAAGCTTCTTTTCGGCATCAAAGAATCTTAATTTACATTTAAAGAGGCATTTACTTGACAACGCCCCTTCTAGGGTTGTATATTTGCAGCCGCTAAAAGCGTCACTAAAAAATTATCGATGAAATTATCACATTTTAATTTTGAGCTTCCAAATGAATTATTGGCTGAATATCCTTCGGAAAATAGGGATGAGTCTAAATTAATGGTAGTTCATAGAGAGACTGGAAAAATTGAGCACAAAATGTTTAAAGACCTGATCAATTATTTTGATGAGGACGATGTTATGGTGCTTAATAATACCAAGGTTTTTCCAGCACGTTTATATGGTAACAAAGAAAAGACCGGTGCAAGGATCGAAGTATTCTTGTTAAGGGAATTGAACGAAGAACAACGTCTTTGGGATGTATTGGTGGATCCTGCACGTAAAATAAGAATTGGAAACAAGCTTTATTTTGGTGAGGATGAAAGCTTAGTGGCAGAAGTAATTGACAATACCACTTCTAGAGGTAGGACTTTACGTTTTCTTTACGATGGTTCCTATACCGATTTTAGAAGGAAATTAAGGGAATTGGGAGAGACTCCACTTCCTAAATATATCAAAAGGGAGGTTGAGCCGGAAGATGAGCAACGCTATCAGACCATTTATGCAAAGCATGAGGGTGCGGTTGCCGCTCCAACTGCTGGCCTGCATTTTTCCAAGCACCTATTGAAGCGTTTGGAGATTAAAGGTGTTAAATTTGCTGAGGTTACCCTACACGTTGGTTTGGGAACTTTTAATCCGGTTGAGGTAGAAGATCTGTCCAAACATAAAATGGACAGCGAAGAGCTGATCATAGATGAGAAGTGCACGGAAATTGTGAACACTGCCAAGAAAAACAAGCAAAGGGTTTGTGCCATTGGTACTACTGCCATGCGTGGATTGGAAAGTGCAGTATCCTCTAACCATACCTTGAATACATTTGATGGATGGACAAACAAATTTGTTTTCCCCCCGTATGAATTCAGCATCGCAACAGCTATGGTTACCAATTTTCACTTACCAAAATCGACCTTGTTGATGATGGTATCGGCATTTATGGGACATGATCTAATGAAGAAGGCTTATAAGGAGGCTATCATGGAAGGTTATAAGTTTTATTCCTACGGGGATGCCATGTTGATCATATAATTTTTCAAAAAAAAATTGAAGTCCCGTCTTTTTCCTTACATTATTGAGGGATAGACGGGATTTTTTATAAGATAATATTGCTGCGTAGAAATGGAAACGGTAAAAAAGAAAGACATAAGGGCACTCACCAAGGAACAGCTAAGAGATTTCTTCGTTAGCGAAGGGGACAAGGCGTTCAGGGGGAACCAGGTTTACGAATGGTTATGGCAGAAGTCGGCCCATTCCTTCGAAGCCATGACCAATATTTCTAAGGAGACCCGTCAAATGATGGAAACCAATTTTGTGATCAATCACATTAAGGTAGACCAAATGCAGCGCAGTAGTGATGGAACCATTAAAAATGCAGTGCGGCTCCATGATGATCTGGTAGTAGAATCTGTACTTATCCCCACAAAAACAAGAACTACGGCATGTGTATCAAGTCAGGTGGGCTGTAGTTTGGATTGTAAGTTCTGCGCTACTTCCCGATTAAAACGTATGCGTAATTTGAACCCTGACGAAATCTATGATCAAGTCGTGGTAATAGATAATGAGAGTAGATTGTATTTTGATAGACCTTTGAGCAATATTGTATTTATGGGCATGGGGGAACCCTTGATGAACTATAACAACGTTTTAAAGGCGATAGAAAAGATTACTTCTCCAGAAGGACTGGGAATGTCACCTAAGCGAATTACCGTCTCCACGTCCGGAGTACCAAAGATGATCCGGAAAATGGCGGATGAGGAAGTAAAATTTAAATTGGCAGTTTCCCTTCATTCGGCCATAGATGATATTAGGACTTCCATAATGCCTTTTAATGCCACATTTACCCTAGCCGATCTCAGGGAATCACTGCAATATTGGTACAACAAGACCAAAAGTAGGATCACTTATGAATATGTTGTTTGGGAAGGGATCAATGACCAGCAGAAAGATGTGGATGCCCTGGTTGATTTTTGCAAATTTGCTCCTTCCAAGGTAAATCTAATAGAATACAACCCTATTGACGACGGAGAATTCCGACAGGCTTCAAATAACGCCATAGAGCGTTACGTTCAGACTTTAGAGCGAAATGGGATAGTCGTAACCGTACGTAGGTCGAGAGGGAAGGATATCGATGCTGCATGTGGCCAATTGGCCAACAAACAATAGTTCCAAACATATAGAGCCGACACGTTTGGATTTTAAGTAAATCTCCTTTGTTGAAAGGGGAATAGGTAAACAGTCTTCCATTTTTTCAAACCGATTGTCCAAGTTGTGGCAAAAGCCTTTTATTTTTACTTAATTTTGCAGAACCAATTCTATTCCAAACCAAAATTGGAAAAACATACTTTGTGAAAGTTGTAAACCAGATTAGGGAGCCTATTAATAATGAAATGGAACTTTTTGAAAAAAAGTTCTATGAGTCCATGTCTTCCAAGGTGGCCCTGCTCAACAGAATCACCTATTATATTGTCAATAGAAAGGGGAAGCAGATGCGTCCTATGTTTGTTTTCCTGACCGCTAAGATGGTTTCAGAAGGAAGCATTAATGAGCGGACCTATCGTGGGGCTTCTGTTATAGAATTGATCCATACCGCTACCCTTGTCCATGATGACGTTGTTGATGATAGTAACATACGCCGTGGTTTTTTCTCCATCAATGCCTTATGGAAAAATAAGATTGCCGTTCTGGTTGGGGATTATCTCCTTTCCAAAGGGTTATTATTGTCCATAGATAATGGCGATTTCGATCTTCTTAAAATCATTTCGGTCGCTGTACGGGAAATGAGTGAAGGGGAGTTATTGCAGATAGAAAAGGCACGAAGGCTGGATATTACAGAGGAGGTTTATTACGAGATCATCAGACAGAAAACCGCTACGCTGATAGCGGCTTGTTGCAGTTTGGGAGCCTGTTCGGTAAAACCGGAATCCGATGAAGTGGAAACATTTAGAAATTTTGGGGAATTGATAGGAATGGCCTTTCAGATCAAAGATGACCTTTTCGATTACGGTACGGAGCAGATTGGAAAACCTACCGGAATTGATATTAAGGAACAAAAAATGACGTTGCCCCTGATCCATGTGCTCAATAAAGTTGCGGAAAAGGACCGGAAGTGGTTGATAAACTCAATCAAAAACCACAACAAGGACAAGAAAAGGGTAAAGGAAGTCATCACTTTTGTGAAATCGAACGGCGGATTGGATTATGCCGTAGAAAAAATGCTTGGCTTTAAAAGTGAAGCCCTAGGTCTCTTGGAGTCATATCCCGACTCCCCATACAAAAGGTCACTCATACTTATGGTGAATTACGTGGTAGAGCGTAAAAAATAAAATTCAAACTTATTTAGTGGTAGTAGATAGTTGGACCATCGCCTAAATGATGGCCAAACTTCTCCTGTCCACAGGTTTTACAGTTCTTTTTATGCCATTTAACTAGCTTTATTGAAGGATTTTCGAAATTATTTGATTTTTATTCTCCCCTCAGGCAACCTTTTATAACTTTAAGTCGTCTATAGAAATAGAACTCAACATTAACCCGCTTTGAAGATAATCACCTTTTATACCAACGAAAAACTGCTGATCAAAAAGGCGGCATCCGGTAGGCGTGAGGCGCAGCAATGGTTATATGAAAAGCATTCGCCTAAAATGTTGAGTATTTGTAGGCAGTATATCAAAGACATTCAGTTTGCAGAAGATGTTATGGTGCAGGGATTTTTAAAAGTCTTCACCAACTTGAACAATTTTAAGCACGAAGGTAGTTTTGAAGGTTGGATCCGCAAAATAATGGTCAGGGAATGTATTACCTATCTAAGAAAAAGCCAACCAATAATTTTTGATGGGGAGGTTCTGGAAAATCATTCGCAGGATTATGTATCCATAGGATCCCAATTGGAGGTTGGGGAAATACAAACCTTAATAGACGGCTTACCGGAAGGATATAGATTGGTTTTTGGTCTCTATGCCTTGGAGGGATACAAGCACAGCGAAATCGCAGAAATGCTACAAATCTCTGAAAGCACCTCAAAGTCCCAATTGTTCAAAGCCAGGAAGAGGTTGCAGGAGCAGCTGAAAGTCTTTGAAATGAGTGAGCGGATGCATTCAAAATAGGTCTGTGGATTGCGGTATGGAAATTTGTTTTGTGGTGATTTCACAGCTTAACCGGATCCCAGAATGTAGTTAAAAAATAAAAGTATAGTTATGGCACCAATGAAGTTTGAAGAACAGATGAAGGAAAAGCTCGATCAGCGGAATATAAAACCCTCTGATAGCGCATGGGAAGCCATTGCCTCCCAAATGAATTCTACCAATGATTCAAGAAAAAAGAATTCATTTTTATGGTATGGTATTGCCGCAGGGTTTATTGGAATTATTTTGGTTTCTGTTATTTATTATATAGGTCAGGACAATGCTATAAGTGATCAATACAAGGTGGTGGATACGGAGAAATTGACCGTCCCAACAGAAAAGGCGTTACCTGAAAAAAGTGAAGGGGAGCAGCAACTGACACTAGGAGTGAAAGCAACTTCAGATGTTGAGAAAGAACCTGAAAACACTATGGGTGATGCTGTAGTGAATGTTAAAAACCACAGAGAGGACCATTTGAAAACTAGGTCCAATGATAATAAGTCCCTGGAGAATGCCAAGCTGGCCGAAGGGGAGGGTTTAACAGCTCAGACCAATAAGGTTATCGATGCTAAAATAGCCCAATTGGTAGAACAGATTGATTTTCTGGAACAGCATCAAGTGGAAGTAACCAATGCAGAAATAGATGCCTTATTGAAAAACGCTCAGCAGGAAATACTTCAAGAACAGCTATTTATGAAAGGTAACTCCGTAGATGCCATGGCCTTGTTGACGCAGGTCGAAGGCGAAATGGACCAATCATTTAGGGATCAGATTTTTGACGCCCTTAAAGACGGATTTTTAAAGGTACGTACCGCCGTGGCAACGCGAAACGAATAAATATATAGTAAGCCATTCATCAATCATTAATCAAAAGCCTCCATCATCCCGTTCCAAATAGGAATGGGGATGGGAGAGGTGTGTAAATCAGAACAATTATGAGAACTTTAAGTGTGTTTTTAGTACTAGCGGTAATGTTGCTTTTTACCGGGATGGGTTATTCCCAAGAGGTCAGTAATACTAGGGTAGAAGAATTGAAAAATGCGAGGTTAAAAGTGACCGAGCAGGAGAAGGAAGCCTTGAAAATAGAGATTTCAAAAATTAACAAACGCTTGGAAGCCAAAGAGATCACCGTAGAGGAGTCTCAAATCTTAAAGGAGGAGGCTGCAAAGAAAAGGGCCTTGAACATTGAGAACAGAATAGCCATTATTGAAAATGAAATAGCACTTTTGGAACGCAACCCTGATGGGAATTATCCAGTGATATCTTCGGATACCATTCAGTGGAAAGTAAGAGTTGGCATTGATATGGATGATAAGCCACTTCTTGCGATCAATTCCAGTAAAAAGAAAGAAAAGCCTGTATATGACAGACGCACCTATACAGATTTTGTGATGGCCATAGGATTGAACAATGCCTTGATTGATGGTCAGGGTTTAGAGGATACGCCGTACAAAATTGGAGGCAGTCGTTTTTTTGAAATTGGTTGGGCCTGGAGGACGCGAGTTTTTGAGAATTCCAATTTCATGAGGTTGCATTATGGAGTTTCCTTTCAATTCAACGGTTTAAAGCCAAACGACAATAGGTATTTTGAAATGGATGGGAATCAGACCAACTTGGAAGTATTTCCCGTTGAATTGGACAAGGCAAAATTACGAATGGATAATTTGGTTTTTCCTATTCATTTTGAGTTTGGTCCCTCAAAGGTCGTTCAGACTGCTAATACCATACGTTATTCCCTGGACAAACAATTTAGAATTGGGGTTGGAGCCTATGGAGGGTTTAATATGGGGACGCGACAAAAATTAAAGTATGAAATTGATGGAGATGATGTTAAGGATAAATTGAAAAGGGGCTATAACACCAGTAATTTTATTTATGGCTTAAGTGCATATACAGGTTTTGGAGGAACTTTACTCTATTTGAAATACGATTTAAATCCCATCTTCAAAAATGCGGTTGTGGAACAACATAACATTTCATTGGGCTTGAGGTTCGATCTATAGTCATACTTAACATTAAACTGTATTAATGGGGTTGGCGGCTTTCTATGGCCCGCTTCATCTCCTCGGTAAATTCATTTTCATAATAGGCCTTCCTACAGTGGGAGCATTCCACAAAATGGTTGGTGTTGATTCTAAAGAGTGAGATCCAGAAGAGATGAAAATAAGTAGGGGAAGAAATGGCGGTCAGTGTATTTGCTTGTTGGCAATAAGGACAGGAAATGCCCTCCAATACCTGGGTTTTTTCTTTGCCTCGTTTGGTCCCTAGAAATAAAATCATTTCTTATTCAAATTTAAATAAATATGCTACTAACCAAGGTAAAGTTATGGAATAGATTTATCTTTCAAAAGCGCTCCTATTTTGTTACATTTAACCCCTCTATAAACAACTGCTTTGATTTCAAAATCTACCATAGACCAAGTATACGAAACCGCTAGATTGGAAGAGGTAATTGGGGATTTTGTACAGCTCAAAAAATCCGGTTCCAATTTCAAGGGCCTTAGTCCTTTCACGGATGAACGGTCACCTAGTTTTATGGTATCACCTGTAAAACAGATATGGAAAGATTTTTCCAGCGGCAAGGGCGGCAATGTCGTGGCTTTTCTAATGGAGCACGAACATTTTACCTACCCCGAGGCCATAAAATATTTGGCCAAAAAGTACAATATAGAAATAGAGGAGACAGAACAGAGCAACGAACAAAAGGAAGAGGCCAACGAAAAGGAAAGCATGTACCTTGTCTCTGAATATGCACAGAAATATTTTACGGAAACCTTAAAAGAAACAGAGCTCGGAAAGGCCATTGGCTTAAGCTATTTTAAGGAACGTGGTTTTACCGAGGATACCATAGAAAGGTTTGCACTAGGCTATTGTTTGGATCAATGGGATTCCTTTACCAATACTGCTTTGGATAAGGGATATCAATTAAAATATCTTGAAAAAACAGGGCTCACCATCGTTAAGGAGAATGAAGGTGGAGGTGAAACTAAAAAATTCGATAGGTTTAAGGGAAGGGTCATGTTCCCCATACAGTCCATGAGTGGACGGGTATTGGGATTTGGGGGTCGTATCTTGACCAATGATAAAAAGGCGGCCAAGTACCTGAACTCTCCAGAAAGTGATATCTATCACAAGAGCAAGGTGCTCTATGGGATCTATCATGCCAAACAAGCCATTGCCAAGGAAGATAATTGTTACTTGGTAGAAGGATACACCGATGTCATCCAATTTTACCAACGTGGGATCCATAATGTGGTTGCTTCCAGTGGTACAGCGCTGACACCGGATCAGATCAGATTGGTCAATAGGCTTACCAAAAATATTACCGTGTTGTTTGATGGTGATGCAGCAGGGTTGCGTGCCTCCCTTCGTGGAATTGATCTTATTCTGGAACAGGGCATGAATGTTAAGATTTGCACCTTCCCTGAAGGGGAAGATCCGGATAGCTTTTCCAAAAATAACACCTATGAGGATGTTGTTGCGTACTTGCAAGACAATTCAAAAGATTTTATCCAGTTCAAGGCCTCGCTTTTGGTCAAGGAGGCGGCCAATGATCCCATAAAAAGGGCCGATACGGTCAGGGATATTGTGAACAGTATTTCCAAGATTCCAGATCGGATCAAGAGGGAGATCTATATTCAGGAATGTGCAAGCATCATGAATATCTCCGAAGCGGTCCTCTATAATACCTTGGCGCAAATTGGAAAAAAAGACAGTGCCGATGCAGCCAAAAAAGCGCCCCAAGAACAAAGGGCCTTTGAGGTGGTCAAGAATAATAAAAAGGATGTTGTAAAGGTAGATGTGCAATATGAGCTGGAACGTAAACTGATAGAGCTCTTGCTTTTGTACGGCAACCAAAAACAGAAATTCGAGGATTTGATCCTTAAGGAGAACGAGACCGGGGATCTGGTTTTGGAGCCAGAAGTAATGGAGGCCAAAGTATATGAAAAAATATATCTGGACCTTCAAGAGGACGAGATAGAACTTACCCATGAGCAATTCAAGAATATCTATTACAAGTTAATAGAAGGCCTTAATGAAAAGGAGGATTTTGCCATCAACAGTTTTATGGCAGAATTGGATCAGGAACTAGTGTCAGAAATCTCCTCCATCTTAATGGAAGAAGAAAAGTATATGTTGCACGATTGGGAGCGAAAGGATATTTACCCTAAAGAGAAAGGGGTAGGGGTGGCGCAATTGGTAAGTGAAACCATATTGACCCTTCGTTGTTTTCTGATCAAGCGAAGAATAGACGTCCTACAGCAAAACACCCAAAATATGGAGGAAGACCATAGGGAAACACTGGAGGAAATCATGAACTATTTACAATTGAACAAGTTGTTGAACAAGAAATTGAATAGGGTGCTTTCTTGATTTTTTGCAACAAAAAAAGCCACGGTCTCCCATGGCTTATGTGTATGTCTATTTAGTAAAATTAATACAGTTCCAGTGCCTTAGCCTGTTGTAGTAAATCTACAAGATTGTCCACATTTAATTTTTTCATCAATCTGGCCTTGTAGGTACTAACTGTTTTTTCATTTAGGTTTAACCCTAAGGCAACATCTTTATTTCGTTTTCCGCTGGCTAGTAATTTTAAAACCTCAACTTCTCTAGAAGAAAGTTTTCTGAAAAACCTTCTCGGTTTTTGGGTGCCTTCATCAAAAGCTAGTCTCTGGGCCAATTCATTGGTGATAAACATGTTCCCTTCGCTAACTTTCCTCGTTGCTGTGATAATGTAATCTATGTCGGCCACTTTGGATAAGTACCCATAAGCGCCCGCCCTGATAGTGCTAAGTGCGTAAACATCTTCTGACTGTCCGCTGTAGATCAAAACCTTAACGTCAGGAAAATCCTGTTTCATTTTTCTCAAAGCGGCAATCCCATTGATTTCAGGAATGTCCATTTCAAGAATAACCACGTCGGGAGTCACTACTTCTAATTTCTTAAATAACTCAGTGGTGCTTGAAACGTCATCAATGACTTCAAAATCCGAAGCAGCATCTAAAACGTGCTTAATGCCCATTCGAACGATAGGATGATTGTCTGCAATTAAAACTTTTATCATTATGCTTTGTTTTATAGATCTCAACATCTATTACTACATCACGCAAAAAAATACTGACAGGTAATGTAAGGTTAAAATCTTTAATTCCTGAAACAAATGTTAGTTTTTTTTAACAAAACACCCATTTTTTGGCATTTTATTCGTCTTATTTACTATATTTTCTGCTAAGCGGCTATTTTAACGCAATGGGTATCTCACAAACGGGTATAGGAATCATCTTATGCCGATTCGCAGAATTAAATCTATTATAGATAATAAAGACTTCTTTTTCCCTGCCCTTAAAATCATTTATGGTTTTTCCTTCTTCTTTCATTTTCATTGCCCATTCCAATTCAGGGTAGGATGCCCCAATTTGGTCCTCGTCTGTTCTATCGTCTCCCCAAAGTCCGTCCGTAGGTGCTGCTTTAATGATCTCCTCGTTAATCCCGAGAACTTTTGCAATCTCGTAAACCTCTGTCTTTAATAAGTCTGCTATGGGGCTTAAATCGACCCCTCCATCCCCATATTTAGTATAGAAACCTACGCCAAAGTCCTCTACCTTATTTCCAGTGCCCGCTACCAGATACCCTTCAAGTGCTGCAAAATAATATAAAGAGGTCATACGTAGCCTAGCGCGGGTATTGGCCAAGGACATAAACCTATCCTCTTCCTTCTCCACTGTGGGCAGTACGTCAACTAGTTGATCAAATACAGGTGTTAGGTTGACCTCTTGTCTTTTTACATTCGAAAAATTTTGAGTTAGCCATTCTATATGCCTAGAAGCACGGGTAACCTGACTTTCCGCCTGGTGGATGGGCATTTCCAGACATAATAGATCAAGACCGGTTTTTGCGCATAGCGTAGATGTTACGGCAGAATCTATGCCCCCAGAGATGCCGATCACAAATCCTTTACATTTTGCATTAGTGGCGTAATCTTTTAACCATTTTACAATATGATCTATTACTTTTTCGGTTTGCATAGATGTCTTTTTTTAAGTTGAAAACAATTAACTTTGCTCCGTAAAAATAAAGCGTAAGCGCTTAATATTAAAGTGTAGCGGTAATTACTTTAGATGAAAAATCCAATTATACTCATTTTAGGACTGTGTTTCATGGTTATTGGTTGTGCAGATGACCAAAAAGTAAAAGAAGAGGTTCAGAATATTAATGTAAATGTAAAAGTATTGCGTTTTGACAGGGATTTTGCTGAAGCAGGGCCCTTGGATATTCCAGGGCTTAAAAATACATACCCTTATCTCTTTCCTACACAATATCCCGATAGTGTATGGGAAGCTAAATTAAAGGATACCCTTCAAGTGGAGCTGTTGTACGAAGTGGGGAAGACTTTTCCAAATTTTAACAAAGAGACCCAGGACTTGGAATTGTTTTTTAAACATGTAAAATATTACTTTCCAACTATAAGCCTTCCAACAGTTGTGACGATTACTTCTGACGTGGATTATAATAACCGTGTAATTTTGGCCGACTCCCTATTAATTATTGGATTGGATAATTATCTGGGGCAGGATCATAAATTTTATGGCGGGATACAGAAGTATATTTCCTTTGGTTTGGACAAGGAGTATATGGTATCCGATGTGGCCGCAGCATTTGCGAAAAAAGTAAATCCTTACCCAAGGGACCGTGCCTTTTTATCACAATTGATTTATTACGGCAAAGAACTCTATTTAAAAGATAAACTTTTACCATTGGAATCAGATGCCATCAAAATAGGATACTCACAAGAAGAATTGGATTGGGCGCAAGCCAATGAGCAAATGATTTGGCGGTATTTTATAGAACGTGAACTATTGTATAGTACCGATACCAAATTGGCCATGCGGTTTTTGGATCAGGCGCCATTTTCAAAATTCCAACTGGAGCTGGACAATGAGTCGCCAGGTCGTATAGGAAGATATATAGGATGGGAAATAGTAAGATCTTTTATGGAGAAGAATAATGTGACTTTACAGCAATTATTAAGTCTTCCTGCCGACGAAGTGTTTAAAAGGTCTAAATATAAGCCCAATAAATAAGGAGGTCTTGTAAATTTGCCAAGGGTATTAATTGAATAAAAATAAAAATTGAAATGTCAAAATTAGAAACTTCAGAGATAACGTTAAGGGTTGCCGTTGATGAAAACAGGGTTCCGGAAAAATTGAGCTGGTCAGCACAAGATGGAGGTGTAGACAATGAAGAGGCAAAGGCCATGTTGCTCTCAGTTTGGGACAGCAAGAATCAAGAATCCCTGAAAATAGATTTATGGACCAAGGATATGCCAGTGGACGAAATGAAGATATTCTTTCACCAGACACTGGTTTCCCTGTCTGACACCTTTATGAAAGCTACCCAAGACGAAAAAATGACGGCCACGATGAAGGATTTCTGTGATTATTTCGCGGAAAAACTCGAACTTAAAAAATAGGCTTGAAGCGATAGCATTTTGTAAGGATTTTTTCTTCAGGCGGACTTACTGGGTACTATGGAAAATAGAGTCAGAGTAACCCCCAAGGAAAAATTACTTTTTGTGTATAATGCAAACTCCGGAAAGGGAAATGCCTTGATGGATGTTGCCCATAAAATATTGAGCCCCAAAACCTATGATTGCAATCTATGCGATATAACTTTTGGGGTGTTTTCTGAGAATAAGTTATGGAAAAGGTTTAGAGAGCAGTCTTCTCTAGATATGGAATTTTTGCATAAAGATGAGTTTGCTAAAGGGTATGCCTCCAAATTTGGACACAAATTTACATTTCCCATCATCCTTGCAGAATCAGCAAATGGCTTTGATGTATTTGTGGGTACGAAGGAATTGAATGCGCTTAAAAATCCCGAAGATTTGATACGTGTTCTAAAGAGCAGATCGGAAGCTTCCTAATAGTAAATTACAAAACAGAATTTTGTAATTCTTTAAAGAATTTTTCGTTGAGGTCATCAATAAAAAGGAGTAGTTCTTCCCGCCCAATATCACTGGTGGATGAGGTTACAAAATACTGTGGTGCCTCCTCCCAAATACCTGCCAATAGATCTTTTATGTAGGCATTTATATGGTTTTCAATGGCCTTGGGTCTTAGTTTGTCAGCCTTGGTAAAGACAATGCAGAAAGGAATGGCATTTTCACCCATCCATTCCATGAATTCCAAGTCAATTTTTTGTGGTTCATGTCGGATATCAACCAATACAAAAGCGCAAACTAGTTGTTGACGCTCCCTAAAATAATCCGTAATATATTTTTGGAAGGTTTTTTTGTCCTTTTTAGACACTCTGGCGTATCCATAACCTGGTAAATCTACCAAAAACCAGTTGTCATTAATTTTAAAATGATTGATGAGCTGCGTTTTTCCAGGTCTGCCCGAAGTTTTGGCCAAACTCTTTCTTTGGGTCAACATGTTGATCAAAGAAGATTTCCCTACGTTAGATCTGCCTATGAAGGCATATTCCGGTAATGGATCCTTGGGGCAATGGGTCACTTTGGAATTACTTATCACAAAGTTGGCCGACTTAATTTTCATTTCAATCTTACTTTAGAAGTTGCGCTTGCATAACCAGCTGTCCAATAGAGCGTTAAATTCCTTGGGGTGTTCCATCATTGGGGCATGCCCACATTTTTCAATCCAATAAAGCTCGGAGTCCGGAAGTAATGCATGGAATTCATTTGCTACATTGGGAGGGGTTACATTGTCATTTTTACCCCAAATAATACAGACCGGGGTATGCATATTGGGAAGATCCTTGGACATATTGTGGCGAATGGCGCTCTTGGCAATAGCCAACGTTTTTACCAATTTTATGCGATTGTTGACTGTTGCGAAAACTTCATCAACAATTTCTTTAGTGGCTACCTCTGGATCGTAAAAAACGTCCTGGGCTTTCTTTTTTATGAATTCGTAATCCCCGCGTTTTGGATAACCGTCACCCATAGCGCTTTCGTACAGGCCAGAGCTACCGGTAATCACAAGGGCCTTTACATTTTTGGGATAAAGTTTTGTGTGTAGGAGTCCAATATGGCCGCCAAGCGAATTTCCCAAAAGAATCACATCCTTCAAACCTTTGAATTCAATGAATTGTTCTAAGAATTTGGCGAAACTTTTGACATTAGTTTTTAATAAGGGCATGTCATAAATGGGAAGTTCAGGAACGAGCACTTTATAGCCCTTTTCTGGGAAGTGGGTCATCACGCCATGGAAGTTGCTTAAACCACCCATGAGACCATGTAAAATGATAATGGGTTTTCCTTCACCCATCTCAATGTATTTAAATTTTCCTTCTTTAATAATCTGTTCTTCCATTTAAAGGATGGCTTCTGGTCTTAGTTGACAAATATAGACAATTCCACCTAATAGCAATGCATTTAGTCGAAATGTAAAGGTGGTAATAACTCTCTGTTTTAAAGGATGTTCCGAAAAGTCTACCACTTTTTTTTGAGCTATTTATCAGGATGTTACGCTCTAAATTAATTCTAAAAATAAGAAATTTATTAACAATGTGGTAATTTGTGGTAAATAGTGGTAATAATTTCTATATATTTGAGTTATATAAGTAAACCAACCTTAATTTGTGATAAGTTTCATAGGGACATACGAGTGCAAAGCCGATGTTAAGGGCAGGATAATGATGCCTGTTGCCCTTAAGAATCAGATGGCCCCTATGCTTTCCAATGGTTTTGTTTTGAAGCGCTCCGTTTTTCAGCCTTGTTTGGAATTGTATCCTATGGAAGAATGGAATCTTTTGATGGAAAAGATGAACAAAAAAAACCGTTTCAAAAAGAAAAATAATGACTTTATCAGGCGGTTTTCTGCCGGGGTCAAGGTTGTTGAGGTAGATGCTACGGGTAGATTGTTGATCCCTAGGAATTTAGTTTCCATAGCAGGTATATCCAAAGATGTGGTGTTGAGTTCGGCTATCAATATCATTGAGATTTGGGATAAGGATAGTTATGAAAAAGTAATTGATGAAACTGCAGAGGATTTTGCGGATTTAGCAGAAGAAGTAATGGGAGATGATGGAGATGAGTTATCATAATCCGGTGTTGTTAAAAGAGTCTGTGGATGGACTCAATATTAAAGAGGATGGAGTGTACGTTGATGTCACCTTTGGTGGTGGCGGTCATTCCAGGGAAATACTGAGTAGGTTGGGTGAAAAGGGCAAGTTGTATGCTTTTGATCAAGATGAGGATGCCTTGGAGAATGCTTTGGACGATGAGCGTTTTCAGTTGATCCATGAGAATTTTAGGTACATGACTCAATTTTTAAAGTTCTATGGCATTAGAAAGGTGGATGGTATTTTGGCCGATTTTGGCGTTTCCTCCCATCAGTTTGATAAAGCAGAGCGCGGATTTTCCACCCGTTTCGATGCCGATCTGGATATGAGGATGAGCAAAAAGAATACGATTTCTGCCCATGATGTGGTAAATAATTACTCATATGATGAGCTGAGAAGGGTGTTGTTTGAATATGGGGATCTAAGAAATGCCAATGCCATGGCCAAGGCTATTGAGGCTGCCAGGGAAGAATCTCCGATTCAGACCACAGATCAGTTGAAAGGGGTATTAAAGCAATTTTTGCCTTCTTCCAAAGAGCATAAAATATTGGCACAGATTTATCAGGCCATACGTATTGAAGTGAACCAAGAGATCGAGGTGATCAAGGAGTTTTTGATGCAGACACCTGGAATACTGGAAGCGGGAGGGAGATTGAGTATGATCAGTTACCATTCATTGGAAGATCGTTTGGTGAAACGCTTTATTAGGGCAGGACGTTTTGATGGAGATCCTGAAAAGGATTTTTATGGAAATATAGATGTTCCCTTTAAAAAAGTTGGGGGATTGATAGTTCCTTCAAGAGAAGAAATAAAATTGAACAATAGGGCGCGTAGTGCCAAATTGAGGATAGCAGAAAGAATTTAACCGGTTTGGGCTTTTGGCTCAGGAATATAATAAGGTATGAGAAAAGGATTATTGGATATTTTAAAAGGTAAGTTTTTGGTGAGCGGCGATGCTCCCAAGAATTGGCTTTTTATCATTTTCGCCTCTTTTTTGGCTACCGTAATGATAGCGAGTTCGCATAGTGCCGATAGCAAGGTGCACCGTATTGCAAAATTAAATGAACAGGTAAGGGAGTTGAGGAGTGAATTTGTGGATGTGCGTTCGGACCTGCAAGGGTTGAAACTGGAGTCCGCCATCATGGGGGCCTTGGAAAAGGATGGATTGTATCCTTCCGAAACCCCGCCAAATAGAATAATAGTAAAGTCTAAAGAATAGTGGCTACAACGGAAAAAAACATATTGACCCGATTGTATATAGTGGTGGGATTTCTATTCCTGTTCGCTATCGCGGTTTTGGTAAAACTGGTCAGCATCCAAATGGTGGATGGGGACAAGTACCGAAAGCTCGCCATGGATAGAACAGAAAAGATGTTTACCATTGCCCCTAATAGGGGCAATTTGTATTCTGATGACGGGAGTTTGTTAGCGACCTCCGTTTCCAGATATTCCATACGTTTTGATGCAGAAACTGTAAGCGATAAGGATTTTGAAGAGAATGTAAAGCCATTGTCCGATGCATTGTCCAAAACGTTCAACAAGCCTTCTTCTTACTATCAGCAGTTGTTTCGCAAGGCAAAGGCCAATAAGAACAGGTATAAATTGATAGCCCGCAATCTAGATTATTCAGATTACATAAAGGTGAAGGAGTTTCCATTGTTCAATAAAGGTCCATATAAAGGTGGACTCATTGTAGAGCAAAAGACGGTGCGAGAGCATCCTCTGGGAAAAATGGCAGAACGAAGTGTTGGCTATGAAAGGGTAGATGAAAATGGCTATTACACCCGTGTAGGTCTAGAAGGGGCCTTTGGAGAATATTTAAGGGGTGTTGAAGGAAAGAGATTAAAGCAGAAAATTGCAAAAGGGCAGTGGAAACCCATAGGATTCGATAATATCGTGGAGCCTCAGGATGGGTACGATGTTATATCTACCATTGATATCAATATTCAGGACATAGCTCATCATGCCCTTTTGGGGCAGTTGGAAAAATACAAGGCAGATCATGGTTGTGTCATTGTAATGGAGACCAAGACCGGGGAAATTAAGGCTATTTCTAATTTGGGCATCACCGGTGACGGTAATTATTACGAGCGTTTAAATTATGCCATAGGAGAATCCCATGAACCTGGATCTACCTTTAAATTAATGTCCTTGGTTGCGGCCTTGGAGGACAAGGTAGTGGATACGAGTACAGTAATTGATACTGAAAAGGGGCAATGGCGTGTTTATGATAGGACTGTTAGGGATTCTAAATGGGGAGGTTATGGTAAAATATCCGTAGCTAAGGCATTTGAACTTTCCTCCAATACCGCTTTTGCTAAAATCATACATAACAACTATAAGGATAATCCGGGAAAATTTGTCAATAGACTAATGAACATGGATCTCCACAAAGAGTTGGGGCTCCCTATCAATGGAGAAGGTAAGCCTGTGATCAGATACCCAGGGGACAAAGGTTGGTCCGGAATTTCGCTGGCATGGATGTCTCATGGATATGAGGTTGCCCTGACCCCGTTGCAGACTCTTTCTTTCTATAATGCCATTGCCAATGATGGTGAAATGGTAAAACCCAGATTGATCAAAGAGGTAAGGGAATGGGATAAGACAATACTGAAATTTGAAAAGGAGGTTATCAATCCTTCCATATGCTCCAAAGAGACGGTGAACAAGGTGCAACAACTTTTAAAGGATGTTGTGGAAAAGGATTACGGAACAGGCCACAGCTTGTATTCTCCTAATTTTTCCATGGCGGGAAAAACAGGTACTTGTCAAAAAGATTATGTGTCCAAGGATCCAAACAAGTTAAAGTACATTTCTACTTTCGCTGGTTATTTTCCTGCAGATAATCCGAAGTACTCCTGCATTGTGGTTATTCATGAGCCCGATAAGAGTGTGGGATACTATGGGGCAGATGTTTCCGGTCCAGTATTTAAGTCCATCGCCCAGAAAATTTACGCTACCAATCCATTGACGGATGAGATTGACGATGTGCGACCTGAAGAGTTGCAATTGGAAAAAAACTACGAGCAATACTACGCAAAAGCGCAAGAAGATTATAAGATTCTTCCAAATGTTAAGGGGATGAGCGGTATGGATGCCGTGGCCCTTTTGGAAAATTTAGGAATAGAAGTAGAGGTTAAGGGTAATGGTAAGGTAAGAAGACAGTCCATCTCCCAAGGAACGGCTCTGACCAAAGTCAAAAAAATAATATTGGAACTTTCATGATGTTGTTAAAAGACATATTGTATGGGGTTAGCCTATCCGCTGTTAGCGGAAGTACCAATGTTATGGTCAATGCCATTGTTTTTGATTCTAGAAAAGTAGAATTGGATGATGTTTTTGTGGCGATTAAAGGGACTGTCACAGACGGTCATAAATATATAGAACAGGTGGTTGCGGCTGGGGCCAAAGCAATTATTTGTGAGGAGCTTCCCAGTGTAATGGTGAACGGGGTGGTCTATGTAGAGGTTGATAATGGGAATAAAGCCTTGGCAATCATGGCTTCAAACTATTACGGAAACCCTTCCAAAAATTTGAAATTGATAGGGATTACCGGCACCAATGGTAAAACAACTATCAGTAGCCTTTTGTATCAGTTGTTTAAGAAGGCAGGTTTTAAAGTGGGCTTGATCTCTACGATAAAAATCATGGTAGATGACAACGTTTATGCTACCAGCCATACAACTCCAGATGCCTTGACCATTAATTACCACATGCATTTAATGAACGAGGTGGGGGTTGAGTATTGTTTTATGGAAGTGAGTTCCCATGGGATCCATCAAAAAAGAACAGAGGGACTAGTATTTGCCGGTGCCATTTTCACCAATTTGTCACATGACCATTTAGATTACCACAAAACCTTTGCAGAATATAGGGATACCAAAAAAATACTTTTCGATAAGTTGCCTAAATCGGCCTTTGCCCTCACCAATATCGATGATAAAAATGGCTTGGTGATGTTGCAGAATACAAAAGCCAGAAAATTCACCTACGCCCTAAAGTCTTACGCCGATTATAGGGCCCAGATCTTAGAGAACCAATTTAATGGTCAATTGTTGAAGATTGATGGTGATGAAGTCTGGTCCAGGTTGATAGGGGATTTTAACGCTTACAATATGTTGGCTATTTATGCCACTGCCGATCTTTTGGGATTGGAAAAACTGGAAATATTAAGGTTACTGAGTGAATTGGAAAATGTAGATGGCAGGTTCCAATATTTTATATCCAAAGAAAAAATTACTGCAATAGTCGATTATGCCCATACGCCGGACGCATTAAAAAATGTACTTATTACGATAAATGCATTGAGGACTGGAAATGAAAAAGTCATTACCGTAGTGGGGTGCGGTGGTGACAGAGACAAGTCTAAACGTCCGGTTATGGGTCATATCGCTACAGAATTGAGCAATCAGGCCATTTTTACCTCTGATAATCCACGTACGGAGTCACCTGCACAGATTATTGAGGAGATGGAGGAAGGTGTAGAGGCGCAAAATGTACGCAAGGTACTTGCTATTGAAAATAGGGAGCAGGCCATAAAAACTGCTTGCCAATTGGCAGAAGCCAATGATATCATCCTCATAGCGGGAAAAGGCCATGAGACCTACCAAGAGACCAATGGGGTGCGTGTAGATTTCGATGATTATAAAAAAGTGAAGGAATTATTAAAGATGTTAAATAAGTAGCATTTCCATTTTCATTTGGAAAGAGGAAAATAGAAAAGATATATGTTATACTACCTTTTTGAATATTTAGAAAAACATTACCAAATCCCTGGGGCGGGACTGTTCCAGTTTATAACGTTCCGTGCAGCGATAGCGGTATTGTTCTCATTGATTATAGCTACAGCCTACGGAAAGCGTATCATACTTTTTTTACAGCGCAAGCAGATTGGGGAAACAGTAAGGGATTTGGGACTGGACGGTCAGAAACAAAAAGCAGGTACCCCAACAATGGGAGGGTTAATTATTATCATAGCTACCTTGATTCCGGTGCTGTTGTTTGCCAAGCTGGACAATATCTATATCATCCTGTTGATTGTCACCACCATTTGGATGGGGATCATTGGATTTGTAGATGACTACATTAAGATTTTCAAGAAGGACAAAGAGGGGCTTAAAGGGAGATTTAAAATAATGGGGCAAGTGGTACTGGGCCTAATTGTGGGTTCAACCCTTTATTTTCATCCCCAAGTAACCATGAAGGAAGCGAACAGAACGGTAATAACACAAAATTATACCGTTGTCGCCCAATCTGGCAATGAAATAAAATCCACCAAGACCACGGTGCCCTTTTTTAAGAATAATGAGCTCGATTATAGTGCTTTTATCACTTGGGCGGGAGATGGTCTGCAGCCTTATGCGTGGCTGATCTTTATTCCAATCATTATCATCATAGTTACAGCGGTATCCAACGGCGCTAATTTAACCGATGGCATAGATGGTTTAGCTGCGGGAACCTCGGCGATAATTGTCTTTACCCTGGGTATTTTTGCATTCGTTTCCGGTAATATTATTTTCTCGGACTATCTGGATATCATGTTTATTCCCAGGGCGGGGGAATTGGTGGTATTTATAGCTGCCTTTTTAGGGGCCCTGGTAGGGTTCTTATGGTATAATGCCTTTCCGGCCCAGGTATTTATGGGCGATACGGGTAGCCTTACCATCGGAGGAATAATTGCTGTAATAGCCATTATCGTAAGAAAAGAACTCTTGATTCCTGTATTGTGCGGAATCTTCTTTGCTGAATCAATTTCAGTAATGCTGCAAGTGGGATATTTTAAATATACCAAGAAAAAATTAGGGGAAGGAAAGCGTGTATTTCTAATGGCGCCACTTCACCATCATTACCAGAAAAAAGGGTATCACGAAAGTAAGATCGTGACTAGGTTCTGGATTATTGGAATTCTCTTGGCAATTGTTTGTATCGTAACCTTAAAAGTTCGCTAATGGAGAGATTGGTCATTTTAGGCGGGGGAGAAAGCGGTGTGGGAACGGCCATTTTGGGAAAGAAAATGGGCTATGATGTCTTTGTGTCCGATGGAGGGAAAATAAAGGAAAAATACAAAATCGAACTTGAAAATCTTGGGGTCGATTGGGAAGAGGAAAGACATACGGAGGCTAAAATATTGATGGCCGATGTGGTCATGAAGAGTCCAGGAATACCAGATACGGTTTCCTTAGTGGTAAAGCTTAAGGAGATGAAGATCCCCGTTATTTCCGAAATAGAGTTCGCTTCTAGATATACCGAAGCTACTATCATAGGAATAACAGGAAGCAACGGAAAGACCACGACCACCATGTTGGTCAATCATTTATTGAAAAATGGTGGATTGAACGTGGGAATGGCAGGTAATATTGGCGACAGTTTTGCGAAAATGGTAGCAGAACAGGATTATGATTATTACGTGTTGGAGATAAGTAGTTTTCAATTGGATGGCATTGTAGATTTTAAACCGCATATCGCGATCATAACCAATATATCGCCCGACCATTTGGATCGATATGATTATAAGTTTGAAAATTATATCGCTTCCAAATTTAAGATAATACAGAATCAAACCGAGGAGGATTACCTGATTTACGATGCTGATGATGAAGTAATAATGGATTATTTGGAACAACACAAAATACCATCCAAGTTGATTCCTTTTTCCTTGGAGAAAGAATTTACGGAAGGCGCATATATAAAAAACAACAAAATACAGATTACAACTCAAAATAACACAATGGAGATGGAGCAAGACACTTTGGCTTTAGAAGGCAAGCACAACCTTAAAAATACTATGGCAGCATCAACTGCGGCCAAGTTGGTGCAGATTAGAAAACAGACAATCCGAGAAAGTGTCCAAAATTTTCAAGGCGCCGCCCATAGATTGGAAAAGGTATTGAAGATCCATCATGTGCAGTACATCAATGATTCCAAAGCCACCAATGTAAATGCGACATATTATGCATTGGACAGTATGAAGACACCTACCGTCTGGATTGTTGGAGGTTTGGATAAGGGCAATGATTACAGATCCCTAATGCCTATGGTTAGGGAAAAGGTAAAGGCTATCGTATGTTTGGGGTTGGATAATTCCAAAATAAAGGATGCCTTTGGTAATGCGGTGGATTTAATGGTGGAGACCTTTTCAATGGAAGAAGCGATAAAGGTGGCCTATAAAATTGCCGAGCGTGGCGATACAGTTTTGTTGTCCCCGGCCTGTGCCAGTTTTGACCTGTTTAAAAACTATGAAGATAGAGGAGATCAATTTAAAGAAGCTGTAAAAAACCTATAGTGTGGTAGATTTTTTTAAAAATATCAAAGGAGATAAAGCCATTTGGGGGGTAGTAGCCCTCTTGGCCCTATTTTCTTTTTTACCTGTTTACAGTGCCAGTAGTAATTTGGTATATGTGGTAGGTAATGGGACCACGGTGGGGCATTTGTTGAAACATGCGATGCTGTTGATCCTGGGGTTCGGTGTTATTTATGGCGTTCATAAGATACCGACTCACTTTTTTAAAGGTCTTTCTCTTATTGCAATGCCTGTAGTTTTGTTGTTGTTGGTATACACCTTGGCTCAAGGGACAACTATAGAAGGTGCGAATGCCAGTCGTTGGATACGTCTTCCATTGGTTGGTTTTACATTTCAAACTTCTACTTTGGCGTCCGTGGTTTTAATGATCTATGTCGCTAGGTATCTCACAAAAATAAAGGACAAGGAAATTAATTTTAAGGAAAGTATCCTGCCCTTGTGGCTGCCAGTTTTTTTGGTATTGATACTGATACTTCCCGCTAACTTTTCCACAGCTGCCATTATCTTTTTTATGGTATTGTTGCTGTGTTTTATGGGGGGGTATCCTATGCGATATTTAATGGGGATAATAGGGACGGGAATTCTGTTGCTCACCTTGTTCGTATTGCTGGCCAAGGCTGTTCCAGATTTATTTCCCAACAGGGTTGATACTTGGATCAGTAGGGTGGAAAGCTTTTGGGATCCAGAGGATACGGAGGCTGATTACCAGATTGAAAAGGCTAAAATTGCCATCGCCACCGGTGGAATCGTGGGTAGCGGCGCTGGAAAAAGTGTAATGAAGAACTTTTTGCCACAGAGTTCTTCAGATTTTATCTATGCCATTATCGTGGAGGAATACGGACTTATTGGCGGTTTTGCCATTATGTTCTTTTATCTGTTGTTGCTGTTTAGAATAGTGGTGGTTGCCAATGGAAGCTCCAGTGTTTTTAGCAAGTTATTGGTCGTGGGAGTTGGTTTGCCCATTGTTTTCCAAGCCCTGATCAATATGGCCGTGGCCGTAGAATTATTTCCGGTAACGGGGCAGACTTTACCCTTAATAAGTAGTGGTGGTACCTCAATTTGGATGACCTGTCTTGCAATAGGCATCGTATTGAGTGCAAGTAATAAAAATATGGAAGAAGAGGAAAATGCCTCTGAATTGGATGATACGAACCCTTTAGAAGTGCTAAGTGGACAACTATAGATTTATACTTTCTGGGGGAGGAACAGGCGGACATATATATCCGGCCATCGCTATAGCCAACGAATTGAAATTGAGGTATCCCAATGCTGATATTCTGTTTGTAGGTGCCAAGGATAGAATGGAAATGGAAAAAGTTCCTCAGGCGGGGTATAAAATAAAAGGATTGTGGATTAGTGGGTTGCAGCGGAAACTGACCCTTAAAAATTTAATGTTTCCCGTAAAATTGATAAGTAGTTTGATCGAAGCTCGTAGCATAGTGACAAAATTTAAACCTCAGGTAGTTATTGGTACCGGAGGCTTTGCCAGTGGGCCACTATTAAAAATAGCGTCGAACAAAGGGATACCATGTGTGTTGCAGGAACAAAATTCCTATGCCGGGGTCACCAATAAGATGCTGGCTCAAAAAGTGGAAAAAATTTGTGTCGCTTATGATGGGATGGATAAGTTTTTTCCTGCCGATAAAATTGTAAAGACAGGAAATCCGGTACGCAGTGATTTAATGAAGGCGGTTGTTGATAAAAAGGCTTCGGTTGAATTTTTTGGATTGGACGCTTCAAAACCGGTTTTAGTGATTTTGGGAGGAAGTTTGGGGGCAAGAAGAATCAATCAATTGGTAGAAGAGAAACTGTCTTTTTTTCAAGCCTTAGGACTGCAGTTAATATGGCAGTGTGGGAAGCTCTATTATGAGGAGTACAAGAAACACGGTTCGGATACGGTAAAGGTGTACGACTTTCTGAACGATATGAATTTTGCCTATGGGGCCGCGGATATGATTATTTCAAGGGCAGGTGCCGGTTCAGTTTCGGAATTGTGCATTGTGGGGAAACCGGTGATTTTTATTCCGTCACCCAATGTTGCGGAAGACCATCAAACAAAAAATGCCCAGGCCCTGATATCAGAGAATGCTGCTGAAATGGTGAAGGAAAAAGAATTGGGAACCCAATTCGAGGTAGTTTTCAAGGAGATTTTCAACTCCAAGGAGCGCCAAGAGGAACTAAGTGCCAATATAAAGAAATTGGCAAAGCCGAATGCTACCAAGCATATCGTGGATGAGATAGAAAAGATATTAAACAAATAATGCACTATAGAGGATATTAATGAATATTAAAGATCTACATAGCGTTTATTTTATAGGAATCGGAGGCATAGGTATGTCTGCCTTGGCTCGTTATTTCAAATTTATTGGAAAGAATGTTGGGGGCTATGATAAAACCGAGAGCCCTTTGATCAAGGAATTGGTTGAGGGAGGGATGGAGATCCATTATGAGGATAATATGGAGCTAGTGCCCGAACATTATAAAAATCCAATAGGAACCTTAGTGGTTTATACGCCAGCGGTTCCAATAGACCATACGGAATACCAGTATTTTGTGAATCGTGGGTTTGAGATATATAAGAGGTCGGCCGTCCTAGGATTGGTTACCAACCACAGCTTTTGTTTGGCCGTTGCCGGGACCCATGGTAAAACTACTACGTCCAGTATACTGGCGCACTTGCTAAAGGAGGCAGGGATGCCGATCACAGCATTCTTAGGCGGTATTTCCGAAGATTTCAACAGTAATTTTTTATTAGAGGGGACCGAGGTGTCCGTTGTGGAGGCCGATGAGTTTGATAGGTCTTTCTTGCAGCTTACGCCAAATATAGCCTGTGTAACCTCTATGGATGCGGACCACCTTGATATTTATGGTACAAGTGAGGCCTTGGTGCAGTCCTTTAACGATTTTGCAGGGAGGTTAAAGGCGAATGGAAAACTCTTTGTTCGCAAGGGTCTGCCTTTAGACGGGATAACGTATGGTATAGCTGATGGTTCGGATTATTGTATCGAGAACCTTAAAATAGAAAACGGGGCTTATCTTTTTGATCTGGTTACCCCTGAAGAAACTTTTAAGGGGGTTAGGTTCAGTAAGCCAGGGAAACACAATTTGTTAAATGGTTTGGTGGCCTTTGCGATGGCCTTGCAGACTGATGCTCCAAAACAGGGCTTGGTGGATGCCATGGGAACGTTCAAAGGGGTGCAAAGACGATTCTCATATCGTTTGCGAAGCGATGATTTTGTATTTATTGATGATTATGCCCATCATCCCACAGAAATAAATGCAGTATATGAGGCTATTGAAGAAATGCATCCCAATAAAAAAGTGTTGGCGATATTTCAGCCCCACCTGTTCTCAAGGACGAGGGATTTTATAGATGATTTTGCCAAAAGTTTGGAAAAATTCGATAGCGTGCTCTTATTGGATATTTATCCTGCAAGGGAAAAACCAATTGAAGGGGTAACATCGGAATGGTTGTTGCAAAAAATAAACAATCCGAAGAAAAAACTAATTGCAAAATCGGGATTGATCGAAGAGATTAAGAAACAAGCCCCAGAAGTTCTGGTGACGATGGGGGCCGGTGATATAGGTTTAGAGGTTGTGAAAATAGAAAAAGAATTCGCTCATGAAAATTAATTGGAACTATCTGAAATTGATGCTGTTGCTGGTTTTGGTGATGGGTCTTTACGCGTTTTCTAACCATAGAAGCAGTGTAAAAGCTGTTAATGATATTGATTTACAGTTTTTGGGAGATGAAAATTTGTACACCACCCATGAGATGGTTAATAAATTGTTAATACAAAAATACGGGAACCTTAAAAACGTGCCCAAAGAAAAATTAGTTTTGAATACCATAGAAAAGGTAATTGAGACCGATGAAATGGTAAAGAATGCCCAAGTGTATCTTACTGTAGATGGGAAACTTACGTCGAAAATCATACAGCGAAAGCCAATCGGAAGAGTTGAGGGGGTTAAAAAGTATTATGTGGATGATGAAGGAAGGCGCATGCCCTTCTCTAAAATTCATTCTGCAAGGGTGCCCATTATTACGGGCAACATCACTGGAAAAAGTTTGGAAGATATATACGTAATCCTCGAATATATCAATACGGATAATTTTCTAAGAAAGAATATCATCGGTATCCATGTGGGTGTTGATGGGGATTACCAGTTAAAGTTCCGTATGGAAAACTTTGTGGTGAATTTGGGAGGTGTTGAGAATTTAAAGGAAAAGTTCAACAACTTTATGGCTTTTTATAACAAGGCCACCAAGGACAAGACATTGAATCATTACGATTTAGTGAGTTTAGAGTATAATAATCAAGTAGTGTGCACCAAAATTTAGGGTATGGAACAAGGTAGTTATTCGGTTGGATTGGATATTGGGACCACCAAGATAGTGGCCATTATAGGGAAGGAGAACGAGTACGGTAAAATTGAGATTCTAGGCATCGGAAGATCCAAGAGTCTTGGAGTACATCGTGGTGTGGTCAATAACATTACACAAACCATAAAGTCTATTCAACAGGCCATTGAACAAGCCGAAGCAAATTCGGGTTTAAAGATTGGGTCCGTTGTGGTGGGTATTGCGGGGCAACATATTAGAAGTTTACAACATAGTGACTACATCACTAGGGTAGATTCTGAGGAGGTGATCAATGATGATGATCTGGACAAGCTGTGCAACCAAGTGTACAAATTGGTCATGTTACCGGGAGAAGAGATCATCCATGTATTGCCACAAGAGTATAAGGTTGATGGACAGGCCGAAATCAAACAGCCCATTGGGATGTATGGAGGAAGGCTGGAGGCCAATTTTCACGTAGTGGTAGGTCAGGTATCTTCCATTAAGAACGTGGGGAGATGTATTAAAAGTGCTGGTTTGGATCTGGGCAGTATTACCCTGGAGCCGCTGGCGTCGGCCAATGCAGTTTTGAGTCAGGAAGAAAAGGAAGCAGGGGTTGCCCTGATAGATATAGGAGGAGGTACTACGGATTTGGCCATTTTTAAAGATGGGATTATCAGACATACCGCCGTTATCCCATTTGGGGGCAATGTCATTACCGAGGATATCAAGGAAGGATGCTCTATCATTGAAAAGCAGGCAGAGCTTCTAAAAATAAAATTTGGATCGGCCTGGCCTGGAGAGAACAAGGACAATGAGATCGTTTCCATCCCTGGATTAAGAGGAAGGGAGCCTAAGGAGATCACCCTTAAAAACCTTTCCAAGATCATCCATGCAAGGGTTGTGGAGATCATAGAGCAGGTATATGTGGAGATTCAGAACTACGGTCATGAAGATCAAAAGAAAAAACTGATTGCAGGAATAGTTTTGACGGGTGGAGGAAGCCAATTGAAACATTTAAAACAATTGGTAGAATATATAACAGGGATGGATACCAGAATTGGATATCCCAATGAACATTTGGCCGGTGATTCCGACGAGGAAATAGCTAGCCCATTGTATGCCACGGCGGTAGGATTATTGATGAATGCCATCAATACCAAAGCCAAGGTCAAAGCCATTGAAGAGTCCCATGATGAAGTGGACACGGAAGTTATTTACGATGAAGGTAACGGACAGGCCACTACAGAGCAACCAAAGACATTGAGAGAAAGAAAATCCATATTTGACAAATGGTCCGAAAAGTTGAAAGACTTCTTGGATAATGCGGAATAGGGCATTAAGTAGAGAACACATATCGTATAACCAGTAATACAAAAAGAATGAGCAAGAACACTGAATTTGAAAGTATAGCTTTTGATTTGCCCAAGAATCAAAGCAATGTGATAAAAGTCATAGGTGTAGGTGGGGGTGGTAGTAATGCCATAAATCACATGTTCCAGGCCGGGATCAACGGAGTGGATTTTGTGATATGCAATACAGATTCACAGGCATTGGACAATAGTCCGGTTCCAAATAAAATACAACTAGGGGTTTCCCTAACAGAAGGATTGGGCGCTGGTGCAAATCCTGAAGTCGGAGAACAGGCCGCCATTGAGAGCATGGAGGACATTAAAACCATGTTGGGAACCAATACAAAAATGGTATTCATCACTGCAGGTATGGGTGGGGGAACAGGTACTGGAGCTGCCCCTGTCATTGCCAAGCAAGCCAAGGAATTGGATATCCTAACGGTTGGTATCGTAACCATTCCCTTCCAATTTGAAGGAAAAATGCGTTGCGAGCAGGCCCATGTGGGAATGGAAAAACTGCGTAGAAATGTAGATTCATTAATTGTAATCAATAACAATAAGCTTAGGGAAGTTTACGGTAATTTGGGCTTTAAGGCCGGATTTTCCAAGGCAGATGAAGTGTTGGCAACGGCTGCAAGGGGAATTGCGGAAGTTATTACCCATCACTATACTCAAAACATAGATTTACGTGATGCCAAGACCGTATTGTCCAATAGTGGTACCGCCATTATGGGATCTGCTGCGGCATCCGGATCATCAAGAGCCCATGAGGCGATCATGAAGGCCTTGGATTCTCCATTATTGAACGACAACAAGATTACTGGTGCTAAAAACGTGTTGTTGCTCATTGTTTCAGGATCACAGGAAATTACCATAGATGAGATTGGGGAAATCAACGACCATATCCAAATAGAGGCCGGTCACGGTGCCAATATCATTATGGGTGTAGGTGAGGACGAAAGTTTGGGAGAGGCCATTGCTGTTACAGTAATAGCCACGGGTTTTAATATAGACCAGCAGGATACTATAGTGAATACGGAATCCAAGAAGATTATACACACGTTGGAAGATGAGCAAAAAGCCGAACAGGATTTGATGCTTTCTTCCCGTAATGTCGTGCACAAATTGGAAATGGATGAAGAGGAAGAGGCAACTCCAACACCCGAGCTGGTCGTTAAACATCAATTGGTAGAAGAAGTAGAGGAAGAGGAAGTACAGGCAAAAGATCCTGTAAGAGAAATGGATTTGATACCTACGACAAGTTATCTCAAAAATTTCAACGTCTTTTATGAAGAGGTAATCGCAGAGAATGTTGAAAATGATTTTATTGTAATCGATTCCAAGGATAGCCTTAGTGATATTGAGGTTGTAGAGCCAGTATATGTCTCCTCCAAAAGGCAGGAAGAGGATCAGTTTACATTGAGTTTTGATATGCCTTTGAGCCAGTCTAGAAGAAGTTCAGACGAGGAAGAGGAAAAGGAGCACACCATTACCTTTAGCTTGGACGAGGTCAGGGAAATGGATGTCAAGGATCATATAGAGGTTGTTCCTGTATTGGAATACAACAAGAACGGTGAGAAAAGATACAGCTTGGATGATTATATGGAATTGGAGCAAAAACTGACAGGCGCCAAATCCAAAGCAGAAAAATTTGAACCAAAAATTTTAGAGGACGAATTGGTTTTTGAAAAGAAGACAGTTCAAAAAGAGGATGTATCTCCAATGGATGAGACCAAAGAGATCAACCCGATGGACACCCCTCTGGAAGAATTGTTGAAATCAAGAGCTGATGAGCGCAGGAGAAAATTGAAGGATTTCAATTATAAGTTTCAAAACAGCATGAATAGGATTGAGGAGATCGAAAAGCAGCCCGCCTATAAAAGGCAAGGGGTGAACTTGAACGAGGCTTCAAGGGAAAATAAGGTCTCTAGAACTTCTCTTAGCGAGGACAGCAATGATGAGATCCAAATGCGTTCCAACAATTCATTCTTACATGATAACGTGGATTAAAGGAATTGATGTTTCTTTAATTTTCTAGAAAAGTTTAAACCCGAAAATACAAGTTATTTTCGGGTTTATTTTTTATCTTCGCACCGCTAAAATAAATGGATATGAGCTTGCAACAACGCGTAATGGAAGAAATGAAAACGGCAATGAAAGCCAAGGATACTGTTGCATTGGAATCGCTCAGGGCCATTAAATCGGCTTTGTTGATGGCACAGACTGAAACAGGGGCTGGTGCTGGACTAACAGAAGATGAGGAAGTGAAGTTGGTGCAAAAGCTTGTTAAACAGCGTAAGGATAGTGCGGCCATCTACACCGAACAAGGTAGGGCCGACTTGGCAGAACCGGAATTGGCACAAGCTGCGGTTATCGAACGTTTTTTGCCGGAACAACTAACCGAGGAAGAAATAGAGAAAGTAGTGGTACAGACCATAGAATCTGTTGGGGCTTCAGGAATGAAGGACATGGGGAAGGTTATGGGTATCGTTTCCCAGGAATTGGCCGGACAGGCAGATGGGAAAACAATTTCCAACATTGTTAAAAGAAAACTTTCGTAAATTTGTAAAGTAATAATGGCCTCGTGGCGCAACTGAATAGCGCATCAGATTTCGGCTCTGAGGGTTACAGGTTTGAATCCTGTCGAGGTCACGAATAAACCACAAAAAAGTGGATGTGCAAGCGAGCTTCAAAAATGAAGCTCGCTTCTTTTTTGAAGTATAGCGAAGCAAATCTTTTTGTGGTTTTCAAAGCGGAGCTTTGCAGGAAGGGCGCAGCCAATCCTGATTCTGATCCCTGTTGGGTTTCTTTACTATTTGGAGATAGGCGTGGAGTCTCTATTCGTTGGTTTTCAAAGCGGAGCTTTGCAGGAAGGGCGGAGCCAATCCTGTTTCTGATCGCTGTTCGGTTTTCTTTTTTGTTTGGGGATAGGCGAAGCAAATCTTTTTGCTTGTTTTCAAAGCGGAGCTTTGCGGGAAGGGCACCGCCAATCCTTAGATTTTTGCTAGTTTAGCATGAACTAGTTAGTCCATTTAGCCTATTGACTAGCAAAAAATAGATTACATCTTTCTGTTCAGTTCCATATTGATCTCAACATTCACTTCATCCCCCACGACCATGGTCATGGCCCAATTTCCCGTGCCTACTCCAAAATCTGTCCTATTCAATTTAGTTTCAAAAGCCAGCCCCATAATATTGGTTCCTTTCATCATGGGATTTTCCATTTCCCCAGTAATTTTAAAAGGGATGGATACGGATTTCGTAACATCTTTGATGGTTAAATCACCTACCACTTGATAATCATTGCCTGATAGATGGTTGATTTTGGTTGAAGTAAAAGTGATATAAGGATATGTTTCCGCATCAAAGAAATCACTGGAGGTAAGATGTTTGTCTCGTTTTTCAATATTCGTGTCAATGCTGGCCACGGGTATTTTAAACGTAAACTTACTATTCGGTAGATCTTTAGGATCAAAATGAAAGGTACCTTCCTTTTTTTGAAAAATGCCATTCACCGTATT
Source organism: Sediminicola luteus (assembly GCF_040566555.1). Lineage (GTDB taxonomy): Bacteria > Bacteroidota > Bacteroidia > Flavobacteriales > Flavobacteriaceae > Sediminicola. Next base: position 60,537 of record NZ_JBEWYP010000006.1, on the reverse strand, counting down.
AAAAAAGTGTTTAACACCAAAATTGACCGAGGTATGGTTCTGATCCAATTCCCAGCTTTTAGCCATCATATCTTGAGCGGTAAGACCGGATGACATTAAAAAGAACAGGGAAAATGCTAAAATGATTTTTAGAATTTTCATGGTTGCTGTATTAAATTATTCATGCTGCATACATCTGCAAAAAATAAAGTGCCAATGAATAATGGCATTTATTTTAAGTAAATTCATTAGTCAATACATATATAGATGTGCAAAATTATAGATATTGGCGGTTTTCTCAAATGATGTACATCATGCCATGATTTTGTAGTTAAGGTAATTTTGTAACAAAAAACACGGGCTTTGGGACCGTGTTTTTTGTTTTTATGAAGTTATGCGAACTGAAATTATTCAGCGGCTACTTTCTTGCCTAGAATAGAATTGATGATGATCTTGGCATGGATCCTTGAATTTTCAATAAACCATTTATGTGTTTCCATCCCGCCACAAATGACCCCGGCTAAATACAGGCCTTCCACATTGGTCTCCATCGTATCTTCATCATAACTCGGTAGTTTCTTGTTGTCATCGGAAAGTTGAATTCCCAATTTTTCCAGAAAACCAAAATTGGGCTTATATCCTGTAAGTGCCAGGACATAATCATTTTCTATGCTTTTGATCCCTTCCGGAGTATCAATCACAATACTGTCTTCAGTGATTTCTGTGACGTTGGCATTAAAGTAGGCCTTTATACTGCCTTCATTAATTCTATTGATAATATCTGGGCGGACCCAATATTTTACTCGTTGTCCCACTTCTTCACCTCTGATAATCAAACTTACATCGGCACCTTTTCTATAACATTCCAAAGCAGCATCCACTGCGGAATTGCTTGCACCTATGACCGCTAATTTTTGACTGGCATAGAAATGAGGTTCCTTGTAGTAATGGGATACTTTATCCAAATCCTCTCCGGGAACGTTCATATAATTGGGGATGTCATAGAAGCCTGTTGCGATTACCACAGATCCGGCCTTATATGTTGCCTTATTGGAGATCAGGGTAAAGGTGTCCTGATCCTTAGAGATGTGTTCTACTTTTTCAAATAGATTGATCTTTAATTTATTGGTCGTTACGATCCTTCTGTAATATTCAAGTGCTTCATCCCTTTTGGGTTTGGCTTCTTTGCTAATAAAGGGAATCTCGTCTATCTCTAATTTTTCAGAGGATGAAAAGAACTGCATGGTCATGGGATAATTGTACAGGGAGTTCACGATACATCCTTTTTCGATGATCAAATACTCTAGCCCTTTTTTCTTGGCTTCAAGGCCACAGGCAATGCCTATGGGGCCTCCTCCTACAATTATAACATCAATCTGCTTCATTATTATCCAACAATTTCTTTTAACTCCTTTATGGTTTGGGTAGGGTTGCTCGAATTGAACACAAAACTGCCCGCTACTAGAACATCTGCTCCAGCATCTATCAAATCTTTAGCATTCTCTGCGTTAACGCCCCCATCTATTTCTATTAGGGTATGTGCCTTTTTTCTATTGATCAATTCCTTTAGGGCCTTGACCTTGTCATAGGTGTTTTCAATAAAAGACTGACCTCCATATCCGGGGTTAACGCTCATAACACATACAAGGTCGATATCATTGATGGTATCTTCCAATAAATGAATATTTGTATGTGGGTTGAGGGCAACTCCGGCGGTCATCCCTTCCGCCTTTATAGCCTGTAATGTTCTGTGTAAATGGGTACAAGCCTCATAATGTACGGTTAGGTTATTGGCGCCCAATTCAGCAAAATCCTTGATATATCGATCGGGATCCACAATCATTAAATGTACATCTATGGTTTTGTCGGCATGTTTGGTAATAGCTTTCAAAACGGGCATCCCAAAAGAGATATTGGGGACAAATACTCCGTCCATTACATCGATGTGAAACCAATCGGCCTCACTCTTGTTAACCATTTCTATATCTCTTTGAAGATTGGCGAAATCTGCTGCCAATAGGGAAGGGGCAATGATTTTTTTGTCCATATGTAGTAACTACCTAAGTTTTCACAAAGATAATGAATTGTTATGGTACTAAAGAAAGCCCTTGATCTGTAAAAAGTAAGGAAAGGAAGAGGCTCGCGTAAAGTTGGGAACTATAGCCTAAAAAGCCGAGGCTTATTTATACCAACGTTTTTTGTTCTTTTTGGATGCTTCTGATTTTCTACCCTTTTTGTGTTTGCTCCCCTTTTTCTTGTGTACTATAGGTTTAGCCTGGGGATCTAAAGGATAGGGATGGTCTTCTTCCACTTCCAATTTCGTGAACAGCATTTTTTGGATACTGGCCAAGTAAGGTTTTTCATCCGCGGAACAGAAAGAATAGGATTTACCGAAATTTCCGGCCCTACCGGTCCTTCCAATTCGGTGTACATATGTTTCTGGCACATTGGGCAGGTCAAAGTTAATGACTGCATCCAATTGATCGATATCCAGGCCACGGGCGGCAACATCGGTGGCAATTAAGATGGCTGCCTCCTTGTTCTTAAAGTTATTGTACGCTTGTTGGCGTTCACTCTGTGATTTGTCGCCATGCAGGCTTTCCGCCTTATAATTATTACGGAGAAGGGTCTGTTCTAACTTATCTACCCCGTATTTGGTGCGTCTAAAAATGATGATATTCCCTTTTATTGTATTTCTTAAAAGGTGAAGACACAATTCAATTTTCTTTGGTTTCGGCACATAATACAATAGTTGTTGTACGTTATCCGCGGCCGAGGAAATTGGGGCCGCTTTAACCGTTTCAGGGTCCTTTAAAATTGCGCTTGCCAATTGCGTCACCTTATACGGCATCGTTGCAGAAAAGAGCATCACTTGTTTGTCCTTGGGACAAAGGCGCTCTATTTTCTTCACATCATCAATAAAGCCCATATCCAACATTAAATCAGCCTCATCCAAGACCAAGGTCTCTACATAGTCCAAATTGATAACATCCTGTTTATGAAGGTCCAATAAACGACCAGGTGTGGCTACTAGAATATCAACTCCTTTTTTAAGGCTTTCAACCTGTGGTTCCACGGAGGTGCCCCCAAAAACAAGAGCGGTGGTAAGGTTTGTATATTGGCTATAAGCTTTAAAATTATCGGCTATCTGAATGGCCAATTCCCTTGTTGGGCTAATGATCAATGCTTTTACTGTCTTCGCCTGGTTAGTGGCGTCTTGTCTGTCAAATAATTGCTGTAAAATTGGGAGGGCAAAAGCAGCGGTCTTACCCGTTCCTGTTTGCGCTGAGACAATAATATCTTTTTTTTCCAAAACTAACGGGATGGTCATCTCCTGCACGGGAGTTGGTTCATCGTAATTCATTTCAGCAATGGCGCGTAAAATGGGTCTGTTCAGCTTTAAATCTTTAAATGACATATGGACAATGGTCTTAAATAATTAAGGCAAAGGTAGGTTAAAAAGGACATTCACTATAGCACTGGGAAGGATGCCCCCTTTTTAGTTTGGGAAATTCGGCTTTTAAGAAGACTATAGAATTCAAAATCCTTTTTTAAAATTAAAAAGTACTACGGTTTTGATATTGGCAGTTCCAGTTAGCTCTCCTGGTTTTTCGGGATAAAATTTCAAGCAGGGCATATTGTTGTCCTTCAGGAAAAACCCAAGAATATGTTTTTAAAATAATGATTATAAGGTGTTTGTGATTAATTCTTCGAAATGAATTATGCTGAAATATTTAATTTTAGCCAAAAGTTAACTCATTTTTTAGAAGGTTGAATCTGAATAATTAGTAATTTTATGTTTACTCGATTGATTGATATCAATAGGGAACAACAATTGGATTTTCAGGTAGCTGAAAAAACCGATTTCTATTGGAATGGTGAAGAACTAAAGCGCGATAATGCCTAGTTTAAGGGCACTGATTCCTACCATTTCAAATATCTATTAAATCAGTAGATACTGTTCAATTTACGATTTTCCATAGTTGGAGGTGCATCATTGAACAATATCCAATACACCCTCCCCCACATTAGATTTTGAGCTTTAGGTGGTAACGTATAACTTGTAGCGAATGGGATTTTCTATCCCATATCCTTTTATTCTTTGAGAAGTTTGGCGCACCATCATTTTACGGTTAGAAGATGCGAATTAAGGCATCATCATAACTGATGTTTAGTATTTATGGAGAAATTTTAAATGTAGTTTATTATGGAAAAGAGGAAAATTATTGCTGTAGTAGGAGCCACAGGGGCTCAGGGTGGAGGCTTGGTCCTGGCAATTTTGAATGACGGATCAAAAGAATTTGAAGTACGGGGCATAACTAGGGACACAACTTCTGCCAAAGCAAAGGAATTGAGCAAGTTGGGCACTCAAATGGTACAGGCAGATCTGGACGATAAGTCAAGCTTGGTATCAGCTTTCAAGGGAGCGCATGGCGTTTATTGTGTCACGAATTTCTGGGAACTTATGTCACCGGAAAAAGAGATGGCACAAGCGAAAAATATGGCGGAGGCCGCCAAAGAGGCTGGGGTACAGCATGTGATTTGGTCTACGTTAGAGGATACCCGAAAGTGGATTCCTTTGAGCGACAAGCGCATGCCCACATTAATGGATAATTATAAGGTGCCTCATTTTGATGCTAAAGGAGCATCTAATTCATATTTTGAAAAAAGTGGGGTTCCCTATACCTTTTTATTGACCTCCTTCTATTGGGAAAATTTCATAAGTTTTGGAATGGGTCCCCAAAAGGATAAGAATGGAAAACTAACCATCGCTTTGCCCATGGGCAGCAAAAAGCTTCCTGGTATTGCCGTTGATGATATTGGCAAGTGTGCCTATGGCATCTTTAAGGGAGGTAAAAAGTATCAGGGAAAAACTGTCGGAATATGTGGAGATCAGCTTACTGTGAAGGAAATGGCAGCTGCTTTTTCCAGTGTTTTTGGAACGGACATCGGATATTCCGATGTGCCGGTTGAAACCTATCGAAGATTAGAATTTCCAGGGGCAGATGATCTGGGGAATATGTTCCAATTCAATCAGGAGTTCGAAACCGATTTTTGTAAGGCTAGGGACGTTAAGGTTGCCAAGGAGTTGAACCCAGAGTTAATGTCATTTGAAGCTTGGTTAAGAAAAAACAAGAACAGACTGGAGCCAAGTATTAGGGGGGAAGCGGCAACTGCTTAGAAGAGAGCTCCCAAGGCATTTGGCAATTCAACAGGAAAGCAAGCATTGATGAAAATCAATGCTTGCTTTGTACTTTGAAGGTTGTTTATTGAAATTTCTACTTGAGTCTAAAGGGTCAGTAAGCCCTGTGACCTTAACGCAAGAATTGGTTTGGAAAACCAAAACAATTCAAAATCCTCAAAATGGGTTTCAAAATCAGTTTTAAGTTGACCAAAGGTGAGTGTGTTTCCAGCGTTGACGGATATTTTTTCCAGAGCCTCCAACAGCCATTCCCCATGTTCTTTGGAAACCGTTATCTCCTTGCTTTCCATTTTTCCGTGAAAAGAAAGTTTTAAAAGCTCCCATGTCCTTCCCTTTTTGGATTTGCTGCTAACTTCCGACAATGGCGTTCCGCCAAGCCATATGATTTTTGCATTTGGCCGCACTGAAAATTGGGGCTGTGCTTCCAGGGCATGGGCGATATAATTTCTTTCGATGGTGGTTTTGGGAATTTTAAAATCGAACCATTGTTGCAGTGGGAAGTCAAACCCTATCCCATGCATAAAATTAAAAAGGGATTTTTTTAGGCCATAGCTAAACTGATCATGGTCTATCCCGGTGGTATCTTTAAACTGAATGTCATTATTGGCAAAGGTTATGGGTTGATAATCCGGGATAATATGATAATCTGTCGGATTTAACCCAACTGGACTATGCGCCGTTAGGGCAAATTGATGCCAGAATCCCGATTGAAGAATCCCCAGTTCAAACATCTGTCGGACCATTTCAAGACTGTTCACTGTTTCTTGCACGGTTTGGGTAGGGTAGCCGTACATTAAATAGCAATGGACCATAATGCCAGATTCCGTGAAATTACGGGTCACTTGGGCGACCTGTTCCACGGTTACCCCTTTTTGGATCAATTTCAACAAGCGGTCCGAGGCTACTTCCAATCCGCCAGAAACGGCAATGCACCCAGAAGCCTTGAGAAGAATGCATAGGTCTTTCCCAAAATTTTTCTCAAACCTGATATTTGTCCACCAGGTCACCGTTAACTTTCGCTTGATTATTTCCAGCGCCAGGGCACGCATTAGGGCAGGCGGGGCGGCTTCGTCCACAAAATGAAATCCACTTTCCCCTGTTTGTTCAATGAGTTGTTCCATGCGGTCCACCAACAATTTGGCGGCAATGGGCTCATATATTTTTATATAATCCAGGGAGATATCACAAAATGTACATTTGCCCCAATAGCAACCATGCGCCATGGTCAATTTGTTCCAGCGGCCATCACTCCAGAGGCTGTGCATGGGATTGGCAATTTCTATAACGGAGATATATTTGCTTAGAAGTAGGTCCGAATAATCGGGAGTGCCTACATCACTTTGCTTGTAGTCTGGTTTTGACGAAAGATTGTTGTAAAATACAGATCCTTCCTTTTTTAAAAAGGTCCTCTTTAAAATGGCGGTACTATCCTTGGTTTCTGGATCTAAACAATGTGAAGCCAAGAGCTCAATAGGAAGCTCCCCGTCATCGAGGGTGATATAATCAAAGAAATCAAACACCCGTGTATCGGAGACAGATCGGAGCTCCGTGTTGGGGAAGCCTCCACCCATGGCTGTTTTTATTTCTGGGAACTTCTGTTTGATAAACTGCGCACATCTGAAGGCACTATATAAATTACCAGGAAACGGCACAGAAAAACAAACGAGTTTTGGTTTTAGACTTGCAATCCGTTCTTCTAAGATTTTTAAGGTGATCTGATCTATATGTGTAGGCTCTTTTTGGAGGTGGTCATATAGTTCGTCAAAGGAATTGGCGCTTCTTCCCAAACGCTCTGCATACCTGCTGAAACCAAAATTTTCATCGAGACATTCAACGATAAAATCGGAAATATCTTCCAAATAAAGCGTGGCCAAATGTTTGGCCTTGTCCTGTACGCCCATGGAGCCAAAAGCCCAGTCCATGTCATCGAGTTGTTCAAACCTGGAAGCTTGGGGTAAAAAATATGGGGTACAGATCTGTCTGCCAAAAGTGGCATTGTTACCCTGCAGGAAGGAGACGATTGGTTCTATGGTTTGCAGGTACTCCTCTTTTAAGGCATATATCCGTTGACTATTGGTACTACTAATGGTTTTATTCGCTTTGGCAAGGTCAAAGATGTCCTGCAGCCCTTTTCGGGAAAATAGTTTCAGTAATACTTCTATCCCCAAATCCATCTGAAAGGCACCGATATTTTTGGTGTTCAGAAACCCCTTTAAATAGGCCGTTGCCGGATAGGGTGTATTCAGCTGGGTAAAAGGAGGCGTTATGAGAAGCAGGTCTTTCAAATGCTCTTAAATTTAATAATGGAAAGTATTTAGATATGAAAATTTCCCTGCAAAAATAGTGGAAAAATAAGAGGGGAAGGCAGGTTAAGACAAACAGTTGTGGTTGGTAATGCCTAAAAGTGGATAATGAGGGACTCAATAAATAAAAAAAAGGGTCCTAGGACCCCTTTTTAGTTAGGTTGGGTTATTGTATCAAAAGGATGACCTCCTGATGGGGGACAGGTTGTACATGCCTTTTTTACTGTGTTGTTTTTTTACTGTGTTACTCTAAAGTGTTGAAGATCAAACGTTAGTTTAAATTTATATTACCTGTCATATAAAGGACACATTGGCCGCTGATCTCGACCCTATCTTTTAAATAGGTGCACTTTAAATATCCTTTGCGATCGGAAAGTTGAATTGCAGTCATATCTTTTTTGTCCAGTACATTGGACCAATATGGGGTGAGCGTGGTATGTGCGGAACCGGTTACCGGATCCTCGTCAATCCCGGATTGTGGGGCAAAAAATCGGGATACAAAATCTACATGCTCACCCATTGCGGTAACAATAACCCCGCGAACAGGCAATGCAGCTATGACCTCCAAATTTGGTTTCAGGGACACCACATCACTTTCGGAATTATAGACCAACAAATAATCTGTTTTTCCTTTATAAGCAGAAATTGGAGCTAAACTAAAACCATCCAAAATTTCTGAAGTTAATGCGATCTCCTCAATAGTATCTGTAGGAAAGTTTAAGGTCAATAACTGTGATTGTTTTACAACGGTCAACCTGCCACTTCTGGGAGAATGGAAGTGAATAATATCGCCCTTATGTCCTTCATGGTTGAACAGGACAAAGGCTGATGCCAAGGTAGCATGGCCGCAGAGATCTACCTCTACCTTAGGTGTAAACCACCGTAGTTGGTATTGATCCTGATCCTTGACATAGAATGCCGTTTCTGCAAGGTTGTTCTCCTTGGCAATTTTCTGTAATAATTCGTCCTCCAACCAATGGTCCAGGGGACAAACTGCGGCAGGATTTCCCGAAAATACCTTATCCGTGAAGGCGTCTACCTGATATATTTTTTGTGTCATTAATGTGTAACTTCTAGTGCAATTTCAGTTCCTTGGGCATTATATTGGTGCCCCTTTCGCTGGGGTATGATATTGCTAATTTTAAATCTACTATTCCTATTTTATTTCTGTTTTACCTTCACTTTTTAAAATACTGTTCACCTTTGGTAGATGAAGCTCTAGCGTCTGTTCAAGATCATTCAATAAACCATCTAATTCAGCAGATAATTCTTTGAATACGAGATACGCCCCATCTGTGGGTTTGGCATCCCCATCTTCCAAACTTCTTCGTAAAGAGGCCAATCTGTTGTTCAGTTTAATTGGAAAATTCAGTGGATCTTGACCAGATTGGTTCTTCACTTGATAAAGCTCTTCCTCTATTTGTGCTATTTTCGATGCTAAAGGAGTTATGGCGTTGTTGAATTCAGAAGATTTTAATTCGTCTTTATAGGTGTTGAGTTGTTTTCTTATGTTTCGTATTCTAATAACAGCTTCATTTGCCTCACTGGTCCTATTCTTGATTTTTGTGGCCAGCTCAAATTGTTCCTGTAGATCCTCAGGGGTGATGCCTTTTAAATTAGGGTCCATTTTAATGGCAAATTCCATTGTCTGTTCTACATCTCCCACTTTCATGCGTACTTTATAATTGCCCAATGGCGCCTTTGGTCCTCGCTGTGGACTGGCACTCCATATGATCATTCCGTCAAAAGTGGTTGCCCCTGGATATCGCAGATCCCACGTAAAAGTATTTATGCCCTTTGCCGTGGTAGGTTTTGAGGAGCCTCCTCGTTCCCACCAGGGAATATTTGGGTCTACTTCATACTTGGGCTTGCTACCCGTGAAGGAAGAAATGAGTTGATCCTTGGCATCTAAAATGTCAATAGTAATCGTATCCATTTCTGATTTTAGGTAGTATTGGACTTGGGCGTCATAAACACCACGAATGGCATCAGCAGGTTGAAAAAGAACGGCTGGCTCGGTCTTCATTTTATCATTGTATTGGCGCAAGGGCTGAATATTGTCCAAAATCCAGAAACCACGGCCGTGGGATCCTAATACTACATCATTGTCTTTGATGACCAGATCGCGGATGGGGGTGTCCGGTAATTTCAATTGTAGACTCTGCCATAGTGCCCCATCGTTCATAGAGAAATATACCCCGTGTTCCGTTGCTAAAAACAGTAATCCTTCCCTCTTAGGATCTTCCCTCACGGCACGTGCAAAATGACCATCAGCAATACCGTTGGTGATTTTTGTCCATGTTTTTCCGTAGTCATGGGTCTTGAAAACATAAGGTTGTCTGTCATCTACTTGATAGCGGTTAGCGGCAACAAATAATGTGCCTGGACGATGTACAGACTCATCGATAATACTCACCCTCGAAAATTTAGGTAGGTCTTTAGGGGTAATATCCGTCCAGTTTTTACCACCATCCCTGGTAATGTGAATTTTTCCATCGTCGGAGCCCGCCCAAATCGTATTGATATCATGATTGGAAGGGGCCAGGGCAAAAACGGTAGCATATATTTCGGGTCCGTTCATATCCATAGTGATCACGCCACCAGTTTTTCCAAGGGTTGAGGGGTCCGCATAGGTCAAATCTGGACTTATCTTTTCCCAAGTTTGGCCATCATTGGTTGTTTTCCAAACATGTTGGGAACAGGTATACATGACTGATTCATCCTGTGGGGCAAACATAATTGGGAAGGTCCATTGCCATCTTTCTGGAAGGGCACTGGCAGGTTCTCCTGAAAAGAATCTTGGATATACTTGTATGTCCCTGGATTGACCATTGCTGCGATCGTAACGGGTCAATAGTGCGCCCTGACTCCCTGCATAGAAGATATCTGGTTTGCTCGGGTGTTGGGTAATCCATCCACTTTCGCCACCGCCAACGGCGTAATACCAACCGTGGTTGGGTCCTCTGGCCATCATATGTTCCCATCCATCGCTAGGTACGGCAACGGTACTATTGTCTTGCTGCGCCCCAGCCACATGATAGGGTACATCGCTGGTGGTCATTACATGGTATAATTGGGTGGTGATATAATCTTGTTCCGTCCATGTTTTACCGCCATTTATGGTCACGTTACCACCTCCATCATTGGCATTGATCATACGATCTGGGTTATTGGGATCTATCCATAGATCGTGATTATCACCATGGGGAACCTCTATGGTCTTATCAAATGTTTTTCCACCGTCGGTCGACTTATATAAGCCTGTATTTAGTCCATATACCGTTTCCTTATCCCACGGATCGGCATATATTCTAGAATAATAAAAAGCCCTTTGGCGTAATTTTCGTTCATCATTGGTGCGTTCCCAAGTCTTTCCACTGTCATCGGAGCGAAAAACGCCTCCTTCATTGGCTTCCACTATGGCCCAAACCCTATTGGAATCGGCTGGGGAAACGGTAACCCCGATTTTTCCCAATGGTCCTTCGGGCATTCCTGGATTTTTGGATAAATCGGTCCAGGTATCACCTCCGTCTATTGACTTCCACAGTTTACAATCGGGACCACCGCCCCACATTTTCCAAGCTTTACGTTGTACCTCCCAGGTACTTGCATAAATAGTTTTTGGGTTATTTCTATCCAAGATGAGGTCTACAGCTCCTGCCTTGGGACCTACATAAAGTACTTTTTTCCAAGTAATTCCACCATCTATGCTTTTGAAAACACCACGTTCTTCATTATCTCCGTATGGGTGTCCCAAAGCCGCTACATATACAATATTGGGATCCGTTGGGTGAATGCGGATTCGGGCTACGGCCTGAGTTTCCTTCAATCCCATATGCCTCCATGTTTTTCCTCCATCGGTGGTTTTATAGACCCCATCCCCTTGGGTGATGCTACCCCTTAATTGTACTTCGCCCATACCGATGTAAACGATATCTGGATTGGTTTCCGCAACTGCCACGGCCCCAACGGAAGAACTGGTCACTTGTCCGTCTGTAACCGGGAACCATTCGGTGCCTCCGTCCACAGTTTTCCACAGACCACCACCGGTAGCCCCAAAATAATATTCATAGGGCCTTCCTGGGCTTCCTGCAGCCCCCAGAGATCGGCCACCGCGATAGGGACCAATATTGCGCCATTCCAACTGCTCGTAAAAATCTTTAGGAATGGAAGTGTCTGTTTCTGTTGTGGTTTTGACCTTGCGCTGGGCAGAAGTAGAAAGAAATGAAAATAAGAATAGGGCTAAAAATGCGGCTTGGTAAAACTGCTTCATAGGTAGTTGTTTTGTTAGGTGATGGACTTCAAAAATTCTCGGTGTTGAAGATAATAAAATCAATAAAATAGAACACTAAGGAAGTCATAAACAATTTCTGATTGATTCTTTCAGATGAAGATCAATAGCCACACAGTTCTTTGAAAATTGTGCTCCAAGAGTGGACATTACCTTGTTTTTTCCCCATTCGTACGATAATAATATTCTTTTCCGGGAAGATATAAAGGAACTGCCCTAAATGACCGGAAGCCGATACGATATAGGGAGTCTTGCCGTTTTTATTGTAGAGCCACCAACAATTTTCATAGTAGAGTTCCTTGCCAAATTCATGCAGTTTGTGATCTGGATCTATGGACATGCTTTTGTTGATCCAATCTTGGGAGATCAATTGTATGTTGTTCCATTGTCCTTTGTTAAGGATAAGGCGACCAAATTTTGCAAAGTCGATGGCCCTCAGATTAAGGCCACTCTCCATTTTGGTCATCCCAGACGCTTCGCTGTCCATGCTCCAAGATCCTGCATATTCCATTCCCATATGATTCCAGATTGCCTCTTCAAAATAGGCGGCAGGGGAAAGGCCTGTAACTTTTTCCAAGATCATTCCCAAAATAATGGGATTGTAAGAATTGTATTGGAAGCGACTATCGGGAGGAAAGGTTATGGGCAGTTCCTTTATCCTTTCTCGCAGATGAGGTTTGTAATAGGCTTTGGGTTTATCTCCCCAGGGCAAATCATGGTCTTTAAATTGAATGCCACTTCGCATGTCCAGGAGATGGGCAATATGAAGGTCATCGTATTGGGTATCCATCTGTTTTAATTCAGGTAAATAGGTGGTCACCTTATCGCCTTCGGATTTAATATACCCATTATCAATAGCTTTGCCAATGAGCAGGGAAGTTATGGATTTGGCCGTGGAGAAGGAGGTGTTTATGGAGGCACGGTCGTAACCGTTGTTATATGTTTCATAGAGAAGGCTATCGTTTCTAATAAAAAGAAAGGCTGTGGTTCCAGTATTTTTAATAACCTCTTCCAAGGGCTCTTTACTGTTTTCTTTTACTGTGACCATTATCGAACCAAAATTCGATTGGGGCGTCGAAAGGAAATGAAAAGGTGCTTTAGAAGGGGCAAAATCATGATTTGGAAATTTTTCATGGTCCAAGATGTCCGATGCCCTCCATTTGAGCCAGCGTCCCATATAGGTGTCCGTGCTGCATTGTGCATAAAGGAGGGTACAAGTGGCAACACCCAAAAGGATGATTTTTGTTCTTGTTTTCATACTTGCTTAAAGCACTTATTTCTTATGGTTTACCCTAGTCGGTTGAATCATAAGAGTTTAGATGTATTAAGATAGTGAAAAGCTTGTTTTGTTTGTATTTGCAAGCTCCCTTTTAATTTGCAGATGATCCAAATGATGTCCAAGTAAGCTCTTGGTACCCACGCACTCAAACCCCATTTTTAGATACAGTTTTTTGGCCTTGGGATTGTTTTCATCTACCAATAATCCTAAGGTCTGTTGCTGCTGAAATACATATAGATTTATTAGGTGGTTCAACAATTTAGAGCCTACTCCTTTTCCTTGCACGCTCTTGTTAATCGCTATGGTATCAATGTAATATTCCCCAGTTTGAGTTTCGTCCTCAATGTGCAGGCCGGAAGCATAATGTTCGGCAATATGATCTAAAATAGGCTGTCTTAGTTCGTATAATTCCGCCCCATTATACAGGTTAACCACCCCAATTATTTCGTTGTCAATTTCTGCGACGTAACAGTTCCGGAAGGAGTATTGGTTATGCTCCTTCTGAAGAAAGTATGCTAAAAATTCTTTCGCTTTGGTATAGTCCGTTTCTCCAATGAACTTATAGATCATTTTTTCCAAAACCAACATTAGAAGTGTTGCGATGGACTCTGCATCCTTAGAGGTGGCCTTTCTGATCTTCATTTGTTATAGGGTTTATTCAAAAATATAAATAGTGTACCTGGAAGATATGAATCCCATTACATTTTAAAAAGTTCCAAGCCCTTGATCGTGAAAAGTTCAGAGCTATAAAAAATAATAGATTCTTTAGTGGTTCTGTTGGATATGTCTCTAGGGGATTTGCGATTGATCCTTGCTTTGGTATTGTTGAAATTCATGGTATGCACGTCATCTATATCATCCTTTTCATCAGTAGAAAAAGAGATTAGATTTTTTTCAGCCTTCCATGTTCCTTTGCCATAGAAGTTTTCCTGAGTACAAGAAGTGCAATTGAGCTTGCGGTAGAAATTGTATAAAAAAGTACCATCCGCTTTCAGGGATAGGGTCCATTTCAAGACATGTCCGGTTTCATTTTCTGGTGAGATACCATAAGTTCCTGCATACGATTCCGTTTGGGCAGATAAGGAAAGGTAACTGACTAAAAATAGTGATAGTAGTAGATTTTTCATACCTATATAGAGGTTGGTTCTTAAGTAATTTGATTGCACTAATCATGCCAGAACAAGACACAAAAACAAGGTTCATTGAAAATAGACATTCATTTTCAATCTGTATTATCAGCGCAAATAGAAATATAATAATCATCCAAATCGCGAAGTGAAAATTCCATCCGTCCTGAATTCTTATTCAAATGTGGCTCCTCCTCTATAAAGGCCTTCAGGTCTTTTGCATTTTGCCATAACCGATCCAAATTATCCACTCGAAAGTACAATATAAGCCCATGACCCGGTTTGATTTTTGCGTTGGTAAGGGTAGGGTGGCCGTGTTCATCCCATTTGTGCAAAGAAAGAATCTGATTTCCATCCATATCGGTCAGAACTTCAAAAGAAGTACCCCCGTGTATACCCTTGCAATTCAGGAGTTTTTGATACCAGGAGGAACTTTTATTCACATCTTTCACGGCAAGGATTGGTTCTGTTTTTATCATTTGTACGGTTTTATCCCTAATTGATCAATTTTAGGTACTCATCATGCTCTTCCAAGATACACAAACAGTAGATAAATGCAAAAAGCCCAAGTGTTGAAACTTGGGCTATTTGAAAATGTATGGGATATTAATTTTTACTTGGCATAGGCCCCAGAGGAATATGTGAGCTCATAACTATGGGTGTACACTTCAAATACAATTCCGAAAGGATCTTCCACATAACACATCTTGTAGGGCTTATCGTTGGGGTAATATTCCCTGATCGGCATTCTTTGCTTACCACCGGCAGCAACTATCTTCTCCACTAAATTTTCAATCTCCGGATCTTGGATACAGAAATGGAAAAGTCCAGTATTAAATGGACTAAATTCAGGGGCCTCCTTAATTCCGTGCGGGAAGGAAAACAATTCTATGCCAATGCCATCCGAAGTGGAAAGATGTGCGATTTCAAATTCGGTCCAAACTTCGCCAAATACGTCAATACACATTTGACCGATCGCGGTATCCCTTTCTTTTTTGACCGTAGAAGGTTCCATAATGATATACCAGCCCATGACTTCCGAATAAAATTTTACAGCTTCTTTGATATTGGGAACTGTAATCCCGATATGGGAAAAGGATCTTGGATAATTAGTATTCAATTTCATAGTGTTCAATTTTAATGATGCAACAAATTTAGGTTATATTTGCCTTAATGGCAATAACTTACCAAAAAGTAATATACCTACCAAAAAGAGTAAAATATTGATATTTAGTTATATATAGATATGAAATTGAAAAAAGAATATGACTGTCCGTTACATTTAACGATGGATCTTATTGGAAATAAATGGAAACCTCTGCTTTTGTTCCATTTACTAAACGGGCCATTGAGATCAGGGGTTTTGCAAAAAACAATTCCTGGAATATCGAACAAGATGTTTACACAGACCGTTAGGGAATTGGAGCGCGATCAACTTGTAAGCAGAAAGGTGTACCCAGTAGTGCCCCCCAAGGTGGAATATGAATTGACCGCAACCGGAAAATCGTTGGAATCCATTTTGAGGGATTTAGATACATGGGGAAAACAGCAAATGCATTAAAGTTTATGCCGCCATTTCCTTTAGAGCTTTTACAAATACATCCAGTTCCTCAGTTGTAGTAAATACATTTGGTGTTATTCTACAGCCGTGAACATTGGCATATTTAATGGCAACCGTAAAAATGTGATAGTCTTCGAGGAGTTTTTTTGCCATGATTTCAGGTTCCATTCCTTCAATGCCAACATTGGCAATCCCGCATGCCCTTTGGGAATCTGCAGGTGTATTCACTACGATTCCTTTGTGGTTTCTCACTTTTTGGGTCCAATATTCCTGTAAATATCGCATTCGGGCTTCTTTCCTGGCCCCTCCCAACATATTGTAATAATCTATGGCACTTTCTATGGTCAAATCGTGATAAACAGGTATTGTTCCCGTATGGTTCAATCGTGAAATATCACCAGGTTCCCTCTTGTCTTCTGCAAAAATTGGCCATATGGTATCTATATGTTCATCTGCGACATACAATAAACCTGTACCTAGAGGAACCGCTAACCATTTGTGCAAACTGGAACCATAGAAATCACATTCTAGGTCATTAATATCAAATTCGATATGACCCACACAATGTGCCCCATCTACCATAACCTTGACACCTTTGCTGTGCGCCATTTGACAAATCTTTTTTATGGGCAATATTTGTCCCGTAATGTTGATCATATGACACACCATTAGCAATTTTGTCTTATCGGTGATTGCCTCTTCGTAAACCGCTACAATTTCCTCATCGGATTTTGGATGATTGGGTACTGAAATTTCTTTGTTTATGATACCATATCGCTTTGCTACTTGTTCAAACATCACCTTCATGGCCCCATAATCCTGAATGGCATATACAGCTTCATCACCTGCAATCCAATTCATCCCGCTAATAATCATATCCAAGGATTCTGTGGTATTTCTTGTAATGATGACATTCTTCGAGGTAGATCCAATGATTTGAGCCAGTTTTTCTGACATCCGTTTTTTGTTTTCCCATTGCACAGTTCGCATATAATATGAACCTTCATAGTTTACCATATCTATGTTTTTGTGAAGGGCGTTAAGCGTAGGGGTGGGGATGATGTTGTAATATCCGCTTTCCAGGTTGATATACTCTGGTTTTAGTTTATAATCCTGGCGCACCTTTAACCAAAAATCTTCATTATGGGCTACTATGTCTGCGGGTATTTTAGCTATGCTCTCAAGAGAAGTTGCCATCGCGCTTCCATAAAATGGGGCCCCTATGACGGCCAAAGACATGTTTTTTAAAAAATCACGTTTGTTCATTCGGTATCAATTTGAATAAAGATACAGAATTATTAAATGTGCCTTTGATCTCGTTTTTCCTTAGCATTATAGAAAATGCTCATAGTATCAAAGTCGGACATTCCTACCCTTTAAATGACATGTCTAAAGGATTGGTTTATCGGGATAAAAACCTAAAGTAAAGGTGGAGAATAGGTAGTATCCTTGTCAAACACACTTCATTATTTTTTTGAAGATTATAATACTTAATAAAATTGTACTAAAATCATGTATTTCAACGTTTAATATGGTATATAATCCTATATTCACGATTTATTAACCGAATCCAATAAATTTTTACCCCATGCGGAGATTCAAGATTTTAGTAGGACCTACACTTCTAATTCTTACACTAGTTGTCTTGGCCTTTTATCTTTTTAAAGATGGCTCCATTATAGAGAAAGACAAGGTTGCCGCAACTTCCAAACCTATTGAGAATTTAATCAGTCAGAAAGAGCGCGAACTTTATAACGTGCACCAACAAGAATTGAAGGAAGCTGTAAAGGCCTATTTTGATAAAGCGATCGCCTCCGGGGATATTGTGGGTGCCGGGGTAAGTATTGTAATGCAAGATTCCATTGTTATCTCAGATGGTTTCGGTAAAAGAAACATCAACTTAAATGACGGGGTCGACGGGGAAACCGTCTTTAGATTGGGCTCCCTTTCCAAAGGATTTGCTGGAATATTGGCTGCCAATTTAAAGAATGAAGGGAAATTGGATTGGAAAGATAAGGTTAGTGACTACCTACCGGAATTTCAATTGGGAGACAGAAAGAATACAGATAAGATCACCTTGGCCAATATATTGTCGCACACTTCGGGTACACCGTACCACAGTTATACCAATCTTGTAGAAGCTGGCCTGTCCTTAAAAGAAATTGCAGGGCGCTTTAAGGCCGTAAAGCCTATAAGCCAACCAGGAATTATGTATAGCTATCAAAATGCCATGTTCGCCCTTTGTGGTGAAATTATGTCCAAGGCTACTGGACAAGAGATCTCCACATCATTGGATAATAGGTTCTTTACGCCATTGGGAATGTGCTCTACCACTATGGATTATGAAACTTTGGAGCATACAGAAAATGTTGCCATGCCACATTCACAAAGACGAAACAGTTGGAAAACATTGCGACTTAATGACAATTACTACAATGCTATTGCTGCAGGAGGGATAAATGCCAATGCCCATGATATGGGTAGGTGGATGCGATTTTTACTAGGGCATAATCCGGAGTTAATGGACAAGTCTGCCTTGGCGGAAGCTTTTAATCCTTTTGTGGAAATAAAGGGGCACAACAAATATTACCAGCGTTGGCCTGGACATTTGTCATCCTACTATGGTTTTGGGTGGAGAATCCATAAATATAGGGAAGACGATTCCAGCCAGGAAAAAACTATCTGGCACCATGGGGGAAGCGTTAATAATTATAGAAATGAGATTGCGGTATTTCCAGAAGCTGATCTGGGCATCTGTGTTCTTCTGAACAGTAACTCCAAGCTTGCAAAAATTGTGATACCAGACCTTCATAAGATCGTAAAAGAGGTGTATGAAAAAAACACCCCCAAACTAGCCTTAAATAGCACTACGGATCCTGTTCCTCATCTTTAGAGGGAATTGTCCGCTCTAATTTATATCGTCACTACTATTTTTCCTATTGCGTTATTGTCTTCCATGTATTGATGAGCCGCTGCAACTTCATCAAGTGGAAAAACTTTGTCAATATTCAATACGATAGTTCCATTTTCTACATGATCAATAAATTCTTGGAACAGTTCCTTGGATAGGTTATCTGATTCTCCCATGTAAACTGTGAGTCGGCCTAAAGATGGGATGTCACCCATAGGGGTAAACTCTTTCATTGTCCATTCGTTTCCTAAGATGCCTGTCATGCAGACCAATCCTTTTGGAGCAATGCACTTCAATGAATCTTTTAGGGTTTTGGTGCCTACCAATTCCAAAACTTTGTTTACTCCCAAGGGATATAATTCTCGTACTTGATCAGAAACAGTACCATTGTCAATTACCACATAATCCGCACCATTGGCCAAAAGAGCCTCCTTCTTTTTGAGGTTCCTTGTTGTTGATATTACGGTTAACCCTTTTGTTTTTGCCAACTGACAAGCCAACATCCCTATAGAAGAAGTACCCCCACGGATTAAAAGTGATTCGCCATTTTCAATTTCAAGGGCTTGGTGGAGTGAGCCCGATACGGTCTGGAACATCTCAGGGATTGCTCCCAAAGTTTCCCAAGGTAACTGGCTTGTAAATGGTAACATAATTTTCAAAGGTACCAAGGCGTACTCTGCATATCCACCATCAAAGAAACGCCCCATGCCTCCCATCATTGCAGCTACTTGCTGCCCTTTCGCGTACGTATGGGAAGGGTCTTCCTCCACGACTCCAACACATTCTATTCCCTGAATCCTGGGAAATGTAACTCCGGGAGATTCCCCTCTCCGCGTATATATTTCAGCACGGTTCAAGCCAAATGCTTTTACGGAAATGAGTGCCCAACCCGATTTAATTTTGGGCTTCGGGACGTCCCTAATTTCAATTACACTTGGACCACCTGGTTGAATTGTTATCGCTGCTTTCATTTATTTTTTAATTCAATATAACGCTTTGTATAAGGAATATGTACAACATATTGTGTGGTAGTTTTGTATTTTACTTTTGGCTATAATGTGCCAAGCCAGGGTTGGCTATGATCTGTCTCCTTTCCCTGATATAAATAGTAGGTTTGATACCCGTTATTCTTTTAAAATCCTTTATAAAATGGGCTTGGTCGAAATAGCCGCAATGATATGCAACACTTGTTAAATCGATCGGTCGATTTGCGCTCAGCATCCGTAGTACTTCATTAATTCTGGTGATACGCAAATAGTGTTTAGGGCTAATCCCTACCTTGTCCTTAAATTCTCTTTCCAATTGTCGTTGGCTAATGTATAACCTGTTTGGGAGGTCCTCTATCTTGATGCCTTTTGTATTGCGGATTAGATCAGCAGCGGAATTGACATAGTTGAGGTCAATCTTATTTTCCAATAGACACTTTAATAAATATTTTTCAGTATTTCTGATCATGCCTCCCACACTTTTCTCCTCTCTTAGCCTGTGGCTAAAGTCCCTAAAACTACTGCCCAACACCATCGACATATCTTCATAACGTTCTTTAAGCTTTGAAGCGGGTACGCCAAAGACGTTATAGATTGCTTCTGGTTTAAAACGTATGGCAAATACTTTCACATGATTCTCAAACCGTACTTCGTAAGGTTGGGTAAACATTCCTATTATCATGTAGTCGGGAGTTTGTGACCAAGAATTGTCTTTTTGAAGATTGCAATGGAGATCGTTGAGATGGATAATCAATTCCAGGCAACCATTAGGAATCAATTGCATGGAAATTTGCCCAGAAGCATTTGCATTAAAACTGCCCTCCCAGAAAAGTTCAACAAACGGTCTGAGACTTTCGCATGGCATATATTCTGTAATCAGGCTACTCATCTATTCTAAAGATAGTTTATTTGCGGATAAGGACGAAATCAGTCGATATGCAAATAGGGGAGTTAAATTAATGATATACAGGTATTTGTGTTCTTAATATGATAAACATTAGTCGGTTTGCCGCTTAGCCCTTAGTGCCCCAGATTTCTTTCATGACCACATTGAGATCCATGAGGGCCTGACTACAATCGCCATAGAATGAGGAACCGTGCATTGTTGCCAATGTTTTTGGTTTAAGATCTGCCAATGAATAAAGTAATTTTTCAGTTTTATGGGTATAAGGGGTGTATTCCATAAGGGGTCCTTGCTCATAGTCGAGCATTGATTTTTTGTGTGAAGCCAAAATATCTTTATCCGTTATATCTGTTGCATTGCCATTTTGGTGAAATAAATCCGAGCACAGCAGTGTTCCATTTGTTTCTTCGAACATTACCCCTGCATCCCAGCCATGCGGTAAATGGGGAGTTCTAATAAAACGATACTTGTGTTTTCCTGTACTAAAAACGGTATTATCTGCCAATGCAAGTGCTGGCCTTATGGCAAAGTCTTCCATATTAACAATGGCACCCGCTTCGCTACATACCGCTTTTGCATTTGGAGCCACTTGTAGCCACTCATTTAGTGCTCCGCATTCATCTACTTCAAAATGACTAAAACCGATCCACATGATCTTAGCAGGGTCAATTAGCTTACGTACTTCTTCCAGTAGCACGGGAAACATTTGTTTCATCCCTGCGTGATAAAGCATGGGCTCATCATCTTTTATTAAAAAATGATTGAACTGTAAATTAAATTCTTCTACAAATACCGAAATTCGGTATACATCCGGTGCAATCTCTGAAACCTTGACCATAACTTTATTTTTAAGGAATGAATATTATATTTCAATAAATCCATATACTTAAAGATAAAAAGGATTTGTTAAGTATGATTGTAAAAAAACGACATTATGCAAGGGATTCTTTTAAAAATGGGGATCAAACGCCAATTACTTGGTAGTTTTTGTTTCTCTATTTCGAATGTAATGGTGCTGAACCAGCTGGTTGAAATAGACTTTAGATTCAACCAATTCAAATGCCAATTCCTTAGGGGTTTCGGAAAATAGAGGAGAGCCACCTCCTAATACAAGTGGGAATACGGTGATGATCATCTCGTCAATGAGGTCTTCCTTCAAAAAATTCTGAATAGTCTTTCCGCCATCAATGTACAGTCGGAAATATCCTTTTTTATGGATTTGCCCTAAAATTTCAACCGTAGTGCCTTTTACAAGGTGCGCCTTTCCTTTATGGCTTTCAGGGATTTCATTTAAAGTGGTACTCAATACAAAGACGGGCTTTTGATAGGGCCAATCCACATCAAATCCCAGGACTGTTTCAAAGGTGGTGCGACCCATTACAAGGGCGTCAATTTCCTCAGTAAACTTCACATAACCCATATCTTCATCATCGGGAATCTTTATGGAATCGAGCCATTCAATTCCTCCGTTTTTGTCAGCTATATAACCATCTAAACTTGTAGCTATATAAACGCTGTTCTTCCTTTCCATTACATTTTATTTTGGTCCTTATAGTGGCTTTAGTTTTTACATGCCGCCTTACGGGTTACAATCTATTGTTGAAGGTTAAATTATTTCAATAGTTGCTCCATCAATTTTAGGGCGGTTACCTCTCCTTTCTTACGAACAAATTCCAGAGGGGTATTATCACCAACCTCATAGGTAAAAGACTCGGCCCCAAATTCGAAAAAGAAGAAAGCCGTAGAATTAATTTTAGTACCGGTTCCTGGACTAGGTCTAATATTGGGTTTGTATCCAGGAAATTCATCTTCTAAACCACTGATTACCTTTGGAACCAATCCGGGCATATTCCCTTTTAGTTCAGGGGAGATGGTATAGAAAATATCTTCCCAAGTGGAATGAAAATCGACTCCAAAATAAAATTTGCCCCCTGTTTCTGTTACTTTTTCACGCATAAAATCCCTTATGGCCCTGGTCTCAGGTTGATTAAAGCTTTCCCAATCCCTGTTTAAATCAACGCCACCATAATTATGTCGCCAATGGCCATTATCGGCCCCATCTGGATTTACAAGAGGAACCACATAGGTATTGTAGACAGCTCTAAAACGTTTTGCAAGGTCGGTCTCTCCAGATATGGTTTCTATGAACGCCTGCATCGCGAGAAAGCCGGTTACCTCCGGTGGGTGCTGTCTGGAAATTACCATGATCATTTTTTGATCGTTGCTTTCTCCTATTTTAAGCAAATTGATAGGTCTCCCTTGGTTACTTTCCCCAATGGTTGATTTTGTAACAAAGGAATTGGTCATTAATTTTTTGTTCGTCCAGCCATCCACTTCTGAGGAAGTGATCAATTCCTGAGCTGAGATCCAAAGGGTGTCTTTGCTTAACGACAGCTTCATGGTAATACTTTCTGCCAATTCCCTTTCATTAAAGATTTTCTTTACAGAGGTATACCTCAAGGAATCCAAGGCTTCCCAAGTGGATCCATTTTTACTGAGTTTTGGAAAGTACCTATGGAAAGCATCTTCATTATAGGTGAGTTTTACGTATTGGTCTTTTTCCGTTTCTGACCAAATTTTGAATCCATACCAGGGGCTTGGATTGATGGGCAAGTTCTCGGGAGTTATTAAAACAGAAAGTAGGGAGTCATTGGTACGGGCAACACCGTTCATTCTGGCACCACTATAATCATTGGACATAAATATGCCATCGCCCAGATCGAAAACTCCTTTGTATTGCCGCTGAATGGGAACAGTTTGCGTGCTGACTTTCTTGATGGGTTCCTGTCCTTTCCATTGGGTAGTTGACTTACATCCCAAGAAACATAAGATGATGAGAATAAAAAGGGGGGCTTTAATTTTAAAGTTCTTCAATGATGTAGAATTAAATGAGTTAGTAAGCTTATGACACGTGCCGATTTAAATGTACGAAATCTTTATTGTTAGTAAATAAGCTATTTAAGAATCAAGAGGCGCTGTTAGCTGCCAGCTCTTTCTATAAACTCCGGACAATCCAACCTAATATCAGAATTGAGCAGTGGCTTATTCAACATATTGCAAAAGTCCGTAGTTTCAGTTTTTTTATAAAATTTGCAACCATAACACGTGCGTTGTACAGTCAAAATACCATTTTGATTTAATTGGTAAATTAATTTGCCCAACGAATCAAAAAGACTTTCTAAATTGGCTGGTTCAATGCCAGTGAGTCGAGCTTTCAAGGGATCAGCAAAATTTGCGGTTTCAGCTACAATTTTACTTCCTGCTTTTGTTAGACGAATGGAATAACTGCGATTGTCAACAGAGGAGAAGTCCTTGCTAATAATGCCCTTTTTATCCATAACTTTGATCGCATCACTGATGGTTGGTTTGGTTATATTAAATTCCTTGGCCAAATGACTTACGTTGCAAAGTTCTTGCTTGTGAAACGCAACAAAAATCAGAATCTGAATTTGAATTGGGCTCAAGCCCACCAATTTTGCCTTATCCCAGAGTAATATTTTAAATACTTCCGAAATACGTTCAAGCCCTACAATTATCTTACTTGAGATATTGTCTTCTTGCTCCCTGGGATTAAAAATGCTTTTGTCCATAAAAAAAAGCCTGCCAATGTTTATTCGACAGGCAAAATAAGTCTTCCTAACATTATTATTCTATATAAGTTTAACCTTTTACATCTGCTATGGAAGCTCCATAATTTAAATGTAAAACATTCCCTTTAGGGGTAAGTAAAGCAGGAACAGATTTAACGCCTGCATTTTCCGCTTCACTGATTCTTGATTTGTTTTCGCCAATATTTACAATTTCTACGTTATCGGCTCCTACCAATTCAAGCACGTCATGTTCAGCGCTGATACACACTGGACAACCTGCATGATAAAAAATTGATTTGCTCATGTTGATGGAATTTACTGGTTAATGCACTATTGCCACATAAATATAGTAAGGAATCCTAACTAATAAAAATATAAACAAGTATATTTTCGTGTAGATTTGAAAAAATAGGGGACGGAGCTTCTTAGAGCTTGCAAATATTTTTATGTGAAGTATTCTTTAAAATCCTTAACAGAATTGGTTTACATAGCTCGGCAATCCACTCCAGACCACAGTTGCCTACATTTTGCTCTCGGTCAAATAGATGGTATATAAATATCAAATGTTGCCCCTTTATTTAATTCGCCTTTTGCAAAAATAAATCCGTTATGATTTTCTACTATTTTCTTTACAATGGCAAGCCCTATTCCTGTTCCCTGAAATTTCTCTTTTCCGTGTAAGCGTGAGAAGACATCAAAAATCTTTTCGCTGTATTCTTGATCAAATCCAATCCCGTTATCCGAAATATTGATGTGGCAATATTCCATATTTTTGGATAGCTTCTCTATGTTGAATTTTTTTCCTTTCGCAATTTCACTTGTAATTTTGATGTGTGGAGCATCGTCCCCCTTTGTAAACTTAATAGAGTTGCTTACGAGGTTGTAAATCAACTGTCTGAATTGAAATGGTATCACCTTTATCTCACACATTTCACCGGTTTCAACGGTGCCATTTTTTTGCAGAAGTTCCTCTTTTAAATCTTCCTTGACCAACTCAACAATATTATTCAGGTGAGCGTCTTCAAAATTTCTTTCCTCCGTACTGGTGCGGGAATAGGCAAGTAGGTCCTGAATTAGGTGTTGCATTCTATTGGCTGCCTTTTGCATACGTTGAAATTTATCCTTCCCACTCTCTGTTAGGTTCAGATATTCCTTCTCGATGATTTGTGAGGCAAAAGTTTGAATTTTACGCAACGGTTCTTGTAAGTCATGGCTGGAGATGTAAGCGAAAGCCTGTAGCTCCTTATTCATTTTTTCAAGATCGAGGTTATTTTGATTAAGCTCTTTTGTTCTTTCAAAAACCTGTTTTTCGAGTTCATTGGCAAACATTTTCTGATCTTGTATATCGGTACTCGTGCCAACCCACATGGTGATATTGCCATTCTTGTCTTTTTGTGGAAGAGCCCTGCTTAATTGCCATCTGTATTCCCCATTGTGTTTGCGAAATCGATGCTCCAGTAAAAAATCTTCTCCGGTTTGGATGCAGCGCGTCCATTCTTTGATATTCTTGTCACGGTCATCGGGATGCACTATTTGTAGCCATCCATACTCATTTAGTTGTTCCAAGGTCAACCCCGAATATTCAAAAACCGATTTGTTGAAATAATTTAGTTTCCCATTAGGATCGGACGTCCACACATGCTGCGCCATAGAATCGGCCAGCAGTCGAAACTTTTGCTCCCTTTCCAATAATAGGTTTTGAAAGTTTTTTTCTTCGGTAATATCACGCATGGTACCAATGACCCGCTCTGGTTCATTCCTACTATTATAAAAAACCTTCCCTTTTGATTCTACCCAATGAATGGTGTTGTCCTTCCATAGGATTCTACCCTCGTATTGAAGAACACCGGTACGAAATGATTCTTCAATTGCCTTCTCCCGTAAGATCTGGTCATCGGGGTGGAAGTAGGAGGAGGGCTCTAAATTTTCTCCATTCTTCTCATCTAAAATCCCAAAAATTTCTTTGCAGCGTTTAGAAGTTATATTTGTTTTAGTTTTTAAATTATATTCCCAAATCCCTAGTTCACTGGCCGTGATAACGATGTTAAGTCGTTCTTCGTTCTCTTCAATTTTACGGAACGCACTTATAACATCCTGTTCAGCTTTTTTACGTTCTGTTATATCCCTAGCAACAGCGAATAATAAGGTTTCACCATCCTGTTGGATACTTCCAATACTTATCTCCACCGGGTATATAATGCCTTTTTTGTTTTTATGAAGGGTTTCAAAAGGAGGGATATTTTGTTTTTGCGAAAGCTGAAACATATCTCGGAATTTTTCCTCATTATAAATAGGGTCTACATCAGGTACCCTTAACTGCTTTATTTCCTGCTCTGTATATCCCCATTTTTGTATTGCCATGTCGTTGAGATAAACAAAACGGCCCTCTTCGTCCATCAGGATGAAGGGGTCCCCTGCCGTATCCGCCATAAACTTAAAAAGATTGATCTCTGTTAAGGCAGCTTCTACCTTTTGTTTGGCTTCGAGCAGTTCGGTTACTTCAGCAGCCGTGTTCATTACCCCATACACCTTACCGGAAGCATCAGATAAGGGTGTGAAACTGTAATTAAAATAATGGGCTTTTAATATTCCATTTTTAAGGAGATCCACTTTTTGGTTTTTAGCATGAAAAGGAATTCCTGTTGAAAAGACTTCTTTTACCTGCTCAAAAATTTTCTGACTTTCCAGCTCTGGTAAAATATCGGTGTATAACTTTCCTATGACATTATTTCCTTTGCCCCATACCTCCATTATGGATTGGTTGGCGAGGGTAATGCGCATTTCCTCCCCAGTATAAACCGCAATTGGGAATGGTGCATTTTCAACCAAAGTGCGTATGCTTTGTTCGCTTTCTTGAATTTTTTGTCGTGCAATCACCTGCTCGGTAACATCTTCTAATGTTCCATTTAGGCGATAGGCTATTTTATTTTCATTGAACCATGCCCTACCTTTGGCATGAACTATGATTTCCTTTTTAGAGATAGGATTGATAATAGTGTATTCCACATCATACTTTCCTCCTGAAGAAAAGTCCAATGCCTTTTGTATAGCGTTGGTTAATTTTGTCCGGTCTTCATCTACGACGACTTTAAGTGCATCTGAAAGTTCAATTTGTTCATCAGGCGATAATCCAAACCATTGTTTTAACCTGTCATTTGCAGAGAATTTATTGGTAAGTGGATTAAAATCAAAGGTTCCTAGTTGTGCCGCCTCAATGGCAAAGTGCAATTCATTTTTGCTTTCCTTTAGTTCAATTTCAGCATTCTTTTTATTGGTCGTTTCAATTACCGTAACCAATACACCCCCCACTTCTCCATTGCTCATTCTAATAGGGCTATAGGCGAAATCGAAATAACAGGTCTCTAAAAATCCGTTTCTGTTGAGCTCCAACATAAAATCGGGGAAACCTACAGGTACGCCATTCATAACCCCGTCAAACATGGATTCAATAATGTGCCATATTTCGGAGAAAGTTTCCTTAGAGCTAATTCCCAACGCTTGTGGGTGTTTGGTAGTTCCTAAAATTGGGCGATAACCATCATTATAAATTTGAGTATATTCCTTGCCCCAAGCGATATACATTCCAAAAGGATTTTCCAACATCACAGAAACCATGGTACGTAAACTTTCAGGCCAGTTTTCTGGATTGCCCAAGGGGGTTTTGTCCCAATCTTTATTCCGAATGAGTTCGCCCATTTCTCCGCCACCTTTCAAGAAATAATGCTCTGTGTTTTTACTTTTCATTAAAATACTTATTTACGGAAGAAGTATAAATTTATCCCTATTGGGGTGTTTGGAATTAGCATTGTTGGTTAGGGTTATAGCTTCAAAAATCACCTTTTTTAAGGCAGAAAAATCCCCAGGCTTTCGGATGTAATAGTTGGCGCCTTTTTCATAAAGTGAATCCACCACGTCTAGATCAAGGGAGGTTGAGAATATGATTATTGGGAGATGCTTCAATTCATCCGTTACTTTTATTTCTGTCAAACATTCTAAGCCTGATTTTCGTGGCATGTTCAAATCAAGGAAAAGAGCGTCAGGTAGATCTCCTGAATTTGAAGATAAAAAATCCATAAGTTGCACTCCATCATTTACTGTGGAAAGAGATGCGTCCACTGGCAATTCTTCTAAAGCTTCCTTAAAAAAAAGACAATCATCTGAATCGTCATCAGCAAGTAAGAGATTATATTTTATAACGTCCATTGTGAAGGGTTCAAATATTAAATATGATGTAAAATTAATTTTTATTCCTAAATCTAAAGTGAAAAATAGCCATGTTCAATCAGTATAGTTATGCACTTATATTGGATTTGAAATGAGACCATTGCACCGGAAATGTTCAGCTTGCACTAAGATAGTTAATTGATAGGATTTATATTTGGGAAATTTCAATACCAAGAACCACAACTTGTTTGTGGTACGCCTAGATTTATTTCCGCTCTGTTTTTTTATTTGCCGTAAAAGCATAAATAATAAATCCGCCAAACACCATACTAAGGACACCGCTCAACGGAGCATAGGGTTCCACTTCGGGAATAACGGAGTTGATAAGGTGTTGAAAACCAACATGACCTATAAAAATTAAGACAAAAGAGGCTGCTATGAACAGGTAACCGAAAAGTTTAATTGCCACAGGATATTTTGATTGCTTGGCAACCACTATAAATAAAAGACCAATAACCAACCTCACAATTATAGCAGTGATATACAGTGAGGTGTTCTCTATATTATCTCCTATCCAACCGATAATGAGTTCAGGATAAATAAGCAGCGATATCCCCGCCACCAACAGTAATATTCCAAATAGTTTGATGATTAATTTCATTTATGGAGTTGATTTGAATGGGTTCATTTTTTAAAATGACCAGCAACAATCTTGGACAGCAATAGGTACATGATTGGATTTACTATTCTATAAGCAAGATACTTAATAAATACAAGAATGGTTTAGGGAAACCTCTAAACCGCTATTTACTACATCCTATTCAGTCTGCTTCGTTTCAGATGGGAAAAGGCCGATTATTCATAGAGATAAGTTGCTAATTGAAGGACCTAGGATCAACAAACTAAATGCACATGTGGTATGGAGAAAAAAAGCCTCTTTTATATTTCTCATTAAACAATCCCTTAACTTAGGGAGAAATCCTTAAGTATGGACGGTGGACAGGAAGGTGTAGGGCTAAAGAAACAACTCGGTACAGTTCAAATTCTCTTGTATGGAATTGGAACCATGTTGGGTGCAGGTATTTATGTGCTGGTGGGAAAAGTGGCAGGATATGCCGGATCGCTGGCTCCCCTTTCGTTCCTAATTGCCGGTGTTTTAGCAGGATTGACCGCTTACTCCTATTCCCTTCTTTCGCCGCGGTTTCCGAAAAGTGGGGGGGAAATTGTCTATGTGAAAAATGCATTCAAC
Organism: Sediminicola luteus; assembly: GCF_040566555.1. GTDB lineage: Bacteria > Bacteroidota > Bacteroidia > Flavobacteriales > Flavobacteriaceae > Sediminicola. The sequence continues at coordinate 30,990 of NZ_JBEWYP010000006.1, read as the reverse complement.
TCTAAGCGATTGGCCACCTTGGTTGGGTGGGGTGTGATTTTTACCGGGTTCATTTCAGCTGCAGCCATCATCAAAGGATTTGTTGGTTACTTGGACGTGTTCATAGAAATCCCCGATGCATTGGTCATCATCGTTAGTATGACGCTCCTTTGTATGCTCGCCATATGGGGTATTGGTGAATCTTTGAATGTAATAGGGTTCATAACACTGATTGAGGTTGGTGGACTCCTATTTGTCATCTTTGTGGCAGACATCGATATAGAGAAATTTACTTCGCATTTTTCACAAATGTTCGTTAGGGCACCTGGTTATGATGTATTAGCAGTGTTTCAAGGCGCGTTCTTGGCTTTCTATGCTTTTGTTGGCTTCGAAGACTTGGCAAATGTTGCCGAGGAGGCCAAAAACCCGAAAAAGAGCATGCCCGTGGCCATTATGGGCAGTTTATTCATCGCATTGACCCTCTACGTAGCTGTAGCCGTTGTAGCCGTAATATCCTTACCGCTGACTGAGCTTTCATCCACAGATGCCCCTATGGCGGAAATTGTGGCTAACAAAGGGCAGCATTACGCTTATTTTATAAGTGTGATTAGTTTGGTTGCGGTATTAAACGGGGTTTTGGCTCAGGTAATTATGGGCTCAAGGGTCCTTTACGGATTGGCCGGTCAGAACAGCGCACCAAAATTGTTTCACAGGGTACATAAGAAGTTTCGGACTCCTTTGTTGGCCACCATCGTCATTTCCATTGGGATTGTGGTCTTGGCCGTATTCCTCCCTATTGTTCAACTTGCCAACATGACCAGCTACGTTATCATTAGCGTCTTCGTGCTCGTAAACCTCTCACAGGTAAAGTTGGCGTTTATGGATTTTGGCAAGAAGAAATGTTGGGGGAACCGGAAGTTTTTCCTGCCCCTGATTGCCACCATTCTATGCATTGTATTCCTTGCGTATAAGATAGTGGCCGTAGTGTAATGCACATCAATGGGAAAATTGGCCCAATACCAAAGTATAATTTCAATCCTATGATGATTCAAAAATTTAATATTCACAACCTTTATCAATTGCTGTTATAGGTTAATCTAGGAATCTGTTGCTGAGTTATGAGTCGGATTATAATTGCGAAAATTTTTGATTTACAGTAAATAGGCTAATTAGGGGGGTAGAAACGTTGTAACCGATTTTAGTTAATCGGTTCAATTTTAAAAGGTGTGTTATTACCTATGTTTTTACATTTATTCCGTGTATAGTTCAAGAGAGAGGTAGTGAAGAAGAAATAAAATGGAATTTCTTGTCTATTATTTTAAAGGTTTGTGAAGGGGCAATTGTAACCACGTATTATACCATTCTTTACATCATATATGAAGACCCTTAGTGCCATTATATTTTAAGTTAAAGACTCTTGTCATCTATCCTTGATTTAAGGATAGGACATGGCCTAAAATTTGAAGGGGCATATAACAAAACTAAATTTTATAGCGACTTGCCAATGATTAAGTATTAGTGGGAGGGAAGGTTTGTTTTTTATGTGGATTGGCATAATTATTGCAAACACTGCTTACTTTATCATCGGTGAATTATTACAAATAAAGTTCACAAAATCACCCCATTTATGTCCTTTGAACGAACGCAAGAAAAATTAAAAATACTCGCAGATGCCGCTAAATATGATGTATCCTGCGCTTCCAGTGGCAGTAAGCGAAGTAATGCTAGCAAGGGTCTTGGTGATGCCACTGGGATGGGTATCTGTCATTCGTATACAGAAGATGGTCGTTGTGTATCCTTGTTGAAAATTTTATTGACCAATTATTGCATTTTCGATTGCGCGTATTGTGTCACACGAAAAAGTAACGACATAAAGCGAGCTGCATTTCAAGTTCAGGAAGTGGTAGACTTGACCATTAACTTTTACCGTCGTAATTATATAGAAGGTTTGTTCTTGAGTTCTGGAATTTTTAAAAGTGCAGATTATACAATGGAGCGCTTGGTGGCAGTTGCGAAGAAGCTGCGGTTGGAAGAAAATTTCAATGGATATATCCACCTAAAATCAATTCCGGGAGCTTCTGATGAATTAATGAGGGAAGCTGGTCTCTATGCCGATAGGTTGAGTGTTAATATTGAGATTCCGACAAGAGAAGGTTTAAAACTCTTGGCACCCGAGAAAAAGAGGGAAGACTTTATAAATCCAATGGTGAAAGTTAAAAATGAAATTATCCTTTATAAATCTGAAAAGGACATTATTAAGAGCACACCAAAGTTTGCGCCTGGGGGTCAAAGTACACAAATGATTATTGGCGCCAGTGGCGAAAGTGATCAGCAGATAATGTGGACTTCCAATTACTTCTACAAAAACTTTAATTTGAAGCGCGTTTATTATTCTGGGTATATACCGATCAGTTATGATCCACGTTTGCCGCAAATTGGAACAGATGTTCCAATGCTCCGAGAAAACCGCTTATATCAGACGGATTGGTTGATGCGCTTTTATGGGTTTGAGGTTCATGAGATATTGAACAATGAACACCAGAATCTCGATTTGGATGTAGATCCAAAATTAGGTTGGGCCCTTCGTAATTTAGATCAATTTCCAGTAGATGTGAACAGGGCCGAGAAAAGAATGTTGGCACGCGTTCCAGGACTGGGAATGAAGTCTGTTCATAAAATTATAGAGGCTAGACGCTTTCGCAGTCTCAATTGGGAACATTTGCACAGAATGGGCGTGGCATTGAACAGGGCAAAATATTTTCTAATCTGCGAATCAAGGGATTTTGAGCGTCGGGATTTAACAGGACCGCAACTTAAATCACTTATTCTTCAAAACTCCACGAGTAAATATCAAAAAGTCTTGAGTTCACAATTGAATTTATTTGAATAGATGTTGGTGCCTCAAGAAATCACACTCGTTTACGATGGCACTTTTGATGGATTTCTGACGTGCGTATTTCAGGTCTATGATTTGAAATTAAAACAGGTCAATATCCAAAAAAAAAACCATGCTCAAGAGTCGTTGTTTGGTAGCAGCGATGAGGTACTAACAGATCATAATAAATCAGATAGGGTTTGGAAGGGGATTAAAAAGAAAACGACGGCGACTGGAAGCTCTCGTTTGTACTATGCATTTTTAAGTGAGCAGCATCAGATAGAGAATCTGTTGTTGCGCTATATACAAGCTGCATTAAAAAGCACTATGCCAATTGATTCTGACTTTGGCGACCAAGATGTACTAAAAGTGACCCAAATTGCAAAAAGTGTTGGTCGGGAAAAACATCGAATGGAAGCTTTTGTGCGGTTCAGATTAACTAAAGACGATATGTATTTTGCTACCATATCGCCCGATTTTGATGTTTTGCCCCTTATTTCCATCCATTTCAAACGTCGCTATGCGGACCAAAAATGGGTAATCTATGACCTTAAGCGCAATTACGGACTCTTCTACGATTTGGAGAAGGTAGATATTATGAACCTATCATTACCAGAAAATTTCGATGCCACTAAAACGTCCGGAGATTTTTTTGCGGCCGAAGAATTGGAATTCCAGACCTTATGGCAAGACTATTTTGAAAGCACCAATATACCATCGCGAAAAAACATGAAACTTCATGTCCGGCATGTGCCAAAACGATATTGGAAATATTTGAGCGAGAAACTGAGGTAAAATTTTGGTTTTTTTTGGTTGGTTGCGTCTCCAAGAGTTATGTCATTTCAATTTGGTAATAAAGAACTTAATCATTTGAGGCAGCCAGTTCCTATCTCTCATTACAATATGGTCTGCACCATCATAAACAACAAATTCATAATTGTTATAGTTCAACTTTTCCAATTGACTAACAAGTTTGTATGAATCATCAATAGGCACATCATCATCGTAGGTTCCATGGACTATCATCAATGGAGCTTTAAGCCGATTTAATTTATTAGAGATTGCCGACTTTTTATATTTCTCCGGGCATTCATCAGGTAAACATCCCATGAATGGTTCAATTGCAATTCTAAAATCAATAGGATCTAGGGCTGCGGCGTTAATATGGCCTGCTTTATAAAACTCTGGTGCCTCCAATAAAGCTCTTAATGCAAAATGACCTCCCCAACTATGTCCAAATACTCCAACTCGGTTTAAGTCCATATACGGCCTTTTTTTGCCGAGTTGTTTTAAAGCTCCAATATGGTCCTGCAATTCAATTTGACCAAATTTCCCGTAACTATAGTCCTGAAATTTTTTTCCTCTTTCTGATGTGCCCCTACCATCTATAAATACAACAATAATTCCCTCTTGTACCAACTTGTTCATATCCCAAAGCCAATTGTTAAGTAGGTCTCTCACCACTACATTGTTGAATGAAGCTCCATAAATATACTCTACAACCGGATATTTCCTGTTGGGATCAAAGTCCATGGGTTTTAAGATTAAACTCTGTAATTGCGTGGTGCCATCTGCTGCCATGACCCATTCGTACTCGTGATTTAACTGGTTATCGGATATAATTGATGAATCAACTTGCCAGGGCGTATCAATATATCTTCCATCAATAGCGTAACGTTCTATTTGCAGCGTTTTGGGAAGTTGTGACCGAAATAACCATAAAGTGTCCTTACTCTCCTGAAAAAAAACATCCAGGATTCCCGAAGCATCAGTTATTTTTTCTATACCTGGATTGTTCAAATTGGTTCTGAACAGTTGTATTTCATAAGGGTCGTTTTTATTTGCATGTGCTTTAAAATAGATCCAATCATTCAGCTTGTCAATTTCAACTATGGAAATCACAATTCTATTTTCTGAAAATGTTGTCAATGGCCTAACAAGGTTTCCAAGATCATCATACAGATAAATTTGGTTGTATCCGTTGCGCTCGCTCATCCATGTGAATTGATTGCGATCTTCAAGAAAAACCACCTGTTTACTGTCGATAAGTCGTTTACTGTATCCTTGCAGTAAATCAAGTCCAATTAAATAGGTGTCAGAGGTTTCAGATAATAATATGGTTTCCTTACCGGTTTTAGCATCAACAGATATTAGAAGAACTTCCTTCAACAATCTATCAGACATTAAAAAATACAATTCTTGGCTGTCATTGCTCCATTGTAATAAATGGATATATGGGAGATTCTCATTACGCTTAACTTCAACCTTGTCCCCAGTTTTAACATTGATAACATAAAAACGGTGTTCAGGCAAAGCATCACCGGCTCGGCTATATTTTTTTTTAATTGTTTCTTTTGGATTTGACTTGATGATTTCAATTTCAGGCACTTTACTATCATCTATTTGTTTGGAAGCAAGGTATATCCCATTAGGAGACCACATGGCATTGGACATTGACCAATACCAGTCATGGTCGGGCTCCAATAAAATTTTTATAGAGTCTGTGGTTTGATTGCGCAAATATAGCTTCCCATCCCGTGTTCCTGCAAATTTCTTATTTGAATCAGAATACAGTTCTGTTACAGGTGCAATATGTGTAAAAAGACCATTTTCTAGGATTTTTGCATCTGGATGAGGTCTTTCTCCTTTTTCGTTAATCCAACTCGGAAACTCCTTCATCAACTGCCGTGGTACATTCTGACTATAGACCATGTCGAGAAAAGCTACCGAAAGTAAAAAAATTATAAATATTTTGTTTTGAGTTTTCATGACGTATTCGATTCAAGCTAATGTCAAAGTCTAGAAGCCCTTATTGAATATAGATACAAACTAGATCTAGCTAAGGGGTTAAGAATCAAATAAATATACGAAAACTATTGTATTGTAGTATATATGCTAAACAATGCATTTTAGCCTAGGTCAGCAGTATTTTCCACTATTTTAGAAGTAAATAGTTTCTTGAACCTTTGTGGAAATTCATCCTTTATATGGACTGGTTTATTGGTAAATGGATGTATAAAGTTCAACGAATAGGCATGTAGATACAAGCCCTTGCCGCTTAAAATTAAATGTTCAGTTCCATAAGCTACATCTCCTAATATCGGATTATCGATACTGGACAGATGTTTGCGCAATTGGTGCCTTCTGCCCGTTTTAGGGTCCAATTGGACCAGGTTGAGTTTACCGAATCTTTTTGAAAAAACGGATTTGAATACCTTATAATTCGATTGTGATTTCTTGGTGTCAATTTCTGAAGTGATTTCTCCTCCATCTTTCATTTCACCAATTGTAACCGCATAATATGTTTTTTTAACCTTTTTGTCTTCAAACATGCTGTTTAAAGCACGAATACAACTACTCGTTTTTCCAACCAATAAAACACCTGTGGTTGCATAATCCAATCTATGTACAGGCTGAGGTTTGGTTGCATCAGGAAGATTACTTTGTTGCAGGTTCTGCACTAGGGCATTGGCAATGGTTTTAAAGCTATTGCCGCTGACCAAAATTCCCGCAGGCTTATGGATCACTGCTAAATGATCATCTTCAAATAAAACTTTTAGTGGAAACAACAGTCTTTTATTCGAACTGACTTCTTTTGGAATAGATATGCATATGCGGTCACCTCCATTTATTAAAGTGGCAGAAGTTGCAATCACTTCATTAACGGTTATGAATTTTTTCTTAAGTACTTTTTTAAGCGCTGATTTGGTGAGTGCAGCAAGGAAAATACCTACCCCGTATTCCTGAAGTCGAATTGGGGAAGGGATAATGGGTACAATATGTATTTCGGTTGAATTTTGAATGCTTTTTATTTTTACTGGCGTTTAATAATACGCACGTGGCCTGCCGATAGTCGGCTACATTTAATTATAGATTCTTGCTCGCCGGGATTTTGTTTTTTATGCTAAATGCACAGGTTAGTATCCAAATAACAAATACGGACTCTATAATTCGCTGATAGATCCCATTATATGCAGGATCTGAGTTAGAGAACAATAAATATACAAACAGCATGCTTGTGATACCATAGATGATTGCTTGGTTTGATAATCTATTGTAAAATGGTGATTTTTTTAGTCCAAGACCAATAAGGATAATACTCAAAGGAACGAATATATAGGTTAAGAACCCTATAATATTATGTATAATTTGAGAAATGCTCGGATCTATAAACTCTTTATTGCAACCACTATCACAGGGAAAGACACCAACCATTACAGTTGCAATACCATAAAAGATTCCTAGGCCATAAAATCCGATTTTAGTTAGCTTGGATGCCGGAAACATTTTATTTCCTACAAAAGCAAATATGGTCAATAGAATGCCACTCGGGATAATACCATATATTCTTAAATTAGTTCCGTATTCAGTGTCAATAGCATAGGTTTCACTTATATATTGGCTTGTGGCACTATAATTTTCAATTAGTAATCCACCAATGATTGCAGAAGCAACAAATAAACTTACTCCAAGGACACCGATGAAAAAGATAATTTTATTGCTCATTAAATTAGTGTTAGGCGGTAGGTTTTACCACTTTCAGGTTCTTGTATAGTTTTGCCCACAGTTTTTATTTTAATTCTTGCAATTCTTGTTTTGAATGTAATTACGTACAAAAGCTACATGTATGTGCCTTATTCATGGTAGAAACGCCTTGTCAAAGGCAGTTGTTTTTTATCTTTTCCAATGCTTTTGGAAAAGTGTTTTTCATAAAGTCGAGATGCTCATCCAGGACATCTATATCAACGGTAAGGGTGTTGTAGTCTGTTCCTTCGGTAAGCGTATACATTTCTGTGGTGCCCGACCATTTTTTTGTCTCATCATCTATGGGTTGTTCCTTTCCATTTACTACATTTCCCTGATGCTCAAACATCATGATTTTATTGGGTATGTGTTTTTTGATGATGCTGTAGATGCCATTCTGATCTGGGGAAAGAAATAAAACCTTACTGCCTTCTTTCCAATCATCGGTGATGGCATAGGACCCTTCGAAGAATACACTGGCCCAATCCCGATAAGACTTCTCGTCCCAGAGCGCTTTCCAAATCTCGGTTTTCCCTGCCTTAATATCAATTGAAAATTGTAGCCTATTTATTTTCATAGTTTTAGATAAGGTTTAGAGTTGATTATTATAATAAGAAAACTACAGCTATTAGTATTGAGAGTGATTTGGTAATTTTGGTTAATCAAATCAGTTTCAGGATATCCTGAAGACTAAAAATAGTGAAATTTATACGGTTATAGATTCTACAAGTCAAATATGATCCGCGTTATTAGCTGAAATTTCAAAATATAAAAGGCTACCGAATGGGTAGCCTTTAGTCTGTTAGCGAATATGAAATAGCTCTTAATTTCCAGCACTCAAAGAATAACTTCCATCTCCATTAAAGGATTCAAGGTTAATAGTAACAGTCCAATTGCCAGGCTCACCGGCATCAGTAACTCCGTCAATACTATCGGGTTCAGACCCTCCGTTAAGGCTTCTATCAAGGACCACAGTGCCATTTGCATCTGCAACTATTATTTGGAATTTTCCTGAAGCTGTAGCTGTAATATCAGCGTTATAGTCGGCTGTAGCCAAGTTGTTTGACCAAGTTATTGTTCTTGATCCACTTCCGCCATTTCCTGTAAAATCTCCACCGATATCCCCTGAAGGTCCTTCATTGACCGTAATATTTACGGTTGGGCCATCGTCATCAGAGCAAGAGGTGAAAGTAGCAATGAACAGTATCATTGCAGTTAATATGCCTAGTTGTTTAAAATTTGGGATTTTCATTTAAATTTATTTTAGTGATTAGTTATAATGCAGAATAAGTATTTGCATCATATGCTCAGCTTTTAAACGAAAAAATAGGATTGTTATTGTTCAGCAATAAAATCGAGATTTTTTCCCCATGCTGGACCCTCATTTCTTCCGGTCGTATTGGTCAATTGTATCTTCTGTTTCGTTTCGAGGTTGATTTTCCAAATATTATATACTCCTTTTGTACCTGCGGTATAGACCAACCACTTTCCATTTGGTGACCATTCAGGAGAGTAGCATTCGATTGTATCATTCGTCAAATTATATAAATTGCTTCCGTCCGAATTCATTATGAATATATCCCAATGATTATTCTTTACCCCGTAAAAGGCTATTTTTTGGCCGTCTGGAGAAAATTTGGCACCTGAATCATAACCCTCCTTATTTGTTAGTCTTTGTACATTGCTTCCGTATGAATCCATAATATGTATTTCCCCATTGGCGGCGTGAGAATTGTCAGTAGAGTCCCTCAACTGACGTGTGAAAATAATTTTCTGCCCATTGGGAGACCAGGCTGGACTTTCTTCGTAGAATTTGTTTTGGGTTAGAGGTTTTATATTGGAACCATCTTTGTTCATCACATAGATATTTCTACTCAATGAATCTCTTTCGCTCATAAATAAAACGAACTCACCATCAGGGGAGGGAGCAGGAAGCACATCTGCATAGGGATGATCTGTTAAGCGATTTAGTTTCTTTCCTGTGGTATCTACACTATAGATTTCAGCATTACCATCTCTTTTGGAATAGAAATATAGAATTGAACCATCGGAGGACCAAGACGGACTGAAATCAAGAGAATCATGGTTTGACAAATTTTGAAGATTTCCTCCATCAATATCCATCAAATAGATTTCAGCATTTCCATCCCTATCTGTTACGAATGAAATTCTCTCTTTTGCAGAATTGCGAGATTCAGTATGTTGTTTTGAATCTTTACAAGAAACAATCAAAAACAAGATCACTATTATTAGATGTTTATTCATGTTAGGTTTTACTTACTGCCAACATTCCCCGTAAAGGGGAGTTGGGTGTTTCAACATCTAATTTAGCAATTACAAACCAAATAGAATTCTGATCCCGATCCCGATAGCTATCGGGATCGGGGTCGGGATTCAGAATGAGTAAGAATAAGTATTGACGATTCCAGGGTTTTATGCATTCGTTTTAAATCCAAAGGATCCATCGATTTGATTGTACTTTGTGAAATTCGGATGCGACACTTTTAATTATGCTTTAAGATCAAGTTGTCGCCTGTGTAGATTCAATCTGTTGGATCATTTTAATGATAGGTTCAATACTGGCTTTGTCCATATAGTCAAATCCTCCACGTTCTTCCTTTCTTGATTGTGGGTCAGGGTTAAAGAGCGAACCAATCCACAAGATGATTCGGATCCACCAACTGACTTTACTATGGTCTAACTTGCCATGAAGGGGCACATGCTCCATCTGTGATAGAAGCCCAGATGGGAGGGAAGCGGCAACCCATCTATTGAGTTTGGCACTTGCCCCAGCACCGGAAACCGAGAATAAAACCTTTGACCTGCCTTCTAGCTTGTCCAAATTTGCTTTTGTCCATTTGTTGATGGTCAGCCTAAAATAGATAATAGAACTGCCCAATATTAAGAACTCGTATTTTGATGGATCGGCATTGGTATCTTTGATATTGAATATGGGTAATCCAGTAGCTTCACTGATCCATTTAGCATATTGCTCGGTACTGCCGTACTGTCCTGAGTAAAAAATTGCTCCGTTCATACTATTAGATTTTATTATTGATTACTATAATTCTATAGGCCATGATGGTGCCCTTTGCAATCAACCCGGCTAGGCCTGCTCCGATTACTACCGTGTTATATTTCATTCTTTTTGTTTGGTGTGGGTACTATTATTCTTGTTTATCGTTTCAGCGGTATAAACAGCGGGAATATCCCATGCTTCCTTAATTTTTCCATCAAGAATTCGCCAAACCACCACGGCATCAATTACTAATTGCTGACCATCTAAAGTCATGCTATCTTTTACATGTGTAACCACTAATTCATTGCCCATTGGAGTAATGGACAGCGGGGTGACCTTGAATGTCCCTTTAGTTTGACCTGCTATTTTCCCAAAAAACTCCATAAACCCTTCCTTGCCGAGGTAATCACCATGCATGTCCGGGAGCATGGGGTTATAATAATGGAAAATGATATCCTCAGCGATAATATTGATAGAGGCAGAAATATTGTTGGGGTTAAACTGTTGTAATACGGCAACGTTTGGATGTATAGTATTCATGATGGTCCGCTTTTTTAATTTGAATTCATATTAAAGAATGTTAATGAATCTCGTTTCAATGATCTTCTGCTCTGTAACTAACAATTAATGTTACAGTAAATTGAAAGCCCAGTAAAGAGTCGTGGGCCGCTTGAGTATTTGAGGCACGGATAAAGGCCGAAATGTTAAGAGCGTACCAATATTCACTACATATTCTTTGAATTATCTTATAGATTTATAAATAAGAGTAAGGATTGGCATAGATGAGATGAAACTTCTCTTCAATGACTGCAAGACTGTTTTTTGTTATTACTAAACATATAGCTCCGCTTAGTCTGTCCTCCATGGTATTTAAAATTCAGAACTAATTTCAATAGATTATTATCTAATTGCAATGACTTTGGTCAGACCATTAATTACTATTAAACATTTTACGTCCAATTCCATTTACGGTAGTCGCAGGCTTCGGTAATTTCTAGTGGATTAGGGTGTAGTCGTCCAAAGAGTTTTAAGGACGCGGAATTTGCAGTTTTTTTTTATGTGTTGTGTTTTTTATTCTGGCTTATTTTCTTCTATTCGCCATGGCGGGTTCAGTCTGTTTTCCCCACCATAAAATAATATCAATTGATTTCCGTCCAGGTCCTTTAATCTCGCTTCTCTCCACAACCATCTTTGGTCCGTTGGCTCTTGGTCAAATTCAATACCATGTCTTTTCATTTTTTCAACATGTTCGTCAAGATTCTCGCATTCAAAGTATACATGAATACCGTCTCCTTTTGGTAGTTCCTCCGTTTGATGGATTGAAAAAGTGGCGTTCCCATCTGGGCATTCAAATCTTGCGTAATGCGGTAGTGCTTGCACTATCAATTTAAGTCCTAACTTTTCATAAAAAGGAATTGATTTTGTCAAATCCAATGACGGAATAGTTACTTGATTTAAGTTCATAGTTTTATTTAGTTTTTCATTGGAAATTGGCGATTTATTTTGTTTTTCTCCCATATGGCCGACCCAAGGCTTCTGTTAGTAAGATCCACTGAATTATGGTTGCTGCCACAGCAATTTTTACTAGCCAATTAAACCCACTGCCTAACTTAAAAAACAGCAGTGCCACTGGAAATAGTAATAGAGCAATAACCAGAGGCTTCCAATTAAGCTTTGACCAATCGAATAATGGAATTAAATGCGTTCCTTTTTGTTCTTGAACCACTAAAGCAATGGTCAAGAATAAAAACAAAATAAATGGAACTAGAAGCCAAATAAATGAAATTTGGATACCCCAGGTATCGAACGAAACTGGGGTGTTGGACTGTAAGCTGCCATAAGCAATAAGTCCTGTAAGCAGTATGTTCCAGCTAATTATCAGTATGTGATAGAGGATCCTGAATTTGCCACGTCCTTCGAGATAAAAGACAAGTAGAGCAATTATTACGATGAGGGGAGGTAGCCAATAATCTCCCATAAATCCTTTTCCGCCGAAATTGAAAATACCCCAGGTTGAAATTTCAGGCTTTAGCAATATTCTCATGGTAGTAGTCCAAAAAAAAGTGGTGGTCAATACATTCCAAATCAGAACTGGTAACCTAAGTGGAGCTTTTATTATTTCCATACTTTTTCCTTTTTAAAGACGCATAACGGTTCAGCTAAAATCAAGTCGGCTTAATCAACTACCAGGAGCAGTCGAGTTATTGGCATCCACATATTTTTTAGATTTATCTTTTTTGTCCAAATCCCAAGGGATGCGATTCTGTGTTCTTATAAAGATACCCAAAACATTCAATAGCCTCCAAGCCGTGGTTTTAGTAAAGGGGTTTTGTGTTTAGCGTTTTCCCATCCTTTACATCGGTATTATATAAGCCCAACACCCTATATAAATCCGTTGAATCATTTAGTGGGTAGAAATATTCCAATTGCCATTTTTGAGTGCGTTCTGCCTGTTTGCTTTTTACAATATCCCAAGATGGATAAACACGGAAGGCTCTTTTTCCTTCTTTCTTAGCCGTTGAGAGTATGCCTTTCTTAAGAAGTATGGTTTTGGGAAAAACAAACTGTCCAAATTCCTCGTTGGCGCGAACATTTACCACATAAAAATCAAATCTATCGGACTCATCGAAGGGATCGATTGGACCATCTCCATTTCGTTTCCAGAACGTCACAAACTGACCGACCTTTTTTGGGGTGATTTTAGCAGTTCTGCTTATAATTTCTCGTCCTCCTAGATGATATTGGCAAGCACCATACTCCTTGCTTTCAGGTTCCATTTTGAAGTCCGAAATATCAAGTGCACATTTTTTATAGACTTCCGTTTCTACTAATGCTAGATTACTGTTCATTTAATTTCTATTGCTCCATTAATAAAAAGGAGCACTATTTTTTGCATGTCACACTCAATAGAATCCCTATAGTTTTTGGGCATCCGAAGTAGGGTGAGATTAAGTTTTTAATTTTTCGGTGATATCAACCGTTATTGGTTTTCAGAAAGTTGTTTTAATTTCGTTAATCCGAGATCGAAATCCTCACCTATGGCTTCTTCAATATCCATAAACAATTGCATTAAATTAAACGGGTAGGGCATTTCACTATCAAATCCCCAGGTAACGATTGTATTATTGCCTTCTGGTTTTAATTCAATAAATCCTTTCGCTTCACTTTCGTAAGGGGTGTAAAATTTTAAATCTGTTGCAAAAAGATTGGGTTTGTCAATTTTAGTGATTGTTTGACTTCCTTTTCCCACTTTTTCATGGTCGCTCTCCCAAGTAACTTTGGCACCTATTGTTCCATCTGTTCCAGATAACTCTTTCTTCATGTTTGGGTCATATTCCATCCAAGGACTCCATGTGTCAATAGCTTTCAGACTCTTTGTGTTTTCCCAAACTTCTTCTATGGGTTTGTTTATTGTAATTGATTTTTCGTAATGAAAGTCATTCGACACAAAAAGTGCTACAATTAATAGTAGTCCAATAATTACAAGGAGTCCTATTCCTATTTTCTTCACTATTCTCATTATTTCTTGTTTTTTTGTTCGTAATCTTTATGTTCTTATAATTCTGAATTTCCCTGAACTTATTAGTTCATCCAAAGTATCATTTCTAGGAAAATATTCTGATAAACTTAACGATATATTGTGTGGGATATTAAATTCATCTTCTGTTTTTAGTTAAAAGTTGTTTATTTAAATGTCTAAAGAACATTATCATGCTTGTCTATTGTTATTTCAGCGTGGCAAGCTGGTTCATTCGTTACAGATTTCGACTAGACGATTTTTCAATGGCCTGCTCTATAAAGAATTTTATCATTGAAGAGTAGATTGATTTCTCTAAAGATATTATAATTAATTAACTAGCAGGATATTGCACTATAGAGGATAATGGCTAGGTAGTTATCTTAGGAATTGTTAGTAGGTATTGTTCCTATGGCTTCAAATCAAAAAAGCATCATTTAACAATATCACGGCCAAAGGCCAGGGTTTCAATTTTTATGTCTTAACTTGTTGGATGAATTTGAAGGAAAAGTCTGGTTTAAAACGGCAATTGGGAGCCGGATCACTAGCTATCAATGCCATAAACTTGACCATCGGAACCGGAATATTTATTTTGCCTGCCTATGTAGCAGGTTATTTAGGTGCCATGAGTTTCCTGGCCTATCTATTTTGCTCCCTTTTGATAGGTTTGATTATGTTGTGCTTTGCTGAGATGGGTAGCAAGGAGACGAGTACAGGAGGCGCATATGCCATGATTAAAGATGCCTTTGGTCCTTTAGCAGGTTTTTTGTCAAATACACTCTTCTGGTTGGGATATGGTATTCTTTCAGACGCAGCAGTTCTAAATATAATGGCAGATATGTTGGGTATCTGGTTTCCTTCCTTTACCGAGTATTGGTTTCGAGCGGTTTTTATTTTTGTTGTTTTAGCGGTATTTGCCATCATAAATATTCGTGGGGTGAAATCTGGAGTCAGAATGGTGGCCATACTGACCATCTTAAAGCTTACTCCCTTAGTACTACTTGTGCTGTTAGGACTTTTCAGCATCAATTCCGAAAATTTGGCTATGACCGCGCTTCCCGATGTTACTACTTTTGGCGCTGCTTGCCTATTGCTCTTTTTTGCTTTTGGAGGCTCAGAATCAGCACTGAATATCAGTGGGGAAATGAAAAATCCAGGAAGATCCATTCCACGTGGGATTTTCATGGGAATTGCTGGAATTTTGGTCATTTACCTGCTTATTCAATTTGTGGCTACAGGCGTCTTAGGGGCAGAACTGTCCCTATTTAGAGAAGCTCCCCTAGCCGAGGTGGCCATTCGCTTAACAGGTCCGATTGGTGGCACGATATTGATTGCTACTGGAGTAGTTTCTATGTATGCGGTAGTAGGCGGTGATATTATGGTTACATCTAGGTTGCCTTTTGTTGCTTCAGAAAACGGATTTCTTCCTAAAGTGCTGAGCAGCGTTCATCCAAAATACAAGACACCACATATCGCTATTATTTTATATTGTAGTATCATGTTCCTAATGGCTATAAGTGGAGGCTTCAAAACATTGGCCATCTTGTCTAGTTCTGCAGTTCTAATAATTTACCTTGGCGTAGTATTGGCTATGTTTAAAAGTAGGTTAAAGCCAGATTTGGCTAATCCTCCTATGTTCAAAGTGCCCGGCGGATTGTTTGTTCCAATTCTTGCGTTAGTAGTTCTAATTTGGGTACTATCCTATGTTCCTTTTAATGAATATATAGCTATTGGTATTTTCTTTATGGTCACCACCTTGTTCTATTTCGGCTTTGCGTGGTGGAAGAGGTCAAAAAAGCCTGTCATTGAGCCCCAATTGAAAAAGAAGCATTAAAGGAACTAATATCTCAACACAAAAAATCAATACCAGTAACACTCAGGATATGAATAGTGGACTAGGATAATCGATAGGCTTGTGCTACTATGATGTACTGCCTATGGTCAGATACTATTGTTTTTCTCCATAAATTTCTGATTCTGGATGAAAAGCTAGCCATGCAAAAGCAAAGTGATTACTATATCTTTCAGGTACTAATTCCTTTCCTTTCATACTTCCCTGTATGCATCTACCTGTAATGTCCCAGACACTTCCTGTTTCAATATCGATAAAATCGTCATCAACTTTTTTAAATGTAAGGGTTCTTCCATCTACAATGGATGAGAACATGGTAGCTGACCCAATTGCTTTGGATTTTGAGATCTCATATTTATCCAAAACCGAAATAGTTCCTTTTTTATGGAATATCACAATATTCCTATCGTCAAAACGGTCGTTGATTACCCCCATTTTAGCAATGATTGAAAAAGGATATATTTTATAACTGTTTTTACCCTCCAAGTCTATTACTCTTTCCATCGGAGGAAGGCGATTATCTAATTTATCTTGATCAAAAAAGCTTGCCCACGGTTTATTGCCTAAACTATCATAGTTTGTGTACGGATTGGTCCCGTATCTTTCTTCTGCTGCTGTACCCGTTTTTGGAGATAATATTTTTCCGCTTGGGTATCTTTTAAAATAATCCTTGACTGAGAGAACCATGGAAGGAATAACATCTAATTCTACCCCCTTTAAATCTCCAACTAATCCAATCCCCGTCAATTGTTGCCACCAAGTTTGAGTTTGCTTATCGGCCATTATCATATCACTATTTCGAAGCATTCCTGATACTTCAAATTCTAAAACATACTGTTGTCCCCCATGACCTAATCTTCTATCGTAGACTACACTTGAATTGCACAATGGACAAAAAGTGGGTAAAATTGGAATTCCTCCTAGACTATCATTGGAGATTTCATGCATGGTCAGCATGTTTAACGGATAGGCTTTTGATTCCCCATTTATAGTAACTGAAATTACGGGTTCATGCTCATAGAAACGATCAAGGCCTTCTGCTTTACCTATAAAATTAGGATAATCAATAGTAGGGAAAGTCTGTCTTGGAACTGCTACTGTAATTTCGGAAAGCTCAATATTTCGTTTAGTAGTATCAGTCTTCCAAGTGTAGGGGATATTTTGCGGGTTTTTTAATTGCGCTGAAACTTCACAAAATGGGAATCCCAAAAGTGATAAGATCAGAAATAATGTAATCGTGTTCTTCATGGTAAATTGTTTCAATCGTCATAACTATAAGTAATTATAAAAAACCATGGTGATAGGTAATTTTTAATTATCAGCTTGATAAGGATTCTTTACCTCAATATTTAAAAAAGCAACCAATTCATTTTCTTTTGTCCTTTTTAAGTCCGCTAAAAAATGTTGGTCACTGCCTTTACTAAAGTTTTTCCCCATGTAATCGGTGTATTGCTTAAAGTGAATATCATAAGCTTCGGGTTTTGCTCCAAAAACCGTTGTATGAATATGCCGATTGTCATTAGCACTACCATAATCTCCTGGTAAAATGGTTTCAATATATATCTGCCCTTTTTCGTTAGTCCATGCCTGTCCACCTAATCTTGCCGTTGACTCGTCAGTAGGGTCGGTTTGATCATAATTCCCAAAGGTAGAAGTGTGGTAAAATTTCACCAATTGATCTGGGAGAATACTTTTACTTTCTTTATCAATATAGGTCAAACAAAGTTGAAGTTTTTCTCCGGGCTCATTCTTATCGGTAATATACAATCTACTTTTGCTCTGTAATTTTTGGAAATTAATGAGCGTATTATTTTCAATTCCAGATACCTTGCCAATAGTTCTATCTATAGCGCAACTGACTAGAGAGATAAAAAAAATAATCATTATGAATCGCCCCATTTTTGGTCTGGTTAAATTACTTACAACGATCTTGAATAAGTTAAGTTGGGTATTTACAACATCTAATTTACCAAATATATAGCGAATAGAATTCCGATAACCTTCTGGAACGGGTCCGGATGCTTAGTTATGCTGGTTAGCAATTAATAATACAGAGTTGACCCTTGATTAATTTAACCTATCTCAATTTTGATTTTAAGTGTTCTTTGATAATATCCAACAATAGATTTATCTGTTCAAGGTGAGTTCTAAATTGCACTACTGCTATCCGAATCCAAAAGACATCATTTATGTTCGTAGATGAAAGAAATATACGACCATCATTTTGAATCGCTTCAATCAAATTTCTGTTGAACAAATCTGGGTCTTCATTTTTGGGAACATACCTAAAAATAGCCACAGAAAGTTCCGGTTCCGGTCCTACCTCAAACCCTTCTATTTTTTGAATTTCCTCATAGAAATACTTAGTTAGGTATAGTTTTTCTTCCAATGCGGCTCTAAAAGGCTTTAAACCAAATAATTTTAATGGTAACCACACCCTCATTCCTCGAAAGTGTTTTGTCTGTTCTGCTGATATATCTGCAGGTGAAATTTCATCCTCCTTACCAATTACATCTTGCATATAATCTGCTAAGCAATGATAAGCCTTTAATAAATGTGCTTTATCCTTTATAAGTATAGCTCCCGTTCCGTAAGGTAGAAAAAGCGTTTTGTGAGGATCCAAGGTAATAGAATCTGCTTCTTTTATGCCTTTAAATTTTGAGTCTAATTCATGCACTAACTTAAAGAAACCTCCATAAGCTGCATCTACATGAAGCCATAACTTGTGCTCTTTTGCAATTGCAGCAATAGATTCTAAAGGATCAATAGTTCCTGTATTAGTGGTTCCAAAAGAAGCATTGATATAGAATGGGATTAAACCATTGTTTTTATCTTCAATAATTGAATTTTCTAAATGAACTGGTGAAAGCTTTAGATTTTCATCTAAAGGGATATATCTTAACTGAGCTTCGGACAACCCTGAAATTCGGATAGCTTTTAATATCGAATGATGTGCTTGTTCTGAAAGGTAAATTACGCATCTTTCAAAATCTCGAGCTTTGATGTTATGGACTTCCCTAGCTGTCACCAAGGCCATTAAATTAGCAATTGATCCTCCAGAGGTTAAATTGCCAATGGCATTATCAGGATAATCCATTAGACGACACATCCATCTAATAAGCATGTTTTCTAAACGAACTGCTCCTGGCGCAGCATAAAAGACTCCTGCATAACGATTACTAACTGCTGCCATGTAATCTCCAAGTGCAGAAGGATAAAGTCCCCCACCAGGAATATAGCCCATATGTCCACCTGAAGCAGGGTTTATACCCACCTTGTCAATATTTTTTGTTGTGCTATCTAATAATGCCGTTAATTCAACAGCTTGTTCTTCAATGTCTAACTTGTAGATCTCCTTGCCATTTTCTTCAGATTTGATATAGGCTTTGGAAGTTTCTAAATTGTTTATGAAGGTATTTGAATAACCCAAAACCTCAGAATTCCATTTTTCTCTTTGACTCGCTTTTGGATCTAGAAGTCGTGATAATTTTTCTAACTCCTTAATTTTGTTCATCATAAATAGGTGAATTTTCAAACTATTATTGCATTTATTTTTTGTGACTAACGGACACGGCCATAAGTGGTTGCATTGGTTGGGCGCCTAATTTAGCAAATACAAACCGAATAGATCATGATAGCCATCTGGACTCGCCGTCCTATAGTTATCGGGATCGCTATTCTTAAGTAGGTTAGAACTATCAATTAATTATTAAGGGTGTTGGCAGTGGTAATTATTTTAACCATTTGTCAATTCATAAAAAGTGCGTGCCATGGTTATTCCTTGATTTCAATTAAAGGATCTGCGTCAACTAATTCAGGAAAGTCGGGTATTAGGGCATAACTTCCTTCTATCGAACCCATGCACTCTTTGCCAGTTATTTTATCTATGAAGTATTCGCCAAACGCCGTTTCGTTATTTATGTAAATGCTGTACATCTCGGGACCTTCAACAATAGCATTGTTAAAACCTACGCGTGGTAAACCAAACGCTTTGATGATAAAATTAATTTTCTCTTGCTCTTCTGTAGTTGGAATGTAAAACGTTTCAAACCCCCGAAAATCAAATGGGGAGACCTCTCGGTGGGTTAGGTTAACCTCAAAATCATAATCCAAGTTTTCATCCTTTTTGTCAAGAGGGGTAAATTTGATTATTCGCCTGTAGTTAACGATTGTTTTTTCGGAGTTTTTCCAAACTGTGATTTCATACAATAGAGAATCGATGACAAATTCTGGATATTTGGAGGAAATGATCTGATTGGCTTGGTCTATAAGTTGATCCTTTGTCTTATTTATAACGTTTTCATTTTTAGGGATTATGTCATACAATGCATTCTGTTGAGCGTAACTTGATATAATAATAATGAGTATTAATAAAGTAAATAGCTTAGTCATATTAATTGCTCTTATTTCTGCTAACGTTCTAGGCTATGGCAAGAAGGGCGGCTACCTACCAAACATTCCCCAAAGCCCGTGTTAGCCACAGTTTTTTATTTACAGGTTCTCAACGATTTGAATGTTATTTCCGCAAGTATCATTAAAAACTGCGTATTTCCATGTTTCCATTACGGTTGGTTTTACACTAAAACCTACACCAAGTTTGGTCAATCTATCATATTCGGCATCAACATTGTCAACGTCAAATTGAGTGTAAGGGTAGCCTGCTTCCATCAATGCGTCTTGATAGACTTTACAAGGCTCAAAGTGATTAGGGCCAGGTTCCAATAATAATTCTGGTCCATCCTGCCACTCTGGTGAAACTAGGGTTAACCATCTATTTCCACCTCCCAATGGCAAGTCCTTCTTCTTTATGAAGCCCAACTTCTCTGTATAAAATTTTAAAGCTTTTTCTTGGTCTCGTACAGGAATGCTAATTAGTGTTACTTTCATATTTATTTTATTTATACTCCGAATTTTTAGAATTCCTTTGCTCTTTTTGAAATTCAGTAGGTGATTTTTTCAAATTGGTGCCAATGTGTTTGTCTATGGTTAGTGGCGTGTTCAAGTACCTAATTTAGCAAATAAAAATCAGATAGAATCCTGATCCTGATCCCGATCCCGACCCCGACCCCGATAGCTATCGGGACCGGGATTCGTTAACAGGCTAAGACTAGCAATGAATTATACAAGGTGTTGAAGCCAGTTTTTTCTATTCTTTGATTAATCCTGTTAATCAAGTTTCAGTTTAGTCAGAGAATTTGTTGAATTCTTTTTATTAACGTTTCACAAAATATTTTGAAACGGATTGCTCAAATCATCTGTTATCAAGCATTGAAAATAGACTGAGACATTCCTTTCACTACTTGAAAGTTTGCTCGGTAAGGAGTTCGCCAGTCTCGTTATAGACTTTCCAAGTACCATTCTTCTTGCCATGTTCGAAGCGCCCTTCGTCCCAAAGTTGTCCATTGGCATGATATCGCCTCCATTCACCGTGTTTATTCCCATTATCATCGAAGCGGCCTGTACCCCTAGGTTCGCCATTTTTGAAGAACCATTTCCACCGACCAACAATCTTCCCGTTTTTGTAGTTGCCAGATGACCGCAACTGTCCATTATTAAGAAAGTATTTCCAAGCACCTGACTTTTTCCCGTCCACAAATTCGCCTTGACAAGATATTAGTCCATTCTTGAAGAACAACTTAAATGGACCATTCTTTGGGTTTCCATTTTCATCGATTCCTGAGATATCTTTCATTGTATTTGTTTTAATTGGCTACAACGTGATTGTGTAAGATTAGTGGTGTATTTAAGTATCTAATTTAACAAATAAAATCAAATAGAATCCCGACCCCGATAGCTATCGGGGCCGGGATCGGGATTTGTTGTAGGCGAGTACTAGCAATGGATTATACTAGGTGATGTGCTTTCGTTATTGTAATAATATTAGTTTATTCTATTTTTTCTAATATTTTATCAATCTCTCGATTGGCATCTATTAATTGATTTTGATACCAATGCATATGCACAAAATGGTGATACATGTCATCCAAGAGTTCAGAAAGCTGTGAATCATTCAAGTTTTGAGTAATTCCAATTCGTCTTTCATGGCGATATTTTCTACTTAGATAATCCCATCTATCATCGCTGATTTTACCATTATCAATTAACCTTCCATATGTGGTATTATAAAGTTTGATAAGAGAACTTGAAATAACTTTGTCTTTATAGGAATTGATTTCATTCCCTGAAACGGCCGATTGAAAGGAGCCAGAAATTGGATAAAATGTACGCTGGCTGGTAAAATATATTTTAAATAAGGAATCAACTGCAATTTTATTCTCATGTTTGAATTCTGGTAATTCGGAGTTTAAATGATCAAATACATCAATTTTTGGTTTCTGTAGTTGTATAACAAGATTAATATATTCTTTATCCTTCTTTAAGTCAGTTTTAATGCCTTGTAAAAATTCCTTTTCGGCATTATTTTGCTTTCGAGATTGATTCCAATTGTTTATGCTAAGCGCAATTAAAATTCCTATTACTACAAGTATAATTTCTCCAATCGCATAAATAAGATATTTACTGAATTTATTTTCAGAGAGTAGTCGCTGGCGGATACTTCTAAAGAATTTTATCATCGTTGCCTGCTTTCGAGTTCACGTTCGATTTTACCTAATAAATCTTTCAATTGATTTTCAATGTCCGTGTACTTCCCAATCATAAATGATCTTACGAAGATATTGTTTCTTAGTAATCCTTTAAAGGCATCATCATTCATCAATGCATTGAAATCAATTGGGTATCCGCTCTGCCACATGGAATCAATTACAATCTTGGCATTGATTTGTGGAAGCATCTCATTCATTTGGATCTTGTTGTCGAAGTCGGATTCCAATCTTTTTAAATAAGGGTATCGTTCAGAATACAAGACGGTAATGCTACGTCTTAAGCTATTGTTTCTTATTAGGTCGAAACCAATAGAGTTCAAGTTATCATAGGCCGAGGTATTCATTGTCTGAGTGGTGCCTCCCCATAATCTACCATAATGCAATTTTAGTGAATCATGAAATGGATTCCTTGCTTCCAACTCCTGAAGAACTAATTTGTTTGAGATATGTAGCCGCTCATTTACTCTAATGTTATACTGGCAATCGATTAGGTCACTTTCAAGATTTTCTCTCATCTCAGCAAGAAGACTCAACTCCTGGGTTTTCGCTTTGCTATCAGAATTCCAATTGTTCAGTGCCAATGCAATCAAAATTCCAATAACGACAAGAATTATCTCGCCAATCGCATAAATAAGATATTTACTGAACTTATTTTCAGAGAGTAGTCGCTGGCGGATTCTTCTAAAGAACTTGATCATGATGAATGCTTTTGCGTTTTTCCGCAAGCGGCTATCTCCATCAAAGGTCTACTAGACCTTTGATTTTGCTTTGCAAAATTTTGTTTCGATAATCTAAAAAATTTTATCATTAGAGGTTGTTTTCTCTAAAGATATGATATTTAACTAAGTAGCCTGATAAAATAGTGGAGCACAACCGGTTTGTGTATGATTACTTTACTAAGAAATCCGCTTGGATTTCGGAGTGGGAATCGTACACACGCTAAAACACAAATTCCCCCTAAAAACAACGAAAACGTGCAATGTATTATACAAGTTGTCATGCTTTCGCTATTTATGGATCGGTATTGTCATTTTATATTAGATTCAATAAGTTCTAAGGTATCGATCAAATAGTTTAGAAATACTTTGTACGAATTTATAACCCACATATAGTTTAATGCATTATTAGATACTTGATTTTCAAATTCAAATGTCTTAATAGCCTTATTATAGTCAGGTTTAAAGCCAGAATTTGATATCTTTTGTAAATCAAGATCATCTTCAAAAATTAAAGGAACTGATAAGTTTCTTAATCTGACTTTGGTTGTTAAAGAGGGGATAAAAAAACCAAATAAATAGTCTCTGTAAATTACCATGTCATCTTGAGTATCAGTAAAATAATAAGACCAATTTGATATCTGTTTTCTCAGCGCAGGATCACGAATTAAATGGAGCGAGCCAGTATTTATTATTTCGTTTGTCGATCCCGTTATGAAATCAAATGACATCGGTTTATTGACGATTTCATTAATCAAATGATCAACTTCTGTCGGATTTATATCTTTATCATCTTTTATAATTTCAAGTAACATTGCAGAAGCTTGATAAGCCTCTTTAAAACGATTATAGGCGAGGTCTAGGTTGTCAATATTATTTTTAAAATCTATTTGAAGATTTTTTAAAATTGCCTGTTCTTTTGACTTTTCAATTCGACGGTTATTCCAATTGTTCACTTGAAGGGCGAGCAAAATACCTATCATTACAAGTACAATTTCGCCAATAGCATAAATAAGATATTTACTGAATTTATTTTCAGAGAGTAGTCGCTGGCGGATTCTTCTAAAGAACTTAATCATGATGTATGCTTTTGCGTTTTTCCGCAAGCGGCTATCTCCATCAAAGGTCTACTAGACCTTTGATATTGCTTTGCTAAATTTTGTTTCGATAATCTAAAAAATTTGATCATTAGAGGTTGGTTTCTCTAAAGATATGATTTTTAACTAAGTAGCTTGATAGAATAGTGAAGCGCAACGGTCTTGGTGAACGCAACTAGCGTGGAGTAAGGACGGCTTCTTGTCGGCTTAGTTGTTTGTTACTTGATGTCTAAAAAATAACTTTTACTTGAAAGCCCGCTATTTGCGATAACCGATGTTGGCAATAGTAGGTTAAAATACTATTTCTTCCTTTTAAATATTGGAAGAAAGTTTTTTAGAGTTTTAGTTAACTTCAATAAATCATTTTTTACCGAGTCTTTTTCAAATTGACTTGTCTTCGATTTAAAATCTTCCCAATATGGAGTTAGAAACGAAATATCCGATTTGATAGAATTCTTTTCAAATTCACTTGCTTTACTTTTTAATTCTTCTTGCAATTGGGAAATATGAATATCAATCTTCTTTGTTTGTGAAGAATTTTTCCAAATTTCTTTTATTTCTTGCCATTCTATTTTCTGTGTCATATTAATCTATTTTAGAAATTATACAATCTAATAGTTCTTTTCTAATTCGTTTCATTTTAACAGCAACATGATTTTCTGTTAATCCTGTAATTTTTGCTATTTCTTTATAGGGTAAGTCTTCTAAGGAAAAAATAACAAGGGCTTGATTTATTTTACTTAGTGTGTTTATGCATTCTTGAAGTGCCTTATATTTTTTCTCCAAATCTTGGTCTGGATAAATTGATGTGGGTTGAAAATTAATTGTTTCTAATCTCACACTTTTATTGTTGACCCTATTTAATTTGTTTTTAGAGCGAATGCATACATTCAATGTAATTCTATAAACCCAAGTATCTATACTAGATTTATTCTCAAACGTAGACAAAGCCTTCCATATCTGATAAGTTACTTCCTGAAATAAATCTTCTGGTTCAATTGGAGAAACAGCATAAATTTTACAAATTCTGTAGATCTTTTCTTTATTCTTCTCAAGAACCTGCTCAAATGATTGTTTTTCCATATTGTACAATTAAAGTCTTTCGACCCTCCATTATAGTTAGTTACAAGAATCGTATAAATATGACAATATGATTATAAATACTTTTGAAGATTAGATATGAAATGGAATTCGATGCTATTATTGCCTACGGTTAGGCTATGATTTCGTTGTGATGACATCTGCGAAAGCATTGGGCGAGTCGGTGCGTTGGCGTCGTAGACTTCTCCACTTATGAAACCAGGCCGTTTGTTGGTTTACTTTTTTGTTTTTTGCATGCTGCCACTATGGATTATAGCCCTTGTTGTGTGTAGTTTTTTTATTCTGCTATTCTCTTTTTTAAGTCCAATCTCTCGTGTAAAATCCTAGTAATTTCAACATAGCTTTCAGATAAAGTCCGATAGAAAATGATATGTCGGTTGGTTTGCATTCCGAGTAGACTTGGAGTAATACCATCATAGTTTTTTCCCAAAATCGGATTGTCTGCAATTTCTTGACAACTTGAAATCAACATTTCGTAATATTTGTCGGCTTGGTTTTCAGACCAGACCTCAAAAGTATAATCCCAAATTTTCGATAAATCTTCAACAGCTTTATTTGTCAATTTAAAATCAGCCATTCGAGTGCTTTTTTGCTTTTAGAGATTCAAGATGTTTTTTGGGGTCAAAATCATGCGCAATTCCGCTATCGATTCCATCCTGAATTGCGTTTTTTAATGCAATTACTTTACTTTCTTCTTCCTCTAAAAGTCTTAATCCAGCGCGTATAACTTCGCTAACATTTTTAAATCGACCTTCTTTTATTCGGCTTTGAACAAATTGATCGAAATAATTTCCTAGTGATATAGATGTGTTTTTATTCATTTTGAAACTTTTTACTCAAATATACCAAAAATTGGTATTTTCACCAAATTACACACAATGCCAAGGCTATGATTTCGTTGTGACGACATCTGCGAGAGCAGTGGGTGGGTTGGCGCGTTGGCTCGTAGACTTTTCCACTTATGAAATCAGGCCGTTTGATGGTTAATATTTTTATTTTTTGCATGATGCCACAATGAATTATCGCCATTGTTGTGCTTTCGTTATTTTTTTCTTTCAGTTCTGAATTTAGTATGTTTTTTATTTTGCTTATTTCTTCAATAGCTATTTAATTCATCGGCTATCAAACTTTTTAAATGTTCTGCATTTGTAATGAGCTGATCGCTTATATAATCCATGGAACCAGCACTTTGAAAAGAAATGTGCTTTATGTTTTTATTAAATTCGGCGTCTATAGCTATAGACCTCAAATCAAAACTTACTCCTATATTTGGTAAGAGGGGTTTAATTAAATTAGAAGCCTCAGGCATTCCATTAAGATGACCAATAGCCAACCTTTCGGTTTCCTTTAAGCCAAGATTATAGGTTGATAAAATTTGCCGATTCAATTCAACTTTTGATTGATAGTCAGCCAATGCTTTTTTAAGATTTTCTGATTTAATGTACGATAGTTTCCCTGAACTAATAATTTCAGTATAGGTAGGAAGCATTTGAGAATAGTCCATAATCCAACCTACCCTTGTAATGGCCGTAATAAATATTGTGGAATCTTCTACATTTTGATCATTCAGAGATTTGAGAATAAGATCTGCCCAATCTTTTCGAATCTTAAATAGATTTTGTTGGTCTTTCAGGTTTTTGATATTCTCTTCAATATCTAAGCTAAGATTGCCCAATAAAACTTTGGTTTCTTTATGTTCTATACGGTCTTGATTCCAATTGTTTATGGAAAGTGCAATCAAAATTCCTATAACAACAAGTACGATTTCTCCAATTGCGTAAATCAGATACCTGCTGAATTTATTTTCAGAGAGCAGTTTTTGTCTAATTTTTCGAAAGAATTTTATCATTGGTTAGCGGTTTCTGATAATGAAGCACAACGCCTAGGCTATGATTTCGTTGTGGGGAACGTCGTATACTTGCTCACTTATGAAATCAGGCCGTTTGGTTGTTTCTATTTTAGTTTTTTGCATGATGCCACAATGAATTATAGCCCTTGTTGTAGCATGTTTTTTAATTGTAATAGATTAATTCAATAATAGTTTTGTCTAAACTTCTTGCTTTTTCCCTTTCTATATCCACTACTGTTTCTCTAATTGTTTCTATTTTATGAGGTATACCAGGATTATAATAAAATTCATAAGTGTTTCTATCTTCTACCTTAAAAACTGCTGTTTCGAGTGCTCTTCCAATTTCTTTATCGTCAAGTTTCATTAGCACAAATAGTTGATTTAACAATTCCTTTGTGTCTTTTGGATCCATACTTAATTCTTGTTTTACAGTGCAATAGCTTTCTGTAAAATCCACGTTTTCAAAATAAAGTTTGGCTTGTGCTTTTATAGGATTACCACCAAACATATTTGGTAATGACTCTTCGTATATTATTGGTTCGGAAATGTCATATTCCAAGCCCATTAATTGATGAAAATATTGTAATTCTTTAACAACTAATTGTTCAATTCCTTGTTTCGAACTATAAATTTGTTTCAGCGGTTGCATTGCTGTTTTTAAAACATCTATTTGCTTTCCATTCTCCTCCCCTTGGAATGTAATAAGGTCGTCAAACATATTATTCATTATGTCTCCAACTTCTTTCCAATTCAGTATTTCAATGAACTCACCAAGTTCTGTAGTTTTATAAATTATTTTATTCAACTTGTATTTAGAAAATTTTTCCACCAATTTTTCTGGTATTTTATAAGTACTCCCTAGGTCGACTTCATAACTCCAATTAATAGTGTATGACGTATCAGTTGAATCGAGGACAGTGAAATTGGCAATGTAATTTTGATGTTCGTCTTTAGTTAGATTTCCGTCTTTCCATTTTTGTTTTATTTTAGAAACATTAAAATCATAACTATCTCCAATGGACCAATATGAAACAAATGCAACTTTGGATGAGTCAATTTGGCTATAAATCGGCGTAGAAAAAATTAATGCAAGTATTATGATTTTATATCTGTTCATTATTATGTTTAAATATGCTACAACGGTCTCGTATAACCGTCAGTTACGGGTTAAATTAGCGATTATTTTCGGTTTAGAACTAGCGCTCGCAATTCCGAGTGGATTCGGACGTAGTCGAATCCGCCGTAATTGCGGTTATACATTGTTGTACACCGTTTTTTTATCTCATATAATACAGATAAATCGCAAAATTTAAAATCCGAGACATATCTGAATCATTTATTTTATCATATTTTTTCAGGAAATCACCTTTCATTTTTTCATAATCAAAGTCAGTGAATTCCGCAAATTCCGATTTTGATGGAATGTAATATTCTGACTTATCATAAAGTCTAATCTCTTTGAACAAGTTGTTTTTTAGTTTTCTGACATAGTCAACTCGTTCCTGGTCATATTTTCCAAGTCCATAATACCTTAATTTCCGCTTAATCTTTTTTTCAGCTTCTTTTAGGTCACAAAAGTCAAATTCATAAGCTAAATCACTAAAGCAGACATAGTCATATGATTGTTCGCTTGTTTCTGCCATTATGATTGACCATTCATTATCTGTTCAACGTATTTTCTGTGATTTTTAAATCCGTTTTTCTCTGGATTTTCCAAGTCGACCATTCCGTCAATTCCAGAGTCATAAATTTGCCAATTATGTTTTTTGGCTAATTCAATTAGGGCATAAATTCCGTTTTCTCCATATAATGACAGCATAAAATTGCTCGATTGCTCATTGTCTGTAAAAAAGTCAATCGTAAAGCCAGTTCCGACAATTTCTCTATGGTTGTCTTTTTTATTAATTCGGTCAAAAGAAGATTCCAAAATTCCGCTAAAATCAGTCGATACCAATTGATTTTCGTCTAATTCAGCAACTGAATTTATCTTCTGTTTTGAATTAAAAAGTACAATGTCCCAACTCATTTTTTCGGTTTTTCTTAAATGGTGTACAACGCCTAGGCTATGATTTCGTTGTGGGGAACGTCGTAGACTTTCCCACTTATGAAATCAGGCCGTTTGTTAGTTTCTATTTTTGTTTTTTGCATAATGCCACAATGAATTATAGCCCATGTTACCTGCTTGCTTTTATTCTAGTTTTTTCAATTTCTTCTATTTGCTGTTTTAGGTTATCTCCCCAAAAATCGAACTTTTCATAGAATTGCAGACAGTCCTTAATAGATTTCAGTCCACTTAATTTTAGTAATATTTCTTTTTCAAAATCTTTATTTAATTCATTCGTAAAGTCATTCAAATCGGTATTGTCTTTTATCAAATAGCCAAGCCAACCGTCTTGTCGATATTTGTGTTTTTTTCTTGAATCAGACAAATATGCTTCTTCTCTTAGAATAGTAGCGAGGTCAAAATATGATGGCTTTTTCCTTTTAGAGTCAGTCATTTTTTCGGTAAGTCCTACTCCGATATTAAAACAAAAGCTCAATTCAAATTTACTGTTCCATTGAGAATTTTGAAGATTTATCAGAATGAAGAAGTCTTCATAGATTTTCCACCAGTTTTGGCCAGAAGTCCGAAATCCATCTTCTTTCAATTTAGGTTTCAAATAACCTTTTATGAATTCTATTTGCTTCTCTTTTGCGGTCATTTATAAGCTTGCAGGTAACGGTTAGGCTATGATTCCGTTGTTGAGATTTGATGTTAATCAAATCGAGCTTGGGATCATGCCGGTCTAAAGTACGAAAACTTTTGATTTGTAGTAAATATGCTAAATAATGGATTATAGCCATTGTTACCATATGTACTTTTTTAATTTTTAGGTAACACTTCTCTCCATTTTTCAGATTCAGCGAATTCCTTTATGGTTTCATTTCTTTTTAATAAAAGGCCGGTCATATATTGTTTTAAGAATAGCTTGTCAGCTAAACTGCCTAACAACCCAAGCGGAGATTGATATTCAAATACGTCTATCAATTCAGTCCCGTCATCAAGATCGTAAAATTGGTGTACGTGTTTGAAGTTTTTAAAAGCTCCTTTCACCATTTCATCTGTAAACAACTTTGGTCGAGAAAATTCGGTCACTTTGGAGGTAAGGGTTTGATAAATTCCAAAATGCTTGGCCCTCCATGTAACGGTTTCATTTAATCCAATTAAGCCTTCGGTCACGCCATCAATGGCCTCTTCATTTGTATGTTCAGTCGATATTTTGTGTAAATCGATACTCCTAGACAGGTCGAACACTATATTCTTGTCAGCTTTAATATATGTCCGCAATTCAATTCGAGGCATTTGATAGTATGTATGGTAACGGTTAGACTATGATTAGTTGCGGTGTGAAATCCGACAGGATTTCCGCCCGCAGACTAAACATACTAAATGAGCGTGGATTTTCCGAAGGGAAATCCGCCCGCAATTAATTATAGTTGTTGTTGTAAGTAGTTTTTTCTTTATTAATTAATTAAACTGAAAAATAGGAATATCGTTAATACTATAACAACCAGATAAAATACCAATTCTTTTCTTTTTTGTATACGTATATCAGTACGTATTTTCCCTTTTAAATCCTCCAAATCCGCATGACTTAATACGGGAAAATCAAATTCCGTCTTAGATGCAGTAGAACTATAATCCAAACTATTCCGGTCAAATTTCCCACTATTCTTGTCCTTTCTCGCCTGTCTTCGCGCTAAAGTTGCTTTGAATTGGGATAAACTACCATCTGCCATTTTTTAAATTACTTACAACGTTTAGGCTAAGAATCCGTTGTTGAGATTTGATGTTAATCAAATCGAGCTGGGATTC